>NZ_JBBBBJ010000001.1:0-82778 GCF_037120545.1 Nocardioides sp. CCNWLW216
CCGGCGGCGGGACCGCCGTCGGGCGGGCGCTCGCCGCGGGCGGCGGCGCGGCCTCGGGCGGTGCCTCGGGCGCGCTGGTGACCACCAACGCGGTCACGGCGACCGCCGCGACGGCCGTGACGGCCGCAGCCCCGGCGGCCACGGCCGGGTTGGTGAACCGCTGGAACCGGCGTCCGAGCGAGGCGACCAGGCCGGCCCAGCCACCGGTGGCGGCCGCGGTCGCCGCGGCGGCGTACCCGGTGGCGGAGGCGCCCAGCAGCGCCGGCGCGAGCACGGCGCCGAGCTGGGAGTTGAGGGCGCCGAGCTCGAGCACGCCCGCGCTGCAGTCGGCGCAGCCGTCCAGGTGCCGCTCGACGTCGGCGCGGGTCTCGCGGCGCAGCCGACCGCGGACGTACGGCGCGAGCTGCTCGCGGTAGGGCCGGCACGCCTCGTCGCGGACCGCGGCCAGGTGGGCGCTCAGGTAGGCCTTCCGCAGCCCGTCGCGGGCGCGGAAGCCCAGCGCGGCGACGGCGTTGGCCTTGATGCCGAGGAGCCGGCCGACGGTGGCGTGGTCGTCGTCCTCGACCGCGGTGTGCCACAGCACCGCCTGCCACCGCTCGGGGAGCGAGGAGAAGGCACTCGCCAGCACCGTCGACTCCTGCCGCTCGGCGGCCTCGTCGCGCGGCAGCGGGTCGTCGGGGACGGCCTCGTCCTCGACCCAGACGAACCGGCTGTCGCCGCGCACGTGGGTGACGTGGACGTTGCGGACCGTCCGCAGCAGGTAGGGCCGGAAGGCCAGGGTGGGGCCGCCGCCGGCACGGAGGGTCTCCAGGACCCGGGCGAAGGACTCGGCGACGACGTCCTCGGCGGTGACCGGGTCGGTCAGTGAGCGGGCGTAGCGCAGCGCGGGCTCGCGGTGGCGGAGGTAGAGCTCCTCGATGGCGTCCCGGTCGGCCTGGCGGGCCCGACCGATGAGGTCGAGGTCACTCGTGGCGTGGTCCGGCTCGAGGAACGCCGTCACCAGGTCCACCTTCCAGGTCTACGGGTACGACGTCCCATCATCGGGGATCGCGCAGGCCCCTGCCGACGATTCAGTGCAGCCTGGGGTGGAATTCACCCGGACGCTCACCCCGGTCTGGTCCGGCTCGGGCGGCTAGCCGGCGAGGGCGGGGAGCAGCACGGTGACGGTGGTGCCCTGGCCGGGGCTGGTGACCATGGAGATCTCGCCGCCGTGCGCCTCGACGACCGCCTTGCAGATGCTCAGCCCCAGGCCGAGGCCCTGGACGGCGTCGCGCCGGGCGGAGTCGGTGCGGTAGAAGCGGTCGAAGGCGCGCTCGCGCTCGTGCCGGGCCAGACCGGACCCGGTGTCGCCGACCATCAGCACGATCTGTGGCCCGGCGGCCTGGAGGCTGATCTCGACCGTCCCGCCCGTGGTGGTGTGCTTGACGGCGTTGGAGACCAGGTTGTCGACGACCAGCTCGATCTTGTGGGGGTCGGCCGTGGTGACCACGGGGAGCAGGTCGCAGCTCAGCTGCACGCCCCGGGTGCCGGCGGGGTGGCGGTGCCGCTCGGCGACCGCGCCGACGAGCTCGCTGAGGTCGACCCGGTCGAGGTCGAGGGTGAGCCGGTCCTGGGAGCCGGCGACGAGCAGGTGCGAGATCCGGTCGGTGAGGGTCCGGGCGCCGCGGCGCGCCGTACCGAGCATCTCGACGAGCTCGGGGTCGCCCCCCTCGAGCTCCTCGGAGATGATGTCGAGGTAGCCGACGACCGAGACCAGCGGCGTGCGCAGCTCGTGGGAGAGCGTGGCGAGGAACTGGTCGCGGACCCGCACCGACTCGACGAGCTCGGTCACGTCGAGCGAGACGACGACGGTGCCGAGCGACTCGCCCGCCGCGGAGGTGACCTGGTGGGCCGAGACGGCGACCGCCGCCTGGGAGCCGGGCTCGCCGAGCCAGACCAGCTCGGCCTCGATCTCGGCGCCGGAGAGGGCACGGGTGACGAACTGCTCCTCCGGCGGCACCCGGCGGATCCGGTCCTCGCGCCACACCGAGGTGCCGGGGCGATCGGGGTTCTCGACGTCCATGCCGGCGAGCAGCGCGAACTCGAACGCCCGGCGGTTGGCGAGGCGGCGCTCGCCGTCGGGGCCGTGGTAGGCCAGGCCCACCGGCAGCACCTCGATCAGCGAGCGGGTGATCTCCAGCTGCTCGGTGGAGGTCTTGAAGGCCTGGGTGAGCTTCGCCGAGCGGTCGGCGAGGATCGAGGACCCGAGCTGGGCGACCAGGGCGAGCATCACCGAGACAGTCGGGAGCGCGAGCAGGCCGATCCACTGGGTCGCGTGGGGTGCCTCGGAGGCGCGCAGGTAGGGGAGCGCGGTGATGAGCACCGCTCCGCACGACGCGAGCGCGACCCCGGTCCGGCCGAAGTGGAAGCCGAGGCACAGGATCGGGATCAGCGCGATCGAGCTGATCGAGATCAGCGTCCCGACGTCCTGCGAGCGGATCACCGCGATGGCGACGATGTCGAGGACCGGGACCACGGCCAGGAAGCGGACGGGCAGCGGCAGCGCGATCGCGGCGCCCAGGGCCAGGGCGGCGGCGCCGGCCAGCGTCGAGGTGGTCGTCAGCAGGTCGGGGGCGGTGATCGCCAGGGCCAGGGTCAGCAGCGCGACCAGGAACAGGACGGGGGCCTGCCAGATGAGGAACCAGCGACGACGACCCGCAGGGTTGAGCGTCAACAGTCGCGCCATCGTCACCTGTCACCAGAGTCTGCGTGGGGGGCTCGTCCCTGAAGGCGTATCGGTCGCCTGGGCCCGAGCGTAGACGAATGAGTACCCGCCGGTACGCCCTTCGAACCGGCGCGGTACGACCATCCACCGTGACGAATCACCCGCGTGTTCACCCTGATCCGCCGGTCTGGACCGGGTCGGCCCGGGCGTAATGGATCCCGGACACCGACGTCCACCCGTCGCAGACATCGGACCAAGGGGACGTGATGGCGGAGCTCGGCAAGGACATCCAGCGACTCAGTGACGGTCGGGCGCTCTTCGACGCCCGGCGCCGGCGGCTGGTGCTGCACGACGACCGGGGTGCGGTGGTGGTGGAGATGGAGATCGGCGAGACCGGACTCCGCAACTGGCTGCAGCGGCTGCTGCTGACCACCCCGCACGAGGGCGGCCGCGAGCCCCAGGAGACCGCGGTGCTCCTGCTGCTGGCCCGCCTCGCCGCGGGTCGGACGGCACCCAAGCCGGCGCGTCCGGCAGCGCGTCCGGCAACTCGTCCGGCAGCGCGCGTGGGCTGAGCCCACGCGGGGAGGGATCAGGCCGCGAGGTCGCCGGGGCGGTCCGGCGTACCGCCGGCGGCCGCGTCGACCCCGTCGGGCCCGTACGACGGCGGGACCGGCCCGCGGTTCCCGGCGTTGAACGACCGGCCCACAGCGACCGCGACGGGCAGCGGGAGGATGATCCAGCACACGATGACGAGCGCGATCACGAGCATCATGGGACCCCCATCGGCCGCCGGAGCGGCGACCTGAGCCATGGTCTGGACCACGGCTCAGGCCGGGCCCCCGTCAGCGGCGGGGACGGCGGGCCGGCTTGCGCACCACGTCGAGCCGCATCCGCACGACCCGCTTGCGGTCGTCGGAGAGCCGGTAGCCGATCGTCCAGCTCCGACCGACCTTCACGGAGCGCGGAACGGTGACGACGGCGTACCAGGTGATGACACCGTCGTCCACGGCGGACGCTCGGAAGACCGCCCGCGGCGTCAGCTTGCCGCCGGCGCCGGGCAGCATCAGCTGCGGCGTGGCCCCGTCGGTCTGGGCGACGACCCGCACCCTCGACCGAGGCTTGACCTGGTAGCCGCCCCGCACCTCGGGCGCGCCGGCGATCCGGGACTGTCGCATCTCGTAGGTGAGCCGTGCGACGCGGGTGTTGCCCGCCGCATCGGTCGCGGTGGCGACGACGGTGACGTCGCCGGCGTACAGCTCCCCGGTCTCGATGGTCGGGGACTGGCGGACCCGGCAGGTGGACCCCGAGGTGGCGTCCGCGGTCCGGCAGCCGACGGTCGGCGGGGTGGTCATGAAGCGCTGGCCGTTGCTGACTCCGGTGATCGCGATGCTGGGCGCGGTCCGGTCGATGTTGATCCCGCTGACCACGACCCGGGCGGTCGCGCCGTCGGCGGCGGTGATCTCCTCGGAGATCGTCCGGTCGCGCTGGTCGGCGCCCAGCGTGTACGCCGTCGGACAGGCGCGGACGAGCGCCGCGCTGCCCCGGGTGCAGCTGAAGCTGAACCGCAGCGGCTTCGTGTGCCAGCCGCTGACCCGCCCGGGGCTGACCGTGATGGTCGGCGCCCGGCGGGTGTAGAGCTGGGAGCTCCCTTGGTGGTTGTCGTCGCCGAGGTACGTCGCGGTGATCCGCACGTCGACCGACGGTGACGGCGGGACGGCGCTCACCGCGGCCACGCCGTTGGCCCCGACCTCGGCCGTCCCCAGGTCGGTGAGGTCGGTCGGGGAGCTCAACGGCGCCCAGGCGAAGCGGACCCGGCCCCCCAGTGAGGCGCTCGGCACCCTGCTGCGGGTCACCTGGGCGCTGACGCCGCCGGCGGTGACGGTCGGGACGGCGGTGGTGGTGGCGACCTTCTCGACGCCCAGCGTCCCCTCCCCGGTCGTCGAGGCGGCGAACACCCCGGCGTCCGTGCCGGTGGGCACGAAGGTGGCGGTGACCGCCCGGGCGGCCGCGGTGGTCGGGGCGTAGGCGCTGGTGAGCACGGCCCGACCGTCGACGACCGGCACGGTCTGGCTGATCGCCGGGACGCCGACGTCGGCCGCGACGGTGAAGGTCACCTCCCCGGTCGGCAGCGCGGCGTCGACCCCGCCCACGTGGGTGGAGGCGACCGCGGCGACCTCGGGGGCGCTCACCCGGGCGGCGACCTCGACCTGCTGGTTGACCTGCGCGGTCCCGGTCTCGACGGACACGCTCACCGAGCGCAGCGTGGTCGGCAGGTGGTGGGCGCTCGCGGCCGGCACCGGGGCGTAGACGTCGTCGCCCAGGGCGGAGTAGGAGATCCGGCACGTCGGTGCGGGGGCGGGGGTGGACCTCACGATGGTCACGGTGCTTCCGTCGGTGCGGCACACCTCGGCCGATTCCGGGTCGACGTGGACGACGACCCGGCGCCCGCGCGGGGAGGTCCAGGGCTGCGGCGTCCAGCTCTGCCCCACCCGGAGCGCGCCCGCCGGGGTCGCTCGGTCGAGCTCGACCGTCTGCGAGGTGCGCTGGATCGTGTACGTCGCCTCCTCGGTCGGGCCGGACCAGTAGGCGGGCTGGTCCGGGATGAACCGGACCGAGACGACGTGCCGGTCGTCGGCCCGCACCGGGGGGTTCTGCCGGGTGATCTGGATGGTCGCGGCGGCCTGCCCCGCGGCGTTGACCCGCTGCGGCTCGACGGGGAGACCGTCGGGGTCGGTGGCCTGGACGTCATCGACGAGGAAGGCCAGCCGGCCGGGCACCCCGTCGCCGTCGCCCAGGTTGTTGGGCCGGCCGAGGACCTGCGCGCTGACCTGGATCGCTCGGGCGTAGCGCAGCTTGTCCTCGGGGATCGACGCGAGCCGGATCGTCACCGGGTGGGTCCTGACGGAGATCGCCCCGGACGTCCAGGTGGCCGCGTTCCAGGTCGGGCGGTCGTAGGCGCCCGCCACCTCGGCGAGGTGCAGGGTGACCTGGCAGGTGCCGACCGCGTCGAGCGTGATCCTGGAGCCGTCCACCGCGCAGACACCCGGGGCCGAGGGCGTCGCCGTGACCGAGGCCGCGGCTCCCAGCGGTCCGACGAGTGTCGCCCGCGGGTCCCACGTGCCGCCGACGTACGCGGGGGTCGGGACGGCTGCGGGCGTGATGCGCTGCGTGCCGGTGGCGATGTCGACCGGGTCGGCGAGGCTGCCCGTCGAGCCGGCGAAGGCCGCGGGGTCGGTCGGGGTGAAGGCCACGCGGGCGGTGAGGTCGCCGGCCGCGATGTCGGGGACGATGTCGAAGGTGCCGACGCCGTCGCGCCACGTGCCCGGAACGGAGAGGACCGGCACCTGGTCGCGCAGGAGCTCCAGGCTGCCGGTGCCGGAGGCGAACCCGTCGCTGGTGCGTGCGGTGGCGGTGAACCGGGCCGGGACGCCCACCTCGAGCGCCGTCGGCCCCGCGACGGACACCGACGTGGTGGTCTGCCGGATCGAGACGTGCTGCTCCGGGGAGACACCGGCGGAGTAGCGGTCCGCGATGCCCTCCTGCTCGAAGGAGAAGTAGCAGTCCCCGTGGCCGGCGAACCGCAGCACCTTCGCGGCGGTGACGTAGCACGCGTACGGCGGCACGCCCGCGGGAGCTCCGGTCACCGGGGTCGTCTTGGTGGTGTCGACGGTCAGGACCACCGGCTTGCCCGAGGCACCGCCGGTGGCGGTGCCCGACCAGGTGTCGTGCACCTTCACCTCGGCCGGCGGAGCGACGGGCACGGTGACGATCTGCGGGGCGAGGTCGATCCGGAAGGTCCGGGTGGTGTCCGCGGCCGACGGGGGCGCGAACGTGACCGGGTCCTTGGGCTTGAAGGCGCCGATCACCCGGTACTCGCCCGAGCGGGTCGCTCGGAACTGGTGGAACTGCCCGCCCCCGAACCAGTCGGCGGACGGAGCGGGGAGGTCGGGCAGGTTCTCGTAGGACCCGTCGGTCGAGCGTCGGGCGACGCTGAACTCGCCCGTGCCCACCGCGGCCCTGCCGCCGCCCCGCGCGACCGCGGTGACGTCCACGATCTCGTCGACCCGGGGCCAACGCGTCGCCGGCGGGGTCAGGGTCGGGACGAGGACCGTCAGCTGGGTCGGCTTGCGCACGACCGGGACGGTGACGGTGGCGACCGCGGAGGCGGCGTAGCGACGCGGCATCGCGGGCAGCTGGGCGTCGAGCACGCAGGTCCCCTCGGCCAGCAGCTGGACGACCCGGTCCGGCACCGCGGGATCGTCGGTCACGTTCCGGGCGGCGCTGTCGGCGGCCCGGCAGGTGAGCTGAGGACGCGCGGGGACCGGGAGGGCGGAGTAGTCGTCGTACCAGGTGGGGGTGTTGGCGTGGGCGCCCGCGGAGAGGACGACCGGCTGCTGGTTGTTCGGCTGGACGTCGAAGGCCGGGGTCCAGGACTCGCTGACCTCGGCCGGGCTCGGCGGCGTCCCGGTGCGGGTGAACGACTGGGCGGCCACGTCCACCTCGAGCGTGCGCTGGACCGTGTTGGGCGCCCAGTTGTCGAGGTCGCTGGGCGTGAAGGTGTAGGTCACCACGTAGCTGCCGGCGAGCAGGGTCCGGCCGGCGATGGTGTGTGAGGCCTTGCCGGCGGCCTCCTGGCTGGTCACGGTGCCGGTGTCGGTGACCGGTACCGCCGGTCCGGGGCCGGTCACGTCGCTGATCGCGGCGCTCGTGGTGCCGGGCACCGCGCCGTTGGTGCCACGACGCGCGGTCGCGGTCAGGGACAGCGTCACCCCGGTCTCGTAGGTGCGGCCGCTCACGGCCGGCACGGCGAGGTCGACCTTGCGGCGCTCGACGACCACCGTGACCGGCAGGGCATCGGCGGGCGCGTACTTGCCCTCGATGCCGGGCTGGCGGAAGACGAGCTCGCAGTCGCCGACCTGGAGTAGCTGGACCGGGCCCGGGGTGAGGTCGGTCGGCGACAGCGGCGGGTCGGTGACCGGCCGGTCGCACACGCTCGGGGTCAGGATCTCCATCGTCACGGGCTCGTTCGACGCGCCGCCCCGGGCCTCGGGGTCCCAGGTGTCGTCGATGTTGCGGTCGGCCGGGATCACGGCGACCTTGATCTCCTGCGGTGCGACGTCGACCGGGAGCGGCGTGCCCGCGGCGTCCGTCACGTCGTAGGCGTCCGGTCGGGTGGGCACGAAGGTCGCGGCGACGTCGTACCGCTGGGCGGACGGCGGGGTGAAGTCCTCGGGGATGGTCGCGGTGCCGTCGCGGTAGTCGAGCGCGTAGGTCTTCAGGAACCCGCCGGGGCCGGTGATGGTCAGGGTGCCGCGGCCCGAGCGCTTCCGGGGCGGGTCGGTGGGGTCGACGACCGCGGGGACCGGCGCCTCGTCGAGGACGTCGGTGGCGGTCGCGGTGAGCCGGACGCCGTCGCCGTAGACCGCGTCGGTCGGGACGGCCACCGAGACGGTGACGTCGCGCCGCTGCGGGGTGAGGGTGATCCGGCTCGCCGGTGCTGCTTCGTAGAACTCACCGCCGCCCTGCGTGGCCTCGACGACGCACGTCGTGCCCGCGGTGACGGCCTTGACCACGGTGATCGTCAGGCCGGAGGTGGTGCAGATCCCGGCCGAGCCGACGGGCTCGAGGACGACGTCCTCGCCCGAGTCGCCACCGACGACGCCGCCGTTCCACGCGACGTCGACCGTCGCCGTGCCGCCGTCGTACGGCGTCGGGGCGCCCTCCTCCCCGTCGGCACCCCAGAGGATCCGCTGCTTGCCCCGGGCGACCTCGAAGGTCGTGTGCGGCTGCGCCGGGTCCGCGACGAGGGTCGCGTAGCGCTCGATGTCGCCCACCTCGTCCGGCACGAAGTCGACGGTGACGCGGTGGGTGCCGATCGACGCCGGCGAGAGCTGTCCCTTCGCCACGCCGTCGACCACGTCGAGCGTCGTGACCGCTCCGGTGGGGTCGTCGGCCCCGACGATCCGGACGGTGCCGTCGCCGACGACCTTGACCGTGGTGCCGGGCAGCGCCAGCCGGTCCACGAAGCTGACCTCGACGTCCACGGGGCTGCCGTAGCGGGCCACGTGGTCGGCGTCGGGACCGGTCGCGGTCAGGACCACCGCGAGCGGACGGGGCGCGACCGTGACGGTGGTGGTGTCGGTGTCCTTGTTGTAGTTGGTGCTCTCCGGAGCCTCGGCCTCGATCTCGCACGAGCCCGGCCGCAGGAACAGCACGTCGGTGCCGCCGACGACCTCGCAGGGGGCGTCGTCGTCGACCTTCAGCAGCACCGGCTCCCCGGACACGGTCAGGTTGCGGGCGACGCCGCGCCAGCGCTCCCCGACGTAGAGGACGTCGCCGGGGGGGCCGAACCCCACCTCCTGGGTGGCCTTGGTGATGTCGAAGGACCGGGTCTTGGTCGCCGTCGCGTACACGCCGTCGTCGGCCGGCAGGGGCGCGTAGGTGACCGTGGCGTGGTAGAGGTTGGCGTCGCGCAGCTGGCCGGGTGCCGAGATGACCTTGTCGGCCCCGCCGAAGGTGTAGCTGCCGAGCGAGACGGCCGGGCCGCCGGCCCGGGGGGTGACGGTCACGGTGCCCTCACCCGTGAGGACCGCGTCGGTGGCCTGGTCGCGGGCGACGGCCCGGACGACGACCCGGGTGCCGTACACCGACTCCTCGGGGTCGACGGTCACGGCGAGGGTGACCGGCCGGGGCGTGATGGCGACGTCGACCGGGACGGGAACCGATGCGAAGTGCTCGCCGTCGCCGGCCGCCACCACCTGGAGGGCACAGGTCGGGGAGGTCCCCGGGGCGCGGTTCGGCGTGACGGTGGTGCCGGAGATCGAGCAGTTCACCGGTGCGCCCGTGCGGTGCGTGACCGTGAGGCCGCCGTACGCCCCGTCGACGTCGAGCTGGACCGGCGTACCGACGACGTGCGGGCCGGCGGGCGCCGAGGCGGTGGGCTGCTGGTGCCGCTTGACGACCAGGGTCGCGGTCGGGACGGTCGGGACGGCGTACGCCGCGCCGGGGGCGACGGTGACCGTCACCGTGGCGGAGCCGGTCGCGGTCGGGGTGTGGTGGAAGGTCGCCTGCTGGCCGACCCAGGTGGGCGCGGGGAGCACGGTGGCGCCGACCGAGACCGTGACCAGGCCGGCCGAGGTGGCGATCGCCCGGTCGGGGTCCGCGTGGTCGCGCAGCGTCACGGTGAAGGTGGCCTGGGTGTCGACCTCGTGGGCCGTGGGGGGGGGGGCGCCGCCGCCGGCCCGGGGGCGCCGGCGGGCGGGGGCGGGGGGGGGGGCGGCGCCGGTGCGCGCGCGCGCGGGGGGCGGGGCGGGCGCCGGGGGGGGGCGCGGCGGGGTCGCTCCGCTGCCGGGGGTGGGGGGGGGGGGTGGCGCCGGGGGGGGCCGGGGGCGGCGCCCCCCCGACGACGTCCATGGTGCGCAGCCGGGCGGTGACGGTGGAGGCGGCGCCGACGGTGCTCGCGCTCGCGTGGTGCGTGGCGTCCGGCGTGGAATACGACGCCCGGAAGCCGCGGGCCGTGGTGTTCCCGGGGGTGATCTTCCGCTCGGCCCGGGCGACGCCGTCGGTCCCGGTCGGCACCAGGGTGAACAGCAGGTCGGGGTCCGTGGGGTCCTCGCTGGCCGGGTCGTAGATGGCCACCTTCCCGGTCGGGGTGACGCCGCCGGTCGTCGCGGTCACGGTGGCGACCAGGGTGACCTCGTCGCCGACGAGTGGGCTGGTGTCACCGGCGGTGAGCCCGGTCGTGGTCCGGTCGAGGACGACGAGAGGGGTCAGCGTGGACGGCGGGGTCGCGAAGACGGTCGACTCGGACGGGGTGAAGTCGAGCGTGACGGCGACCGCGGACCCGCTGGCGGTCGGCGTCCACTCGCCGGTCGCGGTGCCGTCGGCCTGCCAGGTCAGCGGCACCGTCACGCCCCCCATCGTCAGCGTGCTGCTCGAGGCCTCGACCGGCTCGTCGTCGTCGGCCGGGTCGGTCGCCGTGACGACGACGTCGGTGGGGACCCCGGCGAGGATCGGCGAGGAGAGGGCCCGCACGGCCAGGTCGACGGTGCGCTTGACCGGGGTGACCCGGGCGGCCGGGCCCGAGACGCTGGCGGCGTACGTCGCGGTGGTCGACGTGCCGGCCGGGACGTAGCGGGCGACGTAGTCGCGGACCGTGGCGTCGTCGACGACGACCGAGAGCTCGGCGACGACCGTGTCGGTCGAGGTGACCGGGTCGCCGTCCTCGTCCTCGGTCTCGGCGGCGACCAGGGTGGTGTCCGTGTCGACCACCTCGTCGTCGAGGGGGTCGGCGGGGTCGCCGATCCGAACCAGCTGGACCTGGCCGTCGGGCCGGCCGGCTCCCGACGAGGTGACCTCGGCGACGACGCTCAGGCGGTTCCTCACCAGGGGCCGGTCGTGGTCGAGGGCGAGGGACGTGAGCGTGGGCGCGACGACGTGCAGCTTCTCGTCGGTCGGGACCTCCGAGGGGCCGAAGAGGGGGGAAGCGGCGACGAAGTCGAGCGTGACGTCGAGGTCGCCGGTCTCGGCCGGGGTGTACTCGCCGAGGCCGGTCGTGCCGGTCCATTCCAGCTCGACCGGGTCGCCGCCGATCTCGAGGAGCGTGGCGTCGGCGTCGGGCGCGACGCCGAGCCCTCCGACCTTGTCCACCGCTGTGACCGTGACGATGCTCCGCCGGCCCTGGACCGCGGGTCGCGGCGTGATCGTGACCGTCGCCTTCGCGGTGCGGGCCGCGGCCGTGACGTCGAGCGTGGTGGCCACGCTGCCGTCCCAGGCGGAGCCGTCGGCGGGCCGGTACGTCGCGTCGTACGACAGCGCTCCGTGGCGCCGGGGCCGGACGGTCGTGGACACGGTGGCCGAGTCGGTGCCGACCCCCTCGCCGGAGGTCGGGAGCGCGATCTCCAGGGGGGCGTCCCCGGCCTCGGCGTCGGAACGGGTGAACAGCACCTTGCCGGCGGGGACGCCGCCGGGGGAGGAGACCGTGGCGGTGAGCACGAGGTCGCTGCCGGCCAGCGGGCTCGCCGGCGCCCCGCTGAGCGAGGTCTCGGTGTCGTGGACCACGACCTCGAACGGCTGGGTCACCCGGGTGGGCCGCCCGAAGGTGGTCGTGTCGCTCGGGGTGAAGAGGACCTTCACGCTCTGCTGCCCGAGGGTCGCGGCGTCGTACGAGAAGGTGGTGGCGCCGTCCTCCCAGGTCAGGTCCGGGACGGTGCCGCTGCCGACGTCGACGGTCCCGGTGCCGGCGACCGGGGAGCCCACGTGCCCCGCCCGCAGGTCGGTGGCGGCGATCGTGATCGGCTGCTGGGTGCCGCGTCCGACGGCGGTGGGGACCGTCACGGAGATCTTCACGGTCTCGACCACCGTCACGCTCGCGTCGTCGTCGCTGGCGGCCCAGGTCGCGGTGGCGGGGGCGTAGGTCGCGGAGTAGCCGGTGCTGCCGGCGCCGTCGGGGCGCACGGTCGTGCTGATGGTCGCGGAGTCGGCGGTGGGTCCGGTGGCGGGCAGGGTCTCGACCACGTCGCCGCTGGTGTCCGCGGCGCCGATGCGGTGGAAGGTGACGGTGCCGGCGGGGCGGCCGTCGGCGGTGGTGGAGACCGTGGCGGCCAGGACCACGTCACCGCCGACGGGGGTCGTCGTCGGGGTGGCGACGAGCGCGGTCGCGGTCGTGATCGGGGCGGGGTCGGCGGCGGCCGTCGGCAGCGCCACCACCGGCCCGCCGCCGAGCAGCAGTCCGGTGGTGAGCGCGAGCGTGAGCAGTCGGCGGTTCACCGGGTGTCCTCCAGGTGGTCGGTCGCCGTCGTCCGGGCGCGGGGCGTCAGGGCGTCGGGGTGGCGGTGGGACTCGGGGGCGTGGACGACGGAGCGGGCTCCGGCGCCGACGGCGCGGTCGTGGGCGGGGTGGAGGCGCCCTCGGCCGTGGGCGCCGCCGGGGCGACGAGCCCGGAGTTGAAGGGCTGGATCACCACCTGGTGGTCACCGTCGGTCGTGACGTTGATGTAGACGTTGCCCGGGCCGGCAGGCCACGCGCCCCGGATCTGCCAGTTGCCGCGCGGCAGGGACAACGTCGTCGTGCCGTTGACCGTGGTCTTCGAGTTGTCGGCCGGAGCGACACCGCTCTGACCCGTGCCGGCGAGGTAGCGGATCTCGGCCTCGTCGTTCGAGGCGGGGTCGGTGAGACCGGCGACCGACACCACGATGGTGAAGAACGTCTCGGTGAACCGGGCCATGCGCAGCTCGCCGTCCTCGCCGTCCGCCACGGTCACCGGCGCGGGCTGGTCGACGGTCCAGTAGTCGGCGTCGTCGTCGGGGACCGAGGCCGTGATCTGGTAGGTGCCCGCGGGCACGAACAGCTTGCCGGTGGTGACGAGGGGGTCGTCGACCGTCACCTGCGTCTCGTAGGACCCGTCGGTCTGGTCGATGTCGAGCACCGTCGTCGGGCGCAGGTGGCCGGCGGGCTTCTGCACGGTCTCGAGGGACCACTGGAGCAGACCGCTGGACAGGCCGTAGGCGAGGGCGATGTCGCCGCCCGTCGTGTCGGGTACGACGAGATCGGCGTCACCGCACTCCAGGTCGTCCTGCGTGGGCGAGCCGGTCGGCCCCGTGATGGCGCCCCGCCAGGCGGAGGGGGTGGTGAGGGTGACGTCGTAGCACCCCCAGCGCAGGTTGTCGAAGGTGACGGCGTAGGTGCCGTCGGCCGCCCGCTGAACGGTGCTGGTGAAGGTGCCGGGCGTGCCGGGACGGCCGGTGACGGTGACCGTGGTCGCGGCGAGCACGCCGTCCGGGTCGTCGTGGCTGGACGTGAGGGTGACGGTCACCTGACGGCCGTTGCCGCTGAGGGGCACCGTCGTGACGGTCACGGGGACCGGAGCGGACGGGTCGCTGGCGGTGATGTCCACCTCGACCGGGGCGGCGGCGCCGTAGCCTCGCTTGCCGTAGGTCACCACGTAGCGACCGACGGCGACGTTGGTGAACGTGAAGCGCCCGTCCGTGTCGGTCGTGGTCGACAGCGGGGTGCCGTCGAGGTCGATGGCCGGCTCGTCGTCGGGGCAGAAGGCGTCGTCGGGACCGTCGTCCTCGGCACAGGTCAGCGTGACCGCGGCACCGCGGACGGCGGTGCTGCCGGTGTCGGGCGCGGTGGTGGTCACCACGCCGGTCGCCGCGCCGCGGGGCCGCTGCACCGGCATCGCCAGGTCCTGGCTCTGGCCGGCCCGGTTGGTGAGGATGCGGACCCGCTGCTCGGTGAGGGTCAGACCGGGGGCGTCGACGAGGACGGTCGCCCAGCCCGGGACCACGTCGGCGAAGGTGTAGACGTTGCCGGACTTCACCGGCACGGTCTCCTTGCCCGAGTCACGGGGCAGGTTCATCGCGCGCCGGTGCAGGACGACGTCCGCGCCGCTGACGGGAGCGCCGGTGTCGTCGGTCACCGTGACGACGAGGTCGACCGTCGAGGCGTAGAGCGGGACGTCGACGTTCGCGCGCTCCTGACCGCCGTCGAGGGTGACGATCGTGCCCCGCGGCGGGGTCTGCGGGCGGGAGTAGCCCGCCGGGACGGCGCCGCTCTTGACGCTCAGGAGGTAGTCGCCCTCCGGGAGGCCGCGCTCGTTCGGGCCGACCTCCGCGAAGGTGAAGGTGCCGCCGGTCCGCGGGGTGCCCGTGGTGAGGGCGGTGACACGGGTCCGCGCGGGGAAGGACGTGTCCAGCGCGTCGCAGGCGGTCGCGTCGTCCTGGCACCGCTCGAGGGTCAGCGTGACGTTGCCGAGGTGCTCGTAGTTCGGCTCCTCGCCGGGGCCGACGGTCCCCGCGTCGTCGAGGTCCTCCGGAGCGGTGCCGTCGGGGGCCATCAGGCCCTTGAGGGTGCCGCTGATCGAGCCCAGCTTCTTCGTCAGCACCACGGTGCAGCTGGTCGGCGTACCGGGCTCGATCTTGATCGCCGACGTGGTGCCGCCGCCCGGCGCGGGGCACCGCACCGCGAGGGTGTCACCGGCGCTGGTGCCCGGCGTGTAGCCACCGACCTCGGTGGACAGGAGGTACTCGTCCGCGTCGTAGGTGCCCGGCGCGAGCCGGGTGAAGGTGGCGATGCTGTCGTCGGTGGTGCTGCGGAGGGGGACGTCCTGGGTCGGGGGGATCGCCAGGCTGACCTGGTGGTCGTCGCCCAGGTCCACCGGGCCCGCGCTCTGCGGGTACGTCGCGCCCTGGAGCCGGAGCTTCAGCGAGCCGAGCTCCTGGATCCTGAGGATGCCGTCGCCGGCGTCCTTCCAGAGGCATCGGTCGGCGCCGGGACGGCACACCAGGTCGGCGGTGACCGGCTGGTAGTCGTCGAGTCCGTCGACGGTGACGCGGTAGGTGCCGGGCAGCACCTGGCCGGACGGGAGCGAGGGATCGGTCAGGGTGACGGCGCCTCGAGTGGCGTCGTCGTCGGTGGCGGTGACGTCGAGCTTGACGTCACCGGAGGCGGCGGGCTTGTCGTCGACGCGGAGCTGCACCTTGTCCCAGTCCAGGTCGATGTCGGCACTGGTCGGCGTCGCGGGGTCGATGCCGATGGTCGCGGCGAAGTCGATCGGCTTGGGGTCGAGCACGAAGGAGGTGACGCCGGCCGTGGAGAACTCCACGTCCTGGGTCTGGGCGACCGGAAGGGGGAGGTAGCCGTCGGCGTTGATGCTGAGCACCTTGACCCGGTTGGTGGCGATCGGCACTCCGGACGAGAGGGTGCCGGGGTCCCACACCAGGTCCCGGAGCCGGTCGTTGGTGCAGGGCGCGACGCGGGTCGGCACGGTCGTCGACGCGATGCCGAAGCAGCCCAGCTCGTCGGACGAGACCGTGATCGTCTCGTAGCGGACGCTGTCGGTGAGCTCGTCGCCGTCGTACGACGAAGCGATCTGCAGCGTGACCGTGGCGTTCTTCAGGCTCTGGGGGGTCCAGGGCTCCTGGAGGTCGTCGACGCTGCTGGTCACCCGACCGACCACGCCGGGCAGCGGGTCGGTGAGGCGCAGCCGGGCGGTCACGACGCCGTCGATCGGCACCGTCCGGGTCAGCGACCCGGTCATCGTCGCCAGCACCGGGGTGCCGGCACCGGAGCCCTTGACCTCGTAGCTGCCGCCGATCGTGTAGGCCTGGTCGGGCAGCAGGCCGGTGACCTCCACCTGGCCCAGCCCGTCGGTCTTGAGCTCGTCGGGGAAGAGGCGGGTGTGGCTGATGTCGAGGACCTTGTCGGTCACGGGCACCATCGCGTCGCCGGGGCCGGGACGCAGCACGGTGAGCTTCAGGACGCCGTACCGCCGGATCGAGATGTCCTTGGGCAGCACCTGACCACGGTCGAGGTGCAGGTGCTCGGGGGGCGCGTCGAGGTAGTCGACGGCCTGCGGCTGGACCCAGAGGGTGTAGTCGCCGGTGGTCGGGACCTGGACGCTGTAGTTGCCCGAGGCGTCGCTGAGCGCGCACCACTGCTCTTCCCGGGCGGAGGCCTCCGTGATCTGCTGCACCGCCGTCTTGCACGGGCTCGTGGCCGGGTTCGCGTTGCACTCGCCGAGGGCGGTCGTGTCCCCGATGAGCTTCTTGCCCTTCAGGATCCACACGCAGCTGACCGGGTGGGTGCCGGAGTACGGCGAGGTGATCGTGCCGCGCACGACCGGCGCCGGGTAGAGCTGGGCGAGCGGGGCGGTCGCGGCGGTCGCGACACCGAGCTCCACGTCGACGGTGCCGATCTCGTAGCCCGGGGCGCTGATCGTCACCGTGTGCAGGCCGGGGCGCAGACCGGCGCCCGGGTCGATCTCCGGGTCGGGGAGCAGGTAGTTGGCACCCGGCGAGAACTTCGTCTTGTACTCGTCGTAGGTCTCGGGGGTGGTCTCGGGCATCTTCGGCTGCCGGACCGTGGCCGTGAGGCAGGGGTCCGCGGTCGCGCAGACGGTGGCCGGGAGGGGGAGCTGGGTGCTGATGTCGATGGCCGAGCCCTCGATCGTCGAGGTGGCGGTCAGGCCGTCGGAGCCGTCGTCGCCGAGCCGGACGTTCCACGGCTTGCTGTCGCCGGTGGCGACCTCGACGTTCTGGTGGACGGTCTTCTTGCCGAAGTAGCGCGTCGTCAGGATGTAGTCGCCGGGCACGACGCCGGTGAACTCGTAGTCCCCGCTGCGCTGGCCCTTCCCGCTGTCGCCGTTGGTGCTCATCGTCTTGTAGCTGTGCTCGGCGTTGCTCAGGGTGAGCCCGGCGTTGGGCCGGCCCACCCAGGTGCCGGAGGCGTTGGTGGTGAGGACCCGACCACTCAGCCGAGCCGTCGAGGAGGCGAGGTCGAAGTCGACCGTGGCCGCGGCCTGGCCGCGCTTGAGCCGCAGGCGGTGGGTCTGGGCCTGGAAGCCCATGCCGCTGGCGGTGACGGCGTACGTGCCGGGGGCCGGCAGGCCGGGCAGGGCGTAGGTGCCGACCGGGCTCTGGGTGAGGGTCGTGGCCGTGCGCACGTCGCCCTTGCCGTCGGTGACGCTGATGGTGATGCCCCCGACGCCGGTAGTGCCCCCGTTCAGGGCCGGGCCGGTCACGGCGCCCTGGAGGGTGGTCACCCCCGCGGCCAGCTTCAGGTCGGCTGTGGCGGTGCCGCCCGCGGCGAGGGCGACGACGCGGGCCTCGCTGCTCATGTCGTGCTGGGTGGCGGTGACGACGTAGGTGCTGGGGGTCGAGAGGCCCTCGATCGACCAGGCGCCGACGTCGCCCTCGGAGTTGCTGCTGGTCACCGCGGTGTTGGTGCCGTCGGTGATGGTGACGGTGGCGCCACCCTCGGGCTTGCCGTCCTGGTCGGTGATGCGGCCCGAGAGCGAGCCCTCGCCGGCCTTCAGGTCGACCTCGAGCGGCTCGGCGGCCGCCGCGCTGCTGGAGTCGACGACGAAGCGCTGGGTCTGGTAGCCGGGCTTGCTGAAGCTGACCAGGTAGTAGCCCGGGGTCTCGACCGCGGGGAACGCCCAGGACCCGTCAGCGGCGGTCTGGACGTTGCGGTCGCGGAACGCGCGCTCGGGCGCGCTGCGCAGCAGCGCGGAGGCCAGTCGCATGCCGGTGCCGTCGAGGGTGTCGTCGGGGACGCCGACGCCCTGCGCCCCCTCGGCCTGCTCGTCGACCAGGGAGGTCTTCTCGAGGCGTACCGCGACGCCGTCCGGACGCTCGCCCGCGACGGTCCCGCTGAGCTGCAGGCCCTTCTTCTCGTCGGCCTTCGCCGGCTCGGCCTCGCCCTTCTCGTCCTCCGAGCCGCCGTCCGAGCCGCCGTCCTTGCCGCTGTCGCCCCCGTCCTCGGAGGAGTCGCCGCCGGGACCCTCCGCCGCCGCGGTCTCCTCCGAGGTGCTCCGCACCTTCTCGGCGAGCGCGGGGATGAAGACGATCGCCGCCCCGGCCCACACCGCCAGGACGAGGAGCAGGCAGAGCGCCTTCAGGACGGACGGCCCGACCAGCGAGCGCTGGAGCACCTGACCGTCGACGTGCTTGACCGCCTCCGACCCGCGGGCGCTGAGGGTGAACGAGTGCACCGAGCGCGGTCCGACCATGGTCGGGCGCTTGACGCGGGCGCGGCCGCGGACGCTGACCGTGGCGCCGGGCTTGATCTTCACCTTGTCGCGCTGCAACGAGAAGGCGACGTGCGAGGTGGACTTCAGCTGCAGCTGCACCGTGGAGGCGACGGCGCCGGTGTTGCTCAGCTCGACCGTGAAGCGGCGCGAGCCGATCACCCGGACCTGACGCGGCTTGAGGTCGACCGCCAGCTGGCTGCGCGGGTTGACGACGAGCACCGACTCGGCGCTGCCGGTCGGCGCTCCCGAGGGCCGGCCGGTGGCGACGTCGAGAGCCTGGGCCGCGACCACCATCGGGTAGCTCGCCGGCAGGGTGCCCAGCGGGGGGTGCAGCGGCAGCTCGACCACGGCGGACGCGCCGGGGGCGAGCACCTCGGTGCGCACGGGGCCCTGGGTCCACGCGGCGTCGATGCCGACGACGGCCACGGAGAGCACCCGGGGGAGCGCCGCCGCGTTGGTGACGGCGACCCGGAGGGTGAGGGCCACGTCGGCGGCGGTGCCGACCTGCGCCGCCACTCCGACGAGGGGCCGCGGCTCGGGTCCGGAGTGCGGGCTGTCAGCCATCGGAGCGGGCCTCTACCTTGGTCGTCAACGCCTGACTGGCGTCGATGCTGATCGTCTTCGACCCTCGTGCGGTGCTGCCGCGGACCGGCATCACCTGGACGATGTAGGCCTCGGGGGCGTCCACGTCCTGGAAGGTGTAGGTGCCGTCCTGGCCGGTCACGCCGGTCCGGTAGACGACGCGGTTGTACTCGTCGTAGCGGTAGAGCTCCACGATCCAGCCCGGTCCGACCGAGGCGCCGTTGGCGCGGACGGCCTGCACCTTGACCGACGCAGCGACCGAGAGCGTCGTCGTCTTGTTGTACGGCGTGCCCGCGTCCACCTTGATGGGGTCGGAGACAGGGCTGACGCCGTTGCGGCTGATGCTCAGCGTGTAGGTGCCGGGCGGGATACCGGCCAGGCGGTACTGCCCGGCGTTGCGCTGCGGGACGCTGGCGGTGGTGACGGTGTAGGTCGAGGTGTTCGACGACAGCGTCACCGTCGCCTCACCGACCGGGAGGGCGGCGGGCCGGGGGTTGGCCGCCGTCGGCCGCTGCTCCTGCAGGACGGTGCCCTGCACGACGGCGGTGGCCGAGCGCATCTGGACGTCGCGCGCGGTCTCGAGGGTCGTGCCGTCCGGCTCCACGATCCGTCCCTCGGCGTTGAGCCTCAGGGCGGAGATCTGCGGCGCGAGGTCGGGCCTGCTGAAGGTGACGGTGTAGCTGCCCGGCAGCGTGAGGCCGCTGACGCTCCACTTGCCGCCGTCGCTGTCCTCCGACGGGCTGGTCGTCGCGGTCTGCACCGTCTGCTGGCCGTTGGTGACCGAGACCAGGACGCCCGAGGCCGGCTGCTCGTCGGCCGCAGTGAGGACCCGGCCGGAGAGCTTGCCCGACGAGCTGGAGAGCGTGGCGCCGACCCCGGAGAGCCGCTGGCCGTCGTCGAGGGTCACCCGCACGGTCTGGGACGCGTAGCCGTCGAGGCTGACGACGACCGAGAACATCGCGGGGGTGGGCAGGCCGCGCAGGGTGAAGGTCCCGACCTTGCTGACCGACATCGTCGTGACGGTCGTCTGGCCCGACGTCGCGGTGACCGTCGCACCACCGAGCGGGCCACCGGCCGAGCGCACGACGCCGCTGATCAGACCGTCGCCCTGGCGCAGCGTGATCTCCACCCCCGAGCGGGCCTCGCCGGCCGCGACGTCGACCGACTGCGTGGACGTCGCGAACCCGGGCTTGGAGACGACGAGGTCGTAGACGCTCGGCGACGGGACGTTCTCGAGGGTGAAGGTCCCGTCGTCCCCGACGGGCACCGACATGACGACCGCACCCTGCTCGGCGCTGGCGGCCGTGCCCGGCGTGCCCGCGGTGCTGCCGGCCGCGGCCTGACCGCTGAGCGGGACCCGCAGGGTGAGCGTGGCGGCCGAGACGTCCGGGCCGTCGATCGTGCCGGAGATGGAGGCAGGGATGCCGCCGAGGTTGACGTCGAGGCCGAGGGACTGGGCGCCGGCCTCGACGGTCACCGTCTCGGCGTCGGCGGCGTCGAGCGCGGCGGGGTACCAGACCTGCACGAAGCCGGCGCCACGGAAGGTCACCTTGTAGTCGCCGGCCGGCAGGTTGCCGACCTCCCAGCGACCGGTGGCGTCGGTGGCGTCGGTGGCCAGTGGAGCCTCGGTGTCGTCCGCGGCGAAGACGCTGACGGTCACGCTCTCGACCGGCTCCCCCGAGGTGAGCTGCTTGACGGTGCCGCCGAGTCCGGCGGTGCCGGTGCCGGCGCCGGCGTCGCGGGCGGCGGCGATCTCGAGGGCCAGGTTGCGGTCGGCGGCCGACTGCCCCACGATCCGCGACAGCGACAGCGTGATCACGATGGCGAAGACCGTCACGGCGAGGAGCAGGCCGAGCAGAGAGACCGGGCCCCGGGAGATCCGGGGCTTCTGGATGAACGTGGCGTTGGCGATCATCGGGATCGCCTCGTCGTCGATGCGCGGCACCGGCCGCTTGCGGCGCAGCGTCGGCCGGGAGAGCTTCTGCTCGTCGTCCTTCTTCTCCGGCGGCGGCGCGATCGGCACGTAGTCGGGATCGACCAGGCGCAGCTCCAGCGGGCGGACCACCGGGTTGCCGAGGAAGGGCTGCTTCGCCGTCGCCCGCATGTCGACCAGGGCGTGCTCGCCCGGCTCCAGCCGCAGCACCGGCGGGTCGAAGCGGAAGCGCACCCGGCCCTCGGGGTCCTGGCCGTGCAGGCGCTGGTGGATCGGGGTGTTGCCGGTGTTGTCGACCAGCACGTTGAGCCGGGCGGTGCGACCCGCCTGGATGGCCATCGGGTCGAGGCGGACCTTCGTCGCCGCCGCCTCCGGTACGACGAGGGTGATCTCCTCGACGACGCTCTCCTCCGGCGGGGTGAGCTCGCGCACCTGCACCGAGAGCCGCCGCTCGCCCGCGGTCATCCCCTCGGGGACGGTGATCATCACGCTGAGCGTGCGGCTCTCCTCGGGGAAGAGCGAGACCTCGTCGTCGGGCAGCGTGACCCACGAGGGGTCGGCGCCGAGCACGCGGACGGCGTATCCACCGATGACGGTGCCGGTGTTGCTGATGGTGACCTGGACCGGCTGGGGGATGCCCGGGTGGACGTCGAAGCGCCGCGGGGTGATCTCGACGTGCACGTCAGCTCGCCTTCCGGACGCGGAGGCCCTGCTTGGTCTCGACTCCGGCGACGATGGTCACCAGTGCGGTCTGCTGCCGCATGCCCGGTGCGGTGACGGTCGCGGCGTAGCTGCCCGGCGGCAGGCCGTCGATGCGGTAGCCGCCGCTCTTGAGGTCGCCGTTGCCCTGGTCGCCGGAGGTCGCCGTCCAGATGCGCTGACCGTCGGTCACCGTGATCGTCGCGCCGGCGTACGGGGTGGAGCCGTTCTGGACGATCCCGGACAGGGTGCCGAGCTCGTTGGTGAGGGTGACGTCCACGGTCTGGCCCGGGCCGCTCGCGCCGAGCTCGATCGGGACCGACTGGGAGGTGTAGCCCTCCAGGGTGAAGGTCACGGTGTACTCGCCGGGGGCCGCGAGGCCGCTGATGCTGAAGGTGCCGATCGAGCTGGGCGGGCCGGTGGTCAGCGTCGTCGCGGTCGGCACCAGAGCGGTCGCCTCGCCGGCTCCGTCGGCGGCGGTCGGGATGCTCGTCGCGCCGCCGACGGTGACCGTGGCGCCCCCGAGTCCCTCGCCGTCCGGCCCGAGCAGGCGCCCGGTCACGCTGCCGGTGCCGGCGACCAGGTCGACGGCCAGGCCCGGCCGGTTCTGACCCGCGCTCAGCTCGATGACCTGCGAGGTGGAGCCCCGTCCCTCCGCGGTGAAGGTGAGGACGTAGGTGCCCGGGGTGGGCAGGTTGCCGAGCGTGAAGGCGCCGACGGTGCCGACGGTCGGGGTCACGATGGCGATGTCCTCGCCCGCGACGGTGGTGGAGACGGTCACCCCGCCGAGGGCGTTGCCGGTCCCGTCGGTGACCGTGCCAGCGATGGTGCCGGCCGCAGCGGTGGGCACCACGCTCGGCTGCAGCCGCCGCTCGCCGCCCGAGACGGCGGTGACGACCTTCTTGACGGCGTACCCCTCGAACTGGAAGGCCAGCTCGTACGTCGCCGGTGCGGGCAGGTCGGTGAGCGTGTAGGCACCTGCGGTGGTCGTGGTGCGCGCGACGACGCCGGCCGGCAGGCCCTCGGGCGTGAGGATGTCGAGGGGCCGTGCGGTGACGACGGCCTCGACCGGCGTCAGCGAGGAGCCGGGGTCGACCGAGCCGGAGATGGACGCCGGCTGGCCGGTGACCACGGCGTTGATGCCCTCGACCTTCTTCTGCGGCGTGACGGCGACCTGGGTGGCCCGCCGCGGTGCGTTGCGCGCGGGGTACCAGATCGGGTCGAAGCCCTTCGCGCTGAACTTCAGGCGGTACGACGTGGGGTAGAGGCCGGGCAGCTCGTAGCTGCCGTCGGTCTCGGTGGCCGCCGAGCTGATCGGCTTGGCGATCATGCCGTCGCGACCGTCGCGGTAGGCCTCGACGAGGATCCGGCCGACGGGGAGCTCGTTGCTGGTGGCGCTGACCGTGCCGGTGATGGTGCCGCCCACGCCCGGCGGCAGCAGGCCGTCCTTCGGCATCGCTCCGGCCGGTGCCGCGGCGGCCGCGTCGCCCCCGGCTGCGCCGCCACCGGCACCGCCGGCGGCGGAGTCGCCCTCCGCCGCGCCGCTCTCGGCGCTGACGGGGAAGAACGAGGCAGGAGCGGTCTTGGTGAGCGGGTCGCCGGAGAGGACCTGGGTCAGGCCGAGCAGGAAGACCGCGGCCCACAGGCCGATGATGAGCATCAGCACGAGCGCGGTGAGCACGCCCCGGCTGACGGTCGGGCGCTGACGCAGCACGACGGTGGTGCTGGCCGCGAGCTCCGGCTCCTGCTCGGCCTCCTGCATCGCCGAGATGACGTTCGTGCGCCGGGCGGTCAGGTTGATCGCGGCGGTGCGGTCGATCTCGGCCCCCGTGAACATCCGCGGGCCGCGGAGCACCAGGATCGCGGGCGCGGTGATGCCGGGCTCGACGCGCAGGGTGCGGGGGGTGAAGCGAGCCGTCGTCCGGCTGTCCTCGATGGCGGCGTCGAGGGCCACGTCGAGGGCGGTGTTGCCGGTGTTCTCGACGTCGAGCACGAAGCGACCGGTACGCCGCCCGCGGACGGTGTGCGGCGTCCGCCCCAGGCGTACGGCGGGCCGCGCCGAGACCGACAGGTCGACGTCGACGTGCTGGCTGACCGATCCAGCGCCGTGCGAGACGACCTCGACGGTCAACGGGTGCGACCCGGCGGGCTGCGTGGCCGGCACCTCGATGGTCAGCCGGATCTGGCCCTGGGCGCCCGGGAAGAGGGGGAGCAGCTGCGGTTCGACGACCACCGTCGCGTCGGGCAGGCCGATCAGCTGGGCGGTGATGCCGTCGATGAGGTCGCTGGTGTTGACGACGTCGACCACGAGCTCGACGGTGGTCCCCGGCTCGGCCTGGACGACCCGGTCCTCGGTGGCTACCCGCACGTCGTCTCCCACTCCGGGGTGGGTCGATCCACCGCGCAGAGGAGCGAGGTGGAGGGAGACACGGTGACCTACCGAGGGTTCGCGGGCGTGCGGTGCGTGGGAGCGGGAGCCAGATCAGCCTAGGGAGGCTGATCTGTGCGCGTGGCGGAATGGCGAAAAAGGTGTCTAGTCCACTCGTCGTCCGCGTGTCGGGCGCGGGACGCCGCCGATTTCGCCCGTGCGGCCGAGCGGTCCGTGCCAGACTCGCGCAGGTGTTCATCAGCAACGTCGACTCCGGGCTGGAGAAGCTGGTCCGTGCGCGGCTCCCGCTTCCCGAGGAGATCGGCGACGTCGCCTTCGACGCCCCGACCGGCAACTGGTCGGCGCAGCTGTCGCGGATCACGGTCAACTTCTTCCTGTACGACGTGCAGCGCAGCAACCAGCCGTCGCGCTCCCAGATGACCCGCACGCCCGACCAGGGGTCGCCGCAGCGCCGGGTGCCGCAGCCGATGGTGCAGCTGGGCTACCTGGTGAGTGCCTGGGCAGGCAGCCCGCGCGACGAGCACCAGCTGCTGGGCGACCTGGTCAGCCTCTTCGCGGCCGCCGACCACGTGCCGGCCGAGTTCCTGACCGCCGCGATGACGACCTCGGTCACGCTCTCGCTCGGTGATGAGCGCAGCCTGCCCCGTGAGCTGTGGACCGCCGCCGGCGGCCAGCTCAAGGCCTCGACGACGCTGCAGGTGACCGTCGGCACCGACTCGTTCGCGTGGACCGAGGCGCCGCCGTCGGTCGAGCGGGTCGTCGCGATGGCCGATCGGATGGACCGGGCCACCCCATGAGAGCCGCGATCCACCGTCGGGTCCTCCGGGCCGGGCTGCCCCTGCTCGCCACGACCCTCCTCCTGGGCGCCTGCTCCGGCGACGACGACGAGGCCTCGGTCTTCTCCATCAAGCCGGGGGAGTGCTTCCTGGCCCCCGAGGACGTCGAGGCCCAGATCAGCGACCTCGAGGAGGTGAGCTGCGGCAAGCCCCACGACCACGAGGCGTACGCCGTCGTCCGGTTCGCCTCGGCCGGGGAGGAGGAGCCGAGCGACGAGTTCCCCGGCGACGAGGCGCTGACCAAGTTCGCCGACGGAGCGTGCGCCCAGGAGTTCAAGGCCTACGTCGGGGTCGACTACCTCGACTCCACGCTCTTCTACACCTACCTGCTGCCCTCGGCGCGCAGCTGGCAGGAGGACGACCGATCGGTCATCTGCCTGATCGCCGCGACCGGGGAGCAGCGCGAGGACTCGGTGAAGGGCTCGAAGCTGTGACACCGGCGCGGAACCGGGCCACGATGGTCGCCGAGGAACCGTCGTGAACGTTCGATCGAGGAGGACCCTGTGGGCACATCGGCCGTGACCGGAGCCATCGCGACGTGCTCCTTCGGCGTCGCACCGTCGTCGTTGAGCTTCCTGCCGATCAGCCGGGTGACCATCGAGGGGCGTCCGGCCGGCACCATCATGGACATCGCCCCGATGGTCAACGTCATGCCGTTCGGGATGTGCACCAGCATGTCCAACCCGACCGTCGCGGCCGCCACCTCCGCCGCCCTCGGGGTGCTCACCCCGATGCCGTGCGTGCCGACCATCGCCGGTCCCTGGGCGCCCGGTGCGGCCAAGACCACGATCGGCGGCAAGCCGGCCCTGGTCTCCGGCTCGACCTGCAGCTGCGCGTTCGGCGGCGTCGTCAGCATGACGATGACCGGCGCCGTGAGGACCACCGCCGGCTGAGCCTCAGCGTCGCAGCGGCCGGATCCGCGACGTCCAGACGAACGGGGCGGTGAGGCCCGCGCCGTCCTGCGAGACCCCGCGGAGCAGCTCGTCGAGCTCGGGCACGCAGCCGTCGGCGCCGCGCTGGGTCGCGGGGTGCTCGACGATGGTCAGGCAGACCTCGACCAGGTCGAGCCAGGCGTCGGCGCCGGAGGCGTGGTGGCGGGCGACGCGGGGGTGGGCGGCGACCCACGGGGCGAGGTCGGGACGCTCCAGGACGGCCGGGTCGTCGACGACCAGGGCGAGGGTCGGGCCGCGCTGCTCGGCGGTCAGGTGCGCCCGCTCGACGACCTGCAGGAACCGGCCGAGGTCGGGGGAGGGCTGCGCGGCGTGGGCGGCGGGGTCGTCGAGGGCGGCGCGCAGTGCGACGTACATGCCGATCGGGCCCATGCCGGTCGCCCGGGCCGCCTCGCGCTGGACGTGCCGGCCCTGCCGGCCGGTCGGGTGGACCCGCAGGGCGAGGATCCGGGCGTCGGGGGTGACGGCGACGCCGATGACGTCGGCGACGTGTGCGACCAGCTCGGGCGAGGTGGCGAACCGGTAGGTCTCGCTCCCGTGCGGCCGGACGCCGTACGACGCCCACGCGCGCGCCACCGTGCTGTGCCCGACGCCGAGCTGGCCGGCCAGCAGGCGCGCCGACCAGTGCGTCGCGCGCAGCATCCGGGGCGGCGGCTCGAGCGTCGCGGTCACGATGGCCCGCTCGTCGAGGTGCCGCCGACGGCCGGCGCGGGGCCGGTCGCGGAGCGCGTCGATCCCGCCCTCGTCGTACCGGCGTCGCCAGGTGGTGACGGTCGGCCGGCTCACCCCGAGGGTCCCGGCGACGGCGGCGTCGCCGGCCCCACCGGCCGCGGCGAGCACGATCCGGGCGCGCACCTCGATCGCGGGTCGACCGCAGGTCGCGAGCGCATCCAGGTCGGCGCGGGCCGCGGCGTCCAGGGGGTCGTCCAGGGGGCCGGTGAGCACGCTCCGCATCCTCGCGCACCGAGCGGCGCGGCAAAGGACTTTCGGGACAAAAGGGTGGTCACTTCGGACTACGTTGCGCCGTTCTCGCCCGGACGGCCCCAGGGGGATCAAGGATCTGGTCCGGCAGAACTTCTTGCTCCACCCCTTCCTTTCGACAAGCGGAGATCCCATGCCTACCTACACCGCCCCGGGCGTGTACATCGAGGAGGTCGCCTCCTCTCAGAAGATCCTCAGCGCGGCCCCGACGGCGGTCGCCGCCTTCGTCGGCTTCACCGAGACGTTCCCCACCGACGACGCGAACGACCCGCAGGGCCTGGCCCCCCGCCTGGTCACCAGCTGGACCCAGTTCGAGGCGCTGTACGGCGGGTTCGCCCCCGGCTGCGTGCTCCCGCTGTCGGTCTACGGCTACTTCGCCAACGGCGGCTCGATCGCCTACATCTGCCGGGTCCCGAACACCGAGCCCGCCGGTGCGCCCGCCAAGGCCGCGCTGCCCGCCTCGGACCGCGCCCTCGGCCTGCCCGTCGCCGTCGAGAGCATCGAGCCCGACGCCGACATCGCCATCGCGATCTCGACCGACGACGCCGGTGACAGCGACGACGAGGGTGCCGCCACCTTCACGCTGACCATCCTCGAGGGCGGCTCGCCCGTCGAGGAGTACTCCGGCCTCGACTTCGGCAAGGGCGACTCCAACGTCGCGACGAAGGTCAACGCGACCTCCACCAAGGTCAAGATCGAGCTCAACCTCGACGAGGACGCCGACCTGTCGGCCCAGCTCGAGCTCGTCAAGCCGGGCGTCTACCCGCTGGAGAAGGAGGCGCCGGTCCCGGTCCCCGTCACCGGCCGCAAGTTCGCCGGCTCCGAGTCGGCCCGCGCCGGCATCAACGGCCTCGCCGTCGCCGACGACGTCACCATCGTGGTCGTCCCCGACCTGATCACCGCCGCCACCAAGGAGGACGGGTCGATCGACCTCGGCCTCTGGAAGGCCGTGCAGACCGCCCTGATCTCGCACTGCGAGCAGAACGGCAACCGGATGGCCATCCTCGACTCCCCTCCGGGCTTCAACCCGCAGCAGATCAAGGAGTGGCGCTCCGAGGTCGCGATGTACGACTCGGCCTACGCCGCGCTGTACTACCCCTGGATCAAGGTCGAGAACCCGAACCCGACCAACGGCGACAACGAGATCCTGATCCCCCCGTCCGGCCACATCGCCGGCGTCTGGGCGCGCACCGACGACACCCGCGGCGTGTGGAAGGCCCCGGCCAACGACACGATGCGCGGCGTGCTCGACATCGAGCGCAGCGTCACCCAGAACGAGCAGTCGCTGCTCAACCCGATCGGCATCAACTGCATCCGCCCGTTCGGCACCCGCGGCATCCGCATCTGGGGCGCCCGCACCCTGGCCTCGGACACCGACTGGAACTACATCAACGTCCGCCGCCTGTTCAACATGGTGGAGACCGCCATCCTCAGCGGCACGCAGTGGGCCGTCTTCGAGCCCAACGACGTCACCCTGTGGGAGGGCGTCAACCGCACGGTCAGCGGCTTCCTGCGCGGTCTGTGGACCGCCGGCGCGCTGTCCGGCGCGAGCGCCGACCAGGCGTTCTACGTCAAGTGCGACGCCTCGACCAACCCGCCGGAGTCGGTCGACGCCGGCATGCTGATCGTCGAGGTCGGTATCGCCCCGGTGAAGCCCGCGGAGTTCGTGGTCTTCCGCATCGCCCAGCACAAGCAGTCCTCCTGACCTTCGCCCCTGTTCACAGATAAGGAACACAGATGAGCCTCATCTCGACCGACCCGGTCGTATCCCAGAACTTCTTCCTCGAGATCGACGACGTGGCGATCGTGCTGTCCGGCGTCTCGGGCTTCGAGCAGGAGATCGACGTCGTGGAGACCACCCAGGTGGGCGCCAACGGCATGAGCGAGCTGGTCAAGACCCGTGGCACCGCCACCAAGGTCGCTGACCTCTCCATCACCCGCATGGCTCCGCTGGACGCCATGAGCGACCCGATCTGGAAGTGGTTCACGGACGTCCGTGACAAGGGCTTCGCGGCCGCCGACCGTACGAACAACCGCAAGAACGGCTCGATCGTGCTGTACGACGTCGTCGGCACCGAGGTCGGCCGCTTCAACTTCTTCAGCGCCTGGCCGAGCAAGATCGCGACCGACGGCGTCTCCGCTGACTCCAACGACCCGCTGAAGGAGACGATCACCCTGGTGATCGAGCGCCTCCAGCGGGTCAAGTGAGCCAGTTCCCCTCGGGGACCACCACGAAGAAGTGATACTGGGTTCGTGACCCTCAAGACGTCGTACGAGTTCACCCTCCCGCGCGGCTACGTCGACCAGGACGGCGGTCTGCACAAGACCGGCACCATGCGTCTGGCGACCGCCCGTGACGAGCTGGAGCCGCTGCGCGACCCGCGCATCACCGGCCCCGACGACCCGCGCCTGACCATCCTGGTGCTGACCCGGGTGGTCCAGAAGCTCGGCAGCCTCGAGATGGTGACCGCACACGAGATCGAAGGCCTCTTCGCCGTCGACCTCGCGTTCCTCCAGGACTTCTACGGAGTGATCAACTTCGGGAGCCAGGAGGAGTACGACGCCCTGATCAACGCCCAGGAGTCGAGCGCGCTGCTCGGGACCGCCCCCGCGGCGGCCCCGGCAGCGACGCCGGCACCCGAGCCCGAGCCGGCCGCCGACGGCGCGTCCGACGGCGCGGACGGGCTCGACGGCGAGTCGGAGCCGGGGGCAGCGGCCACGCCGCCGCCCACGGTCTCCCGGCCCCACATGCGTCGCGGCATCGAGGAGCTCCCGCGGCGGACGCAGTAGGCGTCGCCGGATGCTGCGCTATCCGACCGACGCCCTGTGGCAGGAGATCGCCTACCTGGCGTACCACCTGCACTGGAGCCTCGACGAGCTGCTCGACCTCGAGCACATGGACCGCGTGCGGATGGTGCGCGCGGTCGTCTCCCTGAACGAGCGAGCATGGCAGGTGGTGCGTGACCATGGCTGACCCGGCGACCCAGATGCTGGGCGGTGATCTGCCGACCGCTGCCCGCTTCCTCTTCGAGCTCGACGGGGTCGAGCTCGGCATCTTCCGCGAGATCCACGGCCTGCAGGTCACCGTCGGGGTCGAGGAGTTCCGCGAGGGCGGCCAGAACGGCTTCAGCCACCGCGTCCCGGGCCGGATGACCTGGCCCAACGTGGTCTTCAAGCGCGGCATCACCCAGAGCAACGCGCTCTTCGACTGGCTCAACAAGTCCTCCGGCGAGGGCTTCGCGGCGTCGAGCAACAAGCTGACCCGGTCCACCGGCGCGATCACCGCCCTCGGCGGCGACGGCACCCGGCTGCGGGCCTGGGAGCTGATCGACGTGTTCCCCGTGCGCTGGAAGGGTCCCGAGTTCTCCGTCGAGAGCCGCGACGCGCTCGAGGAGGAGCTGGAGATCACCCACCACGGCTTCCGGGCCAAGACCCAGTCCTAGCCGGTCCGGGACCTTTCCGAGTTCGCAGACCTGGGACCCCCGACCGTGGCAGGCTGTGCGTGACCATGAGCGAGACGACGATCGAGACCGCCCCCGAGGCGCCCAGCCACTGGTTGGGCGCGGCAGCGGTGCGTCGCATGCGGATGCCCGGCCCGCCGTTGGGTCGCCCGCTCCCGTCGCGGATCGGCAGCCTGGCCTCCGGCGTGAGCCGGTTCGCCGCCGCCACCTCCCGCCCGGTCGAGGTACGGCGCGCGCTGGCCGGCCCCGATCCCACCGCCTCGCTCGAGGGCTACGTCCGTCCGCCGCGCTGGTGGGTCCCGATGCCGGCCTCGCCGGAGGTCGCCGCCTCCGCGCCGGCTGCTCCCGGTCGGGCCGTCGGCCTGCGCCGCGCGGTCGCCGCCGCGTCGTCGACCCCGAGCTGGCTCGCGCCGTCGCGCTCCGTGCCGGTCGAGCAGTTGGGCGGCCGCGAGCTGCCCCGGGCCGCCCGGTCGGTCCCCAACGAGCAGAGCTGGAGTCCCGGCGGCATCGTCGGCGGGCTGCAGGCCGAGGTCGCCAACGTCCGCCGCCACACCGAGACCGTGGCGGCCGGCCCGATGCTGATGGCCGCCGACCAGGCCCGGCTGCACGCCGCCACGGTCGCCCGCAAGAACGCCGAGGCCGCCGCCTCCGCCCCGGCCTCGATGGCGCCCGCCCGCCCGTCCGCGCCCCCGCCGGCCCCGGTCCGCCGTACCCCTGCGGCGTCGGCGCCGCCCGCGCCCGCCCCGCCGTCCCCGCCCGCCGCCTCGGCGCCCGCCCCCAGCCCCGCCACGCCCCCGGCCGCCCCCCGGTCGCCGGGCGGCGGGAGTCCCTCCGGTCCGCGGGCGAGCGCAGGTGACTCGGGGTCCGGCCCCGAGGGTGAGCGCGGCGGTCCGACCGCCGGTCCCGCGGCTGCCGCCCCGACGGCTCCCACCCCGACGGCTCCCACTCCGACGGCTCCGCTGTCGTCGACTCCCGGTGTGCCCTCCGTCCCGCCTGCTCCGACCGCTTCCGCGCCGTCCGGCTCCGCTGCTGGCGCATCGGCGGCCGTGCCGTCGGCCCCGGCCGGTCCGGCTCCCGCCGTACGACGCACTCCGAGCGCCGGCTCCGCCGCGCCCGCTGCTCCGGCCATGCCGGTCACACCGGCCGGCCCGGCCGCGCCCTCGGCGCCCGCTGCGGGCGGTCCGCCCGCGAGCGCGGTCCCGACCTCGTCCGGCACATCGGGCGCGTCGGGCACGTCCGTGCCATCGTCCGCCATCTCGACGACCGCGGTCCGCCGGTCGGCCTGGCAGCTCTCGCCGACCCGGCCGCGGTTCAGCAGCGTCGTCCGCCGGGCTCCCGTCGCCGGCCGCGGCCCGCAGGCCCTCGACCAGCTCGCGACCGCGTCGACCAGCACCGGCGACCGCTCGCTGGCCAGCGGGGTCTCGACGCCGGTGGCGATCCGCGCCGGTGGCTCCGACCTGATCTCCCGCTCCCACGCCGCTGCCCCCTCGTCGCGGCGCGACCTCTGGGGCGCCACCAGCGTGGTGATGCGTCAGGCCGCCGAGACGCGCCGGTTGGCCGCTGCGGCTTCCGCCGCGGCCGCGGCGCCCCCGGGCACGGCGCCCGCCGCCACCGCGCGTCCGACCGCGGTCCCGGCGTCCTCGGCCGCCGCAGGTCCCTCGTCCGCGCCGGCGAGCCCGGTCCGTCGTTCGACCGCCGGGCCGGCGTCTGCCCCGGCTCCGTCGGCGACCCCCGCCCCCGCCGCGCCGTCCGCGGCCGCCGACCCGACCTCGGGCCCGTCGGTCGCCGGCAGCAGCCCGGCCGCGCCGTCCGCTCCGGCCTCGACCTCGCCCTCGGCCTCGGCGCCGTCCGGGGCGACCCCGGCCCCCGCCGTCGGGCCCACCATCCACCGACTGCCGGCCGACCCCTCGGTCCCCGTCCCCGCGGCCGAGGCAGCGCGGGCCGCGGCGACTGCGCCGTCGCCGGCGGCGTCCGCGACCGTCCCGGGCACCGCCGCCGCGTCGACCGCCCCGGCCGCGTCGTCGGCGTCGGCGACCGTGCCCGAGCCCGCAACCGGCCCGACCCTGCTGCGGAGCGCGCGCGAGGTCCTGGCTGCCCCGCTCGGCGGCGCACCCGGCAACCTGTTCCGCACCACCGCCCGCTCGATCCGCCGGATGTGGAGCCCCGAGGTCGCCGACACCGCGATCCGGCCCGCCACCGAGGTCCGTCGCTCCGCGGTCGCCCCGGGCATCGCCGCCGCTGCGGCGTCCGCCCCGGCACCGGCCTCCAGCAGCTCGGCCGCCCGCACGAGCACCCCGGCGGTCGCCGTCGCCCCGCCCGAGGTACGCCGTACCCCCGCCTCCGCCGGTCCCTCCGCCCCGCCGCCGGCCACCTCGCCGGCCACCTCGCCGGCCACCTCGCCGGCCACCTCCCCGGCCCCGGCAGCGTCGGGTGCGCCCACCGCTGCCACCTCGTCGAGCACCTCGCCGACCGCGCGCCCGGCCGCTCCGGGGGCGTCGAGTCCCGCGGTCGCGAGCCCGGCTCCGCCCAGCCCGGCCACCGCGGGGGAGCTCCGCCGCAGCCCGGCCGTCGGTCCCGCCGCGACGTCGGGAACCACCCCGACCCCGACCCCGGTCGCGGCACCAGCGGCCGCGACCTCGTCGCCCGCGCCGTCGCCCACGACGGCGTCCATCCCGCCGTCCACCCCGGCGCGCGAGCAGGCGCCCGAGCAGGTCCGACGCGTCACCACCCAGCAGGTCGGCGAGCCGCCTCGTCCGGTCGCCTCGCTGCTGTCCGGGTCCTTCTCACCCGCCACGGCGACCACCAGCGGCTCCATCGCGATGCCCGAACTGATGACCGTGCGGCGCCGGACGGCCTTCGGCGTCGACGCGCGCCGTTCGCTGGCGTCGGGCTTCGCCGGCGCCGAGGCGATCCGCCCGGTCACCGGCGCGACCACCTCGGGCGCGGCCACTCGGCCGCTGACCACGCCGACCCCGCGCTCCGGTACGGCGCCCGCCCGGGCCGCCGCCGCGAGCGCTGCGCCGCTGCGCCGCAGCGCCTCCGCTCCCGCGGCCGGCGCCGGCAGCGCCCCGGCCGGGGCCCCCGCCCGCCCGACGACCCCGGCGGCCGCCACCGCCACCGCCAGCTCGGCGACGACGCCGGCCGGGTCTACGGCCCCCGCGACCGCGCCGGCGCGGTTGATCGAACGTTCGATCAACCCCCAGGCCGCCCCGGCCGACGCGAGCCGGAGCAACGCCCCGGCCACGTCGATCCCGGCCACGTCGACCGGCGCCACGTCGACCCCCGCCGCGTCGACCGCCTCGACGCCGCTCTACCCCACCCCGGCCGCGCCCCGCGAGGTGGCCACCCCGGCGGCCTCGCCGACCACCGTGCTCCGCTGGGCCCGCCCCGGCGCCCCCGGCTCCACGGCCTCGAGCGCCTCCGCGTCGCTGGCCGGCGGACCGGTGCTCGGTGCGGCCCGGACGTCGTACGCCGCGCCGCCGACCCCGGGTGGCGTCCCGGTCCCCGGCCTGCTCGCCCGTGCCGACCGCGGTGGCGAGGTGCTGCGTCGTACCCCTGCCGGGTCGCCGTCCGCACCGGCGGCCAGCAGCGCCGGCCCGTGGACACCGGCGGCCGCCGTCCCCGGTCCCGTCACGGTCCCCGGCACCGTCCTCCGCTCGGTCGACTCCGCCCCGCCGGTCCCGGCGGTCGGCCTGATCGCCCCACCCGGAGCCGGTCCGACCGGCGGACCCGGTGCGGCCCCGGCGGGCCGGATCAGCCGGATGACCGTGGCCCCGCCCCGGATCAGCATCAGCCCGTCGCGGGTCGACGGTGCGTCCGACGCCCCGCCCGTCCCCGACGTCGCCCGCCGCACCCCGGCGAGCAGCGCCCCGGCGAGCAGCGCGACCAGCAGCCCGTCCACCTCCTCGACCAGCCCGAGCGGCGCCCCGCAGTCGCTGGTCGAGTCCACCGCCCACCTGTTCAGCTCGGTCCCCGAGGGCGTCGTACGACGTCTCCTCGACGAGGGAGGATCCTCCATGTCCGGTCACCAGCAGCACTCGTGGTCGGCCGGGGGCCCGTCGTCCTCCGGACCGGTGATCCGTCGCTCCCTGTCGACGCTCGAGGAGTCCAGCCCCACCGCCATCTCCAGCGGTGGCGACGGCGGCTTCCGCGAGGCCCTGCAGCCCGGCGGGGCCCTGGAGGGCCTGGTCGACGCGGTCGTCGAGCGGGTCGAGCAGCGCGTCATCGACGAGCTCGAGCGGCGCGGTCGGCGCCAGGACTGGGCGGCGTTCTGATGGCCGAGCTCGAGAAGGCGTTCCTGGAGACCGAGGACGGCACCCGGGTGCCCTGCCTCTACAACCCCGAGACCCTCAGCATCGGGCGCCGCAACAACTGGGTGTCCAACCCGATGCCCGGCAAGGGCGTCCCGACCCTGCAGTACGCCGGCGCCAGCTCCGGCTGGATGGCCCTCGACCTGATCTTCGACACCACCGACGTCGGCACCGCGGTCACCGCCCACACCGGGAAGATCCTGGGCCTGATGGAGGTCGACCCGAGCCTGCCCGGCTCCGACGAGACCACCAACAACGCGCGGCCACCGACGGTGACGTTCCACTGGGGCGACCTGCACTCGTTCAAGGCCGTCGTCCAGGACCTGCGACTCACCTTCACCTACTTCTCCTCGACCGGCGTGCCGCTGCGGGCGCAGCTGCACCTGGAGCTGATGCAGTACGAGCGGTCCAACGCGTTCGGTCCGCAGAACCCGACGTCCGGCACCCCCAACCCGAGCCGGGTGCACCGGGTGCAGCCGGGGGAGACCCTCGACCGGATCAGCGCCCGCTACTACGGCGACGCCACCCGCTGGCGGGTGCTGGCCAGCGCCAACGGCCTCGAGGACCCACTGGCCATCAAGGCCGGTGCGCTCCTCGACATCCCGCGGCTGGAGGCCTGATGCCGGCCGTCCTGACCGCGCCGTCCATCAAGCTCGAAGGCGCGTCGCTGGCGCAGAAGTGGCTGGAGAACCTCGTGTCGGTCCGGGTCGAGCGCGCGCTCGGCCTGGTCGGTCGCTCAACGCTGCGGTTCGTCGACAACGGCTACGCGCTGGCCACCTCGGCGGCCTTCAAGGTGGGCGCGGAGGTGGAGGTCCTCGCCGGGACGAAGTCGCTGTTCAAGGGTGAGGTCACCGGGATCGCCCTCGACCAGGACGGCCTGCACACCCCCGAGCTCATCGTCACCGTCGACGACAAGGCGCACCGGATGGGCGGCAGCGTCAAGAGCCGCGCGTTCCTCAACCAGACCTACAGCGACATCATCTCCAAGCTGGTCGCCGGCACCGGGCTGAGCGCCTCGGTCAGCGGCGCCACCGGCTCGCACCCCTACCTCCTCCAGGCCGGCTCCGACCTCGACTACCTCAACGCGCTGGCCGCCCGCGCGGGCCTGGTGTGGTTCGTCGAGGGCACCAGCCTCAAGGTCCAGGCCGCCGGCACCTCCAGCGCCACGGTCAACGTCGAGCTCGGTACGGCGCAGCTGTGGTCGTTCTCCGTGAAGGCCTCGGCCGGCGGCCCCGACAAGGTGTCGGTGACCGGCTGGGACCAGTCGCAGCAGGCCGCGATCAAGGGCGAGTCCGAGGTGAAGTCGTCGGCTGAGTCCACCTTCGTCACCCACGTCCCCGGCCGCAGCGGGGCGGGCTCGCGCGGCTGGAGCAAGGACGCCCTGGTGGCCGACCCGCCGCCGCTGGACTCCGCCGAGGCCACCACGCTCGCCAAGTCGTTCCTGGCGGACGTGCGCGCCGCCGGGGTGCTGGCCCGCGGCACCGGTGAGGCCAACGCCGCGATCGCCCCCGGCGTGACGGTCAAGGTCGCCAACGCCGGGCCCACGTCCGGCAGCTACCTGGTCTCGAAGGTCGAGCACACCTACAACCACAGCCAGGGCTTCCTCACGAAGTTCGCCGCCGGTCCGCACCGGCCGGCCGACATGGTCGACGTGCTCGGCGCCGGCCGTCGCGACCCGGGCCTGACCATGAGCGGCGTGCTGCCGGCCCTGGTCACCGACCTGGCCGACCCGGACAAGATCGGCCGGGCCAAGGTGAAGTACACGACGATCTCCGGCGACGTCGAGTCCCACTGGGCCCGCCTGGTGACCCTGGGCGGCGGCGACAAGCGCGGCATGGTCTTCACCCCCGAGGTCAACGACGAGGTGCTGATCGCCTTCGAGCAGGGCGACACCCGCCGGCCGGTGATCCTGGGCGGGCTGTTCTCGAAGAACAAGGGCCTGCCCACCGCCGACGACGTCGACCAGAACAAGGTGAAGTACCGGCGGATCACCTCGCGGCTGGGCCACCTGATCGAGCTCGCCGACGGCGACCAGCCCGCCGAGCAGCACATCCTGATCACCCTCAAGGGCAAGAAGCACAAGATCCGGCTGGGCGAGGACAAGTTCGACATCGAGATCGACAAGAAGCCGGTGACGATCACCAACGGCCAGGCCACGATCAAGTTCAGCGACTCGGGCGACGTCACGATCGAGGGCAACAACATCACGTTGAAGGCCAAGCAGAAGGTCGACGTCTCCGGCGGCACCGAGGTCGGCCTCAAGGGCAACACCAAGGCGTCCCTCGAGGGGGCCCAGGTGGAGGTCAAGGCCTCGGCGACCGGCAAGGTCGAGGCGGGCGGTCCGCTGACCATCAAGGGCGCGATGGTGGCGATCAACTGATGTCCGAGATCGCGCTGCCCGGCAGCAACGACGGCGACAGCAGCCTGTTCGTCGGCCGCGGGTTCGGCTGGCCCCTGGGCGTCGACCACACCGGCTCGATCCGGCTCTCCGACGGCATCCCCGAACTGGACCGCTCGATCGAGATCGTGCTGATGACCGCGCCGGGCGAGCGGCTGATGCGCCCCCAGTTCGGCTGCCGGATCTGGGACCTGCTCTTCGAGCCGGTGACCGCCAACCTCCTCGGCCTGATCTCCCAGGCGGTGCGCGACGCGCTGGCCCAGTGGGAGCCGCGGGTGATCGTCGAGGACGTCGACCCGCAGCCGGACGCGGACAACCCCTCCCTGGTCCGGATCGGCATCACCTACCGGGTGCGCGCCACCAACGACCGGCGCAACCTGGTCTACCCGTTCTACGTCATCCCGCACGACGCCGAGTGAAGAGCGAGCCCCCATGCCACTGCCGACCCCCGGCCTCGACGACCGGACCTTCCAGGACATCGTCGACGAGGCGAAGCGGCTGATCCCGCGCTACTGCCCCGAGTGGACCAACCACAACGTCTCGGACCCCGGCGTCGCCCTCATCGAGCTGTTCGCCTGGATGAGCGAGATGGTGCTCTTCCGGGTCAACCAGGTGCCCGAGCGGCTCTACACGCACTTCCTCAACATGGTGGGCATCGAGCCGTTCCCGCCCGCGGTCGCGAGCACCGACCTGACCTTCTGGCTCTCGGCCGTCCTCGACTCGCCCGTCGTGGTCCCCGCGAACACCGAGGTGATGACGGTCGCCGGTGCGGCCGAGCGGGCCGACGCGGTCGTGTTCAGCACCGACACCGAGCTCGTCATCGCGCCGCCGGTCCTGGAGTCGGCGCAGGTCGTCACGGTCAGCGACGGCCGGACCCGCGACGTCTGGGAGGACCTCCGGTTCAACCCGGCCGGGGTCGCGATCTTCGCCTCCGACCAGCTCACCCCCGGCGACGCGTTCTGCCTGGGCTTCCACGACTCGCTCGCCGGCATGGTGCTGCGCATCTCGGTGGCCGCCGAGGCCGAGGGCATCGGCGTCGACCCGCGCCGGCCCCCGCTCGCCTGGGAGGTCTGGAACGGCGACGCCTGGATCGCCACCGACGTCTACGAGGACACCACCGGCGGGCTCAACCGGGCCGGCGAGATCGTCCTGATGGTCCCGACCGTCCACGTGCCGATGAGCGTCGGCAACACCTCGGCGTACTGGCTGCGCGCCCGGCTGCTGTCGCCGGCCAGCGGCCAGCCGACGTACAAGGCCTCGCCGCGCGTGCAGAGCATCGAGGTCGCCGCGCTGGGCGGCACGGTGCGTGCCGAGCATGCCGAGACCGCTCCTGCAGAGGTCATCGGCCGCAGCGACGGCGGCGCCGGCCAGGTGTTCGGGGTCTCTCGTACGCCGGTCCTGCCGCGCCGCGCCGACGAGGTCGTGCGCGTCGTCGACGGTGACCAGGGGTACGCCTGGACCGAGGTCGCGGACTTCTCGGAGTCGCACGCCGGCGACCAGCACTACGTCTGGGACAGCGGCACCGGCACCATCCACTTCGGTCCCCGGGTCCGCTACCCCGACGGCTCGGTGCGCCAGCACGGCGCCATCCCGCGCGACGGCGCGCGGATCGAGGTCACGTCGTACCGCCACGGCGGCGGCACGCGCGGCAACGTCGGCGCCCGGACCCTGAGCCTGCTCCGCTCGACGCTGCCGTTCGTCAGCGGCGTCGTGAACCTGGAGGCGGCCACCGGCGGTGTCGACGCCGAGACCGTCGCCGAGGCCAAGGTCCGCGGCCCGCTGTCGCTGCGCACCGGTCGCCGCGCGGTCACCGCCGGCGACTACGAGCGGCTCACCCTCGAGGCCTCGCCCCAGGTCGCCCGTGCCCGCTGCCGCTCGGCCGGTCGTGGCAACGGCACCGTGCAGCTGCTGGTCGTCCCGCACGCCCGCGGCGACGTCGGCGGCCACCAGATCGACGACTACGCGATCTCGCAGCCGCTGATGGAGGAGATCTCCGACCACCTCGACCGGCACCGGGTGATCGGGACGGCGGTCGAGGTGACGACGCCGTTCTACCAGGGCGTCTCCGTCGTCGCCCGCGTGTACGGCGCCCCCGGGCGCCCGCCCGGCATCGTCCGGCAGCGCGCGGTCGACGCGCTGAACCGCTACGTCAACCCGCTCGTGGGCGGCCCCGACGGCACCGGCTGGCCCTTCGACGCCGACCTCAACGTCGCGACGGTGACCCAGATCCTGGAGTCCGTCGAAGGCGTCGACCGGGTCGAGGAGGCGCTGCTCTTCGAGTACGACCTCCGCTCGGGCCGCCGCCTCGGCGCCGCCAAGGACGTCATCCGGCTGGACCGGCAGTCGCTGTTCCTGTCGGCCGTGCACCAGGTGGTGGTGCGGTGACCTCCCTGGTCCGGGCGTCCGCGGCGCTGACCAGCGGTCACCGGCAGCCACGCCGGGCCGACGACTGGCTGCTGCGCCAGCTGCCGGTGCAGATGCTGAGCCAGGACTTCTTCGTCCGATTCGTCTCGATCTTCCAGGAGATCGGCACCACGCTGCTCGAGGACGCCGACAACGTCGACCACGTCGCCGACCTGTCGGTCGCGCCGGAGGACTCGATCGCCTGGCTGGGGTCGTGGATCGGCGTGGACAGTCTCGACAACTCCATGCCGGTGGCGCTGCGGCGCCGTATCGTGGCCACCGCCGCCCACACCCTCGCGACGCGGGGCACGGTGGACGGTCTGCGTTCCTTCCTCGAGCTGCTCAGCGGCGGTCCGGCGGAGGTCCGGGAGGGCGGTGGCGTCTGGCGCGCCGGCGACGTCCCGGAGGACACGGCCTGGGTCTCGATGAGCGTCGCGGACACCGGGTCCCTGGAGCGGGACGCGTTTGTCGACATGGTGAAGGATGAGGTTCCAGCGCACGTGCGGGCCGAGCTGTACGTCGGCTCCGAGCGCGTGTGGAGCTCCGAGGAGGACGAGGACTGGTGAGCGACACGATGAGTGCTGGCAAGCACCTCGGTGACGCCGGGGACCCCGACGAGACCACCGCGCTCACGCCCGTCCCGGAGCCCGCGCCGGAGGAGCAGCCGATCATCGTCGTCGCCGAGACCAAGGGCGCGCGCCGCGAGGTCGTGTGCCCCGAGTGCGGCACCGTCGCCACCATCACCGTCAACCGCCGCGAGGCCGAGGACTTCTGCCGCCGCTGCGACTTCCCGCTCTTCTGGACGCCGGCCGCGATCGTGCTCGACACCTCCAGCGGTCCGTCCTCCGACGCGCTGCGCCGACTGCCCGGCACCGCCGGACGGGTGACCGTCGGCAAGCTCGACTGCCCGCACTGCCGCGAGTCCAACCCGGTCACCGAGACCCACTGCCTGCGCTGCCAGGGCGACCTGCACCCCGTCCTCCCGCCGGCCCCGCTCCCGCCCCCGGTCCTGGCCCCGCCGCCGGAGCCCGAGCCGGTGCCCGAGAAGAGCACACCGTGGCTGCTCTACGTCGGCATCGGCCTGACGGTCCTCCTCGCGATCGCGCTCATCCTTTACTTCGTCCTGTAGCCGACGAGCAACGCTGACAGGGACGATCAGTCCCTCCGCGCCAACAGCACGACCGCGCCCATCCCGACGATCCACAGCCCGAGCACGGGCAGGTCGCCGTTGTTGAGGCCGTGGCCGGGGCTGACCCGCCAGATCACGCTGCCGGCCCAGGGCCCGTGGCCGGCGATCAGCAGCATCATCAGCCCGGTGAGGCACGCCGCGACGACGATCGCGAGCTCCCGGCGCATCCTCCGATCCTAGGGCGGCGGAATACCGGCTCCCCGCCCGGCCTTGTTCCCGCATGACGTTCGGTCTGGGGGTGGCGCTCGCCGCCCTGGTGGTGGCGGTGGCCTTCGGCCTCTACCGGCAGTACGCCGACGGCCGCTTCCGCTCCCGGTCCGCCCCGCCGGCCGCGGCCGCCCTCCCGGTGGTTGAGGAGCGACGAAGTCCCGTCTCGAAACCCGGTGATCCGACCGCCGACCTCTGGTCCGCCGTCCTCGCCGCGGTCCCCGACGCCGAGCGCGGCGAGCGGGCCACCCTGCTGCAGTTCTCCAGCGCCTTCTGCGCGCCGTGCCGCGCGACCCGCCGTACCCTCGCCGACGTCGCGGACGTCGTCCCCGGGGTGGTCCACCTCGAGGTCGACGCCGAGCACCACCTGGAGCTGGTCCGCGAGCTCGGGATCCTGCGCACGCCCACCACGCTGGTCCTCGACGGCGTCGGCCACGAGGTCGCCCGGGCCGCCGGCGCGCCCCGCAAGGAGCAGGTGCTCAGCGCGCTGCCCTGACGGATACCCGATGTCGGGGATGTACGACGGCCGCGCCCGTCCGGCCCGCGCGCCGGGGAGGTCAATGGGTCATGGCCCCGATCCGTCCCCGCCCCTGCCCGTCCTGCCAGCACCCCGGCACCGGCCTGCTCGCCCGGCTCCTCGAGCCGCTGGTCTGGCGCGACCCCTGCTGCCACACCCTGGTCCACGACCCGCTGGGCTACCCGGGTGACAACGACTGCGGCTGTCGCAATGCCGCCCACCGCCGCGCCTGGGAGCCCGCGAGCCCGGTGCCCGAGTCCCACCGGTGGTTGAGCAGGTCGCGCTAGCGACCGTGTCGAAACCCCCGCAGCCCGCAGGCGACGCCGGGTTGAGGTCACTGGTGGGCTGCGGGGGTCTCGACGTCGTCGGGCGCCAGGGCGCCTTCCTGCTCGACCACCGGGTGGGCCAGGGCGGCTTCGCTGCTCGACCACCGGCAGGGCTACTGCCCGACCATGACCCCGACCCGCTCGCGGGTGAACCCGGGGAAGACGGTGGCGGTGGAGGCCGTCGTACGGGATGCGACGACCTCGGCGAGCACGCTGCGGTAGTCGGTGGTGACCTTGAGGTCGGCGTCGAGCGTGTTCTGCAGACCCGGCCAGGTCCCGTAGTACTTCCCGCCCTTGACCCCCGCGCCGGCGAGGAACATGACGTTGCCCCAGCCGTGGTCGAGGCCCTGGTTGGCGTTCTCCTGGACCCGGCGGCCGAACTCGCTGATCGTCACCAGCGTGACCCGGTCGGCCACGGGGCCGAGGTCGGTGAAGAACGCGGCGATCGCGGAGGCGAGCTCGGTGGCGTTGCGGACCATCCAGCCGGACGTCGCCGAGCCGAGGCCGGTGTGCATGTCCCAGCTCTGGGTGTCGATGGTGACGGCGGTGACGCCGAGGTCGGCGCGCAGCGTCCGCGCGGTCGAGGAGAGGGCCCTGCCGAGCTCGCTGTTCGGGTACGTCGAGGCGCGGTCCTCCTGCTTCTTGGCCGCGTCGAGGTCGACGACGGCCCCGAGGGCGGTCCGCATGCCGGTGCCCATCTCGCGGCCGCCGGCGCCCCACAGGCTGTTCAGCGACCGGGTCCGGGTGCCGTTGGTGTCCCACTTGTCGGCGCCCGCCACGACGGCGGCGTCGAGGGTGCGGAACGACATCACGGTCTCGGGGCCGAGCAGCGAGGTGGGCAGCGAGCTGCCGACGGCGACGGCCTGGAGCCGGCCGGTGATCTGGTCGGCGCCGATCATCCGGTTCAGCCAGCCGACGCGGGCGGCGGACCCGGGGGCGGCGTCCTCCAGCTCCTCCATGGCGGAGAAGTGCGAGCGGTTGGCGACCGGGAGACCGGTGGCCTGGACCGCGGCGAGCTTCCCGGCGTTCCACAGCGGGACCAGCGGCGCGAGAGCCGGGTGCAGGCCGAAGAACCCGTCGGTCGCCAGCAGTGCCGACTTCGGTACGGCGATGCCCGGGCGGGCCGCGTAGTACGCCGGGTCGCCGTACGGGACGGCGAGCGAGAGCCCGTCGGCCGCGCCGCGCAGCGAGACCACGACGACGACGGGGGCGCCGGTGGCGGGTGCGGCCGCCGCGGCGCCGCCCCCGATGGTGGTGAGCACGGTCGAGCCGAAGACCACGCTGGCCCCGGCGACGGCACCCGCGCCCAGGAGGCTGCGCCGGGTGGCGGCGAGCGCCGTACCCTCCGGGCAGCCGCAGGCGGCGGTTTCGGTGAGCGTCATCGCGAATCCTCAGTGGTAGTAGAAGTCGGGGCTGTCGAGGAAGACCGCACACAGCCGGGGCCAGCGCCAGGTGAAGACGTCGGACGTGGCGGTGACGACCGTGGTCGGGCTCTGCTCGGCGGCGAGGCAGCAGGCCTTCAGCAGTGCCTCGCTCGACGGGCGCTGGTGGAAGACGCGGGCGAGGTGGTCGACGAGGTCGCGGAAGGTCAGCTTCGCGGCGGGCAGGTACGTCGTCGGTGCCCGGTAGGTCATCTCGGCCTTCGGCCACCAGCCGCCGGCCATGTTCCAGTGCAGCGACAGCGACGCGAGCGCCCGGGTCGGCGACGCCCACGCGGTGTTGCGCACCGGCTGCCCGTCGGGGCGGGGCCAGGTGAACGGGTTGAGTCCGAGGGTGCCGACCTGCCAGTAGAGCTGGTTGGCCGACGAGTTGCCGCTGGCCGGGCGCTGCGGGATCGAGCCGAGGATCCGGTACGTCGCCGCGACGTCCTCGTCGGCGTCCCGCAGCCGGGTGTCGACGGATGCCGCGAACTCGGTCGAGCGGACCAGGGCCTTCAGGACCGGCTTGATGGCGGTGTCGTTGGCGAGGTAGACGGCGGCGAGCTTGTCGACCAGGGCGGTGGGCGGGTCGTCGGTGACGAACTGGCGGACCAGCTTGGTGGCGATCCGTCGGGCGGTGTCGGGGTGCCGGGCCAGGAAGGTCAGGTAGCGGAGCGTGAGGTCGCGGCCGTCGGCGGCGGTGTTGGGGTCGGTGAACTCCTTGACGGTGACGGTGCCGGTCCAGTGGTCGGTGGCGCTGTAGTAGGGCTCCCAGGTGCCGTAGGTCTTGGCCCGGTAGCCGGTGAGGATCCGCGCCGAGCTCTTCACGTCGTCCTCGGTGTGGTGGCCGACGCCGACGGTGTGCAGCTCGAGGAGCTCGCGACCGAGGTTCTCGTTCGGGTGCTTCTTGGTCGAGGAGGTGTTGCCGAGGTACCAGAGCATCGCCGGGTGCAGGACCGTCGCCGGCAGCAGGTCGGCGAACCGGCCCAGGGCCCCGGCGCGCACGACCTCCCCGTACGCCGCCCGGTAGACCGCGATGTTGTCGACGTTGGTCGGCACGTGGAGGTGGTTCTCCCAGAACTCGGTCATCACCTCGAGCACCTGGTCGGGCGAGCAGATCCGTCGCATCATCGTGCGCCGGCCGATGTCGTAGCTGACCTCCCAGGTGCCGCGCACCTGGTCGACCTGGCGCTGGTACATCGTCTTCGCGTCGAGGGTCAGGTCCGGCCACCACTCGGCGTACGGGTCCGCGCTCGGCGTGCGCTCCAGCTGCTTGTCGAACCAGGCCAGGTGCCCGCCCGCGGCCCGCACCTCGGCGGTGAGAGCGGGGGTGATGCCGTAGCTGAACCGGTTGACCAGGTGCCGGGCCGCGGTCGCGAGGACCGGCGTGGCCGGGAAGGACCCCGGGGCGTACGGCGACGCGGGGGACGGCTTCGGCGCGGGAGTCGGCTTCGCGGGAGTCGGCTTCGCGGGGGTCGGCGTCGGCTTGGCCTTGGTCGGCCGCTTCGGCTTCTTCGGCTTCTTGGACTTGGCGGGCTTCCTGCCCTCGTCCTTCTTCCGCTTCCGCTTCTTCTTCGGCCGCCGGCGCTCGGTCAGCAGGTTGCTCGTCATGGGTGCCCTCCGTGGCTGATGGCGTGCAACGGACCCCATCGGCCTCGGCCGCCCCGACCTGAGCACCCCCAGGGGTGAACCCGCCCCCCGGTGGTTAAGCAGGTCGCGCGCCCCCGTTGGTTGAGCAGGTCGCGCGGCCACCGTTGGTTGAGCAGGTCGCGCTAGCGACCGTGTCGAAACCCCCGCACCCGACCGCCCACCTCGACCACTCCGCTAGACCCGCCGGTGGAACCGAATGCCCCCGTCGGCCAGCTGCTCGACGTCGTAGCCAGCGTCATGCACGTGGTGGTGATGTCGGCTGCAGAGCAGCACCCCGTCGTCGAGGTCGGTTCGCCCGCCCGCGGACCACGGTGTGAGGTGGTGCGCTTCGCACCAGGGCGCCGGGATGTGGCACCCCTCGGCGCGGCACTCACGGTCCCGGAGTCCCATCGCCCGGCGTTGGGACCGGCTGTAGAGCCGCTGAGAACGGCCGAGGTCGAGGACTTCGGACTTCGCTCCGAGGACGGCGGGGACGAGGCCTGCGGTGCAGGCCAGCCGGCGTGCTTGGCCGGCGGTGATTCGGTCGAGGCTGTCACCGGGGCCGGGGTTGCCCATCGTCGCCGTCCCCAGCTTCGACTGCAGAGACTCCAGGGTCATGGTCACGACCAGCGTGGTGGCGTCCCCGCCGTGCAAGGGGAGCCGCCCGGGGTCGACGGCTTCGAGGAGCTGGCAGAACGCGGCGGCTGCTTGGCGTCCGTAGGGGGTGCGGCGGTCGTGCGGCTCGCCGGGTTTCGAGGCTCGCTCCGCTCGCACCTCAACCGCCGTGGGGTCGGCTTCACGTCGGGGGTTGGTGAACGCGTGCAGGTAGGTGGCGAGTCGGGCCGCGGAGGTGTCCGGGATCAGCCCACTGATGCGGGTGGTCCCGTCCCCGCAGGCGCGGAGCCCGAGGCGCATCCGCTGCCGGGCGGAGGCTTCGAGGTCGGCCAGGTGCCGCGCCTCGACGGCCTCGGCGACCTCGGGCGCGACCACGTCCAGGATGCGGCGACCGAGGCGGTGGAGCTCGGTGGGGTCGAAGTCCGCGGCGTAGCCCACCAGCGCGACCTCGGCCCGGTCGACCACCTCGACGTCGACGTCACCCGGCAGCGCGGCGAGGGCGTCGGCGATCACGTGGGCCTGGTCGAGGTTCACCGCCCCCTCACGCACCGCGGCCGCGAGCACCGGCCGGTCGGCCAGCGCCAGCGCGAGCCGCAGCTCGCGCGCACAGTCCGCCCGCCGGCGTCGTACGGCGTGCGCCGTCCAGGCCCCGACGTCACGCGCCCCGTGCTCCTCGGCCACGTCGCAGGCGTCCGCCGCGACCCGCAGCCGCAGCTCACCCACCCGCGCCTCCAACACCGCGAGCTCGCGCAACGCAGCGGCCTTGTCGGGCGTGGTCATGAACGACGGGTTCACGTCAGCGACCGTCTTCAGCGCATGGTCGATCTCGCGGGCAGCAACCCTGATCGGGTGGGGGTGGTCCATGCGAGCCTCCGAGAGCTCCACGAGATGACCACACCAGTATGGTCGAATGTATGTTCGAAGTCAAGCCGTGACGCGAACGCGCGGCAAGCGTCCAGCGGTCATCTCTTTTCGCGTCGAGGGTGGCTGCAGATGCTCAGATCTGCCGCGGAGGGTGGGCGGCACCGTTGCTTGCGCTCCGCGGGCGACTGACTCCGCCCGACCATCTCGCTTGAATGGCTGCTGCGCTCCCGGACCGGCCGCCGACTGCGCGGTCCTGCCGACGAGCGGACGCATCCTGGGTAGCGAGGTCGGGTGCCCACCCCTGAGCAACTCAGAGAAGTTGAAGGGGCCCTCGTGTGGGGAAGGGTGGCATCGACATCGACGCGGCCTGCCGCGACCAGGAGGTCAAGCCCCTGGTCTCGGCTGACGCAGTGCGATCCATGGCCGCCGACGAGCCCACGTTGTTCTTGGCTCCGCAACCTTCCCGGTCGGTCAGCGAGGATGCTCGCGACAACCCGCGATTCTGGCAGGAGTTCGGGGCGCTTCGGGAGATCGCTCCGCAGCACGGTGATCGTCGCTGGCTTCCAGCACGGCTCAGATTCGTTGGTGATCGAAGCCTGAGAACGTCGGCTCCTGCCGACGACGATCCGCGGTGCTGGTGACGACCATTCATGGCGAGGCGGGCGGCCGGCCGTGTCGACCACGTCGTCCGGTTTCAGACGACGTCCTCAACCACTGTCAGGTCAATGCCTGCCGCAGCTGCTCGTTTCGTGGGCTCGGGGCTTCAGTCTGGCGTCGGTCGAGCGCTTGCAGCGCCAGGTTGGCGAGCGCTGCGGACGTGCTGCCGCGCACCATGATCTCGGCGAACGCGGCGGCGATCACCAGTTCGTCGTGCTCCCAGGTGTCGATGTCGGCGACATCGCTCAACGACTCGCAGCCCATGTCCACCACATAGGCATCGACGAAGGCCATTCCGTCGCCGGGGAGCTCGTCCAGGTAGGTGACGAGGAGATCGGCGCCGGTGTCGTTCCCGTGGGGGGCCTCGTCGTCGGCCGGATCGAAGAAGAAGGGGTCGGGGAGTCGTTCACGTGCATCTGCGGCAAACACCGACCAGTCGACGTCCAGCCGCTCCCAGCCATCCATCGCGTCCCAGCGTCGGATGGCGGCCGCATGGAGCTGTTCGAGCACGAGATCCAGCTCGTCCTGGGTTCGGGGGAGATCGTCGAGCCGCGCGCGCACGAAGGACAGGAACGTTCGCGCGTCGACGTCATCGTCCGGCTTGATCCGTCGTGGAAGGACTTCGAGCCCGGCGACGACCTCGCGGGCTGCCGACGCGAAGAGCTCGGGAGTCACGTCCACGGTGCCGTAGACGTCCAGCTCGGAGAGGTCGCTGACGATGCGCACGGACACCCGGCGCGCCGCCCGGCGAAAGGTCAGCGACGGGCCTTTCGAGCGCCGCTCGTCGTGATCCCGGCTCCACTCGGGGTGGTCCGGGCCGATCGCCTGGCCCCCCGAGATCAGGTTCAGGAGGGCATCGATCTCCTCGCTCGGCATGTCCTCGACGGCACGATCACGAGGAGCGCGAGGCTCGCTGCGCAGGAGCACGTCGACCTCGATCTTCTCGATGCCGGACCCCACGTCGGGTAGCCCGTCGACGAGGAAGTCGCCGACCCGCCCGACGCTGTCTCCGCCGTAGGTGGGTGAGGAGCAGTTGATCTCGATCTGCACGTGCGCATGCTAGTGGCGAGGATCGAGGGTCCGGGGACGGTTGAGCGTCGTCGACACGGCCGTCCTACTGCCCCACCATCACCCCGACCCGCTCCCGCCTGAACCCAGGGAACACAGCAGCCGTGGACGCCGTGGTCCGAGCCGCGACCACCTCGGCGAGCACGCTCCGGTAGTCGGTGGTGACGGCGACGTCGGCGTCGAGCGTGTTCTCCAGCCCCGGCCACGACCCGTAGTAGCGACCGCCCCGCACCCCCGCCCCGGCGACGAGCATGACGTTGCCCCAGCCGTGGTCGAAGCCGCCGTTGCCGTTCTCCTGCACCCGGCGGCCGAACTCGCTGACGGTCACGACGGTGACGCGGTCGGCGGCACGACCGAGGTCGGAGAAGAAGGTGGCGATGCAGCCGGCGAGCTCGGTGGCGTTGCGAACCATCCAGCCGGCGGTGGGCGAGCCGAGCCCGACGTGCATGTCCCAGTCGCCGCTGTCGACGGTCACGGCGCTGACGCCGATGTCGGCGCGCAGGGCGCGGGCCACCGACGCGAGGGCCCGACCCAGGTCCGTCTGGGGGTACGACGCGGTCCGGTCCTGCTGGCGCTTCGCCGGGCCGAGGTCGACGACGGCGTCGAGCGCGGTCCGGAAGGCGGTGCCCAGCTCGCTGCGCTCGCCGCGCCACTGCCGACGCATCGAGCGGAACCGGTCGCTGCTGGCGCCCGCCCGGTTGACCCCGGCCACGCCGGCGGCGTCGATCGAGTCGAAGGACATCACCGGCTCCGGGCCGAGCATCGACGCGGGCAGGTTGCTGCCGACGGCGAGGGCCTGGAGGGAGCCACCGGAGCGGGCGTCGCTGCCGACCATCCGGTTCAGCCAGCCGACCCGGGCGGCCGACCCGGGGGCCGCGTCCTCGAGCTCCTCCATGGCGGCGAAGTGGGAGCGGTTGGCGACCGGCAGGCCGGTGGCGTGCACGGCCGCGAGCCGGCCCGAGCGCCACAGCGGCACGAGGGGAGCGAGGGCGGGGTGCAGCCCGAAGAAGCCGTCGGCGGCGAGCAGCCGCTCCCGGGGGATGGCCGTCTTGGGTCGGGCGGCGTAGTACGCCGGGTCGCCGTGCGGCACCACGAGCGAGAGCCCGTCGGCCGCACCGCGCAGCGAGATCACCACGACGGCGGAACCGTTCGCGGCGTGGGCCGGGCTGGTCGTCATGGAGACGACCGCGGAGCCGAGGACCGTCGTGGTGCCGGCGAGCGCGGCCCCCTTCAGCAGGCCCCGACGGCTGGTGGCGAACGTCGTACCCTCCGGGCACCCGCAGCCGGCGACATCCGTGTCGGTGGTGGTCATGGGGTTCTCTCCTGGCTGGTGCCGGTCAGTGCCGGTAGTAGGCGGGACTGTCGAGGAAGGTCGTCATGAGCTTCTGCCAGCGCCCGCGGAACAGGTCCGACCTCTTCGTGACGCGCGTGGTCGGCCGGTAGCCGGTCGCGAGGCAGCAGGCGTGCAGCAGGTCCTCGGTGGACGGCCGCTGCAGCAGCACCCGCGAGAGGTGGTCGACGAACTTGCGGAAGGCCATCTCCTTCTGGGGCAGGTACGACGTCCGCCGCGCGAAGGTGACGTCGTCCTCGGGCCAGCCGCCGGCCATTTCCCAGTGCAGCGACACGGAGGCGAGCACCCGGGTGGCGGTGGACCAGGCGGCGTTGTCGAGGGGCGGTCCGTCGGGGCGGGGCCAGGTCAGTGGCGCGAGCCCCAGCCCGGCGACCTGCCAGTAGACCTGGTTGGCGGCCGAGAAGTCGCTGCGCGGCCGGCTGATCCGCGCCCCCAGCAGGCGGTACGACGCCGCGACGTCCTCGTCGGCGTCGCGCACCTTCTGGTCGACGGCCTTCTTGAAGTCGGGGGAGCGGACCAGGGTCCGCAGCACCGGCCGGATCTGGGTGTCGTTGGCCAGGTAGACCGCCGCGAGCCGCTCGACGAGGGCCTTCGGCGCCTGGTCGGAGACGAACGTCCGGACCAGCTTGGTGGCGATCCGGCGGGCGGTGTCGGGGTGGTGGGAGAGGTAGGAGAGGAAGCGCAGGGTGAGGTCGCGCCCGTCGGCCGCGACGTTGTCGTCGACGAAGTCGCGCACCCGCACCGGCCCGGTCCAGTGGTCGACCTCGCTGTAGAACGGCTCCCAGGTGCTGTAGAGCTTGACCCGCCAGCCGGTCAGGATCCGCGCCGACGCCTTGACGTCGTCCTCGGTGTGGTGGCCGACGCCGAGGGTGTGCAGCTCGAGGAGCTCGCGGCCGAGGTTCTCGTTAGGGTGGGCCTTGGTGGACCCGGCGTTGCCGAGGTACATCAGCATCGCCGGGTGCAGGACGGCCGTCTTGAGCAGGTCGTCGTACCGACCGAGGGCCCGGGCCCGGATCTGCTCGCCGTAGTCGGCGCGGAACACGCTGACGTTGTCGGCGGCGATCGGGACGTGCAGGAGGTTCTCCCAGAACTTCGTCATCACCTCGAGCACCGGCGTCGGCGAGACGATCCGGCGGACCACCGTCCGCTTGCCGATGTCGTAGCCGACCTCGAGGGTGTCGCGGTCGAGCATCGTCTGCCGCTTGAAGATCGCGGCGGCGCTCAGGTGCAGGTCGGGCCACCAGTCGGCCAGGCCCCGCGCGCGGGCGTCGTACGGCGTCGCCAGCTGGCGGTCGAACCACGCCAGGTGCCCGCCGGCCGCGCGGACCTCGGCGGCGAGCTGGGGCGTGATGCCGAAGCTGAACCGGTTGACGAGGTGGCGCGACTGCACGGACAGCACCGGGGTGGCCCGGTAGCGCGCCGGCCGGTACTTCCGCCGGCGCTTCCGCGACTGCCGGGCGTCGTCCTCCTCGAGCGTGCGCGGGCGGTCGGGAGCAGCCCGGCGGGGAGCCGCGTCCGCGGGCGAGGGCAGCAGCACGGAGGCCGATGCAGCAGTGGCCGCACCGCCGGCGAGCCGCAGGGCGCGACGGCGTGAGGGCATGGCGAGATCGCTCGACATGGGGGTGCCTTCCTGGCGTTCCACGTGGTCCCGGTTCCGTCCGGGGCGTCTGTCGCCTGGGGCATCGACCGTAGGACGGGCCACCTGAGTCGGGCGTCGCGAAATTTGGGGAAGAACGGCTCCGGGCCCGTGCGGCCGCGACATCACCGTTCTCGGAATGTGGACACATGTACCACGATGCGAGACGGATGGAGGCGGGGGCTGGGGGCCGCCTCTACCGTTGTCGACATGTCCTCGACCTGGCTGACCAAGCGGCGCGCAGTGGATCACTGCCGCGTGCGCTCGTCGCTGTGTCGGATGTCCTGACGGGGTCGGTCTCCAGCTCCTTTAAGTCGAGCAAGTTACTGCAGTAATGTCGCAGTCCTCGACGCTGACCGATCCCGTGCCTCGCGCCCGGGCCCGTTCCCTGCAGGAGACCACCATGACCAGCACCACCCATCCACCCGTGACCGCGGACCGCATCGACGCGCGCGGCCCGCAGTTCAGCGCCGCGGTCACCGCGCTCGTGCTGATCGCCGTCCTGCTGCTGCCGATGACGGCCGCGACGGTGCTGATCGGCGTGCAGGCGGTGCTGTTCGCGCTCGGTGCCGGCCTCGGCGTCCAGCACACGCCGACGGCCTGGCTCTTCCGCCACGTCGTCCGGCCCCGGATCTCGGCCCCCACCGAGCTCGAGGACCCGCAGCCGCCCCGCTTCGCCCAGGCCGTCGGCCTGGTCTTCGCGGCGGTCGCGTTCGTCGGGTTCGCCACCGGCGTCACCGCCCTCGGCCTGGTCGCCACCGGGTTCGCCCTGGTGGCCGCGCTGCTCAACGCCCTGTTCCGGTTCTGCCTCGGCTGCGAGCTCTACCTCCTCCTGAAGCGAGCCTCCGCCGCCTGACCGCCGACCCTCGCTGGTCTCTCTCGCGAGCGCCAGCGAGCGTATCGAGACCCCCGCACCCAAGAACTCACCTGAAACCCCAAGACCCCGCGTCGCACGACGCAACAGAAAGGTAGAAAGCAATGACTCGCGAGAACTCCCTCGTCTCGACCCAGTGGGTCGAGGACAACCTCGACGCCGACGGTGTCGTCTTCATCGAGGTCGACGAGGACACCACGGCGTACGACAAGGGCCACATCAAGGGCGCCATCAAGCTCGACTGGACCACCGACCTGCAGGACCAGGTCCGCCGTGACTTCGTGAGCAAGGACCAGTTCTCGGCCCTGCTGTCCGAGCGCGGCGTCGCCAACGACGACACCGTCGTCCTCTACGGCGGCAACAACAACTGGTTCGCGGCCTACGCCTACTGGTACTTCAAGCTCTACGGCCACCAGGACGTCAAGCTCATGGACGGCGGCCGCAAGAAGTGGGAGCTCGACTCGCGCGAGCTCGTCAGCGAGATCCCGACCCGCCCTGCGACGTCGTACTCCGCCTCCGAGCAGGACACCTCGATCCGCGCCTTCCGTGACGACGCCGTCGCCGCGATCGGCGTACAGAACCTGATCGACGTGCGCAGCCCCGACGAGTACGCCGGCCGTCTGCTCGCCCCGGCCCACCTCCCGCAGGAGCAGTCGCAGCGCGCGGGCCACGTCCCGACGTCGCTGAACGTGCCGTGGAGCAAGAACTGCAACGACGACGGCACCTTCAAGTCGGACGCCGACCTGAAGGCGCTCTACGCCGAGGTCGGCATCGACGAGTCCAAGGACACCATCGCGCTCTGCCGCATCGGCGAGCGTTCCTCGCTGACCTGGTTCGTCCTCAAGGAGCTCCTGGGCCACGCCAACGTCAAGAACTACGACGGCTCCTGGACCGAGTACGGCTCCCTCGTGGGCGTCCCGATCGCGCTCGGCGACGAGCCGGGTGACGCCTGATGTGCGGGGCCAAGGAGGGCGGGCTCTCCCTCGACGGCGTGAACGTCGCGAAGGAGGCCGTCATCCAGGGGCAGGTGCTCCGGGGCGACGAGCCGGTCGGCAACGCCTACGTCCGGCTGCTCGACCGCAGCGGCGAGTTCACGGCTGAGGTCCCGACCTCCGCCTCCGGCCACTTCCGGTTCTTCGCCGGCGAGGGCGACTGGACGCTGCGCACGCTCGCCCCGAAGGCCGACCCGGTCGACCGCCAGGTCCGCGCCGCCATCGGCTCCGTCGCCGAGGTCACCGTCTCCATCTGAGTCGGTGATCGAGGAGGTCGCACACCGACCGCCTCGAACCGGTCCCGGTGGTTGAGGAGGTCGCGCACAGACCGCCTCGAACCGGTCCCGGTGGTTGAGGAGGTCGCGCAGCGACCGTCTCGAAACCCAGCAAGTGACAAGCAGCCTCACCCGAACGCCGCCCGGATCCCCGGGCGGCGTTCGTCATCCCCAGCGCCGCCGGACGCCGCCCGACCGCCCCGCCCCACGCTGGTTGAGGTGCGAGCGAAGCGAGCCTCGAAACCCCGCAACCCGACAAGCAGCCCCAAGCCCCGATTCCCGGGCACCCATCCACATTCAGACCACCCCCGTCCGCTCACCGAACGACATTCAGCCGATGTCAAGATCGAAACAGAGAATTCACCCCGCCGTTCACCCGATCCCCTGAAAGTCCGTCTCTGCCCTGCCAGGGTGGACGGACGCCACGGGGGCTCTGGAGAGGAACGACATGAGCTACACGCGGCGCCGACGGCGCGCGCTGAACCCGGTGGTCGCGAGGCGACGGAAGCTGGTGCTCCAAGGGGTCGGACTCTCCGCCCTGGCCCTCGTCACCGCGGTCCTCGTCGTCCGGGCCCTGCAGGCCGGGTAGGCCGCGCAAGCCTAGAAATGTCTAGACACAAAGGCGCCTGAGAGGCGGTACTACTGTGATCTGGGCCATCTCCACGTAACGGATGAGTTTCCGCACGCCTGAGTTTCATTAAATTCCTCAGGTCGGGCAGCCAGTTTCCGAATCCGTTGTGCGGGACTCTGTCCTGCTGTGGTTTCCTTGAGCCTCGAAGTATCCACCGGGCACATCCTCCAGTGCCTACCACGGGGAGTCTGACACCATGAAGAAGCTCATCGCCGCCCTGTTCGTGGGCATCCTGACGACGGCCGGGCTCGTGGCCGTCACCTCCACAGCTCCTGCCTCCGCGGCCTGCGGCACCAAGTACCGGCCCTGCGTCAAGACCAAGACGACCGCCGCGAAGCCGAAGCCGGTCAAGGCCGGCAAGAAGGCCAAGATCTCCGTCTCCGTCAAGCCGGCCAGCGGCCGGGCGCCGGTCAACGGCACCGTGACCATCACCATCAAGGGTGGCGGCAAGACCATCAAGGTCACCGTCAAGGTCCGGAACGGCAAGGCCGTCTACACCACGCCGAAGCTGAAGAAGAAGGGCACCTACAAGGTGACCATCTCCTTCAAGCCGGCCTCGAACTCGGACGCGCTGCCGTCGAAGTCGAGCACCACGATCAAGGTCAAGAAGTAGCACCAGCCGTCTCTCGAAGGCCCCGCGACCACTGGTCGCGGGGCCTTTGACGTTGATCTCAAACCGGGCAGCCGGACCGCCTTCCACCGATAGGGTTCGAGCATGAGACCCCTGCGCCGGTGGCGAGTTGTGGTGCCGGTGCTGCTGGGTCTGGTGCTGCTCGCCGGTGCCTGGCTCGGGTGGAACGCCTGGCAGGTCAGCAAGGACCTCACCGCTGCTGCCGACGACGTCGAGACGCTGCAGGACGCCGTACGCGCGGGGGACGACGAGGCCTCCGACACCGCCCTCGCCGACCTCCAGGCCCACAGCCGGTCGGCCGCCGACCGGACGGGCGGGATCTCCTGGTCCGTGCTGACCAAGGTCCCGGCCTTCGGCGACGACGCCCACGGCATCCGGCTGGTCAGCGAGGTCGTCGACGACCTGAGCAACGACGGCATCGCTCCGCTGGTCGAGACGGCCGGCAACCTGGAGGCCCTGCTGCCGACGGACGGCCAGATCTCGATCGCGTCGCTCCGGGAGCTGCAGGGGCCGGTCGCCGAGGGGAACGCCGCGCTGGCGAAGGCCTCGGAGCGGCTGGCCGGCGAGGACCCCAGCGGCTACGTGCAGCGCTTCCGCGACAAGTACCGCGACCTGAGCCGACAGGTCCGCAAGGCCGCGGTGGCCCTGGACTCGGCGGACGCCGCGCTGCAGATGATGCCCTCCATGCTGGGCGAGGGGGAGAAGCGCGACTACCTGCTGATCTTCCAGAACAACGCCGAGATCCGCGCGACCGGTGGCCTCCCGGGCGCCGTCTCCGTGCTGGAGGCCGAGGACGGGAAGGTGGCGCTGACCCGCCAGGTCGCGGCCAACACCTTCGGCGCGACCGACGAGCCGGTGCTGCCGATGACCGAGGCCGAGATGGGTCTCTACTACGGGCAGATCGGCCGCTACTTCCTCAACGCCAACCTGACGCCCGACTTCCCGCGCGCCGCCGAGCTGATGAAGGCCCGCTGGGAGCAGGTCTACGACGAGCGGATCGACGGGGTGGTCGCCCTCGACCCGGTCGTCCTCTCCTACGTTCTCGGTGTGCTCGGGCCGGTGCAGGTCGGTGACGTCACCCTGACCGAGCAGAACGCCGTCGACGAGCTGCTCAGCAAGGTCTACCTCAAGTACGAGGACCCGGCCGACCAGGACGCGTTCTTCCGCGAGGTCGCCCGGACGACGTTCACCCGCGTCCTGGCCGGTGGCGCCGACCCGCAGGCGCTCCTCCGCGCCCTCGGCCGCGGCGCCCGGGAGGGCCGCGTCTACGTGCACTCCTTCGACGGGGCGGAGCAGGCGGCGCTGGCCGGTCGGGTCGTCAGCGGCGAGCTGCAGACCGAGGCGACGAGCAACCCGGTGGTCGATGTCGCGCTCAACGACGGCACCGCCTCGAAGATGTCCTACTACCTCCGGCACAAGGTCTCGGTCATCTCGACGTCGTGCACGTCGGCCGGGGTGCAGAGCTACCAGGCCAAGGCCCGACTGATGTCGGAGGCGCCGCGTGACGCGGCGGACCTCCCGGCCTACATCACCGGGGGCGGCGACGGCGACATCGAGCCGGGGGCCCAGTTGGTGCTGGTCGAGATCCACGTCCCGGTCGGCGGCACCATCACCGACCTGCGATACAACGGCGAGGAGACCGGGCTCGACGTCGTCCAGGACGGCGAGCGCCAGGTCGCGCTGACCAACGTCTACCTGGAGCCGCAGCAGAAGGCCACGCTCACCTGGCGGATGACCTCGGGCCCGGACCAGCCGGGCAACACCGTCGTGGGCGTCACCCCCGGGGTGACGACCGGGTCGAAGTCCTCGGTCGTCCGCTCCTCCTGCTGAGGGCCGCCGAGGAGCGGTCAGTCGTCCTTGGCGATGGGGGCGTAGCCGTACCCGTAGCCATAGCCGTAGCCATACCCGTAGCCGTCGGACTTCCGGTTGCTCGGCACCATGTTGAGGACGAGGCCGAGCGGCCTCGCGCCGACCTGGCCGAGCCGCTCGATGGCCGAGGAGAACTGGTCGCGGGTGGTCTTGCCCCAGCGGACGACCACGACGGCGCCGTCGGCCTGCGAGGCCAGGAGCGCGGCGTCGGTGACGGGCAGCAGCGGCGGCGCGTCGATGATCACGTGGTCGTAGTCGGCCCGCAGGCTGGCCAGCATGGTGCTCATGGCCTGGGACTGGAGCAGCTCGGCCGGGTTCGGCGGGACGGCGCCGCTGGCCAGGACCGCGAGACCGGTCGCGTCGTGCTTCTGCAGGGCGTCGGCGAGGGAGACCTTGCCGACCAGCACGGTGGTGACGCCGACGGCGTTGTCGACGCCGAGGGCCGCGGTGGCCTTGGGCCGCCGCAGGTCGCACTCGACGAGCAGGGTCCGCCCGCCGGCCTGGGCCAGGGTGAGGGCCAGGTTCACCGCGGTGGTGGTCTTGCCCTCCTCCGGGACGGCCGAGGTGACCACGAAGACCTTCGCCTGCTGGTCGACGTCGACGAACTGGATGTTGGTCCGGAGCACCCGGAACGCCTCGACCCGGGGCGCGTGCGACTCCAGGTCGGTGACCAGCGGACGGGTGCGGGTGCCGGCGTCGTACGCGATGGCACCGAGGAGCGGCGTCTCGGTGCTCGTGGAGAGGTCCTCCAGCGACTTGACCGTGGTGTCGAGGAGCTCGCGCAGCACGGCGATGCCGACGCCGAGCAGGAGGCCCAGGATCAGGCCGAGACCGAGGTTGCGGACCGGCTGCGGCGAGAAGGGGTTCTCGGGCGCGTTGGCGGGGTCGACGATCGAGGCCTTGAGGACGGCCACGGTGGCGCCGGGCGGCGTCTCCAGCTCGTCGACCAGGTCCTGCATCTGCTCGGCGTAGGCCTGGGCGATCCGCTGGGCCTCGGCGGGCTCGGGATCGCTGACGCGGATCAGGATGTTGTTGGTCTCGGGCTTCACCTCGGCGGTGACCTTGGCGGCCAGCTCATCGGGTCCGAGATCGAGGTCGAGCGCGTCGATCACGGCCTGGGCCCGGGTCTCGCCGGTGACGAGGTCGGCGTACGACGCCACCCGCTGCGCGGTGAAGTTGCTGCTCTGCACCGCGTCCGCCTCGGACGTGGTCGAGATGAACATCCGGGCCGTCGACTGATACATCGGAGTCGCGGTGAAGGTGTAGAGCGCCGCAGCAGCCAGGACCACCAGCCCGATCGAGACCACCATCAACCATCGGCGTCGCAGGATACGAAGGTAGTCCCGCAGTTCCACGTAGGCTCCGTTCGCTGGTGCGACCCCACCCCGGAGGTGGCGGTCTGCATCAAGGCTTGGGCGGCACTCTATCGTCGCGCGACGCCCGCCACTGCGGGATCAGAGGTGACGTCTTCCACGTACAGACCGGGAGCCGCGCCCGTCCTTTCCGAGCCGGCGACCTCAGAAGGTGGCGCGGATCTCTCCGACGCGCACGCCGCCGCCGAGCAGGGGCAGCTCGCCGGTCGCCCGCACCGCGTCGCCGTCCACCCCGTCCTCCGCGTCGACCCCCGAGCGCCGGAGCGCGGCCGCCATCAGCACCGGCCGGACGCGGGGTGCCCCGTCGTCGGTCTTCAGCGCGAACGCGCGACCGTCGGGCAGGGCCACGACGTAGCAGGACTCGGCGCCGGCCTTGCCGATCGCGCCGGGGATCGCGGTGAGGAGGCGGAGTTCGTCCCGCGTCGTCCCCGAGACGTACGACGGGTGCCGGCGGATCGCCTCCGCGATCCGCTGCTCGGGACCGTCCTCGGCGACCGCCAGCGTCCGGAAGGCCCGGGCCAACCCGACCAAGGAGGTCGACAGCAGGGGAGCGCCGCACCCGTCGACCGCCACCACCTCGACCGTCTCGCCGGTCAGCTCGGCGAACGTCGCGGCGATCCGCTCCTGCAGGGGGTGGGCCGGGTCCAGGTAGGTCGCGGTGTCCCAGCCGTTGGCGACGCAGGTCGCCAGCATCGCGGCGTGCTTGCCCGAGCAGTTCATGTGGATGCGCGAACGCTCGCCGCCCGCGCGCAGCAGCGACTCGCGGGCCGTGTCGTCCAGCGGGTAGTCGAGCGGGGTCTGCAGCGACCCCTCGTCGAGTCCGGCGGAGGCCAGGATCCGTCGTACGCCGTCGACGTGGAAGTCCTCGCCGGAGTGGGACGCGCAGGCCAGGGCGAGCAGGTCCGGTGGCAGGTCGAGCCCGGCCCGGACCATCGCGAGCGCCTGGATCGGCTTGTTGCAGGAGCGGGGCAGGACCTGGTGCTCGGCGTCGCCCACCGACCAGGCCAGCGCGCCGTCGGCATCGAGCGCGACGACCGACCCGTAGTGGTGGCCCTCCACGAAGCCCGAACGCACGATCTCTGCCACAACCACCGGGGACGACATGGGGGCGAGGTTAGCCCCGGTGGTCAGTCAACCGTGAGGTAGACGGCCGTCGCGAGGACTCGGGCCAACGCTCGCCGAGGGTGGAGGAGCGCACGGAGGAGGTCCCCCTGCCCGAGCGTGGGAGCCTGGCAGCGGCTCGAGCGGCGGGTGGTGGTCGCTCCCGCGAGACGGTCACCCATCGCTCAGCGTGATGGCTCGGCCGCGTGCCAGGATAACGCCCGTGCCTCCAGCCGTCCCGCAGCACTGTCCGACCCCACGCGAGCTCGACGACCTCGAGCTCCTGGTCTCCGGGGCACTACACCCCACCCAGCGGTACGACGAGCCCGGCAGCCCGGTCACCCTCGCCCTCCCGCCCGCGATCGACGCGGCGGCCCGCGAGGCCGGTCAGGTCGAGCTGGTCGACCCGGAGGGGCTGCCCCTGGCGCGCGTGGCGGTCCCGGGCGGCGAGATCGAGCCGCTGACCCACGCTCAGTTCGGCCCGTTCCGCCACCTCTACCTCTCGCCGACGACGGCTCGCGCCGAGCTGGCCGGCCGGACGTTCGTGCCGGTCACCGACGCCCTCACCAGCGGGCAGGTCGAGGCGCTGCGGGCGCACGGACCGGTGGCCCTGGTCGCCCTGGTCGGCACCGGCACCCCCGAGCTGTCGCCCGTCGCGCTCGTCCGGGCCACGCTCCGCGCCGCCGAGCTCCTCGACGACGCCGCCGTGCTGGCCGTGCCGCTCGCCTCGCACGACGACCCCGAGGCCGACCACGAGCTGGGCGTCCGGGTCCTGGCCACCTACGCCGGACCCGACCCGGTCGTCGGGCTGGTCGAGCCCGGCGAGGACGACGACCTGCCGGCCGCGGTCGCCGAGATCGTCGAGGAGGACCAGCCCGCTCCGGACCGGCGCGGACTGGTGCTGTTCTTCACCGGCCTCTCCGGCAGCGGCAAGTCCACCCTGGCCCGCGCTCTGATGGACCGGCTGCTGGAGCAGGGCGGTCGCACGCTCACCAGCCTCGACGGCGACGTCGTACGACGGAACCTGTCGGCCGGGCTGACCTTCTCCAGGGAGGACCGCGAGACCAACATCCGCCGGATCGGCTGGGTGGCCGCGGAGATCTCGCGGCACGGTGGTGTCGCGGTCTGCAGCCCGATCGCGCCGTACGACGAGACCCGGCAGCAGGTCCGGGCCATGGTCGACGACGCCGGCGGTGCCTTCTTCCTCGTCCACGTGGCCACCCCGCTGGAGGAGTGCGAACGCCGCGACCGCAAGGGCCTCTACGCCAAGGCCCGCCGCGGCGAGATCCCCGAGTTCACCGGCATCTCCTCGCCCTACGAGGAGCCCGCCGACGCCGACGTCGTCGTCGACACCACCGGCCGCACCATCGAGGACGCGCTCGACGACGTCATCGCCGCCCTGCGCACCACCGGCTTCCTCGACCTCACCACCCCGGTGGTGACGCAGGGCGCCCCGCCGTTGGTTGAGCAGGGAGGGACCCCCGGGCCCGACCGTGTCGAGACCCCCGCACCCGGCGACGACGCTCGAGCTGAAGGGGTTTCGAGGCTCGGCGCCAGCGCGCCTCGCACCTCAACCAGCGGTTCGCCGGTGGTCGAGCAGGAGGGACGAAGTCCTGACGTTGTCGAGACCCCCGCACCCGACGACGGCGTCCGAGCTGAAGGGGTTTCGAGGCTCGGCGCCAGCGCGCCTCGCACCTCAACCAGCGGTTCGCCGGTGGTCGAGCAGGGAGGACGAAGTCCTGACGTTGTCGAGACCCCCGCACCCGACGACGACGCTCGAGCTGAAGGGGTTTCGAGGCTCGGCGCTAGCGCGCCTCGCACCTCAACCAGCGGTGGGGACGAAGCAGGGGAGGCGGACGCGCCCCTGAACGTCCTCTTCGTCTGCACCGCCAACATCTGCCGCTCCCCGTTCATGGAGCTCCTGGCCCGCCACCTGGCCGGTCCCGACGCCCACGTGGTGTTCAGCGGTGCCGGCACGCACGGCTTCCAGGCACACGCCATGGACGACGTGATGGCCGCGACCCTGGCCCCACGCGGGGTCACGGACGTGGCGTCGTTCGCCTCGCGCCCGCTCGACCGCAACCTCCTCGAGCAGGCCGACGTCGTGCTGACCGCCGAGGCCGCCCACCGCACGTTCATCCTCGACGACCACCCGCAGCTGTTCCGCAAGGTCTTCACGCTGGGACAGTTCGCCGAGACCGTCCAGGCCCTCGACCCGGACCTGTCCGGGCGCGAGCTCGTCACGGAGGCGGCCCGCCGCCGCGGCGCGGCCGACGCCGGCCTGGACGTGCGCGACCCCTACCGCCAGGGTGCCGAGGCCGCGGAGACCGCCGCCGCCGGGATCGAGCGGTTGCTGCGGGTCGTCGTACCGGCCCTCCTCGGAGCGCGGGAGGCGGCGCGGTGACCGACCTGGTCACCATGACCGCACTGTCCATCCTGGTCGCCGGGTTCCTTGTCGGCATCGTCGTCGGACTGACGGGGATGGGTGGCGGCGCCCTGATGACGCCGGCGCTGATCTTCCTCGGGGTGGGGGAGGCGGCCACGGTCGTGACGGCCGACCTCACGGCGGCGGCGATCTACAAGACCGGCGGTGCCGTCGTGCACGCCCGGGAGGGCTCGCCCAACCTGAGCCTGGCCAAGTGGCTGATCATCGGCTCCGTGCCGATGGCGCTGCTGGGCCCGCACGTCCTGGCCTGGTTCACCGACCCCGACGACCTCGACCAGGCCCTGATCCTCAGCATCGGCTTCGCGCTGCTGCTCGCGGCCTCGACGTACGCCCTGCGGCTCTACATCAACCTGCGCCGGGTCCGTGCCGGCGGACCGACCGGCGACCCGAACCCGCCGGTGCGCCCGATCCCGACGCTCCTGGTCGGGGCGCTCGGCGGGCTGCTCGTCGGCATCACGAGCGTCGGCTCCGGCTCGGTGATCATGGTCGCGCTGCTGATGCTCTACCCGGGCCTGTCCGCGGTGAAGCTGGTCGGCACCGACCTGGTCCAGGCCGTCCCGCTGGTGCTCGCGGCCGCCATCTCCAACATCGCCCTGAACGGCATCGACCTGGGCATCCTGATCCCGCTCGTCGCCGGCTCGGTGCCGGGCACGCTGCTCGGCAGCACCCTCGCGCCGAAGGTCCCGCAGTCCTACATCCGCCGCGGCATCGTGGTCGTGCTGACCATGTCGGGCGTCGCGCTGCTCGACAAGTCCGGCTGGTCGGTCCTCGGTGCCGACGAGACGCACCCGATGCTCATCGCGGGCGTCGGGATCGCGACCCTCGTCCTGGTGCCACTGGTGTGGGGCCTGCTGCGCAAGGAGCAGGGCCTGCCGATGTTCGGCGCCCCGACCGTCGCGGAGCTCGAGGACCCGGAGTACGTCGCCACCGGGAACCGGTCAGGTCAGTCGCGGCCGTAGATGTCGCGCGTGTAGACCCGGTCGGCCACGTCCGCGAGGACGTCGGTGCGCCGGTTCGCCACGATCACGTCGGACCGCTTCTTGAACTCGTCGAGGTCACGCACGACCTCCGAGTTGAAGAACAGGTCGTCCTCGAGCGCCGGCTCGTAGACGACGACCTCGACGCCCTTGGCCTTCAGGCGCTTCATGACCCCCTGGATGGACGACATCCGGAAGTTGTCGGAGCCGGCCTTCATGATCAGCCGGTAGATCCCGACCGTCCGGGGGCTGCGACGCAGGATGTCGGCCGCGATGAAGTCCTTGCGGGTCGTGTTGGCGTCGACGATCGCGCTGATCAGGTTCTGCGGTACGTCGCGGTAGTTGGCCTGCAGCTGCTTGGTGTCCTTCGGCAGGCAGTAGCCGCCGTACCCGAAGCTCGGGTTGTTGTAGTGGCTGCCGATCCGCGGGTCCAGGCCGACGCCCTCGATGATCTGGGCGGAGTCGAGGCCGTGGGTGAGCGCGTAGGTGTCGAGCTCGTTGAAGTAGGCCACCCGCAGCGCGAGGTAGGTGTTGGCGAAGAGCTTGATCGCCTCGGCCTCGGTGGAGTCGGTGAGCAGGACGGGCACGTCGTCGTCCTCGGAGCCCTCGACCAGGAGGTCGGCGAAGGCGCGCCCCCGCGGACCCTTGTCGCCGACGACGATCCGCGACGGGTGCAGGTTGTCCCAGAGCGCGCGGCCCTCGCGGAGGAACTCGGGGCTGAAGATGAGGTGGGCGTCCGGGTGCTCCTCGCGCATCCGGGCGGTGAAGCCGACCGGGACCGTCGACTTGACCACCATGGTCGCGTCCGGCGCGAGCTCCAGCACGTCGCGGATCACGGCCTCGACCGAGCCGGTGTTGAAGTAGTTGGTGCGCTCGTCGTAGTCGGTGGGCGTCGCGATGACGACCAGCTCGACGTCGGCGTACGCCTCGTGCTTGTCCAGCGTCGCGACCAGCTGCAGGGGGCGCTCGGCGAGGTACTCGACCAGTTCGGCGTCCTCCAGCGGCGACTCGCGCCGGTTGACCATCGCGACCTTCTCGGGGTCGAGGTCGATGGCCCGCACCTCGTGGCGCTGGGCCAGGACGACGGCGTTGGAGAGGCCGACGTAGCCGATGCCGGCGATCGCGATCTTCACCCGGCGAGCGTACGGCGCCGCCCGGGTGGGACGTACGGCGTATCGCCCAGATTCACGGGAACGTCACACACCGCTGCCCACCTCCCGGGACTCGGTCGACAGGCCCCTAGGTGACCCAACACACTCGACTTGTCCAGCATGAGGGCAGCGGGGCGCCGACGGATACGATGGCCGCTGCTGTCCCGACGAGAGGTCCCCCGCTAGTCATGACCGAAACGCACGCCGACTACCGGCTGAGTCAGCTCGACCAGCTGGAGGCGGAGTCGATCCACATCTTCCGTGAGGTCGCCGCCGAGTTCGAGAAGCCCGTCCTGATGTTCTCGGGCGGCAAGGACTCCATCGTGATGCTGCGCCTCGCCGAGAAGGCCTTCTACCCGGCGAAGATCCCGTTCCCCGTGCTCCAGGTCGACACCGGCCTCGACTTCCCCGAGGTGCTGGAGACCCGCGACAACTGGGTCAACCGCCTCGGCGTGCGCCTGGTCGTGGCCAGCATCGACGACGCCATCGCCAACGGCGTGGTGGTCGACGACGGCAAGACCAGCCGCAACCGGATGCAGATCGGCACCCTGCTCAACGCGATCGAGGAGAACGGCTTCACCGCCGCCTTCGGTGGCGGGCGCCGCGACGAGGAGAAGGCCCGCGCCAAGGAGCGCGTCTACTCGCACCGCGACGAGTTCGGCCAGTGGGACCCCAAGAACCAGCGCCCCGAGCTCTGGAGCCTCTACAACGGGCGGCTCCACGAGGGCGAGCACATGCGGATCTTCCCGATCTCGAACTGGACCGAGCTCGACATCTGGGACTACATCGGCCGCGAGGGCATCGAGATCCCCAACATCTACTTCTCCCACCAGCGTCGCGTCTTCGTGCGCGACGGGATGCTGATGAGCGAGACCCCGCTCAACCCGCTGCGCGCGGGCGAGGTCGTGGAGGAGCGGACCGTCCGGTTCCGCACCTGCGGCGACATCAGCCTCACCGGCTGCGTGGAGAGCACCGCCTCGACGATCCCCGAGATCATCGAGGAGATCGCGGTCGCCAAGCTCACCGAGCGTGGCGCGACCCGCGGCGACGACCGCTTCAGCGAGGCGGCCATGGAAGACCGCAAGAAGGAGGGCTACTTCTGATGGCCGACACCGTTCAGCCCACCAACATGGACCTGCTCCGGTTCGCGACCGCCGGCTCCGTCGACGACGGCAAGTCGACCCTCATCGGCCGCCTGCTGCTCGACTCCAAGTCGATCTTCGAGGACCAGCTGGAGGCCGTCGAGGCCACCAGCCAGTCGAAGGGCTACGACTACACCGACCTCGCGCTGCTGACCGACGGCCTGCGCTCGGAGCGCGAGCAGGGCATCACCATCGACGTGGCCTACCGCTACTTCGCGACGCCCAACCGCAAGTTCATCATCGCCGACACCCCGGGCCACGTGCAGTACACGCGCAACATGGTCACCGGCGCCTCGACGGCCGACCTCGGCCTGGTGCTCGTCGACGCCCGCAACGGCCTCACCGAGCAGTCCCGCCGGCACGCGGTGATCCTCAGCCTGCTCCGGGTCCCGCACATGGTGCTCGCGATCAACAAGATGGACCTCGTCGACTTCTCGCAGGAGACCTACGAGAAGATCCACGCCGAGTTCACCCAGTTCGCGACCAAGCTCAACATCCCCGACCTCGAGGTCATCCCGATCTCGGCCCTGGCCGGCGACAACGTCGTGAACCGCTCCGAGAACATGAGCTGGTACTCCGGCCCGACGCTGATGCACCACCTCGAGCACGTGCACGTCGCCTCCGACCGCGACCTGATCGACGCGCGCTTCCCGGTGCAGTACGTCGTACGCCCGAAGTCGGACGAGCACCACGACTACCGCGGCTACGGCGGCATGGTCGCCGGCGGCGTCCTGAAGCCGGGCGACGAGGTCGTCGTGCTGCCGAGCGGCATGACCTCGAAGATCGCCGGCATCGACCTCTTCGACCGCGAGATCGACGAGGCGTTCCCGCCCATGAGCGTGACCGTCCGCCTCGAGGACGACGTCGACGTCTCCCGCGGCGACATGATCGCCCGGGTCCGCAACGCGCCCACGCCCAGCCAGGACATCGACGCGATGGTCTGCTGGATGACCACCACCCCGCTCAGGCCGCGGCAGAAGCTGGCCATCAAGCACACCACCCGCACCGCTCGTGCCCTCGTGAAGGACATCCAGTACCGCCTGGACGTCAACACGCTGCACCGCGACCAGGAGACCAAGGAGCTCGGGGTCAACGAGATCGGCCGCGTCCAGCTGCGCACCACGGTGCCGCTGCTCTGCGACCCCTACTCGCAGAACCGCACCACGGGTTCGTTCATCCTGATCGACGAGGCGACTGGCGTTACTGTTGGCGCAGGAATGATCAATACTGGGAGTTAGCGCCCCGACGATAGGCGACCGAAGCTTTTAGTGACACGTCGCTGACAGGAAATCAAATTGACGACGATACTGCCGCTCCTCGTCGGCGCGATCGGCTTCCTGACTATCGTCGTGGCACTGAGACTTGGCCCACCGGATCCCGCGCGCACTGTCACTGCGGCGCGCCTGACTATCGTGGCCACAGCCATCGTGAATCAGTCGTGGCTTCAATCGACGGTGACTCTAGTGGTCGGGTGCGTGGCAACGATCGCCCTCTCGGCCATGTTCGTGACGACAGTGGTGCGTCGGCAGTCGGAGGGAATAGTTCTAAACGGACGACATCTTCTTGTCAGCGCCTTGCCAGTGTGGCTATTTCTCGTTGACGTAGTTCGCTACCCGATTGGCGATGGGCCCGGAACTTTCGCGCGGTTGCTCCCGGTCATCGTTGTGCTTGCTTTGCTACCGATATTGGCCGTACCCCCCGGTCCGGACACTGTCCTCCAGCCCGTCATGTTCGGGTTCGGCCTAGCCTGCGCCATGACGGCGTTCGCGCCGCAAGCTTGGGTTTCGTGCACAGAGTTCAAGTGCGGTCCCTTGGGTCAGTTGTTCGCTGGCCCCTTCTCGTCGGAGAACTACTTCGCGGCCACGGCCGGGCTCGCCGCGCTCACTGCGGCGACTGTTGCCACAGGACGCACCAGAGTCCTAGTGATACTCCTTGCAGGAGTGGTCCTTTACGCGTCAAACTCGCGAACTACCCAGCTCGGCGTCGCAATCGCACTTGTTCTTGCGGTTCTCGCAATGCGAACAAGTATAGGTCGCCGTCCCATGGTTTCAACGGTCGTCCCCTTTTCCGTTCTAGGCTTGGGCGTGTGGCTCAACTACTCGGTGGCTACTGATGCCTTCTCCAATCGAGGGCTAATCTGGGACATTGGAACCCGAGCCCTGGGCGAGGATTGGATCCTCGGTCGCGGATTGTCTTCTTGGACTCCGGAGGTCCTGGCCCGAAATTACATGCACAGCCAATCACTGCTCCTCTTATACGGCGGAGGGGCGGTTGCCGTGCTGCTCTACGCGCTTGTCGTCTGTGCTGCCCTGAGTCAAGGAGACGCACGGATGAGTGTGGTGGCGACCACATTAGTGGGTTTCGTCCTTCTGCGGGGCCTGACTGAGTTAGCGTGGAACCCGCTGGCGATTGACGGGACTCTGTTCCTCTTCTTCCCGCTCATCATCTTCGCGACAGCGCACGAACGACGCGTAGGTTCCGAAACGCAGTCTAGGGAGGTAGATGGTCGTGGCACGCCGGCGCGTGATCCAGGTCCGAGCATCGAAGTTCGAGATCGCGGTCAGGGAGCTCAGGGGTCGGCCTAGGTGGCTACTTCTTAAGTATAGGAACTTCCGGCACCTGTCCGGAATGCCGCCGGTGAGATTGGGTGCCGGCGCCGTTTGGGTGTTCCGAGGTTCGGCAAAGATTGAGGCTGGACCGGGTCTGGACATCCGGCAGAACTCTTCGATCTTCTGCCAGGGAAAGCTCTCATTCGGCGACCGAGTCTTCTTGAACAAGGACGTCCAAATCTCTGTCTACGAGTCGTTGAAGATAGGATCTGACGTGCGTGTTGGGGAACGGGTCTCCTTCCACGACGGAAACCATGTGATTGACTCAACGGCCGAAATGTGGCGCGACGCATACGATGTTGAGTCAATCGAAATAGGTGATCACGTTTGGATTGGGGCTAACTCCGTCATCCTGCCCGGTACTTCAATTGGCCCGGGGTGCGTCGTAGGTGCCGGATCCATTGTCCGTGGCAAATTTGAACCTAACAGTTTGATCGCGGGAGTTCCCGCTCGTTTCGTGCGTGCGTTATCGCGCGACGTACCCGCATAGCCGATGTCAGGCAGACTGCATCGATCTGGCGCCCTATATGGCGTGTCAGATCAAGCGTTGACAAGTCTCTCGAATCTTACGCTGAGCATTCTTGTGGCCAGGTCATCCTCGGTCGAGGAATTCGGTTCGTTCGGCATCGCTTTTCTATTCTACTTGGTCCTGCAGTTTATGGGCAGAGGCTTTGTGGGCCACGTTATTACGCTCACGTTATCTGGAGTTAGCGCACCCGGCGGGGGTGACGATGCGAGGCGGGCGCTCGGATGCGCCATCGTGTACGGCTTCGCAGGCGCCGGACTACTTGGGTTACTCTCCCTAAGCTTGGGCGGGACGACGGGACGATATATGGCTGTCATAGCCATAGCAGCGCCGGTCCTGTGCCTTCAAGACGCACTTCGGTACCTTGCTTTCGCAACAAATCGTTCCTCGGCGGCGCTAGTGAACGATGGCGGATGGCTCGTCGCTCAACTTCTCTGCTCGCTTGGTTTGGCGTTCTCGGGACACGCGACTGGTTTTAATCTCTATCTCGCCTGGGCAGCGGGGGCGACGGTAGGCGTCGCCAGCGGGATGGTGATGCTTCGAACCGGTCCATCTCGCAATTGCATGAGATGGTGGAAGTCGCACTCGGCCACCGTCCGCTCAATGGGTCTCGACTATTTTGTGATGTCCGTCATCGGACATGGCTCTCCAATGATTGTGGGAGCGGCAGCGGGCGCGTCTTCTGTCGGAGCTCTGCGCGGCGCGCAAACTCTGTTTGGGCCTGTTACCGCCATGTCCACGGGCCTGACCCTGGTCGTCTCTCCACGTGCCGTTAAGAGCTTCCGCGGCGGAGAGCGAGGGTACGCCCGAGAATATCTTCTGCTGAGCCTCATCCTAATCGCGCTGACCGCCGCTACTACGCTCCTTCTCGTGACGATTCCGGCAAACGTTGGTGTGAAATTGTTGGGGGAAACGTGGGGTTCGGCTTCAGATCTGGCCCTCCCGACAGGCTTATGGCTCGTGCTTACCTATGCCGGGGTGGCACCGACTGAAGGGCTCCGTGTCGCTGGCTCAGTACGGACAGTGGCGAGGGTTCGCCTGATGGTGTTGCCCCTTTCGCTTGGTCTAGCAGCGTTGGGGGCTGTGGTGGACGGCGCCGAGGGCGCGACCCTCGGCTTGGCCGGGGCATCGCTCGTAGGTGCCACGGCATATTGGATCCTCTTTCTTCGAAACGGCAGAACTGGACTGAAAGGGACGAACAGTGGAGACCGTTGAGGTGTCTGTAGTGATACCCACCACCGGGCGGCCCTCGTTGACCCGGGCCATCGAGAGTGCGCGTTCTCAAACCGGAGTCGGTCGAATCGAGATAATCGTTGTCGTTGACAAGGATCCTTCGCACGTACTTCCAGACGGACAAGACGATCTCGCGGACCAGGTGCTTTGGACCGGAGGGCAGGGGGGCGCTTTTGCTCGCAACCTGGGGACGGCGGTCGCAAGAGGCAAGTACGTAGCGTATCTGGATGACGATGATGCGTGGATGCCGGACAAGCTGAACCAGCAAGTATTGCGTGCGAAAGTTGTAGAGAAGGCGGGGTTAAGACCCGTCCTGGCATCCAGGCACATGCAGATCGATCCATCGGGCCGAGAATCGGGGCCAATACCTAATAGGGCCTATCGAAGAGGAGACGTCGCTACATATCTCTTTCGTAAGAGGCGCCCCGGCGGCGGGCGTCCTTCTATCTACACCTCGACTCTTCTAGTTGAGCGTTCTCTGGCCCTCGAGGCGCCTTGGGATGAGTCGTTGCGGCGACACCAGGATTGGGATTGGATCATCCGCGTTACGGCGTTGCCGAACGTCATCCTGAGCCAATTGGAGACGCCTCTAGTGAAAATTAGTCTCGGCTCCGCTGGTTCTATTTCAGCGGCTCCGGATTGGCGACCATCACTTCTGTGGGCGCGCACTGTACTCCGACCTGTGGATGAACGAGTTTACTGCGACTTCTTGGCCGCTCAGACACTGCGGTATGCGATACAGGGTCGGGATAGGGAAGGGGTCGCAGAAGTCTTCAAGGAGCTACGTATGGCGCGGAGGCTGCCCTCTTTGTCGACATTGGCGATTGGTCTCGCAGGCGTGCTGTCGAGAGGCACAATGGAATCTTTAATGGGGAGGTTGCGTTGATCTCTGGGCGCGATCCAGTCACCTTTATCATGGCCTACGCCACTCCATCGATGGGAATGGAACGAGTTGCCATCAGGCTCATGAACGAACTGTGTCGCGAACGGCCAGTGCGGCTCACGACTTTTCGGGGGACGAGGCCCCTCGAATTGGATCCAAGGGTGGAGTTCGAAGTCTGCTCTGCGCGGGGCTGGAAAAGTTGGTACCGTGGCATCTGCGCTTTCCGTCGCATGCGAAGGTCGGACATCGCGATCCTAGTAGGAGTGTGGGTGGCGGTCCCGTGCCTTTTAGCGCGGCCCTTCTCGTCTCGGTCTTCGGTTTTGGTGTGGGAGCACTCGCTCATCAGAGAGAAGGTTGCGACTGCTCCAAAGCTGCGATTGCTGTCCTACTTCGCACGCTTTTTGTATCCCTTAGCTCGGGAGGTGGTAGCGGTAAGCGGGGTGACCCAATCAGATGTTCTTCGCTTATCGCCCAAGTCGCGGGTAACGTCAATTCCAAACTTGATAAAGTTCGATCCTGAATTGGTGGCGACAGAGTGCCGACAGAGTGCCGCGTGGCGGAACTTGGTTGTCGTCAGTGCGCTAACGCGAACGAAGGGTGTTGTAGACGTGTTGTCCGCGCTCACTCTGCTCGGCGACAAATATAGGTTGACCATTGTTGGAGACGGCCCGGAGCGACAGGAATTGGAGAAGTTTGCAGAGAGTCAAGGGATATCGGCGTTGGTGCGGTTCGCGGGCCGCGTTGATGGCCCGGCGGTAGTCAGCGAATTGTCGGCGAGCGATCTACTGGTCCACCCGAGTGCTGGTGAAACCTTCGGCATGGTGTACTTCGAGGCCGCCGAGGCGAATGTTCCAGTGCTCTCCCGTCGGTCGCGGGTTGCGGAAGAGTTCATTCCGTCTCTCGTTCCCGGCGAAACGTACGATGGTGACGCCAGCGATCTTGCGAGAGCGATCCAGGCGTTTGATTTCGCGCGCGCCGTTGATATGTCGACTGAATCGCGTAGGCAAAGACGGTCGGTGTTATCGGAGATTGGCATTCTGGAGAAGTGGAACGCGCTTTTTGAAGATTTGGTCGGTTCGTCCGGAGGTCGCTCATGCTTATAGGAATTGGGAGGTGCCTGACGTGAGTCGGATGATGCGTAGGCTCGAGACCCTAATACGGCTCGCTCTGTATTGGCTAATTGTCCAGAAACTTCCCTCGGCTCGTTATCCGGGCGGCCGACTCTGGAAGAGGATTCGCGGTTCCACCGTAGGACCACTTTTCAAGAGTTTTGGCCACGATGTGAACATCGAGCCGGGAGTGTCTTTCGGTAAGGGTGACCGGGTCTCTATCGGGGATCGGTCGGGGATTGGTCAAAACTCACGACTCGACGGCCCCGTCGAGATCGGAAGAGATGTGATGATGGGGCCGGAAGTAATGATCTTTGCATTGGGTCACGAGTTTAGCGACATTTCAAGGCCTATGATCCGTCAGGGGATGACGGTTCCAGATCCAGTCGTAATTTTGGACGATGTTTGGATTGGTGCACGGGCAATAATTCTGCCCGGCGTTACGGTCGGTCGTGGCGCAGTAGTCGCTGCGGGAGCGGTTGTCACGAAGGATGTGCCGGCGTTTTCCGTAGTGGGTGGAAACCCGGCGAAGATCCTCAAGTCCAGGAAGACCTGACGGGCCAACTTGTAGGAATTCATGGTCAGTGCGATTGGCACTTGGGCAAAGTTGCCTCGCTAGTAGTGCAGCAAGGACATTAGGTAGGCGCCGTACCCACTCTTCATCAGCCTCGATGCGCGTTCGGCCAGACCATCGTCGTCGATGAAGCCGAGCCGCCAGGCAACCTCCTCGGGAGCACCGATCTTGGTGCCCTGCCGGTGCTCGATGGTGCGCACGAAGTTGCTGGCGTCGTTCATGTCGTCGAACGTGCCGGTGTCGAGCCAGGCCGAGCCACGCGGGAGCACCTCGACCTGCAGGCGCCCCGCCTCTAAGTAGATCCGGTTCAGGTCGGTGATCTCCAGCTCGCCCCGGGCCGACGGCTTCAGGTCCTTGGCGTAGCCGACGACGTCGTTGCCGTAGAAGTAGAGGCCCGGCACGGCGTAGTTGCTCTTCGGCTTCTCAGGCTTCTCCTCCAGGGAGAGCGCGACTCCCTTCTCGTCGAACTCGACGACGCCGTACGCCGTGGGGTCGGCCACCCGATAGCCGAAGACCGCGGCACCGTCGAGGTCCTCGAAGCGCCGCAGGCGGGTGCCCAGGCCCTCGCCGTAGAAGATGTTGTCGCCGAGCACCAGGCCGACCTTGTCGGAGCCAATGTGCTCCTCGCCGATCACGAACGCCTGGGCCAGGCCGTCGGGGCTCGGCTGCTGGGCGTAGGTGATCGAGATGCCGAACTGCGAGCCGTCACCGAGCAGCCGCTCGAAGAGCGACGCCTCGTGCGGCGTCGTGATGATCAGGACGTCCTGGATGCCCGCCAGCATGAGCGTGGAAAGCGGGTAGTAGATCATCGGCTTGTCGTAGACCGGCACCAGCTGCTTGCTGATCCCGAGGGTGATCGGGTGCAGGCGTGAGCCGGTGCCACCGGCCAGGATGATTCCGCGCATGGAGGGACCCTAGCCAATCAAGGCCCTGCGGCCCGTCATCCCTAGACTGGCGCCCATGCAGCGCATCCTCGTCACCGGCGGCGCCGGCTTCATCGGCTCCAACTTCGTCCACCACCTGGTGGAGCACACCGACGCCACGGTCACCGTCCTCGACAAGCTCACCTACGCCGCCAGCCGCGAGTCGCTGGCCGGGCTTCCCGAGGACCGGGTCTCACTGGTCGTGGGCGACATCGCGGACGCCGCGGTGGTCGAGCCACTGGTCGGCGAGCACGACGCGGTCGTGCACTACGCAGCCGAGTCGCACAACGACAACTCGCTGTCCGACCCGAGCCCGTTCGTGCAGACCAACATCATCGGAACGTTCACGCTGCTGGAGGCAGTCCGCAAGGCCGGGGTGCGCTTCCACCACATCTCGACCGACGAGGTCTACGGCGACCTGGAGCTCGACGACCCGGAGCGGTTCACCGAGCAGACGCCCTACAACCCCTCCAGCCCTTACTCCTCCACCAAGGCAGGCTCCGATCTGCTGGTGCGGGCCTGGGTGCGCAGCTTCGGCGTGCAGGCGACCATCTCGAACTGCTCCAACAACTACGGGCCCTGGCAGCACATCGAGAAGTTCATCCCCCGCCAGATCACCAACGTGATCGAGGGCATCCGGCCCAAGCTCTACGGCGCCGGCCTCAACGTCCGCGACTGGATCCACGCCGACGACCACTCCTCGGCCGTCTGGACGATCCTCAACAAGGGCGAGATCGGCGAGACCTACCTGATCGGCGCCGACGGCGAGAAGAACAACCTCGAGGTCGTCGAGATGATCCTCCAGCACTTCGGCAAGGCCGCCGACGACTTCGACCACGTCACCGACCGCGCCGGCCACGACCTGCGCTACGCCATCGACTCCACCAAGCTCCGCACCGAGCTCGGCTGGCAGCCCCAGTTCGCCGACTTCGAGGCGGGCCTGACCAACACCATCCAGTGGTATGTCGACCACGCCGACTGGTGGCGCCCCGCCAAGCAGGCCACCGAAGCCACCTACGCCGCCAAGGGCCAGTAGACGTATCGCTGGTCGAGCAGCCGTCGTGAGGAACGAACGACGGCGTATCGAGACCACCGGCGATCGAGCCGCCCTAGCGGAGCCGGTGGTCGAGCAGCGAAGCCGCGCTAGCGGGTGAGCGCCCGTCGAGACCCCCGCAGCCCACCAGCGAGAATGACCACAGCCCCGACGGAAAGCAGCGCCACATGAGCCTCCCCACCCTCGAGACCACCCCCATCCCCGGCCTCGTCGTGCTCCGCCTCGATCTGCGCGAGGACGCCCGCGGCTGGTTCAAGGAGAACTGGCAGCGCGAGAAGATGATCGCGCTCGGCCTGCCCGACTTCGGTCCCGTGCAGAACAACATGTCGTTCAACGCCAAGCGCGGCACGACCCGGGGCATCCACACCGAGCCGTGGGACAAGTTCGTCTCCGTCGCCAACGGCCGGGCCTTCGGTGCCTGGGTGGACATGCGCGAGGGCGAGTCCTTCGGCGCCGTCTTCACCGTCGAGCTCGATCCTGCGACCGCGGTCTTCGTGCCTCGCGGCGTCGGCAACAGCTACCAGACCCTCGAGGACGGGGTGACCTACTCCTACCTCGTCAACGAGCACTGGCGCCCGGCGACGCCGTACCCCGCCCTGGACCTGGCCGACGCCACGGCCGCGATCGCCTGGCCGATCCCGCTCGCGGAGGCGGAGATCTCGGACAAGGACCGCACCAACCCGTCACTGGCGGACGCGGAGCGGATGGCTCCGAAGAAGACGCTCATCATCGGCGCCAACGGCCAGCTCGGCCGGGCGCTGAACGCCGAGTTCCCCGGCAGCGACCTGGTCGACATGGTCGCCGCCGAGGGCGTCACCGTCCTCGACCTCACCGACACCGCTGCCGTCGCTGCGTGGCCGTGGCACGAGTACGCGCTGGTGCTCAACGCCGCCGCCTACACCGCCGTCGACGCCGCCGAGACGATCGAGGGCCGCCGGATCTCCTGGGCGGCCAACGCCACCGCGCCCGCCACCCTGGCCCGGCTCGCCGCCGAGCACCACTTCACGCTCGTCCACTACTCCTCCGAGTACGTCTTCGACGGCACGGCCGAGCTGCACACGGAGGACGAGCCGCTGAGCCCGCTCGGCGTCTATGCGCAGACCAAGGCTGCCGGCGACATCGCGGTCGGCCTGGCGCCCCGCCACTACCTGGTGCGGACCTCGTGGGTCATCGGCGACGGCAAGAACTTCGTGCGCACAATGCAGACCCTCGCCGGCAACGGCGTCTCGCCCAGCGTGGTCGACGACCAGCTGGGGCGCCTGACCTTCACCACGGAGCTCACCCGCGCGACGAAGCACCTGCTCGACGTCGGTGCGGCCTTCGGCACCTACAACCTCAGCAACGGCGGCAAGGTCACCTCCTGGCACGAGATCGCCGCCGAGGTCTACCGCCTCAGTGGCCGCTCGTCCGACGACGTGTCGCCGACCAGCACGGCGGAGTACACCGCCGGCAAGGACATGGCACCCCGGCCGACGAACAGCGTGCTGGACCTCGCCAAGATCGAGGCCACTGGCTTCGTCCCCGAGGACGCCTTCGCAGCCCTAGCCCGCTACTGCACCAGCTGACGGCCCACCGCCTCACACCTCCCGCCCCCCCGGTGGTTGAGGAGGGACGAAGTCCCGTCTCGAAACCCGGTGAGCCAACCAACGGGCTCCGAAGCACGCCCATCCTGCGTGCGCCTCACAACGCAGAACGGGGCCCCGACACCGTCGGGACCCCGCACTACTCGCCGACCACCGGGTCGGCGCAAAGAAAGCTCAGACGGTCCGCCCGTAGTCATCCTCGAGACGCACGATGTCGTCCTCGCCGCAGTACTCCCCGCGCTGCACCTCGATGACGACGAGCAGCTCGTCCTCCATGTTGGTGATCCGGTGCGGCTGCTTGAGCTCGACGTCGACGCACTCGCCGGGGCCGACGATCCGGGTCATGCCGTCGACCACGCAGGTGGCCTTGCCCGAGGTGATCACCCAGTGCTCACTGCGGTGGTCGTGGGTCTGGTAGGAGAGTCGCGAGTGCGGGAGCACCTCGATGCGCTTGACCTTGTAGCCAGGCCCCTCGTCGAGGATGTGCCACGAGCCCCACGGTCGCGTGTCGGAATCACCGATCATTTTCGTCAGCCCCCCAGCTGAGTCAGGCGAGCCGCTCGTCCTACGGCTCGTCTCTAGGTGACACGAACATTAGGGAACGCGAACGGGCTGCGGGACCGCTGAATCAACTTGTTGAAGAACCTCGGCACAGTTGTTGACGAGGTGAGGACGACCTGTGCACCGGGCGACACAGAAAGGCCCCGTCTCGGCGTTCCGACGTGCGACTGGTTCAGACCACGTCGACCAGGCGGGAGTGCAGGGCCCGCTGAGCCGGCTCGTAGGCCTGAGCCACCTCACCCAGTCCGACGATGACGCAGTCGCGGTCGTCGGGGCCGAGGAAGACCGAGTCGCCGCGGCCCAGGGACACCCGCTCACCGCGCGCGCAGCGCACCTCGACCTCGCCGCCGGTGCAGATGAGGATCGACTGCTGGGCGTTGACGACGGCGACGCCGTCGGGATCGGCGTTCGAGACCTGCGTGATGGCGAGCGCGAACTCGACACCCGCGGGACTGAAGACCTCGGTCTCGGCCAGCACGAACTCCGGGCTGACCCGCGCGAGTCGGGCCATCCCGGTCTCGCCGAGGCAGCTGATCAGGCCGTCACGGTCGATGTGCTTTTTGGTCAGGCCGGCGCGCAGGACGTTGTCCGAGGAGGCCATCACCTCGAGGCAGAGCCCCTTCAGGTGGGCGTGGATGATGCCGGCGCCGAGGAACGCGGCCTCGCCGGGCTGCAGCGTCATCCGGTTCAGCATCAGCGAGATGATCACGCCGACGTCGTCGGGATAGTGCTCCGCGACCTCGACGGCGGTCGAGTACGCGCGCTTGATGTCGAGGCCCATCCGCCCAAGCGCACGGCAGGCGCCGACCACCTCGCCGACCTCGGCCGGGGTCACCTCCTGGGAGAGCAACCACTCGACGCGGCGGACGATGCCGGCGAAACCGGGGTCGGCGCGCAGGTCGTCGACGATCCGCTTCGTCAACGGGGTCTCCAACGGCGAGAGCACCCGCAGGATCTCCGCCGTCGGCCGGAAGCCGATGAGGCTGTCGAAGGTCGAGAGGGCGTAGACCATCTCGGGCTTGTGGTTCGCGTCCTTGTAGACCCGATGCGGGGCGTGGAGGGGGACACCGGCCCGCTCCTCCTCGGCGTACCCCGCCTCGGCCTGCGCCTTGCTGGGGTGGACCTGCAGGGAGAGCGGCTGGTCGGCCGCCAGGACCTTCAGCATGAAGGGCAGATCGCCCGTGAGGTCGGAGAGGGGCTTCGAGCTGCCGTCGCCCGTCAGCGCCGTCGACGGCTGCAGGGCGTGCGTGCCGATCCACACCTCGGCGACACGAGTACCGTCGGGCCGCTCGCCGAGGAAGCGCGGAATGGCGTCAGAAGAACCCCAGGGGTAGTTCTGCACGCCGTTGCGGAGCCGGTACATGTTTCGAGCCTAGGGGCTGGGACAGCCTTCGGAACTTGATTGGGACGAGCGGAGACCACATTCACAGTCTGCGCCGGTCCAGCTCCTCAGCGCCGACGAAGTCCGGCGAGCGCCGGCTTCACGTCCGCGAGGAAGACGAGCGCGGCGATGAGGAACGCGATGCTGATGAGCGGGCTGATGCCGAGCCCGATGATCGAGAGGAAGGCGCCCAGCCCGAGCACGATCGTCCAGCCCGGCTTGCTCCACTTGCCTGCGGCGTCGTAGGCCTCGGCGGAGTAGGTCAGGCTCATCACGAAGGCGTAGATCGACACCACGATGATGGCGAAGTTCACCACCAGCAGGACGAGGCTCACCCCGGAGTCGACATCTGGCATGGCGTCAGGGTACTGAACGAACGAGGCCCCGCGGGAATCCCGCGGGGCCTCGACTCGTGCCAGTGGTCAGTCGCCGACCTTGGCGGCGGCCTCGGTGGTCGCCTGGGCCGCGCTGGAGGCGGTCTTCTTGGCCGCGGTCGCGGTCGCCTTGGCGCTGCTCTTCGGAGCGGCGGCCTTCTTGGCGGCCGTCTTCTTCGTGGCGGCGGTGGTCTTCTTGGCCGTCGAGGTCGCCTTCTTGGCGGTCGACTTGGTCGCCTTGGTGGCCTGGGTCCGGGTGGTCTTGGCCTTGGCGGTGGTGGTCTTGGCCGCGGTCGCGGTCGCCTTCGTCGACTCCTGACGGCGGATCCGGCCGACGAGCACCTCGCCGCGCTTGGCGAGGTCGCCGTACGCGCTGGTGGCGGTGGCGACGTTGTCGTCGACGAAGCCCTGGACCTTGCCCGGGAAGGTCTTGGCCTCGCCCTGGAGCTCGGCCACGCGGGTCTCGATCGCGGTACGCCGGGCCTTGGCGTCCTTCGAGAGCGCGTCGACGCGGGCGCTGACGACCGTCACGGCCTGGTCGCGGAACGCCTTCGGCTCGAACTCGAAGCCGGTGACCGTCTTCTGGACGTCGGCCACGCGGGTCTGGACGTCCTTCTGGACGTCAACGAACCGCTTCTGGACGTCGGTCACGACGTCGCGGACGGCCTCGACCGCGAGGTCGGCCACGCCGGCGCCGGCGTAGAGGGTGGACTTGATGTCGAACGTGGTCTTGGCCATGTCGATCTCCTTCGGTGGTGGGGCGATGGTCAGGGTGCGTCGACCGGCGGGTCGGGCGACTCCGGCGGTGACGAGGCGGCATTGAGCGCCAGGAAGGACGCATAGACGTCCAGCAGCGACTGCTTCTGGCGCTCGGTGAGCCCGGTGTCGTTGAGGACGGCCAGCTCGACCGACCCGCCGACGCCGTCCTCGGGACTCACGATCCCCGCCCTGATGTAGAGCTGCTCGGCAGAGATCCGCAGTGCCTTGGCGATCTGCTGCAGCACCTCGGCCGAGGGCCGCCGCAGTCCGCGCTCGATCTGGCTCAGGTAGGGGTTGGAGACGCCCGCCTGCTCGGCGAGCTGACGCAGCGAGAGCTGAGCCGTGGTGCGCTGCTCCCGGAGGTAGTCGCCGAGGGTCTCGACGGTCTTGCCGACCTTGCCCTTTGCCATGCCTCCACTGTGCTTGCTGCTGCTAGCAGTTGCAAGCACAGTGGGCGTGAGTCAGGTCACCATGAATCAAGATGCCTCTTGAATGCTGGTGAATCTCGGTGGGTTTGCTGCTTGCTAGAGGCAGCGGCCGGGGAGGGTCAATACGCGCCGCGGCTGGAGAAGACAGCCCCGAACGTCCTGGCGAGGATCGACACGTCCTGAACCATCGACCAGTTGTCGATGTAGTACAGGTCAAGCCGCATGGCCTCTTCGGCACTGAGATCGTTGCGTCCCGAGACCTGCCACAGCCCGGTCATGCCGGGTCGCACGTGCAGGCGTCGACTCATGGCGTGGTCGTAGAGCTCCACCTCGCGAGCCACCTGCGGGCGTGGGCCGATCAGGCTCATGTCGCCGAGAAACACATTGAACAGCTGAGGGAGCTCGTCGATCGAGAAGCGTCGGAGCCACTTGCCGGGCTTCGTGATGCGCGGGTCGTCCTTCATCTTGAAGAGCAGGGCGCTCTGTCCGAGCTCCTCCTGCATCTTCGCGACCATCGCCTCGGCGTTGACCACCATGGTGCGGAACTTGAAGCAGCCGAAGGGCTCCGCGTCACGGCCGATCCGGGTCTGACGGAAGAAGATCGGGCCCCGGTCAAACATCCAGATCCGCAATGCGGCGAAGAGGAAGATGGGCGCGAAAGCCAGGATCAGGCCCCCGGATCCTACGACGTCGAAGGTCCGCTTGCCCCAGCGCGAGGCGTCTCGCCAGGCCGGCGGATCGATGTGGATGAGCGGCAACCCACCTACAGGGCGCACCTGCACGCGTTCGCTGGAGATGTCGCTAACGCTGGGGGCGACGACGACCTGCACGTCGTGGTGCTCGAGGTCCCAGACGACCCTGCGCATCTGGTTGGCCGACCCGAGTGCACCACCTGCGAAGAAGATGACGTCGACGCCTGAGGCCAGCACGACCGAGGTCGCGTCATCCGAGTTGCCGAGGACGGGTACGCCCAGGCTTGTCTCCTCGGTGAGGTCATGAGCGGGCGTCAGGCAACCCACGACCTGATAGCCGAGCCAAGACTCTCGACGGAGGACTCCGGCGATCTCGTCGATGTGGGAGGGGGAGCCAGCGATCAGGACGCGGTGGCGCAGCAAGCCGCGCCGACGCGCGCTGTGGAGAGCTCGCCGCTGGACCCCACGGCCGAGAAGAAGTACGGGGAGGGCGAGCCCGAAAGCGAGCACGAAGAAGCCTCGGCTGAGATCCACGTTGACGATGTAGCAGCCGACCCCCACGAGCGCGGCGGACACCAGGGTCGCGTTCGTGACCCGCTTGAACTCGTCTGTGCCGGCGCCGAAGACGCTCTTCTCGTAGGCGCCGTAGATGAAGAGGGTGATCAGCCAGCCGAGCACGATGAACGGGCCGACCATCGCGACATCACCGGAGACATCCGCCGGCGCGTCGAAGAAGCGAAGCTCCTTGCGGCCGAGGACGGCGATCATGGTGCAGGCGCTGATGATCGTGAGGTCCGCGATGAACGCGGTCGCGGGCAGATACCGCAGCGACCGGCTCGGGGTCGCCGAGATCAGCCGTGCGCGCTGCTCGGAGATGATCGACATTTGGAGGTCCCCATGGATCCGCCCGGGCGAGGGCGAGTCGAATATGCGGTGGCTTCGTTGCCATACGCATTCTTGATCCAGCGGTGGCAGCCGTGCAGGAAAACTGAGGCATTCTTTGAGTGATGTTGTGCACGTGGGGTTCGCGCAGCCTGGGAAGTCCTAGAAAGGTCTAGTCACCCTGGCTCAGGTCAGCCTCGACCATGCGGCCGACGATCTCCTCGAAGGTCGTCGTGGGGCGCCAGCCGAGGAGGTCCCGCGCCCGGGCCGGGTCGCCCGTCAGGTCGGAGGGGTCCGCCGGGCGGACGAAGGCGGGGTCGACCCGGACGTGTCTCTCCCAGTCGCTCACCCCGGCCTTCGCGAACGCCGCGGCGACGAACTCGCGGACGCTGCGGCTCTGACCGGTCGCGATCACGTAGTCGTCCGCGCGGTCGGCCCGGGCTGCGCGGACCAAGGCGTCCACGTAGTCGGGGGCCCAGCCCCAGTCCCTACGGGCGTCGAGGTTGCCGAGCGAGATCGAGTCGGCCTCGCCACGGGCGATGGCCGCGGCGCCGGCGGTGATCTTGCGGGTCACGAACTGGGCCGGGCGGCGCGGGGACTCGTGGTTGTAGAGGATCGCGCTCACGGCGTGCAGGCCTCTGCCCCGGTAGACGCCGGTCATCAGGTGGGCGTAGGCCTTGGCGGCGCCGTACGGGTTCACCGGGCGGAGCGGGGTGTGCTCGTCCTGGGGTGAGTGGGACGGCTCGCCGAAGATCTCGGCGCTCGAGGCCTGGACGAAACGCACGGCGTTGCCGGTGGCCTCCTGGGCCTGGAGGGCGCTCTCGAGCAGGCCGACCGCGGCGAGACCGTTGACGCGGGCGGTGAGGTCGGGCTCCTGCCAGGACCGCGCCACGGAGCTGATCGCGGCCAGGTTGTAGATCTCGTCGGGAGCGATCTCGACGACCAGACTCCGGACCCGGTCGATGTCGGTCAGATCGCCGCGGTGCAGGACGACCCCGGGCGACGAGGGCGTCGGCTCGCTGGAGAAGGCCAGGGCGTGGACGTCGTACCCCTCGGCCAGGAGGCGCTCGGAGAGGTAGCTGCCGTCCTGCCCACTGATGCCGGTGATGAAGGCGCGGGGCATGTCACCAGCCCTGGCGGATGGCGTCGAGGTCGGCCTCGACCATCATCGCGACCAGGTCGGGGAACGAGACCTTGGGCTTCCAGCCGAGCACCTCGCGGGCCTTGCTCGCGTCGCCGATCAGGGTGTCGACCTCGGCGGGCCGCATGAAGCGCGGATCCTGTCGCACGTAGGGGACCCAGTCGTCGACACCGACGTGGGCGAACGCGATGTCCAGGAAGTCGCGGATGGAGTGGGTCTCGCCGGTCGCGACCACATAGTCGTCGGCCACGGGCTGCTGGAGCATGAGCCACATCGCCTCGACGTAGTCGCCGGCGAAGCCCCAGTCGCGCTCGGCGTCCAGGTTGCCCAGGACGACGTCCTCCTGGAGGCCGAGGTGGATCCGGGCGACCGCCTGGCTGATCTTGCGGGTCACGAACTCCGGGCCGCGGCGGGGGGACTCGTGGTTGAAGAGGATCCCCGACGAGGCGTGCATCCCGTAGGACTCGCGGTAGTTGATCGTCATGTGGTGGCCGAAGACCTTGCTCACGCCGTACGGCGACCGCGGCCAGAGCAGGGTGCGCTCGTGCTGGGGAGTCTCCTGGACCTTGCCGAACATCTCCGAGCTCGACGCCTGGTAGAAGCGCACGTGCTCGGGCCGGTCGCCGGCGTGCAGCCGCAGCGCCTCGAGCAGGTTGAGGACGCCCTTGGCGGTGACGTCGGTGGTGAGCTGGGCGTTCTCCCAGGAGTAGGCGACGAAGGAGACCGCGCCCAGGTTGTAGACCTCGTCGGGATCGGACTCGCGCAGCGCCCGCATCAGGCTCGACATGTCGGTCAGGTCGCCGTAGTGCAGCTTGACGGCCGGGAGGTGCTGCTCGACCAGCCAGCCCTTGGGGTTGTTCTGCCCTCGGACCAGGCCGTGGACGTCGTACCCCTTGGAGAGCAGGAGCTCGGCGAGGTAGAGGCCGTCCTGGCCGGTGATGCCGGTGATGAGTGCGCTGGGCATGGGCGGATCATGCCAGTGGTGGGCGCCACGTGTGTGCGGCCGTTCCGGCGGACCCCAGGCGCGGATCCCTGGGGTGTGATCCTTTGCGTAGTCGCTCCGCTCACCGGTTTCCGTAGGCAGACTCGAAGGCGCACGGGGACCCGAACGACGAGCGAAGCCTGGAGTGATTCACGGTGGCGGACCACTGTCCCCGATGTGGGCACGATCGTGTCCACGAGCTGCCCGCTGGAGAGCGGGTCAAGAAGCTGGTGCCGGGCATGAAGCCCAAGCGACAGACGTGTGGGGAGCCGACCGACAGCTGGCCGTGCCCCTGTCGGAGCAGGTACCACAGCGGCATGGACGTCGCGGAGTCCCGCTCGGCGTAGGAGCGGGAAGCAGGGCCAGGAGGCCGGGATCGTCGCGAGAGCGGCGGGCCCGGCCTTCGTTGTACTCGACCTCGCACACAGAGGCGAGGGGGGTGCCCGGGTCGCGCACACGGGGATACACGCGACCCGGGACTACCGTCCGAGCTCCCTCCCAAACCCAGAGCTGGGCGGCGGGATCAATCATGGCCAGTGATCTAGTCCGGGCGCCAGTAAAGAGACGTACTCACAGGTAAACCCCTCAGACGGGCCACTGGTTCCCTGGGGTGGTGGGCGCGTGTGGGCGATATGCGGACGGTTGGGGGTCTCGATACGCCCGTTCGTTCCTCACGGGCTACTCGACCAGCGAGCAGGGCGCCCGTTCGTTCCTCACGGGCTACTCGACCGGCGAGCAGGGCGCCCGTTCGTTCCTCACGGGCTACTCGACCGGCGAGCAGGGCGCCCGTTCGTTGCGCGCGGTCTCCTCGACCGGCGAGGGGAGGCCTGGTTGTTCCTCGCGAGCTACTCGACCGGCGAGGGTGGCTAGGGCGTTTCCCATGGGCTGCTCAACCGGCGAGTGGACGACCGCGGGGGTCTCGATACGCCCGTTCGTTCCTCACGGGCTACTCGACCAGCGAGGG
>NZ_JBBBBJ010000001.1:82878-248133 GCF_037120545.1 Nocardioides sp. CCNWLW216
AGGCCCGTTCGTTCCTCACGGGCTACTCGACCAGCGAGGGAGGCCCGTTCGTTCCTCACGGGCTACTCGACCAGCGAGGGAGGCCCGTTCGTTCCTCACGGGCTACTCGACCAGCGACCGGGGCACCCGTTCGTTCCTCACGGGCTACTCGACCAGCGAGGGAGGCCCGTTCGTTCCTCGCGGGCTGCTCGACCAGCGACCGGGGCGCCGGTTCGTTCCTCACGGGCTGCTCGACCGGCGAGGAGTCGAGGTCGGCCGGTGGGGTTGGTCAGCCGGCCTTTGCGGCGGTGCGGGCCTGGTCGAGCTCGAAGCGCTCCCAGGCGCCCCAGGCCTCAGGGTGGATGGCGTGCTCGCGGCACCAGTCCTCGAACGGGGTGGTGAGGGGCTCCTCGGCGCGCTCGAAGAGCTGACCGAGGTAGAGGTCGAAGGACGCCATGGAGCAGGAGTGCCCGAGTGTGACGTGGGTCAAACCAGGTTGGTACCGGGGCGTTACCGGTAGGTGAACTTCGGTTGGGCGTGCTGTGCAGGAGCGGGTCGCACACTCGTTGCATGATCTGGTTCGTCGTCGGGCTGCTCGCCCTCGCGTGGTGCGTCGTACCGCTGCCGCTGGCGGTGGCCGTGGGGCGGTCGTTGCGGCAGTCGTCGCCGGAGTACGTGCCGGAGAGGCTGGCGGAGTCGGTGCGGGGGTCGGTCGCGGCTTAGTCCTTCGGGCCGGGGTTGGTTGTGGGCTGCGGGGGTTTCGACACGGTTGCTGCGCAACCTGCTCAACCACCGGCGTGGAGCGCCGGGGGTGACCATCTGGCGTGGCGTTGCTGGTGGGCTGCGGGGGTCTCGACGGGCGCTCGCCCGCCAGCGCGGCCTTGCTGCTCGACCATCGGTGGGGCCGGCGGTGGCTGTGGGCTGCGGGGGTTTCGACACGGTTGCTGCGCAACCTGCTCAACCAACGGTGGCGGCGACCGACGGCGGCGACCGACGGGGGCGGTGAGGGCCGGGGCGTCAGTAGGGTGCTGGCATGAAGGTTCTGGTCACCGGCGGTGCCGGCTACATCGGGTCGATCACGTGCAAGGCGCTCGAGGTGGCGGGGCACACGCCCGTGGTGCTCGACTCGCTGCTCGTGGGGCCGCAGGCGTTCGTGCGGGACCGGATCTTCTACGAGGGCGACATCTCGGACCGGGAGCTGCTGCGGCGGATCGTCGACGAGCACCCCGACCTCGACGCGACCATCCACATGGCGGCGCGGATCGTCGTGCCGGAGTCGGTGGAGAAGCCGTACGAGTACTACCGCGACAACGTCGCGAAGTCGCTGGAGCTCTTCGACGAGCTGACCGCGCTGGGCAAGCACCGGGTGCTGTTCTCGTCCTCGGCGTCGCTCTATGCGACCAAGGACGGGTTCGAGGTCACCGAGGAGGACCCGCTGGCGCCGACGTCGCCGTACGCCCGGACCAAGCTGATGATGGAGCAGGTCCTCGTCGACGTCGCCGCGGCGACCGAGCTGCGCGCGATCATCCTGCGCTACTTCAACCCGATCGGCTCCGACCCCGACCTCGAGTCGGGCATCTACGCCAAGGAGCCCTCGCACGTCCTGGGCCAGCTGGTGATGGCCGCGCGCGGGCAGAAGGACGCGTTCACGATCACCGGCACCGACCTGCCCACGCGCGACGGCACCGGCATCCGCGACTACATCCACGTCTGGGACATCGCGCGCGCCCACGTGCGGGCGGTCGAGCGGTTCGACGACGTCATCGCGAAGGTCGGCGAGCCGAGCGTGGTCATCAACCTCGGCAGCGGCGACGGTACGACGGTCCGCGAGCTCGTCGAGGCCTTCCAGGAGGTCTTCGGTCAGACGGTCCCGCTCGCCGAGGCGCCGCCGCGGCCGGGTGACGCCGTCGGTGCGTACGCGAATGCCGACAAGGCCGCCGCGCTGCTCGACTGGCGCACCGAGCTGTCGATCACCGACGCCATCGCCTCCGCGCTGGCCTGGGGCGAGAAGCGCCAGGAGATCCTGGGCTACGAGTGATGCGTCGTACGGCGGTGCTCGGGGCCTTGGTGTTGCTGCTCGGCTCGCCGGGTTTCGACACGGTTGCTGCGCAACCTGCTCAACCACCGGTGGGGGGTTTCGACACGGTTGCTGCGCAACCTGCTCAACCACCGGTGGGGGTCGAGCGATGGGCGTCGACTCTCGGCTCGCCGGGTTTCGAGGCTCGGGCCCGGGGGGCCCTCGCACCTCAACCAGCGTGGGACCTCGCACCTCGAGCAGCGGAAGGTGCGCTGGCGGGGAAGGTGGTGGTGCTGGATCCGGGGCACCAGCTGGGGAACCGGAACTTCCCGCGCGAGATCAACCGGCTGGTGCCGGCGGGGCGGGGGCAGCGCAAGCCGTGCAACACCACGGGGACGGCGACGGACGGCGGGTTCCCGGAGGCGACGTTCACCTGGCGGGTGGCGCGGCTGGTGCAGAGGCGGCTCGAGGCGCAGGGGGCGCGGGTGGTGCTGACCCGGCAGAGCAACCGGGACGACCGGTGGGGGCCGTGCGTCGACCGGCGCGGGCGGGCCGGCAACCGGGCGCACGCCGACCTGATGCTGAGCATTCACGCGGACGGCAGCTATGCGGTCGGGGCCCGCGGGTTCCACGTGATCACGCTGCCGGAGCGGAAGGCGTCGGCGCGGCTGGCGCGTGAGGTGCGGTCGTCGCTGCGCCGGTCCGGCATCCCGGTGGCCAACTACATCGCGGGCGGAGACGGGCTCGACGAGCGCACCGACCTGGCGACGCTCAACCTCTCGCGGGTGCCGACCGCGATGGTCGAGCTCGGCAACATGCACGACCGCCGCGACGCCCGGCGGATGCGGACGGCGCGGGGGCGGGCGTCGTACGCCCGGGCGCTCAGCGGCGCGATCGCCGCCGAGCTTCGCTGATCGCACCACCGGCGACGTCGCACGTCGCCGTGGATCGAGGCGCCCAGAAGTTGTCAGACAATGGGAGTCATCCTTAACACCCCCGAAATCTTCGCTGCTTACGGTCGCTCGGGGCTCGGGCCCGTCGGATCCGAACAGTGAGGATGCAGATGACCCAGAACACGAGCCCCCACCCCTGGTGGCGCAGGACGGCGGCCAGAGCCGTCCCGATCATGCTGATGGCCGGCGGCCTGGCAGGCATCGCCGCCCCCGCGCACGCGGCCGACCCGATCGACGGGGCGCAGACCGCCGGCGACGCGATGTTCCCGAACGTCGGCAACGGTGGGTACGACGCCCTCAACTACGACGTCGTCATGGACTGGAGCGCGACCGGCGTCGTCAGCAACTACATGACCGGCGTCCTCAACTCCGCCAGCACCACGATGCTGGCGAAGACCACCGGCGCCCCGCTGAAGACGTTCTCGCTCGACTTCGAGGGCCTCACCATCGACTCGGTGACGGTCAACGGCCAGCCCGCGTCGTACGAGCGGGTCATCGACGCCGCCGCGATCAAGTACAAGCTCATCGTCACGCCGGCGACGCCGGTCGAGGGCGAGTTCACCACCGTCGTGAGCTACCACGGCGTCCCGAACCACCACGTCGACCCCGACGGCTCGTGGGAGGGCTGGGCCTCGACCGCCGACGGCGCCACCTTCATGGGCCAGCCGGTCGGCGCGATGGCCGGCATCCCGCACAACAACATGCCCGGTGACAAGGCGACCTGGTCCTTCACGACCACGATCCCGAGCACCATCACCTCGGCGACCGGCGCCGGCCCCAGCGCGGTCGTCGGCAACGGGGAGCTGGCCGCCAAGACGCTCAGCGAGGACGGCACCCGCACCACCTGGCGGTGGGTGCAGCAGAAGCAGATGGCCAGCGAGCTGATCATCATCTCCATCGGCAAGTACGACGTCATCGAGTCGCAGGTGACCCTGTCCGACGGCCGGGTCATCCCGGAGTGGTCGTTCATGGACTCGTCGCTGTCGACGACCAACAAGACGACGATCACCAACCGTCGCGCCCAGCTCGGCACGATCATCAGCCGGCTGGAGCAGATCTACGGGCCCTACCCCGGCAACAGCACCGGCGTCGTCATCGACACCGTCCCGGGCGGCATCAACTACGCGCTCGAGACCCAGGACCGCTCGTTCTTCCCGAACACCAACACGGTCAACGGCAACACCCTGATCCACGAGCTCGTCCACCAGTGGTACGGCGACAACGTCTCGCCGAAGCTCTGGACCGACATCTGGATCAACGAGGGCATGGCGACCTACGGCCCGACGTACTACACGAACGTGCTCGCCGCCGCGACGCCGAACCCGGCCGCGGTCGAGACGTCGTACTACAACAACTGGAACAACACCGCAGCCACCAGCGCCAGCTGGACCACCCCGCCCGGTGCGCAGACCAACCCGGTCAACATCTACGGCTACCAGACCTACACGCGCGGCGCGCAGTTCTGGGGTGCGCTCAACACCGCCCTCCGCGACGTCGACTTCCTGAAGGTCGTCAAGCAGTGGCAGACCCGGTACGGCGGGCAGAGCCGCTCCGGTGACGAGTTGAAGGCGCTGGCCGAGGAGATCTCCGGCCGCGACCTCGACGCCTTCTGGCAGGACTGGATCATGGATGGCGACAAGCCGGCCTGGCCGAGCAAGTACGACCTCGCCCTGGCCAGCACTCCCGCCTCCGGGGTCGTGGAGCCCGGCGCGACGCTGACCTACCAGCTCACCGCCGCCAACGTCGGCAAGGTCGTGCTGGCCAACGGGGTCGTGAAGGTCGACCTGGCCGACGTCCTCGACGACGCGACCATCGGCACCCTGCCCGACGGCCTGGCCCTCGACGGCACCACGCTGACCTGGACCGTGCCCTCGACGGCGACCGGCACCTCGGCCACCGCGTCCTTCGACGTGGTCGTCAAGGGCGACGCCTCCAGCGACACGCTGAAGGCCACCGCCGTGCCGACCGGCCTCGGCGGGCTCTGCTCCACCGCCGGCTGCGCGACCGACGCGTCGGTCGACGCCCACCCGATCACCCCCGCCGCGGACCCGGCCCTCTCCGGTACGCCGACCGTCGGGACCGCGCTCAGCGCCACCACCGCGGGCTGGGCCGCCGGCACCTCCTTCACCTACGAGTGGAGCGTGGCCGGTACGCCGGTGAACGGGGCGACGTCCGCGTCGTACACGCCGGTGGCGGGTGACCTGGGCAAGGCGCTGACGGTCACGGTGACCGGCAGCAAGGAGGGCTACCTCCCGGTGACGAGGACCAGCGAGCCGGTCACGGTCGTGGCCGGGACGCAGACCTCCAGCCCCGTCCCGACCCTGTCGGGCACCCCGACGGTCGACACCGCGGTCACCGCGGTGACCGGCAGCTGGGACGCCGGCACCGCGCTGACCTACGCCTGGAGCGTGGCCGGTACGCCGGTGAGCGGCGCGACGGCCGCGTCGTACACGCCGGTCGCGGCTGATCTGGGCAAGGCGCTGACGGTGGCGGTGACGGGCACGAAGGCCGGCTACACGACGGTGACCCGCACGAGTGCTGCGGTGAACGTGGTGGCGGCGACGATCGGGACCGCTCCGGTTCCGACGCTGTCGGGGACGCCGACGGTGGATGCTGCGGTCTCGGCTCAGACCGGGACGTGGACGTCGGGGACGGCGCTGACCTATCAGTGGAGCGTGGCCGGTACGCCGGTGAGCGGCGCGACGTCCGCGTCGTACACGCCGGTCGCGGCTGACCTGGGCAAGGCGCTGACGGTGGCGGTGACGGGCACGAAGGCTGGCTACACGACGGTGACGCGCACGAGTGCTGCGGTGAACGTGGCGGCGGCGACGCTCGTGACGACGCCGAAGCCGGTCCTCACCGGCGACGCGATCGTCGACCGGACGCTCACCGCCGACGCCGGCACCTGGGACGGCGGCGTGACGCTGGCCTACCAGTGGATCGTCGACGGCACCGAGGTCGCCGGCGCGGTCGGTCCCACGCTGGACCTCGGCGCCGCCGACCTCGGCAAGGAGGTCGCCGTCGCGGTCACCGGCACCAAGCCCGGCTACACCAGCGTGACGGTGGAGAGCGAGCCGGTCACGGTCGCCCCGGCCACGATCGCGAGCACCCCGGTGCCGCGCCTCGTGGGCACCGCCCGCTTCGGCAGCACGCTCTCCGTCGCGGCCGGCAGCTGGGACGCCGGTGTCGCGCTGGCCTACCAGTGGCGACGCAACGGGTCGCCGATCGCCGGCGCCACGGGCACGTCGTACCGGCTCGGGGTGGCCGACCTCGGTGACCGCATCACCGTCGCGGTCACCGGCACCAAGCCGGGCTACACGACCGTGACCGAGGTCAGCGCCGCGTCCGGTGCGGTCGCCCGCGCGACCCTCGGGTCGGGTCGGGCCACCATCACCGGGCAGGCCAAGGTCGGCCGCACCCTCCGGGCCCGGGCGACCGGCTTCGGCAGCGGCGTGCAGGTCAGCTACGCCTGGTACGCCGGGTCGCGGAAGATCGGCACCCGGCCCACGGTGAAGCTCGGCGCCGCCACCGCGGGCAAGAAGGTCACCGTCAAGGTGACCGTCACCAAGGCCGGCTACGTCACGAAGACCGTGACCAGCCGGGCGACCGCGAAGGTCAAGAAGAAGAAGTAGCAGCAGGGACGGACGTCCCCGGGGGGCCTGCGTCAGCAGGCCGTGCGTCGCGGCTCGACCGCGACCAGCCCGGGGACGTCCGTGCGCTCCGCGGCGACGGCTTGGGCGAGACCGTCGTGCCAGTCCCGGTGGAAGGTCATCATCGTCCGGGGCACGAGTGCCCAGCAGACGTCGCAGGTCGTTGTTTCCTCTGATCCCCCGGTCATGGTCAATCCATCGGCTTATCCGCCGCGGGGCTGAGGGGCTTCCCCGGTTGGTCTCGACGTCGACGCCCCTCGGTGGTCGAGGAGGTTGCTCTGGCAATCGTCTCCAAACCCTCGGTGGGCTGGACGAGCGCGTTCGTGTGCGGGGGTTTCGAGACGGGACTTCGTCCCTCCTCAACCACCGGGTGGGGTGCTCCGGTGGTTGAGGAGGTTGCTCTGGCAACCGTCTCGAAACCCGGTGGGCTGGACGTCGGTGTTCGTGTGCGGGGGTTTCGAGACGGGACTTCGTCCCTCCTCAACCACCGGGTGGGGTGTTTCCGGTGGTTGAGGAGGTTGCTCTGGCAACCGTCTCGAAACCCGGTGAGCCGAGGGTCGGCACCGGTCGAGCCCGACTCTCGGGTCAGCGGAGGAGGAAGTCGACGAGCTCGGTGACCCGGCGGCGGATCTCGGCGTCGGGCAGCTGCCGGTCGGAGCCGGAGAGGGTCAGGGTCTGCATGGTGACCGCGCCGTACAGGCTGAAGACCAGCGGCGCCGGGGGCAGATCGGAGGCCGCCTCGCCGCGGGCGACGGCCCGGCCGACGATGGCCAGGACCGCGGCGGTGTGCTGCTCGGCGACCCGGGCGCTGAACGTGCCGAGCGCGGAGGGGGAGGCGGCGGCGTCGACGGCCAGCCGGAGGGTGGCCCAGCCGGCCGGGTCGAGGTAGTGGCGGAACAGGTTGGCCGAGAGCTCGACCAGGTCGCTGCGGAAGCTGCCGGTGTCGACGTCCTCGATGCCGCCGGTGCGGGCGTCGACGGCGTCGATCAGCAGCGAGTCCTTGTCCTGCCAGCGCAGGTAGACCGTCGACTTGCCGACCCCGGCCCGTCGGGCGACCGCGTCCATCGTGAAGCCCGACCAGCCGCGCTCGCCGTACTCCTCGAGGGCGGCGTCGAGGATCCGCCCCTCGGCGCCCGGGTCCCGGGGGCGCCCGCGGGGGCGGCGCGCCGGCTCGGCGGGTGTCGCGGGCTCGGGGGAGGACACTCCCGCATTCAACCACCGCCGTCGAGTGTGGCCCGCGCCCCGTCACCAACACTCCGAAAGCCCCGCGGGGACCGCGATCGGCGTGCCATAGTCCCGCCGTGACCCATGTGCACCCGACCTGGCGGCGACGGACGATCCTGAGGGCTGTGGCCCTCGCTCTGGCGGTGGGCGGCCTCGTCGGCCTCCAGACCGGCCCGTCGTACGCCGCGCCCATCACGCCCGCGCCGACCCCCGTCCTGACGGGCGAGCCGAAGGCCGGCAACAACATCTTCATCAACGCGGGCGAGTGGCCGGAGGGCACCGCGCTGTCCTACGAGTGGCTCCTCGACGGCGTCAAGGAGCCCGGCGCCAGCGGCCCCGCCTGGACCCTGCGACAGCAGGACATCGACGTCGCATTCCAGGTGGCCGTCACCGGCTCCAAGCAGGGGTTCGACGACACCCGCGTCGTCAGCGCGCCGGTCACCATCCTCGGTGAGCAGCAGACGCTGCGGCCGGTCCCGACCGTCGCGGGCACGCCGCGGTACGGCGACCGCCTCGACGCCACCATCGGCGCCTGGGACATCGGCACCACCCAGGCCATCCAGTGGCTGCGCGGCGGCACGCCGATCCTCGGCGCCACGGCGGCGTCGTACACCGCGACCGTCGCGGACGTCGACGCCGCCCTGTCCGTGCGGGTCACCAGCACCCGGCCCGGCTACTCGAAGGTGGTCCGCACCAGCGAGCCGACCGCCCCGGTCGTCCCCGCGACCATGGTCGCCGGCAGCGTCACCGTCACCGGCGCGCCCCGCTTCGGTCAGTCCCTCAGCGCCCGCCCGTCCGGCTGGCCGGCCGACGCGGCGCTGGCCTACCAGTGGCTGCGCCGGGGTACGCCGGTCGCCGGGGCCACCGCGTCGTCGTACCGACTCGGGCTCGCCGACCTCGGCGCCCCGCTCAGCGTCCGGGTGACGGCCTCGAAGCCGGGTTACACGGTCGCCTCGGCAGCCAGCGCCGCGACCGCCGCGGTCGCTCCGGCGACCTTCGCGGCCGGCAAGGTCCGCATCGTCGGCAAGCCGAAGGCCGGGCGCACCCTCCGCGCCCGGGCGAGCGGTCTCCCGGCCGGCACGGCCGTCGCCTACCGCTGGCGGGTCGGCTCCAAGGTCGTCGGCACCAAGGCGTCGCTGAAGCTGACCAGGAAGATGGTCGGCAAGCGCGTCGTGCTGCAGGCGACCGCGACCAAGGCCGGCTACCGGACGCTGACCCTCCAGGCCAAGGCACCCACGAAGACCAAGAAGTAGCGGCGCGAGGGACCACGGCGGTGCGTTCTGCCGTCGCGGATACCCTCGCCCCGTGACCTGGTTCGCGCGCAACACGCACCGCTGGGACGACTGGTCGCTCGACGACCTGCTCGCCGCGAAGGGGGACCAGCGGGTGAGTCTGGTGGTGCCCGCCCGCAACGAGGCGGCCACCGTCGGCGACGTCGTGACCCGGGTCCGGGAGGCCCTGGTCGAGACGGTCGCGCTGGTCGACGAGATCGTGGTGATCGACTCCGACTCCACCGACGACACCTACGACGTCGCCACCGACGCCGGCGCGGTCGTGCACCGCTCCGCCGAGGTCCGCCCCGACCTCGGCTCCCGGCCCGGCAAGGGCGAGGCGATGTGGAAGTCGCTCTTCGTGACCACCGGCGACGTGATCGTCTTCATGGACGCCGACCTGCTCGACTGGGACACCCACTTCGTGCCCGGGCTGCTCGGGCCGCTGCTCACCCAGCCGGAGGTGTCGCTGGTGAAGGGCTTCTACGAGCGGCCGGGCGAGGACGGCGCCTACGAGGGCGGGCGGGTCACCGAGCTGGTCGCGCGGCCGCTGGTCGCGCTGCTCTTCCCGCCGCTGGCCGGGCTGGTGCAGCCGCTGGCCGGCGAGTGGGCCGTACGACGATCGCTGTTCGCCTCGCTCTCGGTGCCGACCGGGTACGCCGTCGAGCTGGCCGCGCTGGTCGACACCTGGCGCGCCCACGGGATGGACGCGATCGCGCAGGTCGACCTGGGCCGCCGCGCGCACCGGCACCAGGCGCTGCGCGACCTCGGCGCGATGGCCACCCAGATCCTCACCGCCGGCTGGGCCCGCTCGACGCACAGCCACCACGCGGACGAGATCACGCTGAGACAGTTCGGGGCCGGGATGACGCTCGAGGAGGTCGCCGTACCCGTGACGGAGCGGCCGCCCGCGGTGGGGGTCGGCGCATGACGCTGAAGCTGGGTCGGCACCACTTCCCCGACGACGCGACGATCATGATGGCGATCGTCAACCGCACGCCCGACTCGTTCTACGACAAGGGCGCGACCTGGGCCGAGGACAAGGCCTTCGACCGGGTCGCCCAGGTGGTCGACGAGGGTGCCGAGATGGTCGACATCGGTGGCATCAAGGCCGCCCCCGGCGAGAACATCTCCGAGGACGAGGAGAAGCGGCGGGTCGTCGACTTCGTCGCGCGGGTGCGCTCGGCGTACCCCTCGCTGGTGATCTCCGTCGACACCTGGCGGGCCTCGGTCGGGCGGGCGGTCTGCCAGGCGGGCGCCGACGTGCTCAACGACGCCTGGGGCGGCGCCGACCCCGAGCTGGTCGACGTCGCGGCGGCCTTCGGCGCGGCGATCATCTGCACCCACACCGGCGGCGCGACGCCGCGGACCCGCCCCTACCGGGTGGAGTACGATGACGTCGTCCGCTCGGCCATCCAGGACACGGTCGCCTACGCCTACCGGGCCGTCGCCGCCGGCGTCGACCGCCGCTCGGTGGTCATCGACCCGGCCCACGACTTCGGCAAGAACACCTTCCACTCGCTGGAGCTCACCCACCGGCTCGGGGAGATGGTCGACACCGGCTGGCCGGTGCTGGTGTCGCTGTCCAACAAGGACTTCGTGGGGGAGTCGCTCGACCTGCCGGTCGGCTCGCGGCTGACCGGCACGCTCGCGGCGACCTCGGTCGCGGCGCTGGCCGGCGCGCGGATCTTCCGGGTGCACGAGGTCGTCGAGACCCGGCAGACGGTCGACATGGTCAACACGATCGCCGGGCGGCGGCTGCCGGCGCGGGCGATCCGGGGGCTGCAGTGAGTCTCGACGGTGGTCTCGATGCGCCCCCTCGTTCCTCGGGGGCTACTCGACCGACGAGAGCCGTCCTGGTGCCGGGGGTGCTGGCGCTGCTGCCGTCGTACGCCGGGCTGAGCGACCCGGTGCTGGACCTGCGGTTGGCGTGCCTCGACGCGGTGTCCTGGTTGGGGTCGGACGTGGTCGTGGTGGGGGATCCGCAGGGGTGTCGGGTGGGTCATTCGCTCCTCTCGGCTGCGGGGGTTTCGAGACGGGACTTCGTCCCTCCTCAACCACCGGAGGGGGGTTCCTACCTGGTGGTGGGGAACGGGTCGGCGCGGCGCTCGGAGAAGGCGCCGGGGCACCTGGACGAGCGGTCGTTCGCGTTCGACGACGGGCTGCGGACGGCGCTCTCGTCGAGTGACGCCGGATGGTCGGACTTCGCGCTCGGGGACGACCTGCTCGCGTCGCTCGACGGGATCCGCGAGCTGTTCGGGCTGCTGCCGGCCGGGACACCGGCGCAGGTGGACTACGACGAGGACCCGTTCGGGGTCCGGTACTGGGTGATGAGGTGGGAGTGGTCGTGAGGGTCCTGATCGGCACCGAGGGTCCCCTGGAGGACCTGTACGCCGTGCCGCGGCTGCCGTGGCTGCGGGTCAACATGGTCAGCACGCTGGACGGTGCCGCCACCGGGTCGGACGGGCGCAGCGGGTCGATCAACGACCCGGCCGACCGCGAGGTGTTCGCCACCCTGCGGCGCCTCGCGGACGCGGTCCTGGTGGGGGCGGGGACGGCGCGCGCGGAGGGCTACCGGCCCGCCGACGTCCCGATCGTGCTGGTCAGCCGCTCCGCGGAGGTCCCGGAGTCGCTCCGCGGGGCCGACCCGGGGCGGGTGCTGATGGCGACCGTGGCGACCTCCCCGGGGCTGGCCGCGGCGCGTGAGCTGCTCGGGGCCGAGCACGTCCTGGTCTGCGGGCAGCACCGGGTCGACCTGCCGCTGCTGCGCGGCCGGCTGGTGGCCCTCGGCCACACCAGCCTGCTGGCCGAGGGCGGGCCGCACCTACTCCGCGACCTGCTCGACCAGGGCGTGGCCGACGAGCTCTGCGCGACCGTCGTACCCCGGGTGGTCGGGGGCGACCACCCCCGGATCGCGGCGGGGCCGCCGGTCGACGTACCCCTCGTGCTTAACACGCTGCTCGAGCAGGACGGGACCCTGCTCGGGCGCTGGCTGATCACTTCGTGAAAGATTTCACAAACGGTTCTGAACGCGTTCGGTTCGGCGTACCGTCGTCAGGGTGGCCACGCCTGACCTCCTGATCACCGCGCTCACCTCGGACCTCGACCCTGCGGGACTGATGCCCGCCCGGCAGCAGATGGCGCTGTCGCTGGGCTGGCACATCGTGCTCGCCTGCTTCGGCGTCGCGCTGCCGGCGATGATCTTCTGGATGCACTGGCGCGGGGTCCGGCGCGGCGACGACACCGCCCTGCTGCTCGCGCACCGGTGGGCCAAGGTGTCGGCGGTGCTGTTCGCGATCGGCGTGGTGTCCGGCACCGCGCTGGCCTTCCAGATGGGCCTGCTGTGGCCCGGCCTGATGGGGACGTACGGCGACGTCGTCGGCCTCTCGTTCGCCTTCGAGGGGCTGGCCTTCTTCCTGGAGGCGATCTTCCTCGGCATCTACCTCTACGGCTGGGGACGCATCGACCCGCGGCGGCACCTGTGGTTCGTGCTGCCGATGGCGATCACCGGCGTCGTCGGCACCTACTGCATCCTCACGGTCAACGCCTGGATGAACGCCCCCGTCGGGTTCGACCTCGTGAACGGCGAGGTCACGAACATCGACCCGTGGGCGGTGCTGTTCAACCCGAACGCGTTCTGGCAGTTCCTGCACATGTGGGTCGCGGCCTACATGGTGGCCGGCTTCTCGGTCGCCGCGGTGTACGCCGTCGGCCTGCTGAAGGGCCGGCGCGACCGCTACCACCGGCTCGGGTTCCTGGTGCCGTTCGGGTTCGCGAGCGTCTCCGCCGTCCTGCAGCCGGTGGTCGGCCACCTGCTCGGGTCGCGGCTCGCGGAGACCCAGCCGGCCAAGCTGGCGGCGTTCGAGCTGGCCACCGAGACCGACTCCGGCGCCTCGCCGCTGCGGATCGGCGGGGTGCTGATCGACGGCGTGGTCCGCTACTCGATCGACATCCCGTACCTGGGCTCGCTCTTCGCCCGCAACTCGTTCACGAAGCCGGTCCAGGGCCTCGACACCATCCCCGTCGAGGACCAGCCGCCGATCAACATGACGCACCTCGCGTTCCAGTCGATGGTCGGCATCGGCACCCTGCTGGCCCTGGCCGTGGTGATCTTCTGGGTGGCCCGGTGGCGGGGGCACGACCTGCTCGAGAGGCGGCTGTTCCTGCGGTTCGTGTCCATCACCGGCGTGCTCGCAGTGGTCGCGCTGGAGGCCGGCTGGATCGCCACCGAGGTGGGCCGCCAGCCGTGGATCGTCTACGGGATCATGCGGACCCCCGAGGCGGCCGGGAACAACTCCGGGCTGTGGTGGCTGCTCGGCATCACGACCGTGGTCTACGCCCTGATGACCGTCGGGGCGACGATCGTGATCCGGTCGATGGCCCGCCGGTGGCGGGCGGGCGAGCAGGACCTGCCCTCGCCGTACGGGCCCCGCGTGGAGACGCTCGCGTCGTCGGAGAAGCCGTCGTGACCCTCGAGATGGCGGTCGCGGCCGCGATGTTCGTCGGTGTCGTCGTCTACGCCCTGTTCGGCGGCGCCGACTTCGGCTCGGGCTTCTTCGACCTGACCGCCGGGGGCTCCGAGCGAGGTGCCGAGCTGCGCACCCAGGTCGACCGGAGTATCGGCCCGGTGTGGGAGGCCAACCACGTCTGGCTGATCTACGTGCTGGTGACCTGGTGGACGGCGTTCCCCGAGGCCTTCGCGGCGGCGATGGAGACGCTGATCCTGCCGATGTTCCTGGCGCTGTTCGGGATCGTCCTGCGGGGCGCGAGCTTCGCGTTCCGCAAGTACGCCGAGACGCTCGGTCAGGCCCGATTCTTCGGCGTCGTCTTCGCGTTGTCGTCGGTCGTCACGCCGTTCTTCTTCGGCACCATCGCCGGGGCGATCGCGTCCGGGCGGGTGCCGGCGTCGGGCCGGGGTGAGCTGATCGGGTCCTGGGTGAACCCCACCTCGATCTTCGGCGGCGTGATCGCCGTCGGGACCTGCGCCTTCCTCGCCGGCGTCTTCCTGACCGCCGACGCCGCCCGCGCCGGCTCCGCGGGGCTGGCCGCGACGCTGCGGCTGCGCACCCTGTCGGTCGGCCTGGTCACGGGGGCCGTCGTCTTCGCCGCGCTGGTCCCGCTGGAGCGCGACGCCCCGACCCTCGCCGACGGCCTGGAGACCCGGGCCGCACCGCTGATCGTGCTGTCCTTCCTCGCCGGCGCCGCCACCCTCTGGCTGCTCTGGACCCGCCGCTTCGCCCTGGCCCGCCCCGCCGCGCTGCTCGCCGTCGCCGCCGTCGTCCTCGGCTGGGGCGTCGCCCAGTACCCCTGGCTGCTCGTCGACGAGGTCACCATCGCCGACGCCGCCGGCGCCCGGGCGACGCTGCAGGGGGTCCTGATCGCCGCCGCCATCGCCGCCGCCCTGGTGCTCCCCTCGCTCGCCTACCTCTACCGGCTCACCCAGACCGAGGCGTGGACGAGGCCGGACCACTAGCCCGCCCGGTGGTCGAGCAGCGAAGGACGAAGTCCTGAGCGCCCGTCGAGACCCCCGCAGCCCGCAAACGACCTCCATTCACAGCTCAGTGAGCAGGCCTGGACGTCGTCGACCGATCGCGAGATCTTCGATCATGGCGTGGACGTACATCCTCGAGTGCGCTGACGGATCCTTCTACGTCGGCAGCACCCCGACCTCGACCTTCGCTTCAGCCGACATCAGAACGGGGAGGGTGCCGCCTACACGCGGCCCCGGCGGCGTCGTCCGGTCCGTCTGGTCTGGTGCGCCGAGTTCGCGCGCGTCGACGACGCCTTCGCTTTCGAGAAGCAGGTGCAGAACTGGGGGCGGGCAACGCGCATCGCGTTGATCGAGGGTCGCTTCGACGATCTCCCGGGGCTCGCTCGTGGACGGACGTTGCCGCCGTTGATGTGAGGGGAGGGTTGGCGGCTGGCTGCGGGGGTCTCGACGGACGCTCGCCCGCTAGCGCGGCCTCGCTGCTCGACCACCGGGGCGCTGCTCGACCGCCGGGTGGGTGGGTGGGGCTGGCAGGGTGGGGGGATGGAGACGCGGAGGCCGGTCTGGCAGCAGGCGATCGGGCTGGTGGGCGGGTTCGTGGTGCTGCTGTGGGTGCTGGAGATCGTCGACTCGGTCGCCGACCACCGCCTCGACCAGTACGGCGTACGTCCCCGCGACGCCGAGGGGTTGCTCGGGATCGCCTTCGCGCCGCTGCTGCACGGGGGCTGGGGGCACCTGGAGGCCAACACGGTGCCGGTCGTGGTCCTGGGCTTCCTGGTGCTCGCGACCGGGATCGCCCGCGGCCTCGCCGCGACCGGCGTGATCTGGGTCGTCGGCGGGCTCGGCACCTGGCTCGTGGCGCCGTCGTACACCGTCCACATCGGGGCGTCCGTGCTGATCTTCGGCTGGATGACCTACCTGCTGGTCCGTGGTGTCCTCAACCGGAGCCTGGCCGAGGTGCTGATCGGCCTGGGGGTGCTGGTGATCTGGGGCGGACTGCTCTGGGGCGTGCTCCCGGGTGATCCGGGGGTGTCCTGGCAGGGGCACCTGTTCGGGGCGGTCGGCGGCGTGGTCGCCGCCTGGGTGCTGCGGCCGGACCGATCGGTAGCCTCCCGGGCATGACTGAGCAGGGTGTGAGCGACGAGCTGCTGGTGCGCCGGTCCGACGGCGTGGTCGAGGTGACGTTCAACCGCCCCGAGCGCCGCAACGCCTTCACCCGAGCCATGTACGCCGGGCTCCGCGAGCTGTGCGACGAGCTGCGGGCGGACGCCGGCGTCCGGGTGCTGGTGCTGCGCGGGGCGGGCGGCAAGGCCTTCGCCGCGGGCAACGAGATCAGTGACTTCGTGGACGCCGACGCGGTGGCCTACGAGGGCTGGATCCGGGAGCTGCTGGAGGCGCTGTTCGCGCTGCCGCAGGTCACGGTCGCCGCGGTCGACGGGGTCTGCGTGGGCGGCGGGCTGGCGGTCGCGTCGCACTGCGACCTGCGCGTCGCCACCCCCGGCAGCCGGTTCGGCTACCCGATCGCGCGCACCCTCGGCAACGCCCTCTCCGCCTCGATCGTCTACCGCACCGCCGCTGTCTTCGGAGAGTCCCTGACCCGCGAGATGCTGCTGGCCTCCCGGCTCGTCGACGCCGATCGCGCCTACGCCGTGGGCGCGCTGCTCGGGGTCGTCGAGGACCTGGACGGCGAGCTGGCCACGCTCGTCGACGGGATCCGGGCCGCCTCCGGCGTCACCCTGCGCACCACGAAGGCCCAGCTCCACGCCCGAGCGCAGGTCGCCGAGGCGTCCCCGCGCGACGACGAGGCGGTGCTCCGCGACGTCTACACCGGACCCGACTTCGCCGAGGGGGTGCGGGCGTTCCTGGCCAAGGAGAGGCCCGCCTTCCGGTGAGTAGCCCGGGACCAGGGCGCCCCACGGGGGCGAACGTGACCGCCGCCCCTCCTGAGGGCGGGTCCGGCCGCTCGTCCGCCCCCACAGCTCGCCCTCGGGTCTGGGTAGCCTCCGGGGCATGAGCCGCGCACGCGTCGTCCTGGGCCGCCTCGAGCGGCGGTGGGACTCGCTGCTCCGGTCGCGGTGGGGCGACAAGGTCCCGGCCCACTTCCGGATCGTGGCGTACGTCGGCCACGGCAGCGCCGACCAGCAGGGGACCGGCCGCGTCGTCGTCCGCGGCCGGGTGCTCGACGACCCGGAGCCGGCGGAGACGATCGACGGCGAGACCCCGTGGGCGGCGGTACGACGCAGCGTGGCCGGCTTCGTGACCAGCGAGCTCCCGGGGGTGCACCTGCGGGTCGAGGTGGGCGGCGCGGAGGCCGAGGCGGTCACCGACGACGACGGCTACTTCCGCGTGGAGCTGAGCGACTGCGAGCTGAGCGCGCCGTGGTCGGAGGGGACGATCCGGCTCGCGGCGCCGTACCGCGGGATCCGTGAGGCGACCGCGCGGGTGCTGGTGCGGGTCAGCGACGAGCGGGCCGAGCTGGGGGTGCTCTCCGACGTCGACGACACGATCCTGGTGACCGGCGTGCAGCGGACCTGGACGATGATCCGGCAGACGCTGACCGGGTCCGCGCTCACCCGGACCACCTTCGACGGGGCGCCCGAGCTCTACCGTGCGCTGGCCCGGCCCGACGACCGGAACCCGTTCTTCTACGTCTCCTCGAGCCCGTGGAACCTGCACGACTTCCTGCTCGGCTTCCTCGCCCACCGCGGCTTCCCGACGGGGCCGGTGCTGCTGCGCGACCTGGTGGCCGGAGGCCGCAAGCGCGAGCGGATCGAGGAGGTGCTCGGCCTCCACCCCCACCTGCGGTTCGTGCTGGTCGGCGACTCCGCCGAGCACGACCCGCAGATCTACGCCGAGACGGTCCGCCGGCACCCCGGCCGGATCCTCGCGGTCTGCATCCGCGAGGTGCGTCTCGACCCGGGGGACGGGCGGGTCGAGGCGGTCACCGACGGCTGGGACCAGGACGTCCCGTTCGTGCTCGCGCCCGACACGGCGACGATGGTGGCCGCGCTCCGGGACCTGGGGTTGGTCCCGCCTTCGTCGGTCGAGTAACGAGCGCCAGCGAGCGTATCGAGACACCTGGTGGGTCTCGATACGCCGCCTCGTTCCTCGGCGGCTACTCGACCAGCGGGCGGCGAGCGGCTACTCGACCGACGAGCTCAGCGAGCGGTGCGCCTCGACGAGGGAGGGGCCGTACCAGGTCAGCAGCCGACCGCTGACCAGCTCGGTGGGGGTGGTGAAGGCCTCCGGGCCGTCGTCGGCGGTGAAGACGTAGGGCTCGTCGGGCAGCAGCACGACGTCCGGCCCGGCCGCCTCGACGTCGGCGACAAAGACGTGGGGGTAGCGGTCGGGGGAGTCGGCGAAGACGTTCTCGAGGCCGAGGCGTCGGGCCAGGTCGCCGGTGAAGGTGCGCGCGCCGACCACCATCCACGGGTCGCGCCAGATCGGGATCGCCACCCGGCGACGCACCGGCGGCAGCGGCCCGCACCAGAGGTCCCGGGCGGTCGCCAGCCACTCCGGTCGCGCCCAGCCGAGGACGTCGTCGAAGAGCTCCTCGAACACCTCGACCGCCTGCGGCACCGTCTCGATCACCGTGACGTGGACGCGTACGCCGGCCTCGCGCAGGCGCCGTACGTCGAGCTCCCGGTTCTCCTCGCGGTTGACGATCACCAGGTCGGGCGCGAGGTCGCGGATCGCCGCGAGGTCGGGGTTCTTCGTCCCGCGGACCCGTCGTACGACGAGGTCCGCGGGGTGGGTGCACCAGTCGGTCGCCCCGACCAGCGCGTCCGGGCGGACGCTGGCGAGGGCCTCGGTGATCGAGGGCACCAGCGAGACCACCCGGTCGAGGGTCACCGCAGGCTGATGGTCCCCGACAGGGCCGGCTCGAAGGGCAGGTCCGCGTGCTCGGCGACCCGGGCGTCGACCTTGGTGGCCACGTCCTCGGGCCACGGCGACGTCTTGCGGGTGGTCATGTCGATGTGGAGGAAGATCTCCTCCATCACGTAGCTGAGCTGCTTGTGGGTGTCGTCGAGCAGGTAGACGACCACGTGGATCGCCCGCTCCGAGCGCCCGATCAGCCGCACCCGCACCGACACGTTGTCCCCGGTCAGCAGCTCGTTGACGTAGGTCAGGTGGTGCTCGGCGGAGAAGACCGCGAAGCCCTTGTCGGCCCAGTTGGTCGGGATGCCGACCTCGGTGAGCGCCTCGTCGAGCCCCTCGCTGGCGATCCCGATGTAGTGCTTCACGTTCATGTGGCCGTTGATGTCCTCGAACGCCACCGGCACGCGCCGGTCGCTGTAGGCGGGGAGGGCGGCCAGGTCGTCGTACGTCGGCAGGGTGCTCACGGTCGGCAGGGTATCCGGGTCGGTCCCCGGCCATTCCGCCGCCTCACCGGGTTTCGAGGCTCGGCTCGCTCGCACCTCGACCACCGGGGGAGTCAGACGTTGCGCCGGTAGGCGCCGCCGACCTCGAAGAACGCCTCGGTGACCTGACCGAGGGTGCACACGCGGGCGGCGTCCATGAGGACGGCGAAGACGTTCCCGCCGGAGGTCGCGGCGGCCTTCAGACGGTCGATCGCCGCCTCCGCCTCGGTGCGGTGCGCCTCCTGGAAGGCGTGCACGCGGTCCAGCTGGGAGCGCTTCTCGGTCTCGGTGGCGCGGGCCAGTTCGACGGTCACCGGGGTGGCGCCCTCGGCGTCCTTCTTCAGGAAGGTGTTCACGCCGATGAGCGGCAGCGTGCCGTCGTGCTTGCGGTGCTCGTAGAGCATCGACTCGTCCTGGATCCGGCCGCGCTGGTAGCCGGTCTCCATCGCGCCGAGTACGCCGCCGCGCTCGTTGATCCGGTCGAACTCCTCGAGGACGGCGGCCTCCACCAGGTCGGTCAGCTCGTCGATGATGAACGACCCCTGGAGGGGGTTCTCGTTCATGGCCAGGCCACACTCGCGGTTGATGATCAGCTGGATGGCCAGGGCCCGGCGCACGGAGTCCTCGGTGGGGGTGGTGACGGCCTCGTCGTAGGCGTTGGTGTGCAGGCTGTTGGCGTTGTCGTAGATCGCGATCAGGGCCTGCAGCGTGGTGCGGATGTCGTTGAAGTCCATCTCCTGCGCGTGCAGGGAGCGGCCGCTCGTCTGGACGTGGTACTTCAGCTTCTGCGAGCGCTCACCTGCGCCGTACTTGTCGCGCATCGCGACCGCCCAGATCCGGCGGGCGACCCGGCCGATGACGGAGTACTCGGGGTCCATCCCGTTGGAGAAGAAGAACGACAGGTTGGGCGCGAAGTCGTCGATGTCCATGCCGCGGGCGAGGTAGGCCTCGACGTAGGTGAAGCCGTTGGCGAGGGTGAACGCGAGCTGGCTGATGGGGTTCGCCCCGGCCTCGGCGATGTGGTAGCCGGAGATGCTCACCGAGTAGAAGTTGCGCACCTGCTGCTCGATGAACCACTCCTGGATGTCGGCCATGCAGCGCAGGCTGAACTCCGTCGAGAACAGGCAGGTGTTCTGGCCCTGGTCCTCCTTGAGGATGTCGGCCTGGACGGTGCCGCGGACCGTGGCCAGCGCGGTCGCGTCGTCGACGCCGGCCGCCCGGGCCTGGTCGAGCACGGTGTTGAGGAAGAAGGCCAGCACGGTCGGGGCGGGGCCGTTGATGGTCATGCTGACGCTGGTGCTGGGGGCGAGCAGGTCGAACCCGTCGTACAGGATCTTCATGTCGTCGAGCGTGGCGACGCTGACACCCGAGGTGCCGACCTTGCCGTAGATGTCGGGCCGCTCGTCGGGGTCGCGGCCGTAGAGCGTGACCGAGTCGAACGCCGTCGAGAGCCGCTTCGCGTCGCCGTCGGCGGAGAGGATCTTGAAGCGCCGGTTGGTGCGCGCGGGGTCGCCCTCGCCGGCGAACATCCGGGCCGGGTCCTCGCCGTCCCGCTTGAACGGGAAGACGCCCGCGGTGAAGGGGAAGTAGCCCGGCAGGTTCTCCCGGCGCCAGAAGCGCACCAGCTCGCCGTGGTCGGCGTACGACGGGAGCGCGACGCGGGGGATCTTGTTGCCCGAGAGCGACTCCCGGGTCAGCTTGGTGTGCAGCTCCTTGTCACGGACCTTCACGACCTGCTCGTCGCCGGAGTAGGACTCGACGACGGCCGGCCAGCCGGCGATCTGCTCGCGGAGGTCCGGGGGGAGGTGGGTCTCGATACGCTCGCTGGCGCTCGCTACTCGACCGGCGAGATCGGCGTCGGTGTCGGACGCGAGGTCGGCGCTCCCGAGGTCGTCGGCCACGAGCCGGTAGGCCTGGGCGCGGCGGGCCGCGGCGGCCAGCTTCTCGGTCTCGGCGTGGTAGGCCCGGACCGTCTCGGTGATCTCGGCCAGGTAGCGGACCCGCTCGGTCGGCACCACCTGGCGGATGCCGGAGGAGTGCCGTACGTCGACCGGGGTCAGCGCGCCCTCCGCGAAGTCCAGGCCCTTCTCGGTGAGCACCCCGCGCAGGTGCTGGTAGAGCGCGGTGACGCCGTCGTCGTTGAAGGTCGCGGCGGAGGTGCCGAAGACGGGCATGTCGTCGGGCTGCTGGCCGAAGGCCTCGCGGTTGCGGACCAGCTGGCGCCCGACGTCGCGCAGCGCGTCCTTGGCGCCCCGGCGCTCGAACTTGTTGATCGCGACGACGTCGGCGAAGTCGAGCATGTCGATCTTCTCCAGCTGCGACGCGGCGCCGAACTCGGGCGTCATGACGTACATCGACGCGTCGACGAACGGCACGATCGCCGCGTCGCCCTGGCCGATGCCGGGGGTCTCCACGACGACCAGGTCGAAGCCGGCCGCCTTGACCACGGTGATGACGTCGTCGAGGTGGTCGGGCAGCTCGTGGGCGCCGCGGGTGGCCAGGCTGCGGAACAGGACCCGGTCGCCGTCGAGGGAGTTCATCCGGATCCGGTCGCCCAGCAGCGCCCCGCCGCCGCGTCGCCGGGTCGGGTCGACGGCGATGACCGCGACCCGGAGCTTGTCCTGCTGGTCGACGCGGAAGCGTCGTACGAGCTCGTCGGTGAGGGAGGACTTGCCGGAGCCGCCGGTGCCGGTGATGCCGAGGACCGGGGTGGTGTGCGCGGCCGCGGCGTCGCGCAGCGCGGCGACCATGTCGGCCGGCAGCCGGCCGCCCTCGGCGCCGGTGATCGCGCGGGCGATCGCGAACCGGTCGCCGCTGATGACCTGGTCGGCGCCGACCTGCTTGCCGCTCCAGAGGTCGAAGTCGCAGTCGGCGACGACGGAGTTGATCATCCCGACCAGGCCCATCCGCTGCCCGTCCTCGGGCGAGAAGATGGTGACGCCGGAGCTGCGCAGCCGCTCGATCTCCTCGCGCACGATCACGCCGCCCCCGCCGCCGACGACCTTGATGTGGTCGGCGCCCTGGGCGCGCAGCGACTCGACGAGGTACTCGAAGTACTCGAGGTGCCCGCCCTGGTACGACGACACCGCGACCCCCTGGGCGTCCTCCTCCAGGGCCGCGTCGACGACCTCCTGCACGGAGCGGTTGTGCCCGAGGTGGATCACCTCGCAGCCCTGGCTCTGGAAGATCCGCCGCATGATGTTGATGGACGCGTCGTGACCGTCGAAGAGGCTGCTCGCGGTGACGAGGCGGACGGGGTGCTGGGGGACGTGCAAGTCGGTCATGGCCGCCTCGGGGGAGAAGATTGGATGTCCAACTATTTGATAGTAGGACGTCCACGGACCTACGGGGAAGTAACCACCCGTCTAGCCGTCGACCAGGTCGCCGCCGCTGGCGCGGACGGCGCCGAGCAGCTCGGTGAGGGCGGCGAGCCGGTCGGCCTCGAGACCGGGCCGCTCGAAGACCTCGGTGTTCAGCCCGGTGGTCGCGGTCTCGACCACCGCGCGGCCGGCGGCGGTGATCGAGGCGACCACGACCCGGCGGTCGTCGCTGCGGCGGACCCGCTCGACGTACCCCTGCCGCTCGAGGCGGTCGACGGCGCTGGTGACGCTCGTCGGGTGGACCTGGAGCAGCGAGCCGAGGCGGGTCATGGGCATCCCGCCGGCCTTCGAGAACGAGAGCAGCCGCAGCACCTCGTAGCGGGCGAAGGTCAGCCCGAGCGGGCGCAGCACGGCGTCGATGCGCTCCATCAGCAGCTGCTGGACGCGGACCACGGAGGTCACCATCGCCATCCCGTCGGCGGCCTCGGACCAGCCGTGCCGGGTCCACTGCCGGTGCGCCTCGCGGATGGGGTCGCGGTCGGGGCTCACCGGGCCAGCGTAGGGCGTGACACGCCCTGGGTCCGCGCGGAACAGATCCCGGTCGTCGGTGGTTGTCGCCGGACATGGCCTCGGACGACTCCAGACGCATCTCTGTCCTCCTGGGCCTCCTCTTCGGCCTCGCCGGCATGGGCTCGGCGTCCGCCGCGATCGCGCTGCCGATGATCGGCGACCACTTCGACATCGGGGTCGGGCAGGCGACCTGGACGATCAGCCTCTACGCACTGATGCTCGCGGTCACGACCGCGGTCTACGGCCGGGTCTCCGACCTGGTCGGCGTGAAGCTGCCGCTGCTGGTCGGGATCGGGCTGATGACCGCGGGCGCGCTGGTCGCGGCCGCCGCGCCGTCGTACGGCGTGCTGCTGGTGGCCCGGCTCTTCCAGGGCGCCGGTGCCGCGGCCGTCCCGACCCTGGGCGTGGCCATCGTCAGCGCGCGGTACGACGGCGCGGTGCGCGGGCTCGCCCTCGGCCGGCTGGCCGGCACCGCGGCCGCCGTGTCCTGCCTCGGTCCGCTGCTCGGCGGGATCGTCGAGCACGCCTTCGGCTGGCGGGCCGTGATGGCGCTGCCGGTCCTCGGCGTGCTGGTCGTCCCGCTGCTGTGGAAGGCGCTCGTCGGCGACGGCACCGGGGCCAGCCTCGACATCCTCGGCGCGGTCCTGGTCGCGCTGACCGCGTCCGGACTGGTGCTGCTGGTGCAGTCGCCGTCGACCGGCCTGGTGGTCGCGCTCGCCGGGGTGCTGCTGCTGGTGCTCGGGGCGCCGCTGGTGGCGCTGCGGGTGCGGCAGCGTCCGCACGACGGGTTCCTGCCGATCGCGGTGATCGGCAACCCGACGGTGGTGCGCAGCGCGCTGGCCGCGGCGGCGGTGCCCGCGGCCTGGTTCGGACAGCTGATCGCGGTGCCGGCGGTGCTGGTGCACGACGGCTGGGAGGCCTGGCAGGTGGGCCTGCTGCTGGTCCCCAGCGCGGCGGTGGCGCTGTTCGTCCCGCGGGTGGCCGGCCCGCTGCTGGACCGGGTCGGCCCCTCGGTGTCGCTGGCGATCTCCGGGGTGGCCGCGTCGGTCGCGCTGCTGGTCGCCGGCCTGGGCGCCGGCATCGACTCCGCCCCGGTGCTCGGCGTCGGGGTGCTGCTGGTGACCGTGGCCTTCGGGCTCGGCCAGCCGTCGCTGGGCGCCGCGGTCGGGTCGGCCGTGCACGTCGACGTCCGCGGCGTCGCGCTCGGCATCGCCACGCTCGTGTTCATGACCGGCGGTTCGGTCGGGTCGGCCGTGGTCGGTGGAGCGGGCGACGTGATCGGGGTGTCCTGGGCGCTCGCGGTGCTGGCGGTGCTGCCGGTGCTGGGGCTGGTGGCGCTCGCGCCGGAGCTGCGGCGGGTGGCTGAGGTGGTCTGAGGGTGGGTCACTCGCTGTGGGTGGTCGGGTGCGGGGGTTTCGACACGGTTGCTGGCGCAACCTGCTCAACCACCGGCGGGTCCCGGTGACCGAGACGGGGTCGGGGGCGAGGGAAGCCGGACTCGGTCAGAGTGACGCGCATGCAGGTGGGGATGACGCTGCCCGTGATGGAGCCCGACCTCTGGGCCGAGCCGGGGACGCTGGAGGCGTGGGCTCGGGCCACCGACGAGGGGCCGTTCTCGTCGGTGTGCTTCGGCGAGCGGATGGCCTTCGACAACCCCGAGACGCTGACCCTGCTGGGCGCGGTCGCGGCCTGGACGTCGCGGGTGCGGATCACGACCACCGTGGTGGTGCCGCAGCTGCACGACCCGGTGCTGCTGGCCAAGTCGCTCGCCACCGGCGACCGGCTGAGCGGGGGCCGGCTCAGCGTCGGCCTCGGGGTCGGGGGCCGGGTCGAGGACTACCTCGCCGTCGGCGCGGACCCCACCACGCAGCGGATGCGTGAGCTCGGCGACCGGGCCGCGGTGATGAGGCGGGTGTGGAAGGGCGAGCGCGTCGGCGACGACGTCGGGCCGGTCGGGCCGCCCCCGGTCCAGGAGGGCGGACCCGAGCTGCTGGTCGGGACGATGGGTCCGCGGACGGTCCGGTACGCCGCCGGCTGGGCCGACGGACTCGCCGGCGTCACCCTCGACCTGTCCACGGACGCCGTCGGGACGCTCTTCGACCTGGCCCGTGCGTCCTGGGCCGAGGCGGGACGGCCGGCCCCGCGGCTGGCCACGTCGTTCTGGTTCGCGCTCGAGGAGACCACCGGCGGCCAGGCCCGAGCGCAGGTGCACCGGCACCTGCGCCACTACATGAGCTGGCTGCCCGCGAGCCTGGTCGATGCGATGGCCCCGACCACGGGCTTCGCCGGCACCGTGCCCGAGCTGGTGGCGCTGCTGCGCCGCTTCGAGGACCTCGGCGCCGACGAGGTCCAGCTGATCCCGACCGGCTCCGCCGTCGAGCAGGTACGACGGGTCGCGGACGCCGTGGCGAAAACCTCGGGATAAGTCCTCGGCACCGGTCCGCCGACCCCTACGGTGTGCGGATGCGCAACGACTGGGTGCCTGCGTCGGCGGCCCTGCTCGCCACCGGGGCGATGGCCCTCGCCCTCGCCTCGCTGCTGACCCCGACCGGGTCCGGCGGCTCCGAGACGCTCCAGTTGGTCCGCGAGAACGACAACCGCTGGCTCGCCGTCTCCGCGATCTACTTCCTGGCCGCCGCGATGCTGATCCTCGGGCTGCCGTCGGTCCTGGTGCTGGTCCCCGGCCCGGGGCGGTACGTCGGGATGTCCGCCGTGGTCGCCCTGGCCGTCGGGTTCATCGGCATCGCGGGCTACGCGATGCTGCTGGTCTTCCTGCGCGCCCTGGTGGTCACCGACGCGATCCGGGACAAGAGCATCGACGCCGTCACTGAGGAGGCCGGCCTGCTGGTCTTCCTCTACGGCTGGATCGTGGCGTTCTACCTCGGCGAGCTGCTCCTCGGCGTGGCCCTGCTGCGCGCCGGCTCGGTGCCCCGCTGGATCCCGCTGCTCATGCTGCTGCACGTGCTGACGCTGCCGCTCGGGGCGCTGCTCCCGAACGCGGTCTCCAAGTGGTCGATCCTGGTCTTCGGGCTGGCCTTCGCCGGGATCGGGATCCGTTCCGCCAACCCGGCGCCGGCGCTGCGGCTGCGCTGAGGGACCCCGTACTACTCGCGAGCACCCTCTGGCCGCAGGGCCGCAGCGAGTGCGCCGACCTGGTCCAGGGGCGCGTCGTACCCGGGGAAGTAGCAGCAGACCCGCTCGGCGACCGCGCCGAAGCGTCGGCCGAGCTCGGCCGCGCACTCCTCGGGGGTGCCGCGCACGGCGATGGTGTCGATCATCTCGTCGCTGACCAGCGCCATCATCGCGGCGACGTCGCCCTGCTTGGACAGGGCGTTCAGCTCCGGCTGCAGGTCGCCCCAGCCCTCGACGTCGAGGACCGGGCGGTAGGCCGGCGTGGAGCCGTAGAAGGCCAGCAGCCCGCGCACGCCGAGGCTGGCGGCGGCCAGCTCGTCGGGCGTGCGGCCCATGGCCAGGATGGCCTGCGGGAAGATCGCGATCGACTCGCGGCCGGCCCGCTCCAGGCCCTCCTGGACGGCGGGCAGGGTGCGCTCGGCGAGGTGCCGGACGCTGTGGAACGGCATCACCAGCAGACCGTCGGCCACCTCGGCCGCGGTCCGGGTCATCACCGGGCCGAGGGCGCCGAGCAGCACCGGGGGAGCGCCGTACGGGTTCGGGCCGGGGACGAACGTCGGCGGCATCAGCGTGTGCCGGGTGTGCTCGCCGACGAAGTCGAGCCGGGTGCCGTCCTGCCACGAGGCCAGGATCGCCTTCACGGCGGCCACGATCTCCTTCATCCGGGCGGCGGGCGGCGACCAGGTGGCGCCGTACCGCTTCTCGATGTGGGGGCGGATCTGCGAGCCGAGGCCGAGCCGGAACCGCCCCCGCGACATCAGCTGCAGGTCCCAGGCGGTGTGGGCGAGGTGCATGGGGGAGCGGGGCATGGCGATCGCGACGTTGGTCATCAGGTCGGTCTCGACCGTCCCGGCCGCCGCGGCCAGCGGCAGGAAGACGTCGTGCGGGCCCTCGAAGGTGAACAGCCCGTCGACGCCCGCGGCGACCAGCTCGCGGGCCCGCTCCGCGGCGAGGTCCGGACGGGCGTCGAGCTGGACGTCGAGGAGCATGCCGCCGATCCTCACCCAGCGGTACGACGGTCGCCGCCGGCGTCCCGCTCAGTCGGCCGCCGCCGGCCCCGGTGGTTGAGGAGGTCGCGCAGCGACACGCTCGCCCGCCAGCGCGGCCTCGCTGCTCAACCGCCGGTGGTCGCCGCCCGGCCCGGTGGTTGAGGAGGTTGCGCAGCAACCGTCTCGAAACCCCCGCACCCGAACGCCGTCGTCGCCCGGCGGGGGTTGCGAGACGGGACGCTACGGGCTCTCCCACACGACCGGGGCCGCGAGCTGCGCCTCCTCGGCGTGCCGCAGGTCCTGCGCGAGGTGGTCGGCCATCGCGGTCCCGGTCTCCCCGGCGTCACGGGACGCGATCGCCTCGACGATGCGCAGGTGGGCCCGGCGGGCGGTGGAGCGCCGCGCGGCGGTCTCCGTGCCCCCGGCCGGGCGATCGAGGAGCAGCAGGGCGGCCGAGAGGTGGGCGAGCACGGGGTTGCCCGAGCCGCGGGCGACGAGGTCGTGGAAGTTCCGGTCCTGCTCCAGGAAGCCGCGCGGGTCGTCGAGGTGCTCCGGGCTCTCGGCGACGGCGCGGAGCTCGGCGAGCTGGACCTCCGTCATCTGCTCGGCCGCCAGCCGCGCCAGCGCCGGCTCCAGGCCCGCCCGGGCCTCGGCGACGCTGCGGAGCGGAGCCTGGTCGAACTGCAGGAGCAGGGTCAGCGAGGTCGCGAGCGCCGTGGGGTCGGGTCGCCGGACGACCGGGCCCCCGCCCGGGCCCGGCTTGAGCGCGATGACGCCCTGCAGCTCCAGGAAGCGCAGCGACTCGCGCAACGTGCCCCGGCCCACCTCGTACTCCTCGAGCATCACCCGTTCGGGCGGCAGCCGGTCGCCCACGGTGTTGCCGCGCCGGTTGATGTCGGCCACGATCCGCTGCGCCACGAGGAGCGCGGTCTTCTGCGGGCGGGTCGTCGACATGGGCGGATCATATTCATCGATCGGCCGGGGTGGGGCCACTCAGGCGGTCTCCCGACGCACCAGCGACGGCGGGAAGATCACCCGCATGGCGGCCGCCGGTCGCTCGCCGTCGACCTGCTCCAGCAGCAGCCGGGTCGCCTGCTCGGCCATCTCGCGGATCGGGTTGCGCATCGTCGTCAGCGGCGGGTTGGTGCGCTCGTGCACGCCGAGGTCGTCGTACCCGATGACGGCGACGTCGTCGGGGACCCGGCGACCCAGGGCGGCCAGCGTCTTGAGCGTGCCGGCCGCCATCAGGTCGGAGGCCACCACGATGCCGTCGAGGTCGGGGTGCCGGGCCAGCAGCTCGGCCGCCGAGCGCTCGCCGCCGGACTCGGTGAAGTCACCGTGGATGACCGCGTCGTCGGCGAGCCCGGCCTGCCGCATCGCGGCGTACCAGCCGTCGAGCCGGTCCACGCTGGCGGTCATGTCGGCCGGGCCGGCGACGGTGCCGATCCGGCGGCAGCCGCGCTCGACCAGCGCCTGGGTGGCCTCGCGGCCACCGGCGACGTTGTCGGTGTCGACGTAGGCCACCTTGTCGGCGCTGGTCCACGGCCGGCCGACGAAGGCGCACGGCAGGTCGAGGGCGGCCAGGTGGTCGGCCAGGCTGTCGCTCTGGTGGTGGGAGACCACCAGGGCGCCATCGATGTGGCGGTTGCGGAGGTAGCGCAGCATCCGCTGCTCCTCCTCGCCGGGCCGGGCGAGGAGCAGCACCAGCTGGACGTCGCGCTCCGCGAGCACCCGGGTCGCGCCGCGCAGGGTGTGGGCGAAGAACGGGTCCGTGAAGACCCGCTCGTCCGGCTCGGGTACGACGAGCGCCACCGAGTCGGTCCGCCGCGTCACCAGGCTGCGCGCCGCCGGGTTGGGCGTGTAGCCCAGCGTGCGGACCGCGGCGTCGACCGCGGCCTGGGCCGTGGCGCTGACCCGGTTGCCGCCGTTGATGGCTCGCGAGGCGGTCGCCCGGGACACCCCGGCCAGCCGCGCGACCTCGTCGAGGGTCGGCGAACCCCCGGGACCGAGGCCGTTGCGGGTGCTCACGCGCGCCACGCTACCGACCTCACGGGGTCGTCCCGGGCGTGTGTCCAGGCAGCCGTCCGGGCAGCCGTCCGGTGCGGGCGGCCTCGGCGTAGAACCGGGCGCTGGCCTTCGGGGTGCGCACCTGCGTGTCGTAGTCGACGTGCACGATCCCGAAGCGCTGCCCGTAGCCGTAGGCCCACTCGTAGTTGTCGAGCAGCGACCACGCGAAGTAGCCGCGCACGTCGACGCCCTGCTCGATCGCGGCGTGCGTCGCCCGCAGGTGCGCGTCGATGAACTCGAGTCGGCCGGGATCGTCGACGGTCCCGTCCGGGCCGACCTCGTCGTCGTACGCCGCGCCGTTCTCGGTGATGTAGACCGGCGGGACGTCGTACTCGTCGCGGAGCCGGACGAGCAGGCGCGTCAGCCCCTCGGGCTGCACCTCCCAGTCCATCCCGGTGACCGGCAGTCCGCGCCGCGGGAAGCTGATGTCGGTCCCGCCCGGGTACGGCGAGGTCACCGGCCGCGACGGGTGCTCGATACGGGACCCGAGCACCTCGGTGGGGTCGCCGATCGGGCGGCCACTGGCGGCGTCGCCGTGGTAGTAGTTCACGCCGAGGACGTCGATCGGCGTGCTGATCAGCTCGAGGTCGCCGTCGCGGACGACGTCCTGCCACGGCCGGCCGTTGAACGTCAGGCCCGCGGTATCGCCGGCTAGGTCGTCGGCGTAGCGGCCGTGGAAGATCGGCTCGAGGAACACCCGGTTGAAGAAGCCGTCCACGCGGCGCGCGGCGTCGACGTCGGCGGGCTCGGTCGGGTCGTAGGGGTCGGCGACGGTGAGGTTCAGCGTGATCCCGAGCTGGGCCTGCGAGCCGCGGCGGCGCAGCTCGTCGACGACCAGCCCGTGCCCGAGCATCAGGTGGTGCGCGGCGACCACCCCGGCGACGCCCTCCTGGCGACCCGGCGCGTGCTGCCCGCCGGTGTAGCCGAGGAACGCCGAGCACCAGGGCTCGTTCATCGTGGTCCAGTAGGGGACCCGGTCGCCGAGGGCGTCGTACAGGGAGAGGGCGTAGTCGGCGAAGCGGTACGCCGTGTCGCGGTTGGTCCAGCCGCCCGCCCGCTCGAGGGTCTCGGGCAGGTCCCAGTGGTAGAGCGTGATCCACGGGGTGATCCCGCGGCCGAGGAGCTCGTCGGTCAGCCGCGCGTAGAAGTCGAGGCCGGCTTGGTTGGGAGCGCCGCCGTCGGGGCGGACCCGCGGCCAGGCGGTCGAGAACCGGTAGGCGTTGAGGTTCAGCGAGGACATCAGCGCGACGTCCTCGGGGTAGCGCCGGTAGTGCTCGCAGGCCACGTCGCCGGTGTCGCCGCCGAGCACGGCCCCGGGCACGCGGGAGAAGGTGTCCCAGATCGACGGGGTCCGGCCGTCCTCGGCCACGGCGCCCTCGATCTGGTACGCCGCGGTGGCGGCGCCCCAGAGGAAGTCGCGGGGGAAGACCAGCTGCCCGGTGGTGTCGGGCGTGATGGTGGTGGTGGGGGAGGTCATCCCTTGACCGCTCCTTGCATGATGCCGGCCACGAGCTGGCGGCCGGAGACGACGAACAGGATCAGCAGCGGGATCGTGGCGAGCCCGGTGCCGCAGAGGACGAGCGCGTAGTCGGTGGTCTGGCCCTGGCCGGCGATGGCCAGCTGGTCGAGCGCCACCTGGAGGGTCTGGTTGTCCTTCAGGGCGACCAGCGGCCACATGTAGTCGGTCCACACGGTCATGAAGGTGAAGAGGAACAGGATGGCCATCGCCGGGCGCGCGGCCGGGACGGCGACGGTCCAGAAGGTGCGGATCATCGAGGCGCCGTCCACGCGGGCGGCCTCGATGAGCTCGCCGGGGATGGCGTCGAGGAGGTACTGCCGCATGAAGAAGACGCCGAACGCCGTGACCAGGGTCGGCAGCGCGACGGCGGCCAGGGTGTCGTACAGCCCGTAGTCGGTGACGATGATGAACAGCGGCACGATCGCCAGCTGGGTCGGGACGGCCATGGTCAGCACCACGAAGCCCATCAGCGCGTTGCTGCCGCGGAAGCGCAGCTTGGCGAAGCTGTAGCCGGCGAGCGTCGCGAAGAACACGACGGACGCGGCGCAGGCGGTCGAGACGATGATGCTGTTGGCCATCGCCTGCCAGAAGTCGATGGTGTCGAACACCCGGCGCGCGTTGTCGAGGAAGTGCCCGCCCGGCAGCAGCGGCGGCGGCACCTCGCGGGCCTCGGCCTTGGTGTGCGAGCCGATGACGAACGACCAGTAGAGCGGCAGTGCCGAGCCGATGACGAAGGCCGCCAGGAGGCCGTAGACCACCCAGCCGGGCCGGTGGACGAGCTTGCTCTGCTTGGTCATGACGCCCTCCTGGTGACGTAGCGGGTGAGGGCGAAGTTGAGCAGCGCGATCCCGACGATGATCAGGAAGAGGATCCACGCGGCGGCCGAGGCCCGGCCGTAGAAGCCGTCGACGATGCCGCGGTCGTAGATGTAGAGCGCCACCGTCATGTACTGGTGGTCGGCCCCGCCCTCGCGGCTGATCGAGTCGTCGAAGAGCCGGGGCTCGGTGAAGATCTGCAGACCGCCGATGGTGCTGGTGACGATGATGAAGATCATCGTCGGGCGGATCATCGGCAGGGTGACCGAGAAGAACTGGCGCACCCGGCCTGCCCCGTCGATCGCCGCCGACTCGTAGAGGTCGCGCGGCACCGCCTGCATGGCGGCCAGGAAGATCAGCGTGTTGTAGCCGGTCCAGCGCCAGTTGACCATGCTCGAGATCGCGACGTGGCTCCACAGCCGGTCGACGTGCCAGCGGATGGGCTCCAGCCCGATCTCGCGGAGCGTGGTGTTGATCAGCCCGGACTGGTCGGCGAAGAAGCTGCCGAAGATGAGCGCGGTGGCGGCCGGGGCCACCACGAAGGGCAGCAGCACGCTCATCCGCCAGAAGGTGCTGGCCCGGAGCTGGTTGTCGAGGAGCGCCGCGATGCTGACGGCGATGACGATCTGCGGGATCGACGACATCAGGAAGATGCTGAAGGTGTTGACCAGCGCCTTCTGGAAGATCGGGTCGTGGAGGACGAAGTCGAAGTTCTCCCACCCGGTGAACTCGCCGCGCTGGCGGTAGATCTTGTCCCAGTCGTGCACCGACAGGTAGCCGGTGTAGAGGAGCGGGAACAGGCCGACCAGCGCGAAGAGGACGAAGAAGGGCGAGATGTAGAGGTACGGCGAGAGCCGCACGTCCCAGCGCGAGAGTCGTTGCCGGCGCAGCAGCCGCCGGTCGGGCGGCGGGGGTGCGGTCGTCGTACTCCCGGCCTCGTCGGTGGGGGCGGTGCCCCGGCCGGGTCGTTCATCGGTGAGCATCGGCGCCCTTCCTCAGGTGGTGTCGGGCCGCCCGGGGAGAGCTCGGGCGGCCCGACGGTCGTTCCACTCCATCACTGGAGCGGGGTCACGGGAGTGCGATCACTGCAGCGAGGCGACGTCCTGCTCGAAGGTCTTCCACGAGTCGGCGGGCTTGGTGCCCTGGTCGACGCGGTTGATGGCGTCCTGGAACTTCTGCAGGACGTCGGAGTAGAGCGGGCCGTGGTAGGGCTGGACGGTGATGGCCGCGGCCCGGTTGGAGAAGATCTCGCCGGCCGGGGCACCGCCGAAGTAGTCGTCGGTCGCCGCGAGGACGGCCTCGGACTTCAGGGCCTCGACCTGCGAGGGGAAGTTGCCGGTCAGCTCGAAGACCTTGGCCTGCTGCTCGGGCGCGGTGAGCCAGGTGATGAACTCCTTGGCTTCGGCCTGGTGCTTCGACACCTTCGGGACGGTCAGGTAGGAGCCGCCCCAGTTGCCGCCGCCGCCCGGGAACACATCGGCGATGTCCCACTCGACGCCCGCGGGAGCGGGGTCACCGGTGTTCTCCTTGATGTTGTTGCGCATCCAGCCGGGGCAGGCGACGGTGGCGATGCCGGGCTTCTGGAACGCGGCGGTCCAGTCCGGGCTCCACTGGACGGCCTTGCTGCCGAGGTCGGTGTGCGAGGTGACGGTGTCCCAGACGTTCTTCAGCTCGTCGGAGGAGATGTCGATGGTGTTGTCGGCCTGCTCGAAGGGGAACTCGACCTGGTTCAGCATCGCCTGGGCGATCGAGCCGCTGGCGTCGTAGAAGTTGGCGTCCGAGCCCTTCTTGAACTCCTCGCCGAGGGCGAAGTAGTCGTCCCAGGTGCCCATCTCGGCGGCGACCTCGTCCCGCTCGCTGGGGAGGCCGGCCGCCTTGAAGAGGTCCTTGCGGTAGCAGATCGCCTCAGGGCCCGCGTCGGTGGCGTAGCCGAGCAGCTGCCCGTCCTCGGTCGTGGCGCCGGCGGACTTGAAGTCCAGCCAGCGGCCCTCGACGTCGGGCGAGGAGAGGTCGACCCAGACGTCCGGTGCGGCCACGACGGCCGGCATGTAGTCGCCCTCGACGGCGACGACGTCGGGGAGACCCTTGCCGCCGGCCTGGAGGCTGGTCGTGACCTCGGCCTTCCAGTCGTCCCACTTGGAGACCTTGGTCTGCTCGACCTGGATGTCGGGGTTCTCGGAGTTCCACTGCTCGATGAGGTCGTCGTAGCCGAACTCGCCGAACGTGGTGATGGAGATGGAGTCGCCCTTGGCGAGGTCCTCCTGCTCCGCGGACTTCTTGGGGTCGCTGTCGCCGCCGCACGCGGCGGTCAGTCCGATGACGAGGACGCCGATGGCGGCGCCTGCGAGGGACCGGCGGACCGGTCGGGTGATGGTGTTGCGCACGGTGACACTCCTGACTTGCACGGATCAGCATGACGGCGTCGATCGGAGGTCCCGAGTCGGGCGGAGGTGTGAGAGCGCTTCCACGGATCGACGGCGCAACGATGACATGGGTCACATTCCCTGTCAACGGTTGCGCTGCAATCGCCCACTCCCCGGTGCAGAAAGTGTGGAAACGCTTCCACTAGACGGCGGCCCAGCGTGCGTCGTACTGTTCGGGGACCCATTCACGACGGATCGTCCGGCACGTGCCTGCCGGTGAAGGGATCTACCTGTCATGTCCTCTGTGACCTACCGAAACGCGGAGCGGACCTACCCCGGCTCCGACACCCCCGCGGTGTCCGACCTGAACCTCGAGATCGGCGACGGGGAGTTCATGGTCCTGGTCGGGCCGTCCGGCTGCGGCAAGTCCACCTCGCTGCGGATGCTCGCCGGGCTGGAGGAGGTGACGGCGGGCCAGATCCTGATCGGGGATCGCGACGTGACCGACCTGCCGCCCAAGGACCGCGACATCGCGATGGTCTTCCAGAACTACGCGCTCTACCCCCACATGACCGTCGCCGAGAACATGGCCTTCGCGCTGAAGATGGCCGGCGTGGGCAAGGACGAGCGCCGGACCCGGGTCGCCGAGGCGGCCCGGCTGCTCGACCTCGAGCAGTACCTCGACCGCAAGCCGAAGGCCCTCTCGGGTGGTCAGCGGCAGCGGGTCGCGATGGGCCGCGCGATCGTTCGCCAGCCGCAGGTCTTCTGCATGGACGAGCCGCTGTCGAACCTCGACGCCAAGCTCCGGGTCTCGACCCGCACCCAGATCGCCGCGCTGCAGCAGCGGCTCGGGATCACGACGGTCTACGTCACCCACGACCAGGTCGAGGCGATGACCATGGGCGACCGGGTCGCGGTGCTCAAGGACGGCGTCCTGCAGCAGGTCGACACCCCGCTCGCGCTCTACGACAAGCCGGCGAACCTCTTCGTCGCGGGCTTCATCGGCTCGCCCGCCATGAACCTGCTGGCCGCGAAGAGCGCCGGCGACGGCTCGGCCGTCGTCGACGGCTTCTCGATCCCGATCGACCGGACCGCGGCCGCGAAGTCGTCGGGCGCGATCACCCTCGGCGTACGGCCGGAGTCCTGGCGGATCGCCGCCGAGGGCGAGGAGGGGTACCCGGTCAAGGTCGCGGTGGTCGAGGAGTTGGGCGCCGACGCCTTCCTCTACGCCACCCCGGCCGAGCCCGCGCCCGACGCCGCCGGGGAGGGTGGTCTGCTCCAGCAGATCGTCGCCCGCATCGACGCCCGGCTGCCGCTCGCCAAGGGCGAGGTGGTCCGCCTGACCACCAGCCCCGAGAAGGTGCACGTCTTCGACACCGCCACCGGCGCCCGCCTCACCGCCTGATCTGTGGACAGACTCGCCGAGTCGGCGCACATGTGCGCCGACTCGGCCTAGCTCTCCCCAGGGCGGCGGGAGTGGAGGAGGGCGAGGAGCAGGACGATCCCGAGTACGGCGAAGCCGACCGCCCGGGCGTACGTCGTCAGCTCCCAGAACCACTCCTCCGTCCAGAAGGAGTCATGGCGCTCGTAGCCGGCCAGGGTCAGGCCGGCTGACACGCTGACCACGAGTGCGGCCAGGCCGGCCAGGAAGGCCACCGGACCCCGTCGTACGACGGTCAGGCAGGCCAGCGTCACGAGCAGGCCGGAGCCGACCTCGAGGAGGCAGGCGAGGACGTAGCTCAGGGGCACGTCGGTCATGCGGCCTCCTACGACTCGGACATCGGTCGCGGACGCCGCTGCGTCCGGACGAGGAAGATCGTCAGCGCCACGCAGACGAGGGCGAGGCCGACGGCTCGCGCTGCGTTCGTCGCCTCCCAGAACCAGTCGGAGAGCATCAGGTCGAGGTCCACCCAGGTCCCGGTCAGCAGCGCCAGCGCGAGAGCCGTCGAGACGCCGCCCACGAGTGCGCCGCCGGCTCCGATCAGGCTCGGCAGCGCGGCTCGGCGTACGAGGGTCAGGCAGGCCACCAGCACGACAGCGGCGGCGATGATCTCGACCCAGAGCGAGATGACGATGTAGTCCGCCACTCCGATGACGATCTGCTCGGTGTCCCCGTCCACGCCCGAACCCTGCCAGAAATGCGCTGAGTCGGCGCGAGTTCGCGCCGACTCGGCAGTGAACTCACGCCGACTCGGCGGGATTGCTTGGGGACTACTTGGACTTGCGGGCCCGGCTGGCCATCTTGGCGCGCTCGTTCTGGTCGAGGACGACCTTGCGGATGCGGACCGACTCGGGGGTGACCTCGACGCACTCGTCGTCGCGGCAGAACTCCAGGCACTGCTCCAGGCTCAGCTTGCGCGGCGGGATCAGCTTCTCGAAGTTGTCGGAGGTGGCGGACCGGATGTTGGTCTGCTGCTTCTCCTTGGTGATGTTGACGTCCATGTCGTCGGCGCGGGAGTTCTCGCCGACGATCATGCCCTCGTAGACCTCGGTGGTCGGCTCGACGAACATCACGCCGCGCTCCTGCAGCGACGTCATGGCGTACGCCGTCGCCGCGCCCTTGCGGTCCGCGACCAGGGAGCCGTTGGTCCGCGAGCGGATCTCGCCGGCCCACGGCTCGTAGCCCTCGGAGATGCCGTGCGCGATGCCGGTGCCGCGGGTGTCGGTGAGGAACTGGGTGCGGAAGCCGATCAGGCCACGGGCGGGGACCAGGAACTCCATGCGCACCCAGCCGGTGCCGTGGTTGGTCATCTGCTCCATGCGGCCCTTGCGGGAGGCGAGCAGCTCGGTGATCGTGCCGAGGTACTCCTCGGGGGCGTCGATGGTCAGGCGCTCGAACGGCTCGTGGACCTTGCCGTTCACCTCCTTGGTGACCACCTGGGGCTTGCCGACGGTCAGCTCGAAGCCCTCGCGGCGCATCTGCTCGACCAGGATGGCCAGCGCCAGCTCGCCGCGGCCCTGCACCTCCCAGGCGTCGGGGCGCTCGGTCGGGAGGATGCGCAGCGAGACGTTGCCGATCAGCTCGCTGTCGAGGCGGTCCTTGACCAGGCGGGCCGTGACCTTGCCGCCCTTGACCTTGCCGACCAGCGGCGAGGTGTTGGTGCCGATGGTCATCGAGATGGCCGGCTCGTCGACGTGGATGAGCGGCAGCGCGACCGGGTTCTCGACGTCGGCGAGGGTCTCGCCGATGGTGATGTCGGGGATGCCGGCGATGGCGACGATGTCGCCGGGGCCGGCCGACTCGCCGGGCTTGCGCTCGAGGCCCTCGGTGACGAGGAGCTCGGTGATCCGGACGTTCTTGACCTCGCCGTCGCGGCGGATCCAGGCGACCGTCTGGCCCTTCTTCAGGTTGCCCTGCTTGATGCGCAGCAGCGCCAGGCGACCGAGGAACGGCGAGGAGTCGAGGTTGGTGACGTGGGCCTGCAGCGGCGCACCCTCGTCGTACGTCGGCGCAGGGATCGTCTCGAGGATCGTCTTGAACAGCGGCTCGAGGTCGCTGCCCTCCGGCATGGTGCCGTTCTCGGGCGCGGTCAGGCTGGCGATGCCGGCGCGACCCGAGGCGTAGACGACCGGGAAGTCGAGCGCGTCCTGGCTGTGCGACTCGTCGAGCAGGTCCATGAAGAGCTCGTAGGTCTCGTCGACGACCTCGGAGATCCGGGCGTCGCCACGGTCGGTCTTGTTGACGACCAGGATCACCGGCATGTCGGCGTTGAGCGCCTTGCGCAGCACGAAGCGGGTCTGGGGGAGCGGGCCCTCGGACGCGTCGACCAGGAGCACGATGCCGTCGACCATGGACAGGCCGCGCTCGACCTCGCCACCGAAGTCGGCGTGGCCGGGGGTGTCGATGATGTTGATGACCATCGGCTGGCCGCCGCCGGCCGGACCCTCGTAGTGCACCGCGGTGTTCTTCGCGAGGATCGTGATGCCCTTCTCGCGCTCGAGGTCACCGGAGTCCATCACGCGCTCGGCGACGCTCTCGGCCTGGTGCGCGGTGAACGCGCCGGCCTGGCGCAGCATCGCGTCGACGAGGGTGGTCTTGCCGTGGTCGACGTGCGCGACGATGGCGACGTTGCGGAGGTCAGTGCGCTGGGTGTTTCCAGACATGGCGGTACGACGTCACTTCCGGTGGGGTACGAGGACCCGAGCGGGCCTCGTCGAGTCTACCGGCGCCGCGTCGCTCCCGCCGATTCAGCGAGCGTCGCCGGCGGTGAACAGCGCCGTGATCTCGGGCACCTCGAGCCGCGCGTACGGCGCGAGGGCCGCGGCCAGCGTCCCGTCCGGCCAGTAGCGGCCCTCGTGCTCGACGCCGCCGTCGGTGAACGTCCAGCGCCAGATCCCACCGGAGCGGCTCACCGTGGTGCGGTGCCGCGGCGGCTCGACCGGGTCCAGCCCCCGGGTCGCCCGCCAGGTCGCGCCCAGGCGGGCGACCAGGGTGGTCTCCGCGAGCGGTCCCGGCGGTCGGAAGGTGCCCAGCCCCCGCCGGTCGCCGGCCTCGTCGACCGTCGAGACGCGGGACCAGTGCTGGTCGGCGGTGACGACGTACGTCGTGCCGTCCGCCCCCACCAGCCGGCAGTACGACGGCGCGTGCACCTCGATCCGCCCGCCCAGTGCGGCCACGGCCGCGACCGCCTCCGCGCTGAGCAGCCGCCGGGTGGTGGTCGCGGCCTTCGCGCGGGCCCGGTCGTCCTCGGCCTGCCAGCCACGGCGCCAGCCCTCGCGCTGCAGCGCGTCCTTCGCCGGCAGCCGGCCCGCGGCTAGCGACTCCAGCAGCAGCTCGGCCGGCGCCCCGGCCCAGTAGTCGAAGTAGATCCCGGTCGCGCCGAGGTCGGCCAGGGTCCGCTCGGCCTCGCGCAGCACGCGCATCTGGCCGTCGTACATGCCGACCCAGTCGCCGCCGCGGCCGCCGAGGCGCACCACCCACGTGGCCGATCCGGCCACGGAGACGCCGGGCGTCAGGTGCGCCAGGAAGGCACCCAGCGTCGTCTCGCCGGGGACGTCGAGCGTGCGCTCGTGCGACTCCGTGTCGTCGCCCATGGCCACGCTGTCCCGGTCCACCGTCACCTTCACGCTCCTATGGTGGAGGACATGCCCCGGATCGCCACGAAGGACCGCGTCGACCGCGACCAGCTGCTGGAGTTCGTCCGGCCCCGGCACCGGATGCTGCTGGTGACCACCAAGCAGGACGGCTCGCCGCAGGTCTCGCCGGTCACCGGCGGGGTCGACGCCGACGGGCGGGTCGTCGTGTCGACGTACCCCGACCGCGCCAAGGTGACCAACCTGCGCCGCCGACCGGCCGCCACCGTGCTGGTCCTCTCCGACGAGTGGGACGACGCCTGGGTGCAGCTCGACGGCACCGCCGAGGTCCTCGACATGCCGGACCCGGCCGCCGAGGACGGGCTGGTCGAGTACTTCCGCTGCATCTCCGGCGAGCACCCCGACTGGGACGACTACCGCGCGGCGATGCGTCGCCAGGGCAAGTCGCTGCTGCGGATCTCGGTCGACTCGTGGGGCCCGATCGCCACCGGCGGCTTCCCGCCGGACCGCGCCCCGGCCTAGACAGCAGCCCTCGCGGCCGGTGCGCCCGGCTTACCCTGGATCGGTGTTCGGATTCGGGGGGATCCGCCGCGCGGTCGGCGCGGCTGCGGCAGGCCTGGTGGCCGCTGCCCTCCTCGTCGCGCCCGCGGCGCAGGCCGACCCGGAGACCGACCCGCCCGAGAACGTCCTCCCGCCCGCCATCACCGGCCCGGCCCGGCCGGGCGGGACGCTGCGCTGCTCGCCCGGGACCTGGCTCGACGAGCCGACCCTGACCACCGCCTGGCGGACCGGAGCGACCCCGCTCGGGGAGGGCGCGTCGTACGTCGTGCGGAGCGCGGACGTCGGTGCCGTCGTCGTCTGCACCGTGCGCGCGGAGAACCCGGGCGGCGTGTCGACCGCCAGCTCCTCGCCGGTCACCGTCACCGCCCCGCCGCGGACCCCGTCCGCTCCGCCGGCGCCGAGCACCGCCTGCACCGGCACGCCGTACGTGCAGGCGGCCGGGGGTGTCCTGTGGACCCGGCGCCGCACCGTCGCGATCCGGGTCGCGACGCCGGCCGGCACCACCGCGGTCGAGATCGCGAGCAACCCCGAGTTCTGGGGCGCCCAGCGGCGCCGGCTCGACGCGCGCTGCACCTATCGCTGGACGCTCGCCGACCTCCCGGACGGCACGCCGCAGCGCATCTACGTGCGCTTCCCCGGCGCCACCGCGCCGACCACCGTCTCCGACGTCCTCCGGTACGACGTCAGCCCGCCCCGGGTGACCAAGGCGCACGCGCGCTGGAGCAACCGCCGCGGCGGCTGGGTGCTGCGGACCCGGGCGCGCGATGTGGGGGCCGGCGTCGCCTCGTTCGAGACCGCCCGGCGCAACGGCACGGTCCGTCGGGCCCACCGCCTGGGCCGCACGGTCGTCAGCTGGGACCGGTCGGTCCTGGAGCGGGTCCGGTTCACCGACCGGCTCGGCAACCGCAGCGGCTGGGTGCGGGTCCGCTTCCTGTCCTGAGCCGTCGACGGCCTTGCCGCTGTCGGTGGTCGAGCGGAGGGTGGAGCCATGAGGTGCTCCTTCCTGCCGCCCTACCTGCTCCGCCGGCTCGCCGACACCGTCGGCCCGGCGCCCTACCGGCTGACCCTGGTGGAGGACGGGCGGATCCGCTCGTTGCGGGCCGCCGCGCCGTTCCCCCCAGACACCGGCGTAGCGCCCTGGACGGTGTACGACGCCGGCGGGGCCACCGCGCTCCCGGGCGACCCGGTGCGCGCGGCCGGGCAGGCCGCCACGGGCGACGCCGCGGTCGACGAGGCGGCGGACGGGGTGGCGGCGGCGCTCGCGCTCTTCGCCGAGGTCTACGGGCGGTCGTCGTACGACGGGGAGGGAGCGCCGGTCTCGCTGACCGTCCACTACGGCGAGGGCTACGCCAACGCGTTCTGGGACGGCCGCCAGCTGGTCTTCGGCGACGGCGACGGCCGGGTCTTCGACCGGTTCACCAAGCCGGTCGACGTGCTCGGCCACGAGCTCGCCCACGCCGTCACCGAGCACACGGCCGGCCTGGTCTACGAGGGCCAATCGGGGGCGCTCAACGAGTCGGTCTCCGACGTCTTCGCCGCCTGCCTGCGCCAGCGGCTGCTCGACCAGACCGCCGACCGGGCCGACTGGCTGATCGGGGTCGGGCTCTTCCTCCCGGGGGTGGCGGCCCGGGGGCTGCGCGACATGGCCGCACCCGGCACCGCCTACGACGATCCGCTGCTCGGGCAGGACCCCCAGCCGGGCCACCTCGACGACTACGTGGAGACGACCGACGACAACGGCGGCGTGCACGTGAACTCCGGGATCCCCAACCGGGCTTTCCAGCTGGCCGCGACCGCGATCGGCGGTCGCACCTGGGAGGGCGCCGGCCGGATCTGGTACGACGCGCTCACCGGCGGCCGGGTCGATCCGCGGGCCGACTTCGCCTCCTTCGCGGCGGCCACCGTCGCCGCTGCGGGCGAGCACGCCGACGCGGTCCGCGCGGCCTGGGCCGGGGTCGGGGTGACGGCCTCGGGACCGGTCGCCGCGGTCCGTCGTACCGGCGGGTTCGCGGGGCGGACGGCCGCCGGCCGGCTCGACCTGGACTCGTCCGACGCGCGGTGCGCCGAGGTGCGCGACCTGCTCGGCCGGGTCGACCTGGGGGCGGTCCCCGGCGGCGCGCCGCGGCCCGACATGTTCGTCTACGAGTTCGACCTCCCCGGCGGCACCGCGCGGGTGCCGGAGCAGGGGCTCACCCCCGAGCTGCGCCGCCTGGCCCAGCTCCTGCTGGACGCCTAGTCCGCGGCCAGCGCCCGGTCGAGGGCCGCCGCCACGTGCAGGGTGGTCGCCGGGAAGACGGGTACGTCGACGTCCGCCTGCCGGATGAGCAGCTCCAGCTCGGTGCAGCCGAGCACCACCCCGCCGGCGCCGGCGTCCCACAACTCCTCGATCACCGAGACGACGGTGCGCCGCGAGGCGGTCTCGACCCGCCCGTGGACGAGCTCGTCGTAGATGATCCGGTTGACCTCGTCGTGGCGGGAGGGGTCCGGCACGCGCACGGTCAGCCCGCGGGCCGCCAGCCGGTCGGTGAAGAACGGTCGTGACATGGCGAAGGTGGTGCCGACGAAGCCGATCGACCGGACGCCCGCCTCGTCGGCGGCGTCGGCGAGCACGTCGGCGAGGTGGAGCAGCGGGATCCCGACCGCCTCGGCCACCTGGTCGGCGACCAGGTGGAACGTCGTGGTGCACAGCAGCAGGAAGTCGGCGCCGGCGCGCTCGACCCCCTGGGCGGCGGTGGTGAGCAGGGCGGCGACGTCGTCCCAGCGCTCGGCCTCCTGCAGCGCGGTCACCTCCGCGAAGTCCACGGAGGAGAGGACCGTCCGGGCCGAGCTCAGCGGGCTCACCCGCTGCTCGACGCCACGGTTGAGGGCTTCGTAGTAGGCCGCCGAGCTCTCCCAGCTCAGCCCGCCCACGAGTCCGATGGTCTGCACGCTCAGCAGTCTGTCATCTCGAGCACGGTGCGGTTGAGGATCCAGAGGGTGCGGGCCAGGTCCTCGGGGGAGGGTCGGCCGGACTCGGCGGCGAGCCACTGACCCGTCACCCGGGCGACCCCGCCCACGACGTACGAGACGGCGACCTCGCCGGCGTCGGGGTAGCGCTCCCGCAGCCGGCCCTCGAGCCAGTCCTGGAAGGCGGCCTGGACCTGGGCGTAGACGGTCGGGTGCGCGGCGAGGCAGGCGTACTCCTGCCGCTCGCCGTCGAGCCGGGCCAGCGCGGCCGCGAGCACCTCGGGCACGTCGGCGGTGCTGCAGACGCCCGCGCGGGCCTGGTCGAGCCGGTGCCGGATGGTCGCGCCGAGCAGGTCCTCGGGGGAGGAGAAGTGCTGGTAGAAGGTCGGCCGGCTGATCCCGGCCCGGGTGCACAGGCCCCGGATCGTCAGCTCGCCCCAGAGGCCTTCGTCGAGGACGTCCTCGACGGCCTCGACCAGGGCGGCACGGCTGCGGGTCACGCGCGCGTCCGTGCTCGGGGTCCCCACGGGCCTCACCCTCTCACGCCCCCATCGGACGACAATAACTTACACATGTAATATATGCGCCGTGCTCAACGTCCCGCTGCGCCCGGTGACGGCCCCGGGGCGGGGCATCCGCTCGACCCTGCTGCCGGCGGTCGCGGAGACGGCCCTGGTGCTGGCCCTCTTCGGCCTCTACAACCTCGGCCGCCTCGTCGCGAAGGGTCGCCTGCACACCGCCGACGACCACGCCCGCTCGCTGCTCGACGCCGAGGGTGTGCTCCGGCTGCCGGCCGAGGCCGCGCTCCAGCAGTGGGCGCTCGGCGTCCCGCACCTCGTCGGCCTGGCTGACCGCTACTACCTGCTGCACTTCCCGATCACCGTCGGCGTCCTGGTCTGGCTCTACGCGCGCCACCGACCGGGCTACCGCTGGGCCCGCCGGTCGCTGGTGCTCGCGACCGCCGTCGCGATGCTCGTGCACATCTGGGTCCCGATGACGCCGCCGCGGCTGCTCGCCGGCCTCGGCATGATCGACACCGGAGCCGTCGGCGGCAACAGCGCGTACGGCGGTTCGCCGGTCTCCGAGCTCGCCAACGAGTACGCCGCCATGCCCAGCCTGCACGTCGGCTGGGCCGTGCTGCTGGCCGTCGTCCTGGTGCGCACCGGGCGGTCCCGCCTGCGCTGGCTGTGGGTGCTGCACCCGATCGTCACGCTGCTGGTCGTCGTGGTGACCGCCAACCACTACTGGCTCGACGCCGCCGCCGGTACGGCGATCGTGCTCGGCGCGCTGGCGCTGATGGCCCGGGTCCGGTGCCCCCGACCTCGCGCCGGGTCAGCAGCAGTGGTGGGGGGCGGCGGCCCGACAGGGGGGGTGACGGGCCCCCCCCGAATGTGTCGCGCGGGGGCGGGGGGGGGGGGCCCCCCCCCGGGGCCGCGGCCGCCGCGGGGGGGGCCCCCCCCCCCCCCGGGGGGGGGGGGCCCCCCCCCGCCACTTCTGCTGACTCGAGGCTGTGCGGATGCGGCGCCTTCACCGCGTCGGCCCTCCGCAGGCTCAGGGCTGGCGATGCACCTTGTGCTGGGCGGCCTGGGCGCGGGGACGGAGCACGAGCTCGTCGATGTTCACGTGCGGGGGGCGGGTCACCATCCAGGAGATCGCGTCGGCGACGTCCTCGGCGGTGAGCGGCTCGGCGACGCCGGCGTACACCGCGTCGGCCTTCTCCTGGTCACCCTCGAACCGGACCAGGGCGAACTCGTCGGTCTTCACCATCCCGGGCGCGATCTCCATGACCCGCACCGGCTGGTCCCACAGCTCCAGGCGCAGGGTCTCGGTGACGACCTGGGTGCCGTGCTTGGCCGCGGTGTAGCCGGCGCCGCCCTCGTAGGCGATCCGGCCGGCGGTCGAGCCGACGTTCAGGATCGCGCCGGCACCGCTGGCGAGCAGGGCGGGCAGCAGCGCCCGGGTGACCTGCATCAGCCCGATCACGTTGACCTCGTACATCCGGCGCCACTCGTCGCTGTCGGCCGCCGCGACCGGCGACCCGCCGAACGCGCCGCCGGCGTTGTTGACCAGGACGTCGAGGCGGTCGCCCACGGTCGCGGCGAGCGCGGCGACCGACTCCTCGGACGTCACGTCGCACACGACCGGCGTCCCTCCGATCTCGGCGGCCAGCCCGGTCACCCGGTCCTCGCGGCGGGCGGCGCAGTAGACGTGGAAGCCCTGGGCGGCCAGGGCGCGGGCGGTGGCCGCCCCGATCCCGCTGCTGGCCCCGGTCACGACGGCGGTACGACGAGAGGTCATGGCGTCATTCTGGTCGGCCGCGCCGGCCGATGGCACACTGGCCCGTCGTCGCGCACCACCCGATCGGAGGACCCTGCATGGACCCGCGCACCCTGGCCCGTCTCTGCGGGACGCTGGGCGGGCTGGCCTGGGTGCTGCGCTGGGTCCTCGACGCGCAGGGGACGAGCGAGACCGTCGTCGGGTCGACGTACGGCGCGGGCCTGGCGCTGCTGGCGATCGGGCTCGCCGGTGCCGGGGCGGGGCTGGCCGGGGCGGCCTGGCTGCGGGTGCTGGTGGCGGTGTGTTTCCCGGTGCTGGCGTGGGCCGTGCTGATGGTGCTGCACGAGGCGGGCGACGAGGTCCGGGTCGACGGGATCCTGGGCGTGCTGGCGGTGCTGGTCTGGGTACCCCTGCTGAGGCGCGCGCGGCGCCGGTCCCGGCTCGGGACGCACGCCGCCTGAGCGTCAGGGAATCGACGGGGACCCGGCGTGGTTGCGGTCCTGGAGCATCAGCAGGAGAGGGGGACGACGTGGGACAGGTCCGGCGACTGGCCATGATCAGCCTGCACACCTCCCCGCTCGACCAGCCCGGCACGGGCGACGCGGGCGGCATGAACGTCTACGTCATCGAGCTGGCCAAGCGGCTAGCCGCGCAGGGCATCGAGATCGACATCTTCACGCGAGCCACCAGCTCGGCGCTGGAGCCGGTGGTGTCGGCCGTCGACGGCGTCGCCGTCCACCACGTGCACGCGGGCCCGTTCGAGGGCCTGACCAAGGCCGAGCTGCCGGGCCAGCTGTGCGTCTTCGCCCGCGAGGTGCTGCGCGCCGAGGCCTCCCGCCCGGTCGGCTACTACGACGCCGTGCACTCCCACTACTGGCTCTCGGGCCAGGTGGGCGCGCTGGCCCGCGACCGCTGGGGCGTGCCGCTCGTGCACTCGATGCACACCATGGCCAAGGTCAAGAACGCCGCGCTCGCCGACGGCGACACCCCCGAGCCGTCCGCGCGGATCATCGGCGAGGAGCAGGTCGTCGAGGCCGCCGACATGCTGATCGCCAACACCGACCTCGAGGCCCGCCAGCTCGTCGGGCTGTACGACGCCGACCCGGCCCGCGTCGAGGTCGTGCACCCCGGCGTCGACCTCGGGCTCTTCCGCCCGCTCGACCGGGCCGCGACCCGGGCGGAGCTGGGCCTGCCCGCCGACGCCGACGTGCTGCTCTTCGCCGGGCGGATCCAGCCGCTGAAGGGGCCCGACGTGCTGCTGCGGGCCGTGGCGGTGCTGCTGGAGCGCTCACCGGGCCTGCGCGGCCGGCTCGTCGTACCCGTCGTCGGCGGGCCGTCCGGCAGCGGCCTGGACCGGCCCGAGTCGCTGGCCGCGCTGGCCGGCGAGCTGGGCCTGGACGACGTCGTCCGGTTCGTGCCGCCGGTGAGCCAGGCCGACCTGGCCCGCTGGTACGCCGCGGCCACCGCGGTCGCCGTCCCGTCGTACAACGAGTCGTTCGGGCTGGTGGCCGCCGAGGCGCAGGCCGCCGGGACCCCCGTCGTCGCGGCGGCCGTCGGCGGCCTGACGACCGTCGTCCGCGACCGGCACAGCGGGCTCCTGGTCGACGGCCACGACGCCGAGGACTGGGCCAGCGCCCTGGGTCGGATCGTCGACGACCCCGGGCTGCGCGTGCGCCTGGAGGCGGGCGCGCTGGAGCAGGCCCGCCAGTTCTCGTGGGAGGCCACCGCCGCGCGCACGCTCGAGGTCTACGAGCGGGCCCGGCTCGCGATGCGCGAGTCGGTCGGATGACGGACCTGGCGCAGGTCGTCCGCGACCACCTCGCCGACGCGGGGATCGAGCACGAGGAGACCGCTCCCGGCCTCTTCTCACTCTCGCTGCCGGGCGAGAAGAAGCTGCAGACCGCCGTACGCCTCGACCTGGGGGAGCACGCCCTCGGGGTGCACGCGTTCGTCTGCCGCAAGCCCGACGAGAACCACGAGCGGGTCTACCGCTGGCTCCTCGAGCGCAACCTGAGGATGTACGCCGTCTCCTTCGCGGTCGACCGGCTCGGCGACATCTACCTCGACGCGCGACTGCCGCTCGCGGCGGTCACGCCCGACGAGCTCGACCGGATCCTCGGCTCGGTGCTCACCTACGCCGACGAGTCGTTCAACGCGATCCTCGAGCTCGGCTTCGCCTCCTCGATCCGCAAGGAGTGGGAGTGGCGCAAGCTGCGCGGCGAGCCCACGAAGAACCTCGAGGCGTTCCGCGGCTGGCTGGAGTCAGGCGGCGAGCCCGACGGCTAGCCGTGTCGGTCGAGTCCTGGTCGAGCTGAGCGTCATCAGGCGCGTGCGCAGGCAAGGCGCCGTCGCATAGGCATACCGGGGTTGTCTGACGAGCGGCGGCAACGCAGCCGGCGTGCGTGCCTGGTGTCGCTCAGCCGGCTAGGAGTCGATCGCCACGGCTAGGAGAGCGACGGCGGCCGGTAGCGCCTGCACCAGCAGGATGCGAGCGCTGACCGTGAGGGCGCCGTACACCCCGGCGACGACGACGCAGCCCAGGAAGAACACCTGCACGTCCGTGCGGTCCGCGACCAGTCCCCACACCAGGCCGGCGACCAGGAAGCCGTTGTAGAGGCCCTGGTTGGCGGCCAGCACCTTGCTCGCCTCGGCGAACTCCACGTCGTTGCCGAAGGTACGACGACCCAGGGGCTTGGTCCACAGGAACATCTCGAGGACCAGGAAGTAGAGGTGCAGTGCGGCCACCAGGCCGACCAGGACGCTCGCGACGACGTTCACCCGCTGAGCATGGCAGGTCTCCCGGTCCGATCGGCCCAGAAACCGATCTAGACGGCTGGATGGAATCCGCGATGCCCGGGAAAAGAGGGGGCTGACCCAATTATCGTTTCGTCCCGTATCGGAAGGGCCGCTCGAGGCGCCCGGGATCGACGACCTCGTGAGCGAGCCAGCAGGAGATGACCGCGTGGACCGGCTGTTCGACCTGAGCCTGGCTGAACGACGCTCGTGGTGCCTGGCCTGGCAGCTCCCGGTCCTCGTGCTCACGATCGCGCTCGACGTCTCCCTGGCGCTCGCCGCTCCGGACGTGCTCCTCAGCGCCGGCGTGCTGCTCGGCTCGGGTCTGGTCCTCGTGGTCTCGGTGGTCGCGCTGTGGATGCCGGTCCGTTGGCTGTACCTGGTGCCGGTCCTCGACATCGTGGCGATCGCCTCCACCCGCTCCGAGACCGCCGACCGGATCGCCGGCACCAACACCTCGGCCCTGGTGCCGATCATCTGCCTCGGATTCTGCTTCGGCCGGGCCGGCCTGGTCGGCGCTGTCCTGGGCGCCTGCCTGGTGTCGAGCTCGTGGTACCTGCGGACCGGGACGCTGCCCGAGGTCGGCACCGAATGGATCTCTCTCCTGGCGTTGCCGGCGATCGCGCTCGCGCTGGGCTTCATCGGGTTCGCGTCGTCCAGCCTGATGGATCGTCAGCGCCAGGCGCTCGACCAGCAGGCCGCTGACCGGGACGCGCTGCTGCGCCAGGTGCGCCGCGAGCTCGACATCCGCCAAGCGGTCCTCGACAGCGTCCACGTCGCCGTTGCCTTCTTCACTCCCGAGGGGAAGCTGCTCTTCGCCAATCGTCCGGCTGTCGAGGCCGCCTCGCACGCCGGCGTCGATGTCCGCGGTCCGTCGTACCGGGCGAGCCTGGTCTGGCGGGCCGACGGCCTGCTGGCGGTTCCCTACGAGGAGCAGCCCCTGAGGTTGGCTCTGCGCGGTGAGGAGTTCGCCCCCGAGCTCCTGTGGACCGGTCCGGAGGACGAGCGGGTCGCATCGTTGATGTCAGCGCGTCAGGTGACGACCCAGCACGGCGAGCGGCTGGGCGTCGTCGTCGTCTCCGACGAGGTCACTGAGCTGGTCGAGGCGGTGCGAATTCGTGAGGAGTTCCTCGCGACCCTCTCCCACGAGCTGCGGACCCCCCTGAACGGCATGCTCGGCTTCCTCGACATGCTCGTCGAGGACCTGGGCGGCGACCCGACGCACGGCAACGCGGTGCGCACCGTCCGCGACAGCGCGCTCCGCCTCTCCGAGCGGATCAGCCAGCTGCTCATGGCCAGCTCGGCGGGCCGGATGGTCGTCGAGCGCAACGAGGTGCAGGTGGCCGACCTCGTCGGCGCCGAGCTGGCGCGGCAGGCCCCGCACGCCGAGAACCGGGGCGTGCTCCTCGAGGGCCGGCTGGACCCGGTGATCGCCTCGCTGGACCCGCACCTGTTCGGGCTGGTGGTCCAGAACCTGCTCTCCAACGCACTCAAGCACACGCCGCCGGGCGGGACCACCCGGGTCGAGCTGCGAGCCGTCGGCGGGGTCGAGCTGGTCGTCAGCGACACGGGGTCGGGCATGCGCGGCCACGAGCGGGAGCGGGCCTTCGACGCGTTCTACCGGGCCGCCTCCGCGCGCCGGGACGCGGTCCAGGGCGTCGGTCTCGGGCTGACCATCGTCCGCGCCGTCGTCGAGGCGCACGGCGGCGAGTGCGTCCTCACCTCCGACCGCGCGGCCGGCACGACGGTCACCGTGCGGATCCCGCCGGGCGGCGGCGCGCCGGCCCTCGGCGAGTCGTAGCTACGCCGGCGCGGGCCGGTCGACCGGGCGCGGCTTGCGGCGCGCGACCGCGACCCCGACCAGGGCGAGCACGCCGCCGGCGTACGCCATCGTCGGCGGCGCCTCGTCGAGGAGCAGCAGGCCGAGCACGATGGTCAGCGGCGGCACCAGGTAGGTGGTGATCCCGAGGCTGCTGGCGCTCATGTGGCGCAGGGCGTAGGCGTACGTCGTGAAGGCGATCGCCGTCGGGAACACCCCGAGGTAGACCACCCACAGGATCGACGACGTGGGTGCGTCGGCGGCCTGATCGAGGAGCTGGCCCGCGAAGGGCAGGCAGACGATCGCGCCGACGGTGCAGGCCAACCAGGTGATCTGGACCGCCGGCAGCCGCGCGACCAGGGGCTTCTGCAGCACCACGCTGACCGAGTAGACCACCGCCGAGATCAGGCAGAGCACGACGCCGAGCAGGTCGCGATCGCTGCCGTCGGAGGTCGACAGCCCGATCAGCGCGACGCCCCCGAACGCGAGGGCCAGCCCGAGGCCCACCCAGACCGTGAACCGCTCGCCCAGGAAGAGGGTCGCGAGCAGCGCGATCAGCACCGGGGAGACCTGGATCAGCATCGCGGCCGTGCCGGCGTCGACCCGTCGCTCGCCCTCGTTGAGGGCGACGTTGTAGATCCCGAACCAGAGCACCCCGATGGTCACGATCGTCACCCACTGCCGCCCGCTCGGGCGGGGCAGGCCGCGTGGCAGCGCCACCGCGGCCAGGCACAGCGAGCCGACCAGCAGCCGTCCCAGCGAGAGGGCGCCGGCCGAGAAGTCCTGGCCGAGGTGGCGGATCGCGACGAACGCCGAGGCCCAGAAGACCAGCGTCACCGCGACCGCCGCCACCGGGAGCCAGGTGGGCGGAGCGCTGGGCGCCGGGGGAGAGGTGGGGGCCGGGGAGGGCGCGGTGCTCGTCACCGGCTCAGCGTAGGGACACCCACCGACGGTCGACACGCGGTTTTCGGACGCCGTTGCGCGAGATCCCGCCACCGGTGGGTACGGGCCTGCTCATGGACCTGCTCACCGGCTGCTGGGCCGCGGTCACGTCCGCGGTGACCGGGCTCGACGAGGCGGCGTTCGGGCGTCGTACCCGCACCGCCGAGTGGGACGTGCGGGAGCTGCTGTTCCACCAGCTGCTCGACGCCCAGCGCGCCCTGGTGGCGCTGGCGTCCCCGGCCGCCGGGCCGGCCGACGTCGACGCGGTGACCTACTGGGCGTCGTTCCACCCCGACCGCGGCGACGGCGGTACGGCGCACGCGCGGTTCGTGAAGCGCGCGGCCGCGGCGTACGACGGCGCGACCGGCCTGGTCGACCAGTGGAGCAGCACCTCGGCCGCGGCGGCGCGGGCGGCCGCGGCCGCCGACCCCGGGGCACTGGTCACCACGCAGGGCCACGTGCTCACGGTCGCCGACCTGGTCTCCACGCTGGTGGTCGAGGCCACGGTCCACCTGCTCGACCTGGACATCGGCGCGACCCCGCCGCCCGGAGCGCTCGCGCACACCCGCAGCGTCCTCGAGGCGTCGTACGGCGGGCCGCTGCCGGCGGCGTGGGACGACGTCGAGGCGGTGCTGCGGGGCACGGGGCGGCTGCCCAGCGACGACCCGCGGCTGCCGGTGCTGGGGTGAGGTCGGAGGTCAGATCTCGACATGCCCGTCGCCGCTTCGTTCCTCAGCGGCGGGGCTGCTCGATCCGGCGGCCCCACGCCCCGCGCTCGTTCCTCGCGCGCGGCTGGGCCGCCGGCGCGCTCGACCTGTGACTCCTGCGTCGTCAGAGGTCGAGCTTGTAGCCCAGGCCACGGACGGTGACCAGGAACTTCGGCTCGCCCGGGTCCGGCTCGAGCTTGGCCCGCAGCCGCTTCACGTGGACGTCGAGGGTCTTGGTGTCGCCGACGTAGTCGGAGCCCCAGACCCGGTCGATGAGCTGGCCGCGCGTCAGCACCCGGCCGGGGTTGCGCAGGAACATCTCCAGCAGCTCGAACTCCTTGAGCGGCAGCCGCTGCTCGTTCCCGTCGACCGTCACGACGTGCCGCTCGACGTCCATCCGCACCGGACCCGCCTCGAGGGTGGCCGGAGCCAGGTCGGGCTCGGTCCCGCGGCGGAGCACGGCGCGGATCCGGGCGACCAGCTCGCGCGGGGAGTAGGGCTTGGTGACGTAGTCGTCGGCGCCCAGCTCGAGGCCGACGACCTTGTCGACCTCGTCGTCCTTGGCGCTGACCATGATCACCGGCACGCTCGACGTCTGCCGGATCTGCCGGCACACCTCGGTGCCGGGCAGGCCGGGCAGCATCAGGTCGAGCAGCACGATGTCGGCACCGTTGCGGTCGAACTCGGTCAGTGCGGAGTTGCCGTCGGCCGCGATGGCGACCTCGAACCCCTCCTTGCGCAGCATGTAGGCGAGTGCCTCGCTGTAGCTCTCTTCGTCCTCGACGACGAGTACCCGGGTCACGGGCGTTCCTCCTGCTTCGTGTCTTCTCTCGGGGTTGCCCCGAAGTACTGGGGGAGGGTCAGGGTGAACGTAGACCCCTGGCCCTCGACTGACCACACCCGGACTTCTCCGCCGTGCGTGGCCGCGACGTGCTTGACGATGGACAGGCCGAGCCCGGTGCCACCCGTGGAGCGGTGGCGGGCCGGGTCGACGCGGTAGAAGCGCTCGAAGATCCGGTCGATCTCGTCGGACGGGATGCCGATGCCCTGGTCCACGACCGAGATCTCGACCGAGCCCTCGTCGACCTTGGTGGTGACCAGGACCGTGGAGTCGCTCTCGGAGTACGACACCGCGTTCGCGACCAGGTTGCTGACCGCCGCGGTCACCTGCTCCTCGTTGCCGTAGACCTGCAGGCCCGGCGTGCCGCCGGTGAGGATCTCGATGCGCTTGGAGCCGGCGTCGATGGCGCTGGTGTCGACCGCGACCGCGATGACGTCGTCGAGGGCGACCGCCGCCGGCGTCTCCAGCGGATCGTCGGCCTGCAGCCGCGACAGCTCGATGATCTGCTGGACCAGCTGGGCGAGCCGGTCGCTCTCGATGTGCATCCGGTCGGCGAACCGCTTGACCGCCGCCGGATCCTCGGACGCGTCGTGCATGGCCTCCGCGAGCAGCCGGATCGCGCCGACCGGCGTCTTCAGCTCGTGGCTCACGTTGGCCACGAAGTCGCGGCGTACGGCCTCGACGCGGCGCTCGCGGGTGCGGTCCTCGACCAGGGCCAGGACCAGGCGCGAGCCCAGCGGGGCGACGCGGGCGGTGACGTGACGCGAGGGGACGCCCGGGCGCGACATGACCAGCTCGGTCTCGCGGATCTGGCCGTCGCGGCGGACCTGGCGGACCAGCTCGGCGAGGTCGTCGGCCACCAGGCGGGTGCCGCGCACCAGGCCCAGGGCGTACGCCGGCGCCGAGGCCTTCAGCACCACGTCGGCGTCGTCGACCACGACCGCGCTGCTGCGCAGCACCGACAGCACGGTGGCGACGCCCGCCGGCACGACCGGCTCCTCGTGGACCGGGAGCTGGTGCTGCTGGCGGTCGCTGACGGCCCACGCAAGCACGGCTCCTCCTGCCACCACGGCACCGATGACCGCGGCGAGGAACGCCTGCATCGTCGGGTCCACGGCGGCAAGAGTACGGCGGGATTCACCTGGAGTTCGCCTCCCGGGCACCGGCTTCCGAGTGTTCACCACCCGTTCACGCGTCCACCCCGTGCGGTCACTCGGGCCCCGTAGGGTCCTGGTCATGCGTGATGTGTTCCATGAGCAGCTCGACTCCGTCTTCGGCGACCTCGCCACCATCTGCGGCGAGGTCGAGCAGGCGGTCCGGCTCGCGACCGAGGCCCTGCTGACCGGCGACGCCGAGATCGCCGAGCGGGTGATCAGCGCCGACGTCGAGATCGACCGGGCCCGCGAGCGGGTCGAGGAGACCGCGTTCGAGCTGCTCTCCCTCCAGCAGCCGGTGGCCGGCGACCTGCGGGTCGTGGTCGCCACGCTGCGGATGGTGACCGAGCTGGAGCGGATGGGCGACCTGTCCGTCCACGTCGCCAAGATCGCCCGCCTCCGGACGCCGTTCGTGGCCGTCCCCGACGAGGTCCGGCCCACCGTCTCCCGGATGGCCGAGGTCGCCGAGGAGATGGTCTCCAAGGTCTCCCGGATCATCACCGCCCGCGACGTCCAGGCCGCGATCGCCCTCGGCCGCGCCGACGAGGAGATGGACCGGCTCCGTCGTACCTCCTTCGCCGAGCTGCTCGCCGACGACTGGACCCACGGCGTCGAGGCCGCGGTCGACGTCGCCCTGCTCGGCCGCTACTACGAGCGCATCGCCGACCACGCCGTCTCGGTCGCCAACCGGGTCGTCTTCGTCGTCACCGGGGAGAACCCGCGGGCCGTCGGGGCCTGACCCGGGCTGGTCCGGGCTGCTCCGGGGTCGCCGCCGCGGCCCGCAAAGGTTCATCGGCTAGCCGATGAAACTCATCCCCGGACGACAAAGGTTCATCGTCCAGGCGTGAGCTTCATCGGCTAGCCGATGAAACTTTGCGGCGCCCCGCCGAGCCCGCTCAGCGACCCTGGTTGGCCACCGCCGCGGCGGCGGCAGCAGCGGCCTCGGGGTCGAGGTAGGTCCCGCCCTTGACGACCGGGACCAGCTCGTCGTCGAGCTCGTAGCGCAGCGGCATGCCGGTGGGGATGTTCAGGCCGGCGATGTCCTCGTCGCTGATGCCGTCGAGGTGCTTGACGAGCGCGCGGAGGCTGTTGCCGTGGGCGGCGACGAGCACCACCTTGCCGGCGCGCAGGTCGGGGACGATGTCGGACTCCCAGTACGGCAGGAAGCGCGCGATGACGTCCTTGAGGCACTCGGTGCGGGGGAGGTCGTCGCCGAGGTCGGCGTACTGCGGGAACCCGGCCTGGGAGAACTCGTCGTCGTCGGCCAGCGGCGGCGGGGGTACGTCGAAGGAGCGGCGCCAGAGCATGAACTGCTCCTCGCCGTACTGCTCCAGCGTCTGCTTCTTGTCCTTGCCCTGCAGGGCGCCGTAGTGGCGCTCGTTGAGGCGCCAGGAGCGCTTGACCGGGATCCAGTGGCGGTCGGCGGCGTCGAGCGCGAGGGCGGCGGTGTTGATCGCGCGGCGCTGCAGGGAGGTATGGACGACGTCCGGGAGCAGGTCGGCCGCCAACAGCTGCTCACCGCCGCGGGCGGCCTCGGCCCGACCCTTGTCGGTCAGGGCCACGTCGACCCAGCCGGTGAACAGGTTCTTGGCGTTCCACTCGCTCTCGCCGTGGCGGAGCAGGATCAGCGTCGACGTCATCAGTGACCACCCTCGTGCTCGGCGTACTCGCAGCTGTACGCCGGGTCCTCGGACTCGGCGCCCTCCCCGGTGGAGGTGTCGAAGCCCGCGAACTCGTCGCAGTTGGTGACGACCGGCACCTCGAGGGCCACCGACTCGCCGTTGTCGAGGTCGAGGCTGAGATTCAGAACGTCGCCGGCGGCGAAGCTGCCCTCGACGTGGACCTCCTCGTCGGCCAGGTTGACGTAGCCGGACGCCGGGACCTCGATCGGGTCGAACTCGGCGGTGAGGCCCTCGCCCACGACGCTGGTCAGCGAGATCGGCTCGTCGTCGTTGTTGGCCAGTCCGGCGACGAGCGTGCCACGGTCGTCCTGCCCGGCCACCACGACGGCGGCGAGTACGTCGACCCGCGCGTCGCGGTTGTTCGTGCCCGCGGCCGGGTCGTAGGGCTGGTCCGTGGCGTAGTTGAAGCCGCAGGAGCTCAGGACGGGGGCGGTGATCGCCGTGGCGCACACGGCGAGCGCGATCTTGCGGCGGAGCAGCATCTGGGAGGCCTCACGGGAGAGCGGCACGAACGGCCACAGCCTAGCGTCGAGCCTCAGCTGAGCCCCACGTAGGTGCCGGTCACGGCCAGGCCGACGACGACCAGCGCGGTGTAGACCGAGGCGACCGCGAGCAGCCGGCTCGCGCCGAGTCGCAGCCCCAGCCGCAGCGGCAGGTAGGTCCAGCCGTCGGCGTGGTCGGGGACGAGGCCCCACAGCGCCCGCAGGAAGTGGATCCCGACGCCGAGCAGGGCCGCCAGTGCGACCATCGCCGGCTCGGGCGGGTCGCCGACGGCCTCGCCGCCCCAACCGCCGTACGAGAGGTAGCCCGGGAGCAGGGCGTACGACGCCGCCCAGGGCAGCCAGGACAGGACGCCCTCGCGGAGCACCAGGTTGCCGAGCAGCCCGATGGCCACCGACGCGAGGTAGAGGCAGCCCGCGGTGATGCCGGTCGCGATCGAGAGCGGGACGAGGAGCAGCACGCCACAGATCAGCGCGAACCAGACCGTGCCGGGGTCGAGCCGGCCCTGGGCGATCGGCTTGCCGGGCAGGTCGTGCCGCCGGTCGCGCTCGCGGTCGACGATGTCGTTGTGCCAGCCCAGGATCGTCTGGCCCACCAGCACGGTCGCCAGCACGACCAGCACCTCCCGGGTCGGCCGGCCGGCCAGAGCGGCGGCCGCGGCCACGCCGACCGCGGTCAGCAGGGCCTGGCGCGGATGGGCGGCGCGGAGCAGCAGGACCGGCGTGAGGTACGACGGGGCCGCGCTCGGCCCGGGCGTCTCCGCCGGGGCCGCCCCGGTCGTCGACCCGGGGGCCGGATCGGGCGTCGGGACCTGCTCCACGGTGGTCACGGGCTCGTCGGCAGCGCTGCTCGCGGGCTCGGTCGGCATGCGGTGCAGTATCGACCACGGGGCCGTCCCGAACGGCCCGAACACCCCCGTTCACCAGCGGTTTTCCGCGTCGGGAGGGTCCTCAGCGACCCGGCTCCAGCACGGCCTCGCGGCATCTGTCAATACCCCATTGTGGCGCTGACCTGCGGAAACGTCGTTCTGAGTCGGTCTGACACGTGTTAGACTGGCTCTCTAGGAAGGGGAACCTGACATATGACTTTCACCGTCGGCGAAACGGTTGTTTACCCGAATCACGGGGCCGCTGTCATCGAGGACATCGAGATGCGGACCATCAAGGGAGAGGACCGGCAGTACCTCGTCCTGCGGATCGTCGCCCAGCAGGACCTGGTCGTGCGCGTCCCGGCCATGAACCTCGACCTGGTCGGCGTGCGTGACGTCGTCGACAAGGAGGGTCTCGACCGCGTGTTCGACGTGCTGCGTGCCGCACACGTCGAGGAGCCCACGAACTGGTCGCGCCGCTACAAGGCCAACCTGGAGAAGCTGCACAGCGGCGACGTCATGAAGGTCGCCGAGGTCGTGCGCGACCTGTGGCGCCGCGAGCGTGACCGCGGTCTGTCGGCGGGTGAGAAGCGGATGCTCGCCAAGGCCCGCCAGATCCTGGTCTCCGAGCTGGCGCTCGCCGAGCGCACCAACGAGGACAAGGCCGAGGCCCTCCTCGACGAGGTGCTCGCCTCCTGATCAGCGATCGAGGCCCCCGGACCCAGCGTCCGGGGGCCTCGATGCATTTGTAGGGTCGTGCCCGTGGAGTACGACGAGCCGGTGGCCGCCCTGGGCGCGGTGGTGGAGCAGGACCGCGGGTCGCTGCCCTTCGCGCTGCTGCACGGCGAGGCGCTGGTCGCCTGCGCCTCGTGGGCCCTCGGGGAGTCGGGGGTGACCCCGTTCGACCTCGGCACCGCCTGGGCCGGGCTGGTCGATGCCGGCGAGCCGGTGGTGCTGCACGACGCGCTCTGCCCGCTGACCCCGCCGGCCTTCCTCCGGGCCTGCCTGGAGGAGGCGGTCGAGCACGACGCGGTGGTCGTCGGCGTCCGGCCGGTCACCGACACGGTCAAGCACGTCGAGGGCGGGTACGTCGGCGCGACCGTCGACCGCGCGGACCTGCTGGCCGTGGCCTCGCCGGTCGTGCTGCCCGCCAGTGTCGTCACGGCGCTCGAGGACCTGCCGAGCAACGACTTCGCCACCCTGGTCGCAGCGCTCGCGGAGCGCTTCGCCGTCCGCACCGTCGAGGCGCCGCCCGCGGGGCGCCGGGTCGGCTCGCGGGACGACGTACGGCTCCTGGAGGCCCTAGACCAGAGCGGTCGCTAGTCCCAGGTCCTCGGCGAAGGTGATCTTCAGGTTGCCCGGTCCGCTGGGCACTGCGGCGATCCGCACGTCGGTGTAGCGCGCCAGGCAGCCGGCGGTGTCGGTGGCCTCGAACCCGTCCGCGTCGGCAGCTCGGTAGGCGGCCAGGAGCTCCCGGGCGGCGAAGGCCTGGGGGGTCTGCACCCCTGCCAGCTCGCCCGGGACCGCCCGCAGCCCGGTGGTGACCAGCCCGGCCAGGGGCGCGACCGGGATCGCGCCCCCGTGCTCGGCCGCCGCGGCGAGGACCGACCCCCACAAGGGGGCGCCGGCGAGCGGGCGGGCCCCGTCGTGGATCGCGACCAGGTCGAGCTCGCCGGCGTCGATGGCGGGCGCGAGGACCCGGACCGCCTGCCACTCCGACGCGTGCCGGGTCGGGCCGCCGTCGACCACGTGCACCTCCCGATCTCCGAGGTACGGCGCCACGGCGGCCCCCACGGCGTCGCCCTCGCCCGGCCGGACCACCAGCACCACGCGTCGTACGGCGGGCAGCGCCAGCGCGTCGGTCAGCGACCAGGCCAGCACCGGCCGGTCGCCGAGCGGCAGCAGCACCTTGTTGCGGTCCGCGCCGACCCGGGACCCGGAGCCCGCGGCGAGCACGACGACGGCGGTGGCGGGAGAGGTCACCCGGGCACGCTACCGACCGCGGGGACCGGCGCCGCGGAGAGGGAACGTTTTCCTGGCTGTTACATCCCGAAACAGGCCCCGAACACGCGACACCTAGCGTCACAGGTGCCGAGAGGAGGCGCGGGATGACGGGGTCCCACGTGAAGTCGCTCAACCGGTCGTCGCAGGATCGTCGATGACCCGGACGACGCGGACGACACCGCGTCCGGCCAGCACGGAGGAGTGGCAGCCGGTCTGCCGGGTCGCGGAGCTCGAGGTGGAGCGCGGCGCCACCGCTCTCGTGCACGGGCAGGCGATCGCCATCTTCCGCACGCCGGACGACACGGTCTACGCGCTCGGCAACCACGACCCGTTCGCCAAGGGGTCGTTCATCGCCCGCGGGATCGTGGGTCGTCGGGGCGAGGTCCCGTTCGTGGCGTCGCCGGCCCACAAGCACGCGTTCGACCTGCGCACCGGGAAGTGCCTGGACGACGGCCACGTGTCGGTCCCGGCGTACGACGTCAAGGTCGTCGAGGGCGTCGTCCTCGTCGGTCACCGCAAGCAGGACACCGCCGCCTGAGTCTGGGAGACCCCGCCATGAGCTGTCTCGTCACCGTCGCACGTGGAGCCGGCCGGGCCACGGAGGTCGCCCAGGAGATCACCGACCGGGCGGCGTCCACGCTGGGCGTGCCCGGCATCGTCTCGTACGTCGAGGACCGTGCACCGTCGCTCCAGGCGGTCGTGGACGCGGCCCGCGAGTCGAGCGTGGTGGTGCCGCTGCTGCTCTCGACCGCCCACCACCTGCTGCACGACCTGCCGCTGGTCGCGGCCTCGTCGGTCCACCACGTCTCGGTCACGCCGGCCCTCGGGCCGCACCCGCTGGTCGCCGCCGCGCAGGCCTCGCGGCTGATCGCGGCGGGCGCCCGGCCGGGCCAGCCCGTGGTGATGGTGGCCCTCGGGTCGAGCGACCCGTCGGTGGACCGGCACCTCGAGCGGGCGGCGCTGCTGCTGGCCGACAGCTGGACCGGCCCGGTCGAGCTCGCGACGCTCGAGGGCCGCGGCCGCCGCCCGGAGGACGTCGTCCGGCGGGGCGTGGTGGTCTCGCCGTACCTGCTCACGCCGGGGGCGGACGCGACCCGGGTCCGGGAGCAGTCGCTGGCCGCCGGCGCCGCGGTGGTGGCCGACGTGATCGGCGCGCACCGGTTCGTCGCCGACCTGGTCGCGCGGCGGTTCCGGATCTCCGCCCAGGCCTCAGCCGCCTGAGGGGACCAGCGCGTCCTCGACCAGCTCCACCAGCTGCCCCGAGACCAGCTCGTCGCGCTCCAGCGGCAGCATGTGGCCAGCGCCGGGCGCGACCAGGAGCCGGGCGCCGCGGATGGCGCCAGCGATCCGGCGGGCGTGCTCGGGCGGCGTGAGCAGGTCGCGGTCGCCGACGAGCACCCGGGTGGGGACGCCGTCGTAGGCGGCCAGGTCGGCGGTGCGCTCGTGGCGCATGAAGTCGCGGTAGAAGCCCGACATGGTCGCCGGCGGGCAGCAGATCAGCTGGTCGACGACCAGGCCGGCGTCGCGGAGCCGGAGCGGCTCGCCGAAGAGGAACCGGTTGACCACGGCGCGCTCGATGCTGGGGGAGCGGCGCCGGGTACGCCGGTTGAGCAGCCGCGCGCGGGTCGCGAGCACGAAGGGCAGCCGGTTGCGGACGGCCGGGCCGACTTCGGGCAGGCCCAGGGTGACCGTGTCGAGCCGGCCGGAGGACGTCGCGACGAACAGCAGTCCGGCGATCCGCTCCAGCAGGTCGGGCCGCACCCGGGGCAGGGCGGTCATGGTCATCCCGCCGATCGAGTGCCCGGCGATCACGAGGCGGCCGCGCGGGGCATGGACGTCGACCAGGTCGCCGAGGTCGCGGGCCAGGTTCTCGATCGTGCAGGCGCTCTCGGGGGCGGCGTCCGAGCGCCCGTGCCCGCGCAGGTCCCACGTCAGGATCCGGACGCCGGTCCCGAACCGGGCCAGCAGGTCGCGCACCTGGTAGTGCCAGTCCTCGGCGTCCGAGGTCCAGCAGTGGGCCAGGACGACGGTCACCGGCGCGTCCACCGGCCCGTAGGGCGCGACGTGGAGTCGCAGGCCGTCGAAGGTCCTCACCGCCGGACCACCAGGGCGGTCGCGACCGCGGCGACCCCGTCCCCGCGCCCGGTCAGCCCGAGGCCGTCGGTGGTGGTGGCCGAGACGCTCACCGGCGCGCCGATCGCCGTGGAGAGGGCCGCCTCCGCCTCGGCGCGGCGCGGGCCGACCTTCGGGCGGTTGCCGAGGACCTGCACGGCGACGTTGCCGATCTCGTAGCCCGCCTCGCGGACCCGGCGGGCGGTCTCGGCCAGCAGGGTCGCCCCGGAGGCGCCGGCCCACTGCGGATCCGCCGTACCGAAGTTCGAGCCGAGGTCGCCCAGGCCGGAGGCCGACAGGAGCGCGTCGCAGGCCGCGTGGGCGGCGACGTCGGCGTCGGAGTGGCCCTCCAGCCCGGCGGGCTCGTCGGGCCAGGAGAGCCCGGCCAGGTGCATCGGGACACCCGGGACCAGGCGGTGCACGTCGGTGCCGATGCCGGTGCGGAACGGGACGGGACTGACGGCGGGAGGGACGGTGGCCACGTGCCGATCATGCCGTGCGCGACAATCAGCGCGTGGACACCTCGCGCTCGTGGTCGTTGGCCGGCCTGGCGGCCGGTCTGGCCGGCCTCGCCACGAGCTATGCCGCGGCCAACGCGCTGCACGTCAAGTCCTCCCCGCTGGTGGCCGTGGCCGACCTGGTCATCCGGTTCACCCCAGGCTTCATCGCGGAGGCGGCCATCCAACGGCTCGGCCGCGCTGACAAGCCGCTGCTGGTGCTGGGCGTCATCGTCGTGCTCGCGCTGGTCTTCGCCTGGGCCGGGCGACTGGCCCGGCGCAGCTGGTGGGCGCCGACCATCGTCTTCGGCGCGCTGGCGGCAGCCGGGGCGGGCGCGGTCGCCGCGCTCCGCAACCAGCAGCTGGTCGACTTCGTGCCGGTCGCGGTCGGGCTGGTCACCTGGCTGGTCTGCCTGTCGCTGGTGACCGACCCGCTGCGGACCTTCGCGGGGCACCCCGAGGAGGTCGCGCCCAGCGGCGGCCACCACCGTCGTACCTTCCTGATCCGGGCGGGCCTGGTCGCCGGCGGCGCGATGGCCGTCGGCCTGCTGGGACGGGTGGTCGGCCGCGGCCGCCGCCAGGTCGAGCAGACCCGCCAGCTGCTGAAGCTGAACGGCGTCACCTCGCCCGCGGTGCCCGACGGCGCCCGGATCGGCGTCAAGGGAGTGACTCCCTGGCAGACCCACAGCGACGACTTCTACCTGATCCACGCCGGCATCAGCGTGCCGGCGATCGAGCCGCACGACTGGTCGCTGCGCATCCACGGGATGGTCGACCGCGAGCTCGTCCTGACCTACGAGGACCTCGTCTCGCGCGAGTTCACCGAGGGCTGGGTGACCCTGGCCTGCGTGTCCAACGAGGTCGGGGGCGAGCTGATCGGCAACGCCTGGTGGAGCGGCGTCCGGGTCGCGGACCTGCTCGCCGAGGCCGGCGTACGGGCGGGGGCGGACGCGGTCAAGCAGACCTCCCACGACGGCTGGACGTGCGGGACGCCGCTGGAGGCGCTGACCGACGACCGCAACGCGCTGCTGGCCGTCGCGATGAACGGCCGGCCGCTGCCGATCGACCACGGCTTCCCGGTCCGGACCGTGGTCCCGGGGCTCTACGGCTACGTGTCGGCCACCAAGTGGGTCGTCGACCTCGAGGTCACCCGCTTCGACGACTTCGAGGCCTTCTGGACCGAGAAGGGCTGGTCCGAGCTGGGGCCGATCAAGCTCTCGTCACGGATCGACGTGCCGTCCTCGGGCGACGACGTCCCCGCGGGCGACGTCGCGGTCGCCGGCGTCGCCTGGGCCCAGCACACCGGCATCCGGACGGTCGAGGTCGCGGTCGACGGCGAGGCGTGGCAGGAGGCCGAGCTGGCCCCGACCCCCGGCGTCGACACCTGGGTCCAGTGGGTCGCCCACGTCGACCTCGAGCCCGGCGACCACGTGCTGCGGGTCCGGGCGACCGATCGCGACGGGACCGTGCAGACCGGCGTGGTCGCGCAGCCCGTCCCGGACGGCGCCACCGGCTGGCACGAGATCCAGATCTCGGTGAGCGACGAGTGAGCGACTTCGCGGGTCGGGCCGGGGGCGCCCTGGTCGTCGGGGGCAGCGGCGGGCTGGGGCTGGCGATCGTCCGGATGCTCGCGGACCGGGGCTCGACCGTCGCGCTGACCTACCGCTCGAACCGACCGACCGAGACGCCGGGGCCGTCGTACGGGCTGGACCTGGGGGCGCCGAGCGTCGCCGCCGACGCGGCCGCCGTGGTCGAGGCCGTCGTCGCCGACCTCGGCGGGCTGCACACGCTGGTCTACGCGGCCGGGCCGCACGTCCCGATGACCCACCTGTCCGCCGTACCACCGGCCGCGATGGCCGCCCAGCTGGCCGCCGACGCGGCGGGGTTCTTCGCCGCCGTCCAGCCCGCCCTCCCGCACCTGCGGACCTCGCAAGGCTCGGTCGTCGCGGTCACCACCGCCGCCACCGCGCGCTTCCCCGTCCGGGACGGACTGTCCTCGGCCCCCAAGGCCGCCGTCGAGGCGATGGTCCGCGCCCTCGCCGCCGAGGAGGGCCGGTACGGCGTCCGTGTCAACGCGGTCGGCCCCGGCATGCTCACCGACGGCATGGCCGCCCGGCTGATCGCGGACGGCGAGCTGTCGGACGAGGCCCTCGCGATCACCCGCCGCAACATCCCGCTGCGCCGCTTCGGCACCGCGGCCGACGTCGCCGAGGCCGTCTGCTTCCTCGCCTCCGACCGGGCCGGGTTCGTGTCCGGGCAGAAGCTGGACGTCGACGGCGGCTACGGCGTATGAGCGGCCGCTACCAGGCCCCCGCGCCACCCGCCGGCAGCGGGTGCTCGTCGTCGTGGATGACGTAGACCAGGCCGCCGGAGGTCGGCAGCCAGGCCCTCTCGAACTGGCCGCGCTCATAGGTACGACGCACGCCGGCCCGGGTCGAGGCGGCCGGGTCGTTGACCACCACGTCGCCGGTGGCCGTGAAGCCGACGATCACCAGCAGGTGCCCGTTGGTCGACGAGATCGGCGCGCCGGACAGGCCGCCGCGGGGGAACGAGATCGACGCGACGACCGGGATGCCGGCCTTGATCAGCCGCTCGGCCTGGCGCAGCGAGGTGAGCCGGGTGACGAAGGCGTGGCCGGCCAGCGGAGCGGCGTACGCGGTGTTGAACGGCCAGTTGCCGGTGCCGCGGTAGTCGCGGTCGTACGTCGAGCGCGCGGCGTGGTCGACGAACGGGTCGGTGTGCCGCTGGGGCACCCAGGAGTAGGCCTTGGCCCGCGGCAGCGACCTGTAGTAGCCGAGCACCATCGAGGTCGAGGTCGGCGAGCACCAGGCCTCGCCGCCGCCGCCCCACTGGGGGGAGTGGCCGTCGTGGATCATCTGCGAGTAGCGGGGGACGTCGAGCACGATGCCGCGCGCGACGCCCGGCTTGGACGTCGCCGGGGCGGTGCCGGGCAGCCGCGAGGCGACCGCCCCGACCGCGTCGAGAGAGGGTGCCTTGGTGGTCCCCGTCTTGCGCAGCAGGACGACCTGCACCTGCCAGGAGGTCAGGCCGGCCGCCTTCGAGGCCACCCAGGTGTCGACGTTGACGTCGGCCAGGTCGTCGTCCTGGCCGGAGACGCTGGTGCGCTTGAGGTAGCGGTCGCCGGAGGTCCAGCGCCCGAGCACGTCCCAGCTCGACCGGGCGCCGTCGGCGGCCTTCCCGCGCACCTTGACCTCGATCCACGAGTCGCCGGGGGTGGTGGCCGACCACGAGGGGATCAGCTGGGTCAGCCCGAAGCGCGGCCTCACCCACGGCGAGGTCCAGCTGGCGGCGTTGTACGTCTTGCCGGCGTAGCGGCGGGTGGCGGTCGGCTTGGTCAGCACCACCCGGCCGGCGCGCACCTTCGCGCCCTTGACCGTGCCCTTGCGCAGCTCGGCGGTGGTGTCCCAGCCGGTGTGGAGGACGGTGCGGGCGGCGGCCCGGGCGGGCGCCGCCGAGGCCGTCGGTACGGCGGTCAGCGGGGCGGCGAGCAGGGCGGCGGAGGTCAGCACGACGGCGAGGGGAAGACGCACCCGGCCACGATACGCCGGTGAGTCCCATCCGTCCCAGCAGTCACAGGATCCGCGGATGCCGCCGCGCGGGCCCGCGATCTCTAGACTCGGGGGGTGACCCTCCGGCTCTACGACACCGCCACGCGCGACGTCCGTGACTTCGTCCCCCTCGAGGAGGGGAAGGTCGGCCTCTACCTCTGCGGCCTGACGGTGCAGTCCGAGCCGCACGTCGGGCACGTCCGGTCGGCGGTCAACTTCGACGTCCTGCAGCGCTGGCTGCGGCACACCGGCCACGAGGTCACGTTCATCCGCAACGTGACCGACATCGACGACAAGATCATCACCAAGGCCGCCGCCCAGGGCCGGCCCTGGTATAACCTCGCCGCGGCCATGAAGCGCGAGCTCGACGCGGCGTACGCCTCGCTCAACGTCGACCCGCCGACCTACGAGCCGCTCGCGACCGGCCACGTCCCGGAGATGCTGGCGCTCATCGAGCGGCTGATCTCGCGCGGGCACGCCTACGCCGCCGAGGACGGCTCCGGCGACGTCTACTTCGACGTCCGGAGCTGGTCGTCGTACGGCGAGCTCACGCGCCAGCGCCTCGACGACATGGAGGCGGCCGAGGACGCCGACCCGCGCGGCAAGCGCGACCCGCGCGACTTCGCCCTCTGGAAGGGCCGCAAGGAGTCCGAGCCGGAGACCGCGTCCTGGCCGAGCCCGTGGGGCCCGGGGCGGCCCGGGTGGCACATCGAATGCTCCGCCATGGCCGGCAAGTACCTCGGCACCGCCTTCGACATCCACGGCGGCGGCGTCGACCTGCGCTTCCCCCACCACGAGAACGAGCAGGCCCAGTCGCGGGCGGCCGGGCACGCGTTCGCGTCGTACTGGTTCCACAACGCCTGGATCACCACCGCCGGCGAGAAGATGAGCAAGTCGCTCGGCAACTCGCTGCTCATCCCCGAGGTCCTGAAGCGGGTGCGGGGGATCGAGCTGCGGTTCTACCTCGTCGCCGCCCACTACCGCAGCCATGTCGAGTTCAGCTTCGAGGCGCTGGAGGAGGCCGCCGTCGGATTCCGGCGCATCGAGGGCTTCCTCGAGCGGGCCGGCGACGTCGAGTCCGGCGAGCTGCCGGCGGCGTTCGTGACCGCGATGGACGACGACCTGGGCACGCCCGCGGCCGTCGCCGTCCTGCACGACACCGTGCGCGAGGGCAACAAGGCCGAGGACCCCACGCCGTACGCCGGGCAGGTGCTCGCCATGCTCGACGTGCTCGGCCTGCACCCGGCCGACCCCGCCTGGGGCGCCGCGTCGAGCGACGACGCCAAGCTGACCAGTGCCGTCGACGCCCTCGTCGCCGGCCTCCTCGAGGCCCGCGCCGACGCGCGCGCCGCCAAGGACTTCGCCGCCGCCGACGCGATCCGCGACCGGATCAAGGCGGCCGGCATCGAGGTCGAGGACACCCCCACCGGACCGAAGTGGACCCTGATCTAGATGCCAGGGGTCTCGCTACGCCCGCTCGTCCCTCGCGAGCCACTCGACCACCGATCCAAGGAGCACTGACGTGCCAGGGAACTCCAGCCGCAAGGGCGCCATCCGCAAGACCGCCAAGAAGCCGACCGCCGGGTCGGGCGGCCGCGTGAAGCGCGGCCTGGAGGGCAAGGGCCCGACGCCGAAGGCCAAGGACCGGCCCTACCACCAGGCCCACAAGGCGGTGAAGCGTGCCGAGAAGGCCGCGGCGACCCGTCCGCGGAAGCGCTCCAGCAGCGACATCGAGTGGATCGCCGGCCGCAACTCCGTGGTCGAGGCGCTCCGCGAGGGGGTGCCGGTCACCGGCGTGTACGTCGCCGCCGGCGCCGAGCGCGACGGCCGGCTGCGCGAGGCGTTCGCGCTGGCCGCCGACGCCGGGATCAGCCTGCTCGAGGTCAGCAAGAACGAGCTCGACCGGCTGACCAACGGCGCGGTCCACCAGGGGCTCGCGGCCAAGATCCCGCCGTACGAGTACGCCCACCCCGACGACCTCGTCGACGCCGCTGCGGCCAACGCCGAGGCGCCGCTGATCGTGGCCCTCGACCAGGTGACCGACCCTCGCAACCTGGGGGCCATCGTCCGGAGCGCGGCCGGCTTCGGCGCCCACGGCGTCGTCATCCCGGAGCGCCGGGCCGCGAGCATGACCGCCTCGGCCTGGAAGACCAGCGCCGGCGCCGCCGCCCGGATCCCGGTCGCCCAGACCGTCAACCTGGTCCGGCAGCTGAAGGCCTTCCAGGACGCCGGGCTGATGGTCGTCGGCCTGGCCGCCGACGGCGACGTCACGCTGCCCGAGCTCGTCGCGCCCGAGGGGCTCGGTGACGGCCCGCTCGTGGTCGTGGTCGGCGCCGAGGGCGGCGGCCTCTCGCGCTTGGTGGCCGAGACCTGCGACCAGCTGGTGTCCATCCCGATGGCCAACCATCTGGAGTCCCTCAACGCCGGCGTCGCCGCCAGCGTCACCCTGTACGCGATCTCCGAGGCGCGCGCCCGGAGGTAGATGGGGCCGTCGGGGTAGTCCGTCACACAGGGGTTGGTTACTCGCCAGTACGCAACCCTCGTGTGGCGGACTACCCCGACGGACCTCGCTAGAAGTAGTCCCGCACGTGCAGCTGGCGGCCGCCCAGCAGGGCGTCCAGCGCGGCGTCGTCCGCGGGTGAGCCGTCGGTGAGGTGGCCGGCCAGGCGGAGGTTGCCGCAGGACTGGGCGCCCGACCAGAGCAGGGCCAGGCCGTGCGGGGTCAGCACGGTCGCGGCCGGGTCGGCGGCGGACGGCGTGCAGCGGACGCCGTCCGGGCCGACCTCCAGCAGGTAGTCGCCGTCCAGGACGCCCAGCCGGTCACCCACCACCCGCAGCGGTACGACGGCCGCGCCCGCCAGCGGCAGCGCCTCGAACGCCCCGCGGACGTCGTCGACGCGGAGCATGTAGGGGTGCGTCTCGACCACGCTCCACGCGAGGAACGGCAGCACCAGCCGGGCCAGGTCGGCGCCCGAGGTGCGGACCCGGGCGGCCGGGACGACGGTGGCGAAGCTGCCGAGCACCCGCCACAGGGCGCGGCACGCGTCCGGGGTCAGGCCGATCAGGTCGAGGACCTCCAGTCGCGCGGCGGCGCCGTACCCCTGACCGCGGTCCCAGGACGCGTAGCCCACGACCGCCCCGTCCGCGTCGACGGCCACGGTGATGCCGGTGAAGCCGGCGAGCAGCTCTTCGTCGGTCGTGGGGAACGACGGGCCGCGGCGGGTCAGCGGACCGTTCTGCTGCGCGGCCCAGGCGTCGTACACCTCCCGGACGGCGGGCAGGTCGTCCAGCGTCGCGCGCCGGGCCGTGACGCCGACGGGCGGGCGCACCCGGGCCAGGCCGGCGGTCGGGACCTCGACGGTGTCGTAGGAGCCGACGACCTCGTAGCCGAACGGCCGGTAGATGCCGGGCGCGGTCGGGTAGAGCGTCGAGACCACCTCGCCGCGGGTGCGCGCGTCGGCCAGCACCGCTCCGACCAGGTCGCCGAGGAGGCCCTCGCCGCGGTGCTCGGCCGCCACGGTCACCCCGGCGATCCCACAGGTCGGCACCTCGACGCCGCGGAACCACGAGTGGTACTCCCGGCCGATCAGCCGGGCCAGCAGCCGGTCGTCCTCGAAGGTCCCGAAGCTGTGCCGGCCGGGGTGGGGGAACTCCGCGGCCGTCGGGACCGGCGTCCCCGCCGGCGGGGTCCCGAAGGCCTCCAGGCCCAGGGTCACGGACCGCTCGAAGTCCTCGACGGTCACCGGACGGGTCACGCGCTCAGCCATGGGCAGCAACCTACGGCCCGTCGCCCAGGTGTGGCTGCCGTCACCTTTGCGGTGGGATCTCGTTGAGGAACTGGTACCTGTTCTACTTCGAGGGAGATCGTCGTGTCCCGACGCTGTTCGGCCCTGCTCGTCAGCCTGCTCGCCCTGCTCCTCGCGGCGTGCGGCTCGCAGCTCGATCCCCAGACCGTGTCCCAGGTCAACGGCGGCGCCGGGGGAGCCGGTACGACGGCTGACGGTGGCGTGCCCGCCGCCGGCGAGGTCCCGGCGGGCGAGGTGCCCGGGGCGGCGACCGCGGGCGGCGGCGAGGCCGCGGCCGGCGGTGCCGGCGCGTCCGGGGGCGGCGGTGCGGCCGCCGGCGGGTCCGGTGGCGCGGGCGCGGCCGGCGGTGGCAAGACCGGCAGCACCGACGGCGGCAAGGGCGCCAACAGCGCCAGCGGCGGGGTCAAGGGGGCGACCTGCGACGGCTTCAAGAACGGCCCCGGGATCACCGACAAGACCATCACCATCGGCAACGCCTCCGACGTCTCCGGGCCGGTGCCCGGCATCTTCGAGGCCAGCCAGGACGCGGTGCGCGCCTACGTCGCCTACTTCAACAGCACCGGCGACGTCTGCGGTCGCAAGCTCGCGCTCAAGACCTACGACACCCGCGCCGACGCCGGCGCCGACCAGCAGGCCTACGCCAAGGCCTGCGAGGAGACCTTCGCGATGGTCGGCTCGATGTCGGCCTTCGACTCCGGCGGCGCCGCCACCGCGGAGAAGTGCGGCCTGCCGGACCTCCGCTCGGCCGCGGTGACCCGCGAGCGGAGTGCCTGCGGCACCTGCTTCGGCGCCCAGTCGACGAACACCGGCCAGCACCAGAACGCCGTGGCCGACTTCGTGCTGAAGAACTACGGCTCGGCCGGCCAGCACGCCGGCTTCCTCTACATCAACGCCGGCGCGGCGGCCCAGAACGCCGTGGTCCAGGCCAAGGCGATGGGCAAGCGCGGGATGAAGTTCGACGTCGTCCAGGGCATCGACATCACCGAGTTCAACTACGCGCCGTACGTCCAGCAGCTGAAGGACAAGAAGGTCGAGGTCGTCTTCTGGACCGGCGCCTACCAGCAGTCGGTCCGGCTCCGGCAGGCCATGCAGCAGCAGGGCTACCAGCCGAAGCTCTACCTGCGCGACCCGACCGACTACAACCCGGCGTACGTCTCCGAGGGTGGCGACGCCGTCGACGGCACTGTGGTCTTCACGAACTTCACGCCGTTCGAGGAGGCCGCGAAGAACAAGGAGCTCGCGCTCTACCTCGGCTGGCTGGACCAGGTGAAGCCCGGCGCGACGCCGTCGTTCTTCGGCCTGTTCTCGTGGTCGGCGGCCCGGCTCTTCGTCGAGCGGTCGATCGCCCTCGGCGGCAAGCTGAACCGGGCCGGGCTGATCGCCCAGGTCAAGGGCGTGAAGAACTGGACCGCCAACGACCTGCACTCCCCGCAGCAGGTCGGCGCCAAGCAGACCGGCGAATGCTGGCGCTTCATCCAGCTCAAGGGCAGTGCCTGGAAGCCGGTCGGCGGCACGAAGTACCAGTGCTCCGGCATCACCTCCGGGGGCTGAGCAACTGATCGGACGTTTCTCGTCCGAAATCCTTGTGTGGTCCCCGTCACCTTTGGCGCCGTGACTCGTTACTGGTACGTGTTCTACTTTCTGGAGGACGCCATGACGACCGGTCTCGGACGGTCACATGGGCGTACGACGAGGGCCCGCCGGGCCGCCGTCGGCGCCACCCTGCTCGCGCTGACCCTCTCGCTCGCCCTCGCGGCCTGCGGCTCCCGGCTCGATCCCGACACGGTGGCCCGCACCGGCGCCGACACCGGCGTCACGGGGTCCGGAGGGACAGCCGCGGACGGCACGGTCCCGGAGGGTGCCGAGGCCCCGGTCCCGGGTGCCGATCCGGCGGCCTCGGCGCCCGCCGGGCCCGGGTCCGAGCCGGCCGGCGGTGCTGGGCCCGGTGGTGGCGGCCAGTCCGCCGCACCGGGCGGTGGCGGCGGCACGAGCGGATCCGGCGAGAACGCGGCCGACGGCGGCACCAAGGCCGGCGGCTGTGCGGGCTTCAAGAACCAGACCGGCATCACCGCCGACACGATCACGATCGCGAACGCCTCGGACATCTCCGGTCCGGTGCCCGGCATCTTCGAGTCCGCCCAGCAGGCGACCCGCGCCTACGTCGCCTACTTCAACAGCACCGGCGACATCTGCGGGCGCAAGCTGAAGGTGGCCGCGCTCGACAGCCGCGCGGACGCCGGCGCCGACAACCAGGCCTACACGACCGCCTGCGAGAAGTCGTTCGCCGCGGTCGGGTCCCAGTCGGCCTTCGACTACGGCGGCGCGGCGGCGGCCGAGAAGTGCGGTTTGCCCGACGTCCGCTCCTACTCCGTCTCCGCCGAGCGCACGGCCTGCCGCACCTGCTTCGCGGCGTACGCCGTCAAGCCCAACCAGGTGCCCTCGGCGATGCCGCAGTACTTCAAGAAGACCGCGCCCGACGCCGTGAAGAGCGTCGGCATGCTCTACGTCAACGCCGGGGCGGCCCCCGACAACGCGGAGAACTTCCGGGCCGCGTGGCAGAAGAACGGCTGGAACGTCACCGTCTTCCAGGGCATCGACACCTCGGAGTTCAACTACGCCCCCTACGTCCAGCAGCTGAAGGACAAGGGCGTGAAGCTGGTCAACTACACCGGCCCCTACCAGTTCACCGTGCGCCTGCAGCAGGCGATGGCCCAGCAGGGGTTCGAGCCGGAGATCTTCCTCCAGGACGCCACCATCCACGACCAGCGCTACGTCGACGAGGCGGGGGAGTACGCCGACGGCGTCTACGTCTACTCGCAGACCGGGCTGTTCGACGACTTCAGCAACAAGGAGATGGAGCTCTACCGGGCCTGGCTGGCGCAGGTCGACCCGGACGCGGAGCCCAACACCTACGGCGTCTACGCCTGGTCGGCCGCCCGGCTGTTCGTCCAGCAGGCCATCGCGCTCGGCGGGCGGCTGAACCGGCAGACGCTGGTGCAGTCGCTGGCCAAGGTCAAGGACTGGACCGGCAACGGCATCCACGCGCCCCAGCAGGTCGGCGCGGAGACCACCACCAACTGCGTCTCGATCATCCGGCAGCAGGGCGGGAGCTGGAAGAAGGTCTCCCCCGGCAAGTACCTCTGCGGACCGCTCACCGACACCGGCCTGGGGCGTGTGCCCGCAGCCCGGGCGGCGCCGACGCCGCCCCAGCGGAGCGCTGGCGGCGTTGCCGACACGCCGGAATACGCCCGGTATGACGACGCGTCGGCGCCTGGCCATCGCACCACTGGTACGACGCCGGCATCCACCCGGACCACGACCACACGCCCCAGGAGGCTGATGTGACCACGTTCCTGGCCTTCACCGTGTTCGGCCTGTTCAGCGGCGCGGCGTACGCCATCGCGGCCAGCGGGCTGGTGCTGACCTACACCACGACGCGGGTCTTCAACATCGCCCACGGCGCGCTCGGCATGGTGATGTCCTTCGTCTTCTGGGACTTCAGCGTCCGGCAGGGACTGCCGACCTGGCTGGCCCTGGTGCTGGTGCTGCTGGTCGTCGCCCCGGCGACCGGCTGGCTGCTGCAGCGCTTCGTGACCCGAGGTCTCGGTGAGGGGCCGGTCAGCGTCGCGCTCGTGGTCACGGTCGGGCTGCTGGTCGGCTGCATCGGCTTCGCCACCCAGATCTGGCCGCCGGAGGCCCGCTCGGTCCTCCCGTTCTTCCCGACCACGTCCTTCGAGGTCGGCGGGGTGATCATCACCGGCCACCAGCTGCTCACCATCGTGCTCTCGGCCGCGACCGCGCTCGGCCTCTACCTGCTGCTCAACCGCACCCGCATCGGCACGGCCATGCGGGCCTCGGTCGACAACCCCGAGCTGCTGCGGCTCTTCGGCGGCAAGCCCGACACCGCGGCCGCGCTCTCCTGGGCTATCGGGGTCGCGTTGGCCGCGCTGGCCGGCGTGCTGCTCGTCTCCCAGGTCGGCCTCGACTACTACGCGCTCACGCTGCTGGTCATCAACGCGTACGCCGCCGCGATGCTGGGTCGGCTGAAGAGCCTGCCGATGACCTTCGCCGGCGCGATGGCGCTCGGGCTGGCGACGTCGTACGCCTCGGGGTACCTGCCGACCGACGGGCTGCTCAACAGCGTCCGCAACGTCATCCCGGCGCTGTTCCTGTTCCTGGTCATCGTGCTGATGCCGCAGGCCCAGCTGCGGATCGGCCAGGTCAAGGGCATCGTCTCCGCGCCGCTGCCGTCGATGACGAAGTCGGTCGGCTGGGGCGCCGCGCTGCTGCTCGTGGTGGCGCTGCTCGCCGGCTCGTTCGCCGACTCCGACCTGCTGCTGGTGGGCACCGCCGCGACGTACGCGATGGTGATGCTCTCGCTGGTCCTGCTCACCGGGTACGGCGGCCACGTCTCGCTGGCCCAGCTCACCTTCGCCGGGGTGGGAGCGCTGGCCTACGCCAAGCTCGACGAGCCCAACCTCTACGGACTGGCCCTCTCGGCCCTGATCGCGGCCGGCGTCGGGGCGCTGGTGGCGCTGCCGGTGCTGCGGCTGACGGGGCTCTACCTCGCGCTGTCGACGATGGCCTTCGCCTACCTGATGGACAAGATGGTCTTCCAGGCCGAGTTCGCGTTCGGCTTCAACGGCACCCTGCCGGCCGAGCGGATGTCGGTGCTCGGCACCTCGATCACCAGCACCGGCGGCTACGTCATGCTGATGGCGGTCTTCTTCGTGCTGACCGCGCTGGCGCTGCTCCTGCTGCGCCGCGGCCCGGTCGGCCGGCTGCTCATCGCGATGCGCGACAGCCCGGCCGCGTGCGGCACCCTCGGCCTCGACCTGCGCTGGTTCCGGGTCGCCCTCTTCGGGCTCTCCGCCGGTATGGCCGGCCTCGCCGGGGCCCTGTACGCCGGGCTGCGGCAGACCATCGGCGCGGCCGACTTCCAGTTCTTCAACAGCCTGCCGCTGCTCCTGCTGGCGGTCGTCTTCGGCGTCACCTCGGTGACCGGCGCGACGCTCGGCGGCGTCGGCCTGATGCTGCTCCCGGTCATGCAGAGCGACCACCCGGGCATCGCCGGGCTGATCTTCGCCGTCATCGGCTTCGGCGCGGTCGCCGCGGGCCGCGACCCGAACGGGCTGGCCAACCAGCTGTTCCGGGTCGGTCGGCTCGCCGAGACGAAGGCGCTCCCGCAGGTCTGGGAGCGGCTGCCGCGGCTCCCGGAGCGCGGGGAGGTCGACGCGCCCGCGGAGGCCGTCGTACCCGGCCTGGCCGACCAGCGCCCCGACTCCAGGCCCGACAGCAGGAAGGTGCCCGCCCATGTCGCTCCTTGAGGTCGACGACGTCGTCGTCCAGTTCGGCGGGGTGACCGCGGTCAACCACGCGAGCTTCGCCGCGCACGCGGGCCGGATCACCGGCCTGATCGGGCCGAACGGCGCCGGCAAGACCACCTGCTTCAACGTGATCAGCGGTCTGCAGCGCCCGACCCGCGGGAAGGTGCGCTTCGACGGCCGCGGCGTCACCCGGCTGCCGGTGCACCGTCGCTCCAAGCGCGGCATGGGCCGCACCTTCCAGCGCCTCGAGGCGTTCGGGTCGCTGTCGGTGCGCGAGAACGTCCGGGTCGCCTTCGACATCCACCGCGGGCCGCTCGGCTGGATCCGCCCGTCGTCCGCCGACGTCGACGCCCTGCTGGAGCGGGTCGGCATCGCGTCGTACGCCGGCGAGCGCGCCGACTCGATCCCGACCGGCACCGCCCGGCTGCTCGAGCTGGCCCGCTGCCTGGCCGGCCAGCCCAAGCTGCTGCTCCTCGACGAGCCGTCGTCGGGCCTCGACGAGACCGAGACCGACGCCTTCGGCGAGCTCCTGCAGGAGCTCGCCGCCGAGGGTCGGGCGATCCTGATGGTCGAGCACGACATGGACCTGGTGATGGGCGTCTGCGACGACATCCACGTGCTCGACTTCGGCTCGGTGATCGCCTCCGGCCCGCCGTCGCTGATCCGCTCCGACCCGGCCGTGCAGCGGGCCTACCTGGGCTACTCCGACGTCGAGGACGCCGCCGACGGCGCCGACGACCCCGCCGACGACCCCGCCACCGTCACCCAGGTGCTGCCCGTGGTCCCCGAGGAGGTCCGATGAGCGGCGTGCCGATCCTGGAGATCGTCGACCTGCACGCGGCGTACGGCCGCATCGAGGTGCTGCGCGGCGTCGACCTGGTCGTCCCCAAGGGCGCCGTGATGGCCCTGCTGGGGCCCAACGGCGCCGGCAAGTCCACGCTGACCAAGGTGATCTCGGGCGTGAAGTCGCCGACGAGCGGCGACGTCCACCTGGGCGGTGTCAACGTGCGCGGCGCCCCGCCCGAGGAGCTGGCCCGGCTCGGGCTGTGCACGGTGCCGGAGGGGCGGTCGGTCTTCCCCAACCTGACCGTGCAGGAGAACCTCACCCTGATGTCGTACGCCGGCGTCCCGGCCGAGTCGGTCCTCGAGACGGCCTTCGCCTACTTCCCGCGCCTCCTCGAGCGCCGCGGCCAGCTGGCCGGCACCATGTCCGGCGGCGAGCAGCAGATGCTGGCGATGGCCCGCGCGCTGGCCTCGGACCCGGCGCTGCTCCTGCTCGACGAGCTGTCGATGGGCCTGGCGCCGCTGATCGTCGACGAGCTCTACGAGACCGTCGCCCAGATCGCCGCGTCCGGCGTCTCCATCCTCTGCATCGAGCAGTTCGCCCGCACCGCGCTGCGGGTCTCCGACTACGCCGCCGTCATGTCCGGCGGCCGCGTGGTCGCCACCGGCGAGCCCGCCGAGATCCTCGAGACCATGTCCGACGTCATCCTGGGAGGCGCGGCATGAAGCCGTTCGTCGTACCGTTCCTGGCCGCAGGCCTCGTGGCCGCCGTTCTCCCGTGGGGCGCCGGTCCCGCGGCCGCCGAGGAGAAGAAGCCGTTCAGCGGCTACAGCACCTCCGCGAAGGCGACGCCGGTGAAGCTCGAGATCTACGAGCCGACCATCCCGGTGCCGGCCACGCCGCAGCTGGAGCTCTCGTTCGGCTACAGCACCGTCGAGGCCGACTCGAGCAGCTCGCAGGGCCGGTCGAGCTACCTCTGGCCGGGCGACCCGGTCGGCGAGGGGCTCAAGACCATCGTCGAGCAGCTCGGCCTGCCGCCGGAGCTGGCCGGCCCGATCGCGGCCCAGGGCTACCCGGTGCAGGTCAACTCGCAGTTCCCGGCCGGGCCCGAGAGCGAGACCGACGAGCCGTTCCCCGGCACCGTCATGCGCACCACCTCCGGCGACGGCGCGGTCAGCGCCTCCACCGGCTTCTCGTCCGACTGCGACGTCTCGGCGCCGGCATCGGGCGGGGGAGTCGCGCCGGGCCTGCCGGGTCTCCCGGCGCTGCCGGGTCTGCCGGCGCTGCCGCTGTCCGAGCTCCCGGGCGGCCTGGGTGCCCTGACCGCGGCGCTGCCCGGCCTGAGCACCAGCAGCGCCACCACCAACCAGCCGCCAGCGGCACAGGCCTCCGAGCCGGCCGCGGCCGACGAGCCCGTCGCGGAGGAGACGGCGGCCTGCCAGATCCCGCCCGCGCTGAGCGCGCTGGTCGACCTCGGCGGCTACGTCTCGAGCTCGAAGTCGGAGGTGGCCGACGGCCAGGTCGTCACGACGTCGCGCGCCTCGCTGGGCGACGTCCGGCTGCTCGGCGGCATCGTGACCATCTCCGGCATCCACGCCACCGCGACGTCGTCCAGCGACGGGAAGTTGGGCGTGCCCGCGGGCGCGGCCCGGTTCGGCACCATCACGATCGCCGGTCAGGAGTTCGCCTTCGGTCCCGACGGCTACACCGCGGTGGGCCGGTCGGGGACGATCCCCGGGCTGCCCGACGACGCGGCCAAGGCGCTGAAGATGCTCGGCATCACCCTCACCCTGCCGACGCCCGAGAAGGTCGTCGAGGGCGACAGGGCGTCCACCGCGCTGGCCGCCCTGCAGGTCGAGATCGACACCGCGGTCCTCTCGCCGGTGCTCCGTCAGCTCCCGCTCGCGACGATCCTGGCCAACGTGCCGTTCCCGCCCGAGGCGGCCGTCCTGAAGAGCCTGCTCGGTGCCCTGCCCAACCTGGCGCCGCGCGTCGTGCTGACCCTCGGGTCGGCCGAGAGCGAGGTCGACACCGTTCAGGGCATCGTCCCGCCGGACGTCCCGGCCACCGCGCCGGAGACGCCGGCGGCCCCCGGCGGCGAGGGTGCCGACCAGCCCGCGGCCGGTGCCGGGTCGGGAGCCGGAGCGGGCGGTGGGTCCGCCGTACCTCCGGGTGGGACGGGGGCGCCGACGACCCCGACCGACGCCGACGCGTCCGCGGCCGGCGACCTGCCGCCCTCGGCCCCGGCCGCCGCCGGGCTGCCCCCGCTCTTCTCCATCCCCGGCCTGCTGCTCCTCGGGGGCATCGCCCTGGCCGCCGTCGCCGGCAGCTACCTGCGCCGGCTCGGCGCGGCCGCCCTCGGCGGCGGCGCCTCCTGCTCGCACGGCCTCGACAGCGGCCTGCCCGACCTCCGAAAGGCGTGACCATGACGACGCTGCACCCCACCTCGCAGCCCACCAGCCTGCCCGGCACCCGCGCGGCCCTCCCTCGGGCCGGCGTCCGGCCGTCCTCCGACGGCGCGGCCCCGCTGAAGAACAACCACTACCAGCTGCTCCAGGTCGTGCTGTTCTGGGCCGGCGCGATCCTGCTGCCGCTCGGGCTCGTGGTGATCGTGCTCGGCTGGTACGGCGCCGCCAACACGCCGTACCAGTACGACCAGCTGTCCTACCTGGTCTCCGGCGGCCTGCTCGGCCTCGGCCTGACCTTCGTCGGCGGATTCCTCTACTTCGGGGCCTGGCTGGCCCGGATCGCCGACGACGGTCGCCAGTCCTCCAAGCGGCTGGCCGACACCCTGCTCGTGCTCGCCGACGTGACCTCGCGCTCGGCCGCGATCAACGACCAGGGCGTCGACGTCGCCGCCATCCCGGTCACCGCCGGCGAGGGCACCACCCTGCACCGCCGTGACTGCGCCCTGATCGCCCACCGCGACGACCTCCGTCCGGCCGGCGACAACCCGAGCCTCACCCCCTGCCGCGTCTGCCGCCCCTGAGCCCCCTCTCCTCGGCCGAGGCAGGGCGGGGGCAGGGTCAGGCTCGGAGGAGGGCAGGGTCGATCAGCAGGTGCTGGGAGACGTCGCCGACCTGGTCGACGTGCATGACCCGCTCGTCGAACCACCACCCGTCGTCCCGGCGCCGGAAGGTGTCGGCGTAGCGACCGGTCACCACCACCTGCAGCGGCAGCGTGGGGGTCGCCTGCGTCACCGTGAAGTACGACGACGCGACGGCCGTCCCGGCCTCCTCGTCGACCCGCACGCGCAGGTTCGTCACCGCGTGGTGGGTCAACGGGGTGCCGTCGTCGTAGCGCCGGGTGGTCGCCTCGTAGAGCGCCTGCACCCGCTCGCTGCCGCGCTGGCCGGCGAGCGTCCCGTGCGCGAACAGCGCGCCCACGCCGGCGAAGTCACCCGCGTCGATGCGCTCGGCGTAGCTGAGCAGCAGGTCCTCGATCTCGCGCGCGCTGTCGGTCACGGCGCGAATCTAGGACGAGGTCGCGGGCGCGGCTGCGCTGTCCCCGATCAGCGGGACGGCCTCAGCGCCGCCCGAGCCGGAACGTGACGGTGCCGACCGAGCGGGCGACCGACGCCGTACCGGGGTAGACGACGCGAAGCGTGGTCTGGCCGGCGGCGCGGAGCTTGCGGCGGGGGACGTTCACGGTGACCCGGCCGCGCCGCAGCGTCGCCCGGCGGACCAGGGTGCCGTCGCCGCGGCGGATCTCCACCCGGCCGGTGGCGTGCCCGCGCGGCACGTCCACCCGGACCGCGACCCGGACCCGCGAGCGCAGCACCTTCAGCACGCGCGCGGTGACCACGGCCCGGGCCGGCGCGGCCGGGGTCGGGGGTACGACGACCGCGTCGGGGTCGGGCACGGTGACCGCGAGGGTCATCGAGGTCGCGAGGTGGGTGCGGGTGCGGGGGAAGGCCAGCCCGACCGCGTGCGTCCCGACGTCGAGCAGGCCCGCCGGCAGGGTGACCGAGAAGACGCCGCCGGTGACCGTGGCGCGGGCCAGCTCGCGGCCCTCCGCGGTGAGGACGACGGTGCCGGTGGCCGCGGTCTCGGAGCGCACCGTGCCGGCGATGCGGACACCGTCGGTGCCCGTGATCACGGCGTGCGCGGTGAGGTTGGTGGCACCGCGACCGATCGTGAACTCGTCGAGGACCCACGGGGCGGTGTCGGGCTGGCGGACGTCGTACACCCAGCTGGTGACGGTGCGCGTGCCGGTGTCGAGCGCGGTGAAGACGCACAGGTCGTTGCTCTGCACGAAGGGCAGCGGCACGCCGTCGGGGTTCAGGAACGGGGCGACGGTCGGCAGGATCGGCTCGAGTCCGCCGGGGTTGCCGAGCGCGAGGTAGTTGTCCGCGTTCCACGGCGCCGGCGGCAGCGGGCGGGTCCGGCTCGAGAGGCTGTCGAAGGCGCCGTAGGTGTTGCCGGTGTTCGACGTCTCCAGCCAGTTGGTGCCGCTCTCGGAGCGGAACCGGTTCCACAGGTGGCTGTGGCCGTTGAGCACCAGGTCGGTGCCGGCCTCCTCCAGCAGCGGCTGCAGGTCGTGGAGCAGCATGTTGTCGCGCGGGTGGTACTCGTAGCGCACCGAGGTGAGCGCGCCGGCGGCGTCTCGGGTCTCGATCCGGTCGGGCTCGGCGAAGACCGGCATCACGTTGTCGCCGAGGCCCTGCGGCCCCTCGTGCAGGACCACGACCTTGATCGCGGCGCCCTGGAAGGCCTCGCTCGCGAGCTCCTCCTTCAGCCACTCGTACTGCTCGCTCCCGGCCGCGAGCGACTCGAACACGAACTCGCCGTACCCCTGGGCCATCGGGTCGGGGAGGGCCGCGACCGGCTCCTGGTAGCGGCTCACGACCGTGCGGTCGGCGGGCAGCGTGTTGGCGTTCGTCCCGCGCCAGATCCGGGTCGAGAACAGGCTGACCAGGCGGACGTCGCCGACGGTGGTCGCGTAGTAGCGCTTGCCGCCCGGCGAGTCCTCCGGCAGCGAGAAGATCTCCTCGTACGTCGTGGTGCTCCACGAGTTGTCCTCGAGCCACTGCGCCTTGATCGCTGGGTCGCCGCCCGGGTTGACGGTCGCCTTCACCTGCTCGTAGCGGCGCTCGGCGATCTCGACGGGCACGCAGTTGTTGAGGTTGAGCGCGGTCAGGCCGTCGACCCGGCCCTGGACCTCGTGGTTGCCGATCGAGGGGTAGAGCACGGCCGACTGGACGATCTCGCCGCCGGCGTACGAGCGGCCGCCGGTGGAGACCCGGCCGCCGCGGCCCTGGAGGGCGGGGAAGAAGCCGCTGCCCCGGGTGTCGTCGAACCACTCCGAGGCCCGGTCGGGGACGTTGACCAGGTCGCCGGCGAGGAACACCGCGTCGATGGTGCCGAGGGTGGCCTTCGCCAGGGCCAGGTTGGCCGGGGTGTTGACCATCGCCTGGTGGTCGCTGGTCAGCATGATCGTGAGGTCCTGGCCCGGCTTCGGCGCGGGCGCCAGCTCGAAGGTCCCCGAGGCCGCGAACGCGCCGCCGTCGGTGCTGACGATCCGGTACGGCGTCCGCGCGCCCAGTCCGGTCGCGACCGCCTCGTGCCGGTGCACCTCCCGGGGCGTCATCGTCGTCGGCTTGTCGGCGACGTTGGACGCGGCGTCCTCGACCACCCGGGACAGCCGGAACGAGCTCGCGGCGAAGGCCCGGACCCCGGCCGGCGGGGTGCCGGTCGCCGCCGCCACGAGCTGCGCGTCGGTGAGCGCCTCGACGGCCTCGCCGACGAGCAGCGTGTGGCGGGCGCCGGCGTACTCGGTCATCCAGACGACGGAGACGCCGTCCGCGGTCGGCGCCTGCAGGAAGGGGTCGGTCAGCAGGCCGAGGGTGCCCGCGCGGGCGGTCGACAGCACCCGCGCCGTCCGGGCCGAGGCGGAGCCGGAGAGGAGCGCGGGGGCGAGGGCCAGCGCGCCCGCGGACGCGGCGCCGACCGTGACGACGGCGCGGCGGGACCAGGACGGGGAGGAGGTCATGCCGGTGACGCTAGGAAGCGACCGACACCGGTCGGTGAACGGACGACGACCGCGGGCGGGCCGGTGGGCGGCCGGCTCGCCGTACGACGGTGACGGCCGCCTCAGTCGCCGGCCGGTTCAGTCGTCGGTCGGTTCAGTCGTCGGTCGCCGCGCGCAGGGCGCCGAGGGCGTCGCGGAGGTCCGACTCCTTCGGGATCCAGCCCCGGGCCAGCTGGTCGGCGAAGAGCGCCGTCAGCTGCGCCTCCTCGGTCGGCGTGAGGCTGATCGCCTCCGTGCGCGACCTGGCGCGCCGCCAGGCGCGGCGGGTGCTCCGCGCCCTCGAGGGCCCCAGCCCCGGCATCGGCATGATCGCCATGGGGGAACAACGGGTGGCCGAGCCCCGGGGTTACGGGCGCCCGGTCGCCGGACTAGACCGGAGGTCCGGCGCCCGGGCCGGGGTCACTCGTCGTCGCTCGCGGCGACGACCTCGTCCGGCTTGGTCACCAGCACGGTGTCGATGTAGTCGCGGGCGGTGTCGAAGATGCCGACCTCGTGACCGGCCCGCTCGGAGAGGTACCACCGGTGCACCAGCACCTCGTGGAAGAACTCCGCCGGCTCCAGCTTGCCGCGCAGGTCGGGCGGGATCATCTCGACCAGCGGCTCGTAGATCCGGGTCAGCCAGCGGTTGGCGACCAGGCTGCGGTCCTCGCGGCCCAGGTCGTGGTGGGCGGTGAACGCGGCGATGTCGTTGAGCAGCCGCCGGGCCTGGCCGTCCTCGACGTTGAGGCCGGTGAGCGCCTGCAGCTCGCGGCGGTGGTGGCCGAGCTCGACGACCTTGGGCTGGATCCGCACCTCGTCACCGTCGAAGTCGGTGACGATGTCGAGCTCGTCGACGTCGAAGCCGAGGTCGTTGAGCCGCTCGATGCGCTGCTCGATGCGCCACATCTCGTCGGCGGAGAACTCCTCGACGTCGGTCAGCTCGGCCCAGAGCGCGTCGTACCGCTCCTGGAGGAGGACCACGATCGCGTGCGCCTGCACCTCGGTGTCGAGGGAGTGGCTGGCCTGCAGGTCGAGCAGCTCGGCGAAGACGTTCTCGGTGGCGATGGTCAGGTCGTACTCGCGCATCTGCCGCGACAGGGTCGGGCGCAGCTCGCCGGTCTCGGCGTCGACGAGGTACGCCGCGAAGCCGCCCGCGTTGCGGCGGAACAGCACGTTCGAGAGCGAGACGTCACCCCAGTAGAAGTCGGCCAGGTGCAGCCGCACCAGCAGCACGACCAGCGCGTCGACCAGGGACGGCAGGGCCTCGGCGCTCATGCCGTGGGCGAAGAGGCTGCGGTAGGGCAGCGAGAACTGCAGGTGCTGGGTGAGCAGCGCCGCCGGCAGCTCCTCCCCGTCGGCGTCGACCCGGCCGGTCACGACCCCCTGCGGCACGACGGCCGGCAGGCCCATCCGCTGCAGGTCGCGCAACAGCCGGTACTCGCGGAAGGCGATCTCCTCGACGGTCTCCTTCACCGCGTAGGTGCGCTCGTGGAGCCGGACGATCCGCACGACGTGGCGCGAGAGCCCGCGCGGCAGGGGTACGACGTACCGGTCGTCCCACTCCTCCAGCGGCTGGGACCACGGGAGCGTGATGATCGCGGGATCCGGTCGGCTGGCGACGATGCGCAGCGCCATGGCGTCCACCCTAGACCCGGTCGCTCGCGGGGAAGATTGACGCTTCAACTGGTGTTGCGGAGAGCATGAAGAACATCGGGTTCCTGTCCTTCGGGCACTGGACGCCGTCGCCGCCGTCGGCGACCCGCTCGGCCTCGGACGCGCTGCTGCAGTCGATCGACCTCGCGGTCGCGGCCGAGGAGCTGGGTGTGGACGGGGCGTACTTCCGCGTCCACCACTTCGCCCGGCAGCTGGCGTCGCCGTTCCCGCTGCTCGCCGCGATCGGGGCGCGCACCAGCCGGATCGAGATCGGCACCGGCATCATCGACATGCGCTACGAGAACCCGCTCTACATGGCCGAGGACGCCGGCTCCGCCGACCTGATCTCCGGCGGGCGACTGCAGCTCGGCATCAGCCGGGGGTCACCGGAGCAGGTCATCGACGGCTACCGCTACTTCGGCTACGAGCCGGCTCCCGGCACCGATCACGCCGACATGGCGCGCGAGCACACCCGGGTCTTGCTCGAGGTGCTGAAGGGCGAGGGCTTCGCCGAGCCCAACCCCCGCCCGATGTTCCCGAACCCGCCCGGGCTGCTGCGCGTCGAGCCCCACTCCGAGGGCCTGCGCGACCGGATCTGGTGGGGCGCCGGCTCCCGCTCGACGGCCGAGTGGACCGCCGAGCAGGGCATGAACCTGATGTCCTCGACGCTGCTCACCGAGGACACCGGCGTCCCCTTCCACCAGCTGCAGGCCGAGCAGATCGCGATGTTCCACAAGGCCTGGGAGGCCGCCGGCCACGAGCGGACGCCGCGCACGTCGGTCAGCCGCAGCATCTTCCCGATCGTCGACGACCGCGACCGGATGTACTTCGGTCGCGACGGCGGCAGCCAGGACCAGGTCGGGATCATCGACGGCACCACCGCCCGCTTCGGCAAGACCTACGCCGCCGAGCCGGACCAGCTCGTCCAGCAGCTCGCCGAGGACGAGGCCATCGCCGCCGCCGACACCCTGCTGCTGACCGTGCCCAACCAGCTGGGCGTCGACTACAACGCTCACGTCCTCGAGGCGCTGCTCACCCACGTCGCGCCGGCGCTGGGCTGGCGGTGACCGCTGGTGGAGGTGCTGCGGGGCGGCCGGTGAGAGTTTCATCGGCTAGCCGATGAAACTCCCGGCGGGACGATGAACCTTCGTCGTCCAGGCGTGAGGTTCATCGGCTAGCCGATGAACCTTTGCGGCCGCCCTCACACCCGCCAGACCGACAGCCCCGGCCCGCCGGCGGCCAGCCGTACGACGCCCCGCTTCTCCTTCAGCTCACCCACCCGCCCGTCGGCGGTGGTGAGCAGCAGCGACCCGTCTCCGAAGCCCAGCGGTCCGGCGGGCAGGTCGATCGCCGGGCCGGCGGCGCGGCGCGCGGCGACCAGGACCGAGCCGGTCGGGTGCTCGCGCAGGAAGACCAGCGCGTCGTCGTCGACGTGAGCCCAGCGCAGGCCGCCGCGGCGCAGCGCCTCGTGGTCGCGGCGGGCCGCGGCGAGGGCGCCGTACGCCGTGAGGGTGGCGCGGTCCCAGGTCTCGGGGCGGTCCCAGGGCATCGGGCGGCGGGAGTCCTCGCCGAGCACGCCCTCGAGGCCGATCTCGTCGCCCGCGAAGACCATGGGGACGCCGGGCAGGGTGAACTGCAGCCCGGCGGCGACCCGGTGGAGCGGGCCGGACCCGGTGACGGTGCGGATGCGCGCGCTGTCGTGGGAGCCGAGGATGTTCCACGAGGTCGCCGCGGCCAGCCAGCCGTAGCGGGCCGACCACTCCCGCAGGGTCTGCACCACCAGCGGTCCCGGCCGCACCGGCACGGGCACCGGCCGGCCGAAGGCCCGCGCGGGGGAGGCGGGGTCGCGCAGCCACGACCAGACCGGCCACGAGAAGCCGGAGTAGTTCATCGTCCCGTGCCAGCCGTCGCCGTCGAGGTCGCCCGACGCGTCGTGGTTGTGCTCGCCGATGACCAGCGGGTCGGCCCGCTCCGCGGCCGCCGTACGACGGACCGCACGGGCGGTGTCGTGGTTGACGTCGAGCGCGCCGAGCCGGCCCGTCATGTTGGCGACGTCGATGCGCCACCCGTCCACGTCGTACGGCGGCCGCAGCCAGCGGGCCACCACCGAGTCCGGCCCCTCGACCATCGCGGCCCGCAGCGAGGCGTCGGCCAGGTTGAGCTTGGGCAGCGTGCCGTGGCCCATCCAGCACTCGTAGCTGCCGTCGTGGTTGAAGTAGTACCAGCCCCGGGTCGGCGAGGCCGGGTCCGAGGAGGCCCGGGCGAACCACTCGTGGGTGTCGCCGGTGTGGTTGGTGGTCAGGTCGCCGAGCAGCCGCCAGCCGCGCTCGTGCACGGCGGTGCTGAGCCGCGCGAAGGCCTCGTCGCCGCCCAGCAGCGGGTCGACACGCAGGAAGGTGGACGCGTTGTAGCGGTGGTTGCTCTCGCCCGGGAAGACCGGCGTCGTGTAGAGGATCGTCGCGCCCGCCTCGGCGACGTGGTCGAGGTGCTCGACGACGCCGTCGAGGTCGCCGCCGAAGTACTGCAGCGGCGTGCGCGGGTCACTGCCCTCGAAGACCACCTCGTCGTCCCAGTCCGCGGGGACCGCCCAGTCGGGCGTGGGTCGGTCGGCCGCCGCGGCCGAACGGGCGAAGCGGTCGGGGAACACCTGGTAGACCACGCCGTCGCGGCCCCAGTCCGGCGCCGGCTCGTGCACGGTCACGCGGAAGTCGAAGGTGTCCGGACCGTCGTGGTCGACCACGCCGGCGGCGGTCAGCCAGCGCTGGTCGCCGGCGGCGTCGGCGAGCAGGAAGCGGTAGTGGGTGACCGGGTTGTGCACCGGCAGGTCGCCCTCCCACCAGGTCGTGTGCTCGTCGCGCTCGACCACGGCGCAGGCGTGGAAGGTCGGCTCGGCGTCGTACGTCGTCCGGATCCAGACCGACTCGACCGGGTCGCCGGACCAGGTGCGCAGCCGCACCTTCACCGGCCAGCCGAGCGCCGGCGTCTCGTCGGAGAGGTACGTCGGGGAGCCGTCGTGGTGGGGCTCGTGCAGCAGGTGGGTCATCGGGATCCTCCTCGAGGGTCGAGCCAGACGGCGCCGGTGCCGTACGCCGCGGCCTCGTCGCCGGGGTTGGTCAGGGCACAGCTCTTCATGCTCAGGCAGCCGCAGCCGATGCAACCGTCGAGCCGGTCGCGCAGCAGCTCGATGCGCCGGATCTGCTCGTCGAGGCGCGGGCGCCAGGACTTGCTGAGCCGGTGCCAGTCGGACTTCGTCGGGGTGCGGTTGTCGGGCAGCGTCGCGAGCGCCTCGGCGATCTCCTCGAGGGTGAGCCCGATCCGCTGGGCGGTGCGGATGAAGCCGATCCGGCGCAGGGTGTGCTGCTCGTAGCGCCGTTGGTTGCCGGCCGTGCGCACCGAGTGGATCAGCCCGCGCGATTCGTAGAACCGGATCGCCGAGGTCGCCACCCCGGCCCGCTCGGCCAGGTGTCCGATCGTCAGCTGGGTCACCCACCCAGCCTTGCGGAGGTTCAAGCCTGCTTCAAGTTGACCTTGCGCACGCTCTCCTGGGCGAGGGCGACCACGAGGACGCCGAGCGGTGGGACGAAGAGCAGCCCGCGGAGCGTGTCGTCGCCGTCCAGGATGGGGCCGGAGACCAGCAGACCCAGGTAGAGCGCGCAGAGGACGAGACTCACCAGCATCGCGGTGGTGGGGACCGGCCGCGGTCGCAGCAGCCGCAGGCAGTTGCGCAGGGCCAGCAGTCCGAAGAAGCCGCCGAAGACGAGGGCGAACGCGAGCGCTCCCGGCGAACCGCGGAACTCGTCCAAGACGGGGATGGCGATCGTGGACTGGAGGACGATGAGGAACGGCGTCCCGATGTCCGCGCGCTCCTCGGGGCGCAGCCACCACGCGAGTCCGAAGGTCACGCGGACATCGTCGTACAGATCGTCGTCCCACGCTGCTAGAACGAGTTCTAGTTCTGCGCTAGCGTCCGGCCATGACCAGCACCCCGAGCGAGAACCAGCGCGTCGTCGTCGTCACCGGCGCCGCCTCCGGCGTCGGCCACGCGACCGCCACGATGTTCCGCGACGCCGGCGACGTCGTGTTCGCCCTCGACGTGAACCCGACCGTCCCTGACGGCGTCACCTACGTCGAGACCAACGTGGCCAGCAAGGCGTCCGTGGACGCGGCGATCGCGGTCTGCGCCCAGTACGGCCGCATCGACGTGCTCGCCAACGTGGCCGGGATCGTCCAGTTCGGGCGCTTCGAGCAGATCGACGAGGCCGAGTACGACCGGGTGCTGGCGGTGAACCTGAAGGGCCCGTTCCTGCTGACCCAGGCGGCGCTGCCCCACCTGAAGGCGGCCAAGGGCTGTGTCGTGAACGTGTCGTCGGTCGCGGGCCGGGTCCCGCAGCCGTACGCCGCGGCGTACGGCGCCTCGAAGGGCGGGCTGACCCAGCTCACCAAGAACCTCGCGCTCGAGCTGGTGCCGACCGGGGTCCGGGTGAACGCGATCTGCCCGGGCACCATCGACACCCCGATGGTCTCGAAGGTCGCGGAGTCCTACCCGACCGACCTCGAGCCACGGATCTCCGAGCGGCTGTTCATGCAGATGCCCGGCGCGATCCCGCCCGGCGACATCGCGGCGGCGATCGGCTACCTCGCCTCGCCTGCGGCCGCGTACGTCACCGGCACGGTGCTGGCCATCGACGGGCTGATGAGCTGAGCATGGCCGGCGTCGGGAGGGTCCTGGAGGGGCGCGTCGCGATCGTCACCGGCGCGGCCCGCGGCGTCGGCGCCGGCATCGCCCGGGCGTTCGCCAAGGAGGGCGCGCACGTCGCGGTCGTCGACCTCGACGCCGAGGGTGCGGAGCGCGTGGTCACCGAGCTGTCGTCGTACGGCGCGGCCGCGCCGTACGTCTGCGACATCCGCGACTCCACCCAGGTGGACGCCTGCGTGGCGGCCGTCGTGGAGCGGTTCGGCTCGGTCGACGTGCTGGTCAACAACGCCATCGACGCGACCTCCGGGCGCTTCGAGGACACCACGGATGACGAGCTGGACCGGGTCCTCGACACCGGTCCGAAGGCGACCCTCTACTTCATGCGCGCCTGCTTCCCGCACCTGCGCGACTCCGCCGGCGGCGGTCGGGTGATCAACCTGCGCTCCGGCTCCGAGCCGCAGGGGATGGCCGGCTTCGGCGCGTACGTCGCCTCGAAGGCCGCCGTCGGCGGGCTCACCCGGGTCGCCGCCCGCGAGTGGGGCCGGCACGGCATCACGGTCAACAATCTGGCGCCCTTCGTGCTCAGCGACGGCGCCCGGTCCTACTTCGACGAGCGCCCCGAGGAGCTGGAGAAGATCGTGCTGAAGTCGCTCTCCGTCCCGCGCCTCGGCGACGCCGAGTCCGACGTCGGTCGGGCCGCGGTCTACCTCGCCGGCCCCGACTCGTCGTACGTCACGGGGGTGACGCTGAGCGTCGACGGCGGTGGGAGCTTCTTCAGCTGAGGTGGTCGGTGGCCGGGCTGTCGCCCGGGAAGGCTGGCGCGCCAGCGTGCAGGGGGCGAGAAGGTGACGCGCTGGCGCCCGGGGGAGGCCGGTCCAGCTGTGCTGGGCCGTCAGTTCTTCGCCCCCTCGGCTGCGGCACGGGCGAGCCCCGGCCACTAGCATGAGCGGCCGGCCCCGCGGGGCCGCGCCGGTGTAGCTCAGTAGGTAGAGCGCCTCTCTTGTAAAGAGGATGTCGCGGGTTCGACTCCTGTCACCGGCTCCACGGAGGGGTTCTCGGCCCTTCCTGGACGTTCTGGGCCGATGTTCTGCCCGGGAACGTCCTCCTTCCCCGGCGGTCCGGGCAAGGAGGACGACCGGCTCAGCGCAGCTGTCGCGCCGTGAACGTTGCCGGTGGGTCGGCGATGGCGTCCTGGGCGGCGATCAGCTGGATCTCGCGGGTGCCGGCGGCGATGGTCGCCTCGAGGATCGCGAAGACCGACGACGTGGTCCGCTCCAGGGCGGTGGCGGGGGAGCCCGTCGTGCGCAGGTGGGCGAGGTAGAGCGCGGCGGTGACGTCGCCGCAGCCGTTGGGGCTGATCGGGAGCAGGGGGGTCGTGACGACCCAGGCGCCGGCGTCGGAGACGGCGACGACGTCGAGGTGGTCGGCCACCCCCTCGGTGGTCAGGACGCTGGTCACCAGCACGTCCCGCGGCCCGCGGTCCCGTACGGCGTCCACCGCGTCCAGGACCTCGTCGAGCGTGGTGGTCGTGCGGCCGGCCAGGAAGTCGAGCTCGAAGTGGTTCGGCGTCACGATGTCGGCCTGCGGGACGACCGTGTCCCGCATGAACTCGGGGATCCCGGGGCGCACGAACATGCCGCGGCCGACGTCGCCCATCACCGGGTCGCAGCAGTAGACGGCCGACGGGTTGAGCGCCTTCACGCGGGCGACCGCGTCCAGGATCACCGCCCCGACCGCCGGGTCGCCCTGGTAGCCGGACAGCACCGCGTCGGCCTGGCCGAGGACGCCCCGGTCGTCGATGCCGGCGATCACGTCGGCGACGTCGGCGGGCGCGAGGAGCGGGCCGCGCCAGGCGCCGTACCCGGTGTGGTTGGAGAAGTGGACGGTCAGGACCGGCCAGACCTCGTGGCCGATCCGCTGCAGCGGGAAGGTGGCGGCGGAGTTGCCGACGTGGCCGTAGGCCACCGAGGACTGGATGGACAGGATCTGCACGGCCCCATCATGGACCCCGACAGAACTAGAACAGGTTGCAGTTGATGTCGTAGGGTGAGCGCTGACACATTCCCGGAGTATGTGAACGCCGAGGTTGAGACATGGCCAAGACCCCCTACCGCAGCGAAGCCGACTACGTGGTCGTCGGATCCGGGAGCTCCGGCGCCGCGATCGCCGGCCGCCTGGCCGAGTCGGGGGCGAGCGTCATCGTCCTCGAGGCGGGCAAGAGCGACGATCAGTTCCTGGTGAAGAAGCCCGGGATGATCGGGCCGATGCACGCGGTCCCCGAGATCAAGAAGCGGGTCGACTGGGGCTACTACTCCACCCCGCAGAAGCACCTCCTCGACCGCAAGATGCCGGTCCCGCGCGGCAAGGTCGTCGGCGGGTCGAGCTCGATCAACGGCATGGTCTACGTGCGCGGCAACCGGGCCAACTTCGACTCCTGGGCCGCCGAGGGCAACGCCGGCTGGGACGCCGACACCGTCAACGCGGCCTACAAGCGGATGGAGGACTTCGAGGACGGCGAGAACGCCTTCCGCGGCGCCGGCGGGCCGATCCGGGTCACCCGCAACGCCACCCCGCAGGAGGGCACGCTCCAGTTCATCCAGGCCGCCTCCGACACCCTCGGGGTCAAGGTGCTCGACGACTACAACGGCGAGTCGCAGGAGGGCGTCAGCCGGATGCAGCAGAACGCGGCGGAGGGCCTGCGCTACAGCGCCTCGCGCGGCTACATCCACCACCTCGCGCCGCCGACCCTGCAGCTGCAGTCGGAGGTGCTGGTCCGCAAGGTGGTGCTGCAGAACGGCCGCGCGACCGGGGTCGAGGTCACGGACAAGGACGGCTCGCAGCGCACCATCCGCGCCGGCAAGGAGGTCATCCTCTCGGCGGGGTTCATCGGCTCGGCCCAGATCTTGATGCTCTCGGGGATCGGCCACGCTCAGCACCTCAAGGACCACGGCATCGACGTCGTCGCGGACCTCCCGGTCGGCGACAACCTGCACGACCACATGTTCCACGCGATGACCTTCCATACGACGACCTCGAAGATGCGCGGCAATGCCTTCTTCTTCGCCAAGGGGATCGCCAAGGAGGTCCTCCGGCCCGGTACGACGTTCCTGGCCAACTCGGTCTTCGAGGCCGTCGGCTTCGTCCGGACCTCCCAGGCGACCGACGTACCCGACCTGCAGCTGCACCTGCTGCCCTGGTCGTACGTCTCGCCGAACCAGGACGCACCGATCCGCCACGACGTCGACCCGCGGCCGTCGCTCACGGTGCTGACGACGCTCATCTACCCGCGCAGCCGGGGCACCCTGCGGCTCGCGTCGTCGGACCCGACGGCGGCGCCGCTGATCGACTTCCAGTACCTCGCCGACCCGGCCGACGTCGAGCTGCTCGGCGAGGGCTCGGAGATGGTCCGCGAGATCATGGCCGGCGGGGCCTTCGGCGGCGCGGTCAAGGAGGAGATCCACCCCGGCACCAACCTCAAGGGCCAGGCGCTCCGCGACGCGATCCTCAATCGCGCGACGTCGGTCTACCACGGGGTCGGCACCTGCCGGATGGGCGTCGACGAGCTCGCGGTCGTCGGGCCGGACCTGAAGGTCCGCGGCATCGAGGGCCTGCGGGTCTGCGACGCCTCGATCATGCCGTCGATCACCGGCGGCAACACGAACGCGCCGGCGATCATGATCGGCGAGCGCGGCGCGGACCTGGTCCTGGGGCGGGGCTGAGTCATGACCCTCACCCCGCAGCGGATCGCCCGCCCCGCGTCGGTCACCGACGCCTTCCTGCAGCGCCTGGTCGCGCGGGTGCCGTCGACCGGCGGCGGCACCTGGAAGCTGACCGAGGTCTACACCGGCGAGGTGCTGGTCGAGCTCCCGCAGTCGACGCCGGCCGACATCGAGCGGGCCTTCGCCGCGGCCCGCACCGCCCAGCAGGAGTGGGCCGCCTGGCCGCTGGCCAAGCGGCTGAAGGTCTTCAAGAGGGCGCACACCCTCTTCGTCGACAACGCCGCGAAGACCGCCGACCTGATCCAGGTCGAGAGCGGCAAGAACCGGCGGATGGCGATCGAGGAGACCTGCGACCCGCCGATGGTGATGAGCCACTACCTCAAGCGGGCGCCCAAGCTGCTCGCCCCGGTGAAACGCGGCGGCCCGGTGCCGTTCCTGACGACCTCGACGGAGATCCGCCAGCCCAAGGGCGTCGTCGGCATCATCGCGCCCTGGAACTTCCCCTTCGCCACCGGCATCTCGGATGCCGTCTCGGCGCTGATGGCCGGCAACGCGATCGTCCTCAAGCCCGACAACAAGACCGCGCTGTCGCCGCTGTGGGGCATCTCGATGCTGGAGGAGGCGGGCCTGCCGAAGGGCCTGTTCCAGGTCGTCTGCGGGGAGGGGCCCGACGTCGGGCCGACCCTGATCGACAACGCCAACTACGTGATGTTCACCGGGTCCACGAACACCGGGCGGGTGATCGGCGAGCGCGCCGGACGCAACCTGATCGGCTGCTGCCTCGAGCTCGGCGGCAAGAACCCGATGATCGTCCTCGAGGACGCCGACCTGGACGAGGCCGTGCAGGGCGCGGTCTTCGGGGTGTTCGGCAACACCGGCCAGATCTGCATGCACATCGAGCGGATCTACCTGCCCGAGTCGCGCTACGACGAGTTCAAGACCCGCTTCGTGGCGGCTGCGGAGAGGCTGCGGGTCGGGGCGTCGTACGACTTCGGGCCCGAGATGGGCTCGCTGGTCTCGCCCGACCACAAGGATCGCGTCCAGGCCCACGTCGACGACGCGGTCGCCAAGGGGGCGACCGTGGTGACCGGTGGGAAGGCCCGTCCCGACCTCGGGCCCGCGTTCTTCGAGCCGACCATCCTCGAGGGGGTCACGAAGGACATGCTCTGCGGCGTCACCGAGACCTTCGGGCCGGTGGTCGCGCTGCACCGCTACCGCACCGTCGACGAGGCTGTCGCGCTGGCCAACGACACCGACTACGGCCTCAACGCCTCCGTGTGGGGTGGTGACGTCGAGGCCGCCGGCGCCGTCGCGCGCCGCATCGAGTCCGGCAACGTCAACGTCAACGACATCCTGGCCACCGCCTTCGCCTCCAAGGGCACGCCGTCCGGCGGGGTGAAGCAGTCCGGCGTCGGTGCCCGGCACGGCGACTACGGCCTGCTGAAGTACACCGACGTCCAGAACCTCGCGGTGCTGAAGAAGCAGGTGATGGGCGCCCGGCCCGGCCAGGACTACGACGCCTACGTGAAGTCGATGCTGTCCGGGCTGAAGATGATGCGGAAGACCCGGATGCGCTGAGCCGCCGGATCGACGTGCGCGTACGCCGCCGCCCCATGGCGACGGCGTCCGCGTCCGGTGTGCCGTTCACATCGGACGCGGGGCGTCGTACCTGAGTGGGTCGGACTCGATCCGCGACACGAGGGATCTCGACGCGCCCGTCGCTTGCTCAGGCAACCTGCAGCGACCGCTTCGAGAGGCCCATCCAGAACCCGTCGATGATCTGCTCGGCAGGGGTGCTGGGGTCGACGGAGGCGCCGAGGGTGACGAAGAGCGGCGTGTAGTGCTCGACCGTGGGGTGGGCGTAGGGCATGCCGGGCGCCAGCTCTCGGAAGTTGGCGAGGGCGTCGACGTCGCCGCGGCCGATCGCCTCCGACGCCCAGTGGTCGAACTCGGTCGACCAGCCCGGCGCGGGCGCGTCGATGCGGAACTCGCGCAGGTAGCGCAGGCCGTGGGTGAGGAAGCCCGAGCCGATGATCAGCACGCCCTCGTCGCGCAGCGGCCGGAGCCGTCGGCCGATCTCGAGCAGGGTGCCGGGGTCCTCGGTGGGCAGCGACATCTGCAGGACGGGTACGTCGGCCGCCGGGTACATGATCGTCAGCGGCACCCACGCGCCGTGGTCCAGGCCGCGGGTCGCGTGCTGGTGGACCGGCTGGGTGGCCGGCATCAGAGCCGCCACCTTGCGCGCGAGGTCGGAGGCGTCCGGGGTGCGGTAGGTCATCTCGTAGTACTTCGGGTCGAAGCCGCCGAAGTCGTAGACGAGCGGCGCCCCGCTGGCGCTCAGGCTGATCGGCGCCGACTCCCAGTGCGCGCTGACGATCAGGATCGCCGTCGGCCGGGGGAGGTCCGCCGACAGCTCGGCGAGCTGCCCGGACCAGAGGGTGTCGTCGAGGAGCGGGGGAGCTCCGTGCCCGATGTAGAGCGCGGGCATGCGGGTGTCGACAGCGGCCATGACTCCTCCAATGGTTTCACTTTCAACTTTATTCCCTCGGAGGTCGGTCTGTCAGGGCTTCGGCTCCGCCCACGAGCTCCGGCCGTCGCCGGTGATCGGCAGCGTCGGGCCCCCGGTGACGTCGGGACGGATCGTCGCCTCGCCGAAGCCGCGCACCCGCGCGAGCACCTCTCGCGCCCGGACCCGCAGCCGCCCGGCGCTGTCGACCGCGAGGCCGTGGACGTCGAGCCCGGCGGCCCGACCGAGATCGACCGCGCGGGCGACGTGGAAGGCCTGGGTCACCACGACGGCCGAGTCGACCTCGAAGACCAGACGCGCGCGGCGCATGGTGTACCAGGTGTTGAAGCCGGCGTAGTCGGTGAACACGTCCTCGGGAGGTACGCCGGCCGCGAGCACGGCGTCGCGCATGGTGTCGGGCTCGTTGTAGGCGCGGGTGCCGTTGTCGCCGGAGAGCAGGATCTTGTCGACCGTGCCGGCGTCGTGCAGCGCGACCGCCGCGTCGACCCGGGCCTGCACGATCGTCCCGAGGGTGCCGTCGGGGCGCACCATCGAGCCCGGCACGATCGCCACCTGGGCGTGGGGGACGTCGGCGGGGTCGGTCAGCACGAGGTCGTCGGTGCGGGCGAGCACGACCGCGTTCGCCGTGCCGACGAGGGCGCCGGCCAGGACCACCAGGACGCCCGCGACGACCGCGAGGCGGCGGCGCCGGCTCACGCGGGCACCTGCCAGTCGACCGGCTCGCCGCCCTGCTCGACCAGCAGGGCGTTGACCCGGCTGAAGGGCCGCGAACCGAAGAAGCCCCGGCTGGCGGAGAGCGGGGACGGGTGCACCGACTCGACGTACGGCGTGCTGCCGAGCATCGGCTTGAGGCTCTGGGCGTCGCGGCCCCAGAGGATCGCGGCGAGCGGACCGCCCCGCGCCACCAGGGCCTCGATGGCCCGCTGGGTCACCTGCTCCCAGCCCTTGCCGCGGTGCGACGCCGAGGCGCCGGGCTGCACCGTGAGGACCCGGTTGAGCAGCATCACGCCGGCGTCGGCCCACGCGGTCAGATCGCCGTGGGCGGGCATCTCGAGGTTCAGGTCGTCGCCGAGCTCGGTGTAGATGTTGGCCAGGCTCCGGGGGATCGGCCGCACGTGCGCCTCGACCGCGAAGCTCAGGCCGATCGGGTGGCCGGGCGTCGGGTAGGGGTCCTGGCCCACGATCAGCACCCGCACGTCCGCGAGCGGGCGGCGGAACGCGCGGAAGACGTTCTCGCCGGACGGCAGGTAGGGCCGGTGCGCTGCGATCTCCTCGCGCAGGAACCGTCCCATCGCGGCGATCTGCTCGTCCACCGGCGCCAGGGCCTCGGCCCAGTCCGGCGCCATCAGACCCTGGTCGACCAGTCCCGCGAGTGCGCTCACGCGCCTACCGTAGAGGGGGCTCAGGCGAAGATCATGCAGGACGACGTCGCGTGCGCGACCAGCTTGCCGCGGCCGTCGAACAGCTGCGCCTCCGCCAGTGCCGTACGACGCCCGCGCTGGATGACCCGGCCGACCGCGCGCAGCCGCCCGGAGTCGACCGTCGCGGGCCGCAGGAACTTCACCGTCAGGTCGAGCGAGGTGTAGCCCTCGCCGGGGCCGAGCGTGGAGTGGACCGAGCAGCCCGCGGCGGTGTCGAGCAGGGTCGAGATGACCCCGCCGTGGACCGTGCCGAGCGGGTTGTAGTGGCGGTGCTCGGGGTCGAGCTCGACCGAGATGGAGCCGTGCTCGCCGTCGAAGTTCACCATCCCGAGCGTCTCGGCGATCGGGGCCGCCGGCAGCAGGCCGTCGCGCATCGCCATCAGCACCTCCAGGCCGCTCATCGCGGCGAGGTCGAGCTCGGGTGCCGGAGTCTGGGTCTCGGTCATGGACCCAGGGAAGCGCACGCGCGCTGGGTCTGTCAACGAGACTCAGCAGCGGTAGGCTGTGAGGATGGCCACGAGCTACCCGCCCGCCCTGGACTGGTCGACCGCCAACTGCACCGTCGGTCGCTCGATGGCCGTGCTGGGGGAGCGGTGGACGTTCGTCGTGCTGCGCGAGGTGTTCAACGGGGTGCGGCGCTTCGACGACATCCGCCGCCACAGCGGGATCCCGCGCCAGGTGCTCAGCAACCGGCTCGCGCTCCTGGTCGACCAGGAGATCCTGCGGCGCGCGCCGTACCGCGACGACGGGGCCCGCGAGCGGCACGAGTACCGGCTGACCCCGAAGGGCTTCGACCTCTATCCCGTCCTGGTGGCGGTCGCCGACTGGGGGGACCGCTACCTCGCCGACCCCGGCGGCCCGCCGGTCGAGATCGCCCACCGGGACTGCGGGGCTGTCGTGCACGCTGCGCTGGTCTGCGAGCACGGGCACCAGGTGACCGACCCGCGCGACGTCGCGCCCCGTCCGGGGCCGGGTGGGCTGCCGGCGGATGAACACGCCGCGTCAGCCCGGTGACGTCTTCGCGCCGCTCGGTCTAGACGCCTCGCCGACGGCTCGGACAACGCTCGGTGAAGAGCCGGCGACGGGCGAGGACGAGATGCCGTCAGGACGCGGAACGGGCTCGTCCAGGTGGTCCGGCAAGGGGTCCGGGCTCCCCTAGCGTCCGCTCCGGAGCGGCGCCTCTCGGGCAGGTGCCGAGGCTCCCCGCTGCCCGGTGACGGGCGGCGTCCTGTCCCGAACGAGAGGCCCCTCCCGGCATGTCCACCGGCACCCCCGGAAGCAGCAGCACCCCTCCCGCAGACCCAGGCCGCACTCCCGGACGGTCGCGCTGGCGCCCGACCCGGGCCGGCCTCGTCGTCGGCAGCCTGGCCCTCGGGCTCGTGGCCACGACCGGCGTCGTCTCCCTGGCCGCGGGTGGCGGGCTCGCGCCGCCGGCCGTCAACCCGGCGACCATCTACGACCCGCAGGTCGTGCCGGACCGGGTGATCCTCACCCCGACCGCCACGCCCGCCGTCTCCCAGAGCGTGTCCTGGCGGACCTCGACGTCCGCCGGCGCCCCGCGGCTGCAGCTCGCGGTCGCCGTCCCGGGCGTCGTCACGGCCGAGCGCACGGTCGAGGCGACCACCACGACCTTCCGCACCGACCTCGGGTACGACGTCGCGCACCACTCGGCGACGATCACGGACCTGAAGGCCGCGACCACCTACGTCTACCGCGTGGGCGACGGCGACACCTGGAGCGAGTGGGCCGAGTTCACGACGGCCGCCGCGACCGCGGAGCCGTTCTCGTTCATCATGCAGGGCGACGCGCAGAACGACATCAAGTCGTACGTCTCGCGCACCTTCCGCGCGGCGACCGAGGCGCGGCCGTACGCCCGGGCCGTGCTGCACGCCGGCGACCTCATCGACACCGACATCTCCGACGCCGAGTGGGGCCAGTGGTTCGAGGCCGCCGGCTACGCCAACGGCGGGATGAACGTGATCGCCGCGGCGGGCAACCACGAGTACTACCCGGGCCCGACGCTGTCGCGGCACTGGGGCGCGCAGTTCGAGTACCCGGGCAACGGTCCCGCGACCGACGAGCGGGTCACCCAGCTCTACGACGAGAACGTCTACTACACCGACTACCAGGGCGTCCGCTTCATCGCCCTGAACAGCAACTTCCCCGGCGACACCGCCGCGATGGCCGCGCAGACCGCGTGGCTGGAGGACGTGCTGAAGAACAACCCGAACCAGTGGACCGTCGCCACCTTCCACCACCCGGTGTTCTCGGTGACCTCGGGCCGCGACAACGCCGCGCTGCGCCAGGCCTGGCTCCCGCTCTTCGAGAAGTACGACGTCGACATCGTCATGCAGGGTCACGACCACGCCTACGGGCGCGGCAACCTGCTCGCCAACGAGGCCGGGCTCCCAGCCGGCGCGACCAAGGACAAGAGCCACACCGGCCCGGTCTACCTGGTCTCCGTGGCCGGACCGAAGTACTACGTCCCGGACCCGGCGGACTCCAACAACTGGGTCACCAACGGCGCCCACCTGCGCGTGGTCGGCCGCGACACCCAGCTCTACCAGCTCGTCGACGTGAAGGCCGGCGAGATGCACGTCGAGACCTGGGACGTCGCCGGCAACCTGGTCGACGCGTTCACGATCGCCAAGTCGGCCGGGAAGAAGCTGGTCACCACGGAGACGACCGCGCGGGCCTCCGGGCCCGGCTCGACGCGCGGCGACATCGGCCGGCCGAGCCTGCCCGAGCCGGCCGTCCCGGGCGCCGTACCGACCGACGAGCCGACGGAGGAGCCCGAGGAGCCGACCACCCCGACGCCGACGCTCGTGACGCCGACGGTCTCCGTCGACCGGGCCGCGCGCCAGGTCTACGGCACCTCGACGCCGGTCCGCGTCACTGCCCGGGTCGCCCCGGTCGCGGGCGTCGTCCCGGCCGGCAGCGTCGTCGTCCGTGACGGCCGCACCGTCGTGGCCACCGGGGTCGGCGTCAACGCCTCGGGGGTCGCCACCGCCGTGCTCCCGCGCACCCTGTCCGCTGGTCGGCACGCGCTGACCGTGACCTTCGTGCCTCGCGGCACCACCGTCCGCGGCGGTACGTCGGCGCCCGTCCTGGTCAACGTGACCAAGGCGCGGTCGACCACCCGGGTCACCGCTCCGGCGCGGGTCCGGCCCGGCCAGCGCGGGCGGCTCACCGTCCGGGTCTCCGTGCCCGGCGTCGCCGCCCCGAACGCCGCCCTGGTGGTCCGCAACGGCAAGCGGGTCGTGGCCCGGGTCGTGCTGAAGGCCGGCAAGGCCACGGTGCGGCTGCCGCGCCTGGCCCCGGGCAAGCACCGGATCACGGTCGCCTACGTCGGCACCGGGAACGTCGCCGGCTCCACCTCGGCCGCCCGGGTGGTGAGGGTCCGATGACGACCGCTCCCCGCCCCGACCGCCCCCGCGACCCGAGAGGGACCTCCATGCAGTCCGACCACCCGTCCGATCACCCGTCCGGTCGCCGGTCCCGGCTCCGCGCCGGCTTCGCCGCGGCCCTCGCGGCCGGCACGCTGCTGGCCGGCGTCGGCGCCGTCGTACCGGCTCCCGCCTCGGCGGCCCCGGTGGACGCCGCGGCGTTCTACGCGCCCTCCCGGGTCCCGGACCGGATCACGCTGACGCCGACGGCCGACCCGTCGACGAGCCAGTACGTCACCTGGCGCACCTCGACCGGCGTGGCCGAGCCCGTCGTCGAGCTGCGGGAGGCCTCGAGCCTGACCTACCGCAACGACAACACGACGTTCGCGGCCGAGCGGTCGACCGAGATGACGGCCGACCTGGGCTACCAGCAGACCTTCCACGGCGCGCGGCTCACCGGCCTCAAGCCGGGCACGATGTACCAGTACCGGGTCGGTGACCGCACCAACTTCAGCGAGTGGCAGCACTTCACCACCGAGTCGGCCACCGCCGACCCGTTCTCGTTCCTCTACTTCGGCGACGTGCAGACCGGCATCAAGTCCCAGGCCTCGCGGGTCATGCGCAACGCCTTCCGGGACCGGCCGGACGCCGACCTGGTCGTGCAGGTCGGCGACCTGGTCAACGACGCGATGAGCGACCAGCAGTGGGGCGAGGTGTACGACGCCACCGACTACGTGCTCGGCACCACCAACTTCCTGATGGCGCCCGGCAACCACGAGTACGAGGGGGAGGCGATCTCGGACCAGTTCCAGGCCCAGTTCACCTACCCCGACACCGGGCCGCAGGGCCAGGGGCCGGCGTACGACGCGATGGAGGGGACGGTCCACTACACCGACTACCAGGGCGTCCGGTTCATCTCGCTCAACAGCAACCTGAGCTCGGCCGAGCCGCTCGCGATCCAGACCGCGTGGCTCGACGGCGTCCTGAAGGACAACCCCAACCAGTGGACGGTCGTGTACTTCCACCACCCGCTGTTCTCCCTCGACGAGGGCCGCAACAACCGGGCGCTGCGCCAGTCCTGGCTGCCGCTCATGGAGAAGTACGACGTCGACCTGGTCCTGCAGGGCCACGACCACGGCTACGGCCGCGGCAACACCGACGCCGCGGAGGTGGGCAACCCCGCGAGCTGGGACAAGGAGCGGAGCTACTCCGGGCCGGTCTTCGCGGTCTCGGTCGTGGGTGACAAGCAGTACCGCGCCGGCCCGCGGGTCTGGAACGAGAACGACGCGCACCTGCGGCGGATGGGCGGCGGCCTCCAGCTCTACCAGGCCATCGACGTCTCCAGCGGTCGGCTGCGCTACGAGTCCCGCACGGCCGACGGGCAGTACTACGACGGCTTCACCATCGTGAAGAACGAGCACGGCAAGGCCGTCACCGACGACGAGGCCCCGGACGTCATCGACCCGACCGACCCGGGCCCGTGCCTGGGCTGCGAGAACCCGACGGACCCCACGGACCCGACGGACCCCACCGACCCGACCGACCCGGTCGGTGACCTCGACTACGCCTTCGAGAAGTCCCTCGTGTCGGTGGATGACGTGACGGCGCAGCTGCCGGCGGGGGTGGTGTTCTCGCAGGAGCGGGACACGTTGTTCCTGGGTGATCAGAACGGTCGGACGATCTGGGAGATCGATCCGGTGACGGACAAGGTGCTGCGGTCGATGACGTTGCCGGAGAACATCCGGGACCTGGGCATCGATGATGCGAGGAAGCTGCTCTACGTGGGGCAGCAGAACAAGAACTGGGTCGTGGTGTCGATCGCGGCGGGGTCGTTCGGTGAGGTGGTGCGGGGTCCGTTCCCGATCAGTGAGTCGAACCGGTCGATCGATGTGGACCCGAAGCTGGGCTATGTCTATGCGGCGATCCCGGCGCGTGGGGTGGAGGTGTTCAACGCGGTGACGGGTGAGTCGTTGGGCACGATCAACGGCACGACGGGTGCGTACTACGTGGCGGCCGACGAGGTCGGTGGGCGCGTGGCGGTGGCGTACTTCGAGGAGCTGACGGACGTGAAGAACGTCGAGGTCTTCGATGCGGGCGCGAACTTCAAGCAGGTGTGGGAGTCGCCGACGCGGGCCTCGGCCCGGCAGGTGGACTTCGACTCGACGAACGGGCTGCTGTATGTCGGGTTCACCGGGGTGTCGGCGTCGTCGGGTGGGTTCTCGGTCTACGGCGCGGCCAAGGGTGAGCTGTTGGTGGACAAGCCGGGTCCGCAGTTCGGCAAGGACGGCTACGGGATCGCGGTGGACGAGGAGCGGCAGCGGGTCTACGTGTCGAACCGGGACCACCGGTTGAACCCGCCGGGTGAGGAGACCGTCCCGGTCGCCGTCACCGTCAGCGAGCGGATCCTCGAGGGCGGCAACCCGGACCCCGAGCCGGAGCCCGAGCCGGAGCCGGAGCCCGAGGTGCCGGCGGGGACGGCGTACACGCCGAGGTCGCTCACCGCGATCCCCGACGCCTCGGACACCGCGACCGACGACCGCCCGGTCGGCTCGGTGGTCGAGCAGTCGACCGGCCACGTCTACGTCGCCAACGAGCAGCGCCCGGCCCGGATCCGGGTGATCGACCCGGTCGCGGACACGACGCTGCGCACCATCACGGTGCCGAACGCGGCCGAGGAGGGGGTTCGCGACGTGGCGCTCGACGAGACCAAGGACGAGCTGTACGTCGCCTACGCCAACAAGTGGGTGGTCCTCGACCAGGCCTCGGGTGAGGTCGAGCGGGGTCCGTTCGACTTCGACGCGAACGTGCGGGGCATCGACGTCGACCTGGCGCGGGGCCGGGTGCTCGGGGCGACCCGCGGCACCGGGTTCCTCGTCGCCGACGCGACGACCGGCGCCCAGGTGCAGAAGGTCGAGCTCCCGGGCGCGGCCTGGACCTCGCACGGCATCGCCTACGACGCGGTCCACGACCGGGTCTACCTCTCCAATGAGAACACGGCCGGCACGGTCGGGCTCCGGGTGCTGAACGGGGCGACGTACGCCCTGCTCAGCGAGGTCGCGACGGCGGCGCCGAGCTGGCGCTCGGTCGCGGTCGACCCGGTCGCCGGCCGGGTCTACCTGGGCCACGCGGCGACGACCTTCGACGCCTCCGGGGTGACGGTGCTCAGCACGACCGACCTCTCGCAGGTCGCGCGGCTGTCGGCGCACGCCTTCGGCAACAAGGTGTACGGCGTCTCGGTCGACACCCGGCACGGGCGGGTCTACGTCTCGGCGCGGGACCGCTACCCGACGGGGCTGGTCCAGCTGCAGCGCGGCGCCTGAGCCACCCACGACGCCGGCCCCCGGGGAATCCTCCCGGGGGCCGGCGTCGCTGTCGCTCGGGTCAGCCGAGTGGTGCGGTCAGCTCGATGTTGATGTCATCGGGGTCCTGGAAGGACAGGATCGCCATGCCGGCGTCACCGAGGTCGGTCACCTCGCCGTGCTCGATGTCGGCCTCGGTGAGGGCGGCGGCCGCGCTGATCAGGTCGTCGCGCGATCCGACCGCGAAGCTCACGTGGTCGAGGCCCGTGGTCGCCGACTCGAACGACGTGCTCCCGACCGGCCGCAGGCCGAAGAGCGTGCCCTGCGGAGTCTGGTAGACGACGCCGCCGTAGAACTGCTCGGCCGACTCGCGGACGCCGGGCTCGTCGACGTGCTGCGAGGCGTCGACCGCGGTCGGCCAGCCGAAGACCTGGTCGTAGAAGGCCTTCGAGCGGGCGATGTCGGTGACGGTGAGGCGGACGTGGGCGAAGCCGGAGCTGTCGATGAGAGCCATGGCCTCCGGTACCCGGTCAGTCCAGCGGAGAGACCCGGATCAGGTTGCCGTCCGGGTCGGCCACCACGAAGGTCCGCCCGAAGACGTCGTCGTACGGCGCCTCGACCTCGGTCGCGCCCTGCGCGGTCCAGGCGGTGAACAGCTCGTCCACCGCGGCCGCCGACCCTGGCACCATCAGGCCGACCTCGGAGGTGCGGACGACCTCCGGGGTGACCCGGTCCGCCCGGCCGCTCCAGAGCGCGAAGAGCACGCCGGGCGCGACCTCGAAGGGCACGTACCGCGGTGTCGTCAGCTGCGGCTCCAGGTCGAACAGGTCGCGGTAGAACGCGGTGGATCGCTCGATGTCGGTCACGTAGACCAGGAATAGGTTCGGTGCGGTCATGGCTCCACCGTGTCGGCGATTGCGGTCAGATCCCGACCGTTGTGCGACTTTCTGACCTGAACCTGTGTCAGGTTCGTCTTCTGCGGCCTACAGTCCCCCCATGTCGCTGCCCTCCGTCGAGCCCGCCCCGCGCCGCCGGGTCCCGACCCAGGCCCGCAGTCGCCGCCGGGTCGAGGGCGTCCTCGATGCTGCGGCCGCGGTCGTCCTCGAGCACGGCGTCGCCGCGCTCACGACCCGCGAGATCGCCCGGGTCGCGGGAATGCCGGTCGCCTCGCTCTACCAGTACTTCGCCGACAAGGAGGAGGTGCTGCTCGCGCTCGTGGAGCGCGACATGGCCGAGATGGACGAGCAGGTCCTCGCCGACCTCGCCGCCCTCCCCGAGGAGGACCGGACGATCGCCGGGATCGTGGGCGCGACCATGGCCGCCTTCGTGAAGGTCTACGACCGCCGACCCGCCTTCGTCGAGGTCTACCTGCGCGGGCGCACCAACGCCGCCGTGGCGCAGTTCGGTCGCGACCACAACGCTCGCGTGGCGCGCACCCTGCGGGAGTACGCCGCCGGCCTCGGCCTGGTCCGTCCCAGCCTCACCGACCCGCTGGCCGAGCTGGCGGTGGAGGTGGGCGACCGGGTCTTCCAGCTCGCCTACGAGCGGCGCTCCGGGGGCGACCGCGTGCTGGTCGCCGAGGGCGTCGCGATGGTCACCGCCTACCTCGAGCGGTACGCCGCATGACCGACCAGTTCCGTGCCGCCGTCGCCTCCGCCGCCCGCCGCCTGGCCGTGGAGGGACTGCTGATCGGCACCGCCGGCAACGTCTCCCTGCGCTCCGGTGACCGGGTCGCGGTCACCCCCTCCGGCCTGGACCTCGCCGAGTGCCGGCTCGAGGACGTCACCGTCGTGTCGCTCACGGGCCGGGTCCTCACCGGACGGCTCCAGCCGACCTCCGAGCTGGGCCTGCACCTCGGCGTCTACGCCGACACCGACGCGAGCGCGGTCGTGCACACGCACGCGCCGTACGCGACGGCGCTGGCGTGCGTCCTCGACGAGCTGCCGGTCGTCCACTACCAGCAGCTGCTGCTGGGCGGGTCGGTCCGCGTCGCGCCGTACGCCACCTTCGGGACGCCGGAGCTGGCGGCCCACGTGCGGGACGCGCTGGCCGGCCGCCAGGCCGCGCTGATGGCCAGCCACGGCTCGGTGACCGTCGGCACGACGCTGGAGCAGGCGGTCGACCACGCGCTGCTGCTCGAGTGGCTGGCGGCGCTCTACCACCGGGCCAGCGCGCTCGGCCCGGTCCGCGTCCTGTCCGAGGAGGACCAGGTCGCCGTCATCACGGCCGCGCTCGCGCGCGGCTACGGAACCCCGCAGGAGAACCCATGAAGATCGCCGCCGTCGGCGTGCACGTCCTCGACACCCACGTCATCGGGATCGAGTCCATCCCCGCCGGCTCGGACGGCCAGCTGGTCGAGCAGATCCGGTTCTCGCCGGCCGGCACCGCGGGCGGCACGGCCGTCGTGCTCGCGCGGCTCGGTGCCGAGGTGGCGTCGTACGGCGCCGTCGGCACCGACCCGATCGCGTCGGTGCTGCTCGACCTGCTGGCCGCGGAGGGCGTCTCCGTGTCCGGGCTGGCCCGCAAGGACGACCACCAGACCTCGTCGTCGGTGATCCCGGTCCGGCCGGACGGCGACCGGCCGGCCTGGCACTGCATCGGGGCCAACGGGGCCTTCACCCTCGACGACCTGCCGGCCGACGCGCTCGAGGGCGTCACCCACCTGCACCTCGGCGGGCCGGAGTTCCTCGGCGGCCCGGCGGCAAGCGAGCTGCTCGCCCGGGCCCGCTCGCTCGGCATCGTGACGTCGCTCGACGTCCTGGCCCCCGGCGACCCCGACATGCTCGCCTGGATCGCCGACGCGCTGCCGCACACCGACTACCTGCTGCCCAACGACGAGCAGGTGCTCGGCTTCACCGGTGCCTCGTCGCTGGTCGACGGCGCGCGGGCGCTGGTCGACGCCGGAGCCGGCTGCGTGGCCGCGACCGCCGGCGCCCGCGGGGCCGTCGTCGTCACCGCCGACGCGGTCGTCGAGGTCCCGGCGTACGACGTCCCGGTCATCGACACCACCGGCTGCGGCGACGCCTTCTCCGCCGGCTTCCTGCGCGGTCTCGCGCTCGGCCGTGACCTGCGCGGCGCCGCCGAGCTCGGCTGCGCCACCGCCGGTCAGGTGGCGGCCGGCCTCGGCACCGACGCCGGGTCCTACTCGCTCGACTCGGTGCTGGCTGTCGTGGCGGCCGCCGCGGTCCGGGCCGGGCAGTAACGCGACGCCGGCCCGCGGCTCAGACCGGCGCGGGCTCGGCCGGCGGCGGGGTGTCGGGGATCGGGGTGGGGTCGCCGCTGGGGACGACCTCGGGCTCGGGCAGCGGCTCGGTCGGGATGGTGGTCATGGTCGACCGGTACCCGACGCCGTCGCTGCAACGCGTGTCCGCCGCTCTCGTGCGGTGCTGCAGCGCCGCGGAGCAGCTGCGAACACCGCGTCAGCGCTCGGCCGGTCCGCCCGCGGCCCCGCGCACCGGCCGGGACAGGCGGTCGAGGAACGCGACCAGCAGGGCCTCGCGCATGGCCGGGCTGGCCAGGTCGAGCATCGCGTTCACCTCGGCCATCCGACCCGGCAGCTCCAGCGAGCCGGAGTCGGACTCGCCGACCAGGCCGGAGGTGGCGAGCAGGCCGTCGAAGTCGTCGTCGGAGAGCGTGGCCGGGTCGAGGGAGGCGATGAAGGCGGCGACGCCCGGGTCGACCGCCACCGGGCCCGCGGCGACCGCGGCGGCGACCGACTCTCCGAGGGCGGTCAGGAACTCGTCGACCGAGGCGAGGGTGGCGGCGCTGACCGAGAGGTGCACGGTGGCGGGGTGGCCGTCGTACGACATCTGCGGCTGGACGTACCAGCCGCGCGCCGCCATCTCGTCGCAGATCGTGAAGGGGTCGCACGAGTCGTCGGTGGCCAGGGCGACCAGCGTCGAGTCAGGCGGTACGACGACCCGCAGCGGCGCGGCGATCCCGGCGACGATCCGGTCGACCGCCTCGAAGACGTCGCGCGAGAGCCGCAGGTAGCCCTCGTCGCCCAGCGTCTCCAGCACCGCCCAGGCGCCGGCGAGCGGGCCGCCGGACTTCGTCGACTGCATCGTCGAGTTCAGCATCGTGTAGCCCGGCCAGGACGCGGACGCGAAGAACTGCGGCCGCCGGTGCGCCGGGGTGCGGTGCAGCAGCACCGAGGTGCCCTTGGGGGCGTAGCCGTACTTGTGCAGGTCGACCGAGATCGACGTGACGCCCTCGACCGCGAAGGTCCACGGCGGGACCGGCCGGCCGAGGCGGGCGGCGTACGGCAGCACCCAGCCGCCGATGCACGCGTCGACGTGGCAGCGGATCCCGCGCGCGGCGGCATCAGAGGCGATCGCCTCGACCGGGTCCACGACCCCGTGCGCGTACGACGGCGCGCTGACCACGACCAGCACGGTCGAGTCGTCGGTCGCCGCGGCCATCGCGGCCGGGTCCGCGCGGAAGTCGGCGCCGACCGGGACCTGGCGGATCTCGACACCGAAGTAGTGGGCGGCCTTGTGGAACGCGGCGTGCACGGTGGTCGGCACCACGATGTTCGGCGTGGCGACGTCGGGCCGGCTGTCACGCGCGGACTGCACCGCGAGCAGCACCGACTCGGTGCCGCCGGACGTGATCGTGCCGACGGCCGAGGCCGGCGCGTCGAGCAGGTCGGCGGCGAAGCCGACCACGCCGTTCTCCATCTGCAGCAGGCTCGGGAACGCGGTCGGGTCGAGGCCGTTGGAGCCGGCGTACGCCGCCACCGCCTCGCGGCCGACCCGGTCGACCTCGGCGAGTCCGGAGTCGTAGACGTAGGCGAGGGTGCGGCCGCCGTGGACCGGCAGGTCGGCGGACTGCAGCTCGCGCAGGCGGGCGAGGACGTCGGACATCAGGCGGACACCTCCGAGGCGTCGAGGGCGTAGCGGCTCAGCCACCACAGGCTGAGCAGGATCAGGATCGCGGGCAGCAGGGCGAAGCCGAGCACGATCGCGGTGACCGCGGAGTCCGGCTGGACGGCGTCCGCCCCCGAGCGGTAGCCGCCGAGCTGCAGCACCAGCGCGAAGACCGCGGGGCCGAGGGCCAGTCCGAAGGTCTCGCCGGCCGTCCACACGCCCGTGTAGACGCCGATCCGGTGCGAGCCGGTACGGCGGGCGTCCACCGCCGCCGCGTCCGGCATCATCGCCATCGGGAAGACCTGGCAGCCGGCGTACCCGACGCCCATCAGCACGACCGCGCCGACCAGCACGCCGAACGGCGCCGTGTCGGCCAGCGCGGCGACCAGGGCGCCGGCTGCGAGGAAGAGCGAGGAGGCGACGTACCCGCGCTTCTTGCCGATCCGCTGGCCCACGGCCGACCAGATCGGGGTCAGCAGCAGCGCCGGACCCACGAAACCGGCGAACAGCACCGTGACGGCGCCCTTGCTGTCGAGCACGTCCTCGGCGAGGTAGTCGACCCCGGCGAGGACGCAGCCGACCGCCAGCGCCTGGACGACGAAGGTCACCAGCAGCAGCCGGAAGTCCCGCGCGCCGGCCACGATCCGCAGCTGGTCGCGCAGCGTCCCGGCGCCCGGCTGGACGGTGCCGAGCGGCGCGGCCCGGGTGCCGCGGTAGGCCGACAGCACGCCGACCAGGATGATCACCGCCATCGCGACGCCCATCAGCCGGTAGCCGTCCCGCCCGCCGACCTCGTCGCGGATGATCGGCGCGGTGGCGCCCGCGAGCAGGATCGTGAAGGCCAGGATCGCCACCCGCCAGGTCATCAGCCGGGTGCGCTCGTCGTACGACGGGGTCATCTCGGCGGGCATCGAGACGAAGGGCACCTGGAAGAACGCGTACGCCGACGCGCAGGCCAGGAACATCACCAGCACCCAGGCGGCCTCCAGTCCGGTGGCCATGTCGGGCGCGGCGAACAGGAGCGCGAAGCAGACCGCGAGCGCGATGCCGGCCCGCAACAGCCACGGGCGGCGCGGCCCGCGCGGGTCGACGGTGCGGTCGCTGATCCGGCCGGCGACCGGGTTGAGGACGACGTCCCACGCCTTCGGCAGGAACACGATGAAGCCGGCGGCGATCGCGGCGATGCCGACCTCGTCGGTGAGGTACGGCAGCAGCATCAGGCCCGGGACGGTGCCGAAGGCGCCCGTCGCGACGGAGCCCGAGCCGTAGCCGATCCGGACGCTGCGGGGCAGGGCGTGGTCGGTCACCTGCGGGAGGCTAGCGGCAGTCTCCCCGGTGAACCGGGGAAACCGCCGCCCGTCGAGACGCTCAGATGCCGCAGTTCGGCGCGCTCCAGCTGCGACCGCCCCGCAGGTCGACGTGCACGTGGTCGTCGTGGTCGGGGTAGCCCGGGCCGAAGATGCCGCCGTACCCGACGTGCGTGGCCTGCTCGGCAACCGGGCAGAACCCGCCGCTCACGGCCGCGAAGTCGAGGGCGTTCCCGTAGGTGTGCTGGCCGGTGCCGCTGCCGCCGACCTGCCGGTCGCAGGCCTGGGAGCGGAAGCCGCTGTTGACGGTCAGCGGCACGTTGCCGAGCCGCTGACGCAGCGCCTCGGCCTTCCACATCGAGCGCTTCAGGTTCTCCTGCACCTGGGCCGCCGACACCGAGCCGCCCGAGTAGCCGCCCTGGCCGCAGCCGCCGGTGACCTCGGCCCAGTCGAAGTGGGCGGTCGAGCAGTCGGCGTCCTGGAGCTCGTAGATCTTCGCGTACGTCGCGGCACCGGCCACGCCGTCGGCGCCCAGGCCGTAGGCGGCCTGGAAGTTGCGCACCGCCTGCTCGGTCTGTGGGCCGAAGGTGCCGTCGATGCCCATGTTCACGCCGGAGCCGGCCCAGCCGGCGACCCGGGCCTGGAGTTCGGTGACGTCGGCGCCGGTCGCGCCGGAGGAGAGGTTGCGGGACCACGAGTAGCACTCGTCGGCGTGCGCGGCCGGTGGGTGGGCGGCCACCACCACGAGGCTGGTGACGACCAGCGCGAGAGCGGCGAGGGTGCGGCGGAGCAGGGACATGGTCGGACCTTCCGAGAGGGGTCAGAACCCGTTCGACCCTGCCACGGATCGCCGACACCCGACAGCGGAAGGATCCTCAGCGCGACAGCGCCCGCGACCCGCCCGACCCGTAGCGGCGGGTCGGGTTGGCCCCGATCGCCTCCTTGCTCGCGGCCTTCTTGCCCGTCGCCCGCTTGCGCGGCGCGGCCTTCTTCGGCGCGGCCTTCTTCGTCGCGGCCTTCTTCGTCGGCGGTACGACGGTCGCCCCGGACCACTCGTCGACCCACTCGTCGAGCACCGCCCAGGTGCTGGTGCGGGCCGCGCGGCCGGTGAGCATGCCGAGGTGACCGCCCGGGACGATCTCGAACCGGGGCTCCCGCGACCTCGAGAGGTGCGGCAGCACCGCGCGCACCGCCGCGACCGGGGCGATCCCGTCGGTGGCGCCCGCCAGGACCAGCACCGGCGCCGTGATCGCCGACAGCGAGATCGTCCGCCCTCCGAGCTCCATCGAGCCGCCGACGAGCGCGTTGCCCTTGATGAACCGGTGGTAGAGCTGCCCGAACGAGCGGCCGGGATACGCCGACATCTGGTCGGTGAACCGGTCGACCGCCTCGAGCTGGGCGAGGAAGTCGGCGTCGTCGAGGTGGGTCGCGACGGCCAGCGGCTTGGTGACCAGCTTCTGGAACGACGACAGCTGGAAGGCCCACCGCACCAGCGGGACCGGGGCCGCCCCGACGGCGCGGTAGGTCCGGGTGACCAGCCCGCGGCCGCCGGTCAGCTCCAGCAGCGGCCGGAGCGGGGCGACCAGGGGGACCAGCGAGACGTCGGTCGGGGACCCGACGGCGGTCAGCGAGGCGATCGGCAGGTCCGGCCGGTCGGCCGCGGTGAGCAGCGCGAAGATCCCGCCGAGGCTCCACCCCACCACGTGCACCGGGCGGCCGCCCGCGTGGGCGGACGCCTCCTCGATCGCGCGGGGGAGCACCTCGTCGACCCAGTGCTCCATGCCGAGGTTGCGGTCGCGGAACGCGACGCCGCCGTACTCGACGAGGTAGGTGGGACGGCCCTGCTCCACCAGGTGCTCGACCAGGGAGCAGCCCCGGCGCAGGTCGAAGCAGATCGCGGGCGCGGCCAGCGGGGTGACCAGCAGCACCGGGTCGCCCTGCGGACGGGCGGTCGCGGAGGGGCGGTAGTGGTAGACCTGCCGCTGTGGGCCCTCGTCGACCAGGGTCCGGGCCATCGGCCGCAGGTCGGCGAGACCGCCGTAGAAGAGCTGGTGGGCGACGTTGCTCGCGGCCGAGACGACCTGGTCGGGCTTGGGGATCAGGTCCATGGTCCGACGCTACTCCTGGTAGCTGCGGCCCATCACGGTCCCGCCGCCGTCGACCGGCTGGTAGCCGTAGCGCTCGTAGAGCCCCGGCGAGGAGGTGGTCACCAGCAGGGCGCGCTTGATGTGCCGCCCGACCAGCTCGTGATCGATGGCGTCCATGATCGCGGTGCCGACGCCCTGGCCGCGGCGCTCGGCGACGACGTACACGTCGCAGAGCCAGGCGAAGGTGGCCCGGTCGGTCACCAGCCGCGCGAACCCGACCAGCTCACCGTCGTCGTACGCCCCGAAGCACAGGGAGTTGGCGATCGAGGTCTCGACGACCTCTCGTGGCCGGCCCAGGGACCAGTAGGCGTCGGTCGAGAGCCAGCGGTGGACGGTGTCGACGTCGAGGCGCGTCGCGTCGGTGGAGATCTCGAGCATCAGGACCGCTTCGCGGGGCGCACGGCCTTGCCGTGCGAGGACGGTACGTCGGACAGCTCGCTCATGAAGCTGTCGGCCCAGGCCGCGACGTCGTTCTGGGTGACGGTCTTGCGCATCGCCTTCATCCGCCGGGTGATCTCGCGCTCGTCGGCCTGGTAGGCCTCGAGCATCGCCGATTTCATGCCGTTGATGTCGTAGGGGTTCACCAGCCAGGCCTGTCGCAGCTCGTCGGCGGCGCCCGCGAACTCCGAGAGCACCAGGGCGCCCTCGTTGTCGTACTTGCAGGCGACGTACTCCTTGGCGACCAGGTTCATCCCGTCGCGGTACGGCGTGACCGCGAGGATGTCGGCCATCCGGTAGAGCGCGGCCATCTCCTCGCGCGGGTACGACGAGTGCAGGTAGCTGATGGCCGGCCGGCCGATCCGCCCCAGATCGCCGTTGATCCGGCCGACCAGGCGGTCGATGTCGTCGCGCAGGATGCGGTACTGCTCGACCTGCTCGCGCGAGGGCACGGCCACCTGGACGAAGACCGCGTCCTCGACGTCGAGGTGGCCGTCGGCGATCAGCTCGCTGAACGCGCGCAGTCGGGCGTAGATGCCCTTGGTGTAGTCGAGCCGGTCGATGCCGAGGAACACCTTGCGCGGGTTGCCGAGCGCCTCGCGGATCTCGGTGGCGCGCTTCCCGACGGACTCGGAGCGGGCCAGCTCCTCGAAGCCGGCGGCGTCGATGGAGATCGGGAAGGCGGCGGCCTGCACGGTGCGGCCGTCGGGCAGGTAGACCAGGTCGCGGTGGGTCTTGTGGCCGACCCGCTGGCGGACCAGGCGGACGAAGTTCTGCGCGGCGCCGGGGAGCTGGAAGCCCACCAGGTCGGCGCCGAGCAGGCCCTCGAGCAGCTGGCGGCGCCACGGCAGCTGCTGGAACAGCTCGGCCGGCGGGAACGGGATGTGGAGGTAGAAGCCGATCCGGAGGTCGGGGCGGAGCTCGCGGAGCATCTGCGGCACCAGCTGCAGCTGGTAGTCGTGCACCCACACCGTCGCGCCCTCGGCGGCCAGCTCGGCCGCCTTCTCGGCGAAGCGGTGGTTGACCGCGACGTAGGAGTCCCACCACTCCCGGTGAAACTCCGGCTTGGCGACCAGGTCGTGGTAGAGCGGCCACAGGGTCCCGTTGCTGAAGCCCTCGTAGAAGCCCTGGATGTCCTCCTGCGTCATGGTCATCGGGACCAGGCTCATGCCGTCGTGCTCGAACGGCTGGAGGTCGGTCTCGGTGCCACCGGGCCAGCCGATCCAGACGCCGTCGTTGGCGCGCATCACCGGCTCGATGGCGGTCACCAGGCCGCCGGGGGAGACCCGCCAGCCGGGCGTCCCGTCGGCCTGCGCGACCCGGTCGACCGGCAGTCGGTTGGCGACGATCACCAGGTTGTTGGACACGCGGTCACCCTAGTCACTCGGTAGTCGTGGCCCGCCGGAGGTGGTGCTGGCACCACCTCCGGATGGTGGGCGTGGGCCCCTGTACCCACCCTCGGATCTCCCTAGCGTGGACGTCATGAGCAACCCCCTCACCCGCCTCCTCCGCGAGTCCGCCTACGTCCTCTCCGCGTTCGTGCTCGGCGTCGTGGGCTTCGTGCTCGCGGTGGTCGGGCTCGCGCTGGGCGTCGGCCTGCTGTTCACCGTCGTCGGCGTGTTCGTGCTGGCCGCGACGCTCCACGTCGCCCGCGGCCTGGCGCAGCTGGAGCGGGTCCGGATGGAGCGGCTGCTCGACGCCGACGTCCCGCGGGCGTCGTACCGATCGGCGGGGCCGGGCGACGGCTGGCTGCGTCGTACGGCGACGCCGCTGCGCGACCCGCAGTCCTGGCTGGACCTCGTCTGGTCGCTGCTGTCCTTCGTGACCGGGACGGTCGTCTTCGTGGTCACCGTGACCTGGTGGGCCAGCGCCGGGATGGGCCTGACCTACTGGTTCTGGCAGCGCTGGCTGCCCGACGGCGACGACCAGGGGCTGGCCGAGCTGATCGGGCTGGGGGACAGCCGGCAGGCGGAGAGCCTGCTGATGCTGGCGATCGGGCTGGCCGCGGTCGTGACCCTGCCGTTCGTGGTCCGCGGGTGCGCGGCCGTGCACGCCGGGCTGGCCTCCGCACTGCTCAGCACCCGGGCCCGGGCGGGGGCCCCGGCCCCGCAGCCGGCTCAGGCGTCGGCGGCGTAGCGGATCCCGACCTGCTCGCGCAGGCCGTCGAGCTGCCGCATCAGGGTCAGCGTCTGGGCGTGCGGGACGTAGGGGCTCTCCAGCAGTCCCTGGCGCAGGCAGTCGCCGACGTGGGCGATCTCGTTGCCGTAGCCCTGCCCGATCACCGGCTCCAGCCCCTCGATCCGCTGGGGGTGGGCCGGACCCTGGGCGCTGTGCTCGGTGAAGGTGGCGTAGCGCGGGTGGTGGAAGCCGAACGGCACCTCGACCCGGCCCCGGTCGGTCGCGATCGCCGCGGAGCGCGAGGACCACGACGTCATGGAGGCGGTGAGCGCGGCGACCGCGCCGCCGGGGTAGCGGCCGGCGATCGCCACGTCGAGGTCGATGCCGGTCGGGGTCAGGTCGGCCTGGGCCGTGAGCTGCTCGGCCTCCCCGAGCATCAGGTGGGCGAAGGTCAGCGGGTAGATGCCCATGTCGAGCAGGGCGCCGCCACCGAGGGCGGGGTCGAACATCCGGTCCTCCGGCGGGGCATCGACCCGGAAGCCGAGCTCGGCCCGCAGCGAGCGCGGGGAGCCGAAGTCTCCGGCCCGCACCCGCTCGGCCAGGGCCCGGATGACGGGGTGGCAGGCCATCCACATCGCCTCCATCGCGAACCGGCCGTGCTCGCGGGCCAGGGCGAAGAGCTCCTCGGCGTCGGCCGTCGTCAGGGTCAGCGGCTTCTCGCACAGCACGTGCTTGCCGGCCTCGAAGGCCAGCCGGGCGTTGTCGAGGTGCAGCGCGTGCGGCGTGGCGATGTAGACGACGTCGACCGCCGGGTCCGCGACCAGCTCCTCGTAGGAGCCGTGGGCGGTCGCCGACCCTCGGGTGTGCTCCTCGGAGAAGGCGCGGGCGGCGTCGATGCGGCGTGAGCCGACGGCGGTGATCTCGGCGTCGGGCACCAGGGCCAGGTCGCGGGCGAAGGAGCGGGCGATCTTGCCGGTGGCCAGGATGCCCCAGCGAATCGTGTCGGCCATGGCTGGAGACTAGCGATCGGGGGACTCGCCGCGGTGCGAATGACATCGATGTGGTTCGCCGCGTACAGTGCTGCGTGGACACCCCCACCCGACCGCTCCCAGGAGACATCGCATGGATGCCGCGAACGCCCTCCACGGCCCCGACGAGGCCGAGGTCGAGCCGACCCTGAGCGAGCGCGACCGCGACATCCTCGAGTTCGAGCGGCAGTGGTGGAAGTACGCCGGCGCCAAGGAGACCGCGGTCCGGGAGAAGTTCGACATGAGCTCCACCCGCTACTACCAGGTCCTCAACGCCCTCATCGACCGTCCCGAGGCCCTCGAGGCCGACCCGCTGCTGGTCCGCCGGCTTCGTCGGCTTCGCGCGGCCCGGCAGCGCCAGCGCTCGGCGCGCCGCCTCGGGTTCGAGGTCTGAGGCCCGGCATGCGCCAGCGCGGGCTGCTTTTCCCCTCTCCCGTAGTGATGCTCAGCATCATCGCCGTCGCCATGGCGGCGATCGCCTTCGTCGCCACCCGCGGCGGTGAGCCGACCGAGCGTGAGATCACGCCGGTCGCGGAGCCGTCCTCCAGCGCCGCGCCCAGCCCGACGGCCCCGGCGCCGACGACCTCCGCGCCCGCCAAGCCGCGCAAGCCCCCGGTGAAGCGCGGCGACGTCTACGTCGAGGTCTACAACAACTCCGGCATCAGCGGGCTCGCCGGTCGGGTCGCCGACCGCGCGACCACCGTGGGCTGGTCGGTCGTGGGCTCGGACAACTGGTACGGCACCATCCCGACCTCCACGGTCTACTTCCCGCAGCGCCTCGAGCGGGCCGCCAAGCTGCTGGCCCGCGACCTCGGGGTGAAGCGCACCCTGCCCGCCGTCAGCGGGATGCGCGAGGACCGGCTGACCCTGGTCCTCACCGGCGAGCTGGATTAGGCCACCCGTTCGTCACCGGGTCTTCGTCTCGGGAGTGACCCACGTCGTACGACGTCGCCCCGGTCCGTGACAGGCTGAGGCTCATGGAGTTCACCTCGTCGGTCGGGGAGCAGCGCTGGGCCGCCCTCGTCCGGGCGGCGGCCGAGACCGTCGTCGGGCTGGACTTCGACGGCACCCTGTCGCCCATCGTCGACGACCCCGCCGCCGCGCACATCCACCCCGACGCCAGCGAGGTGCTGGTCGACCTCGCGGCGCAGGTCGCCGCGGTCGCCGTGGTCACCGGGCGCCCGGCCCGCCAGGCGCTCGACCTCGGCGGACTGGAGGAGGTCGGCGACGCGATCGAGAGGTCCGGCAAGGAGCTCTACCTCTTCGGCCAGTACGGCAACGAGCGGTGGAGCTCGACCCACCGCCGGATCGTCTCGCCGCGCCCGCCCGTCGGGCTGGCGGCGTTCCTGCGCGATCTGCCCCGGGCGCTGCGCACCGCCGAGGCGTCCGACGCGTTCGTCGAGGACAAGGGCCTGGCCCACGCCGTGCACACCCGCCGGCTGCCCGACCGCGACGCGGCCTACGCCCGGCTGCTCCCGCTGCTGCGTGAGCTGGCCGGTCGCAACGGCCTGGTGCTCGAACCCGGCCGCAACGTCATCGAGGTCCGCGCCCCCGGCATGGACAAGGGCCAGGCGGTCCGCACCCTGGCCGACGAGGTGGGCGCCGGCGGCTTCCTCTTCGCCGGCGACGACCTGGGCGACCTCGAGGCCTTCGACGCGGTGGCCAAGATGGCCAAGGACGGCATGCCCACCCTGCTCGTCTGCTCCGCCTCCGACGAGCAGTCCGCGCTCGTCGAGCACTCCGACGTCGTCGTCCACGGCCCCGAGGGCGTGCTCGACCTGCTGCGGCAGCTGACCGCGGACGCGCGGGACCTGCGGGCCTGACGTCGTACGGCGGGGTCCGCCGGGTGCATCGGCCACCCCGGCTGCCGCGTCCTCCTCAGGGAGAACTGGACGTTCCCGGGCAACGCGATGCCCGGGAACGTCAGGGAAAGGCCGGGAGGTCCGAACCAGGGTGGTCCGTGGTGCTGGTGGGACGTGCCGGGAGTCAGCCGTGGCGTCGCCTCGGTCCTAGTTCCCCGGTTCACCGGGGAACTAGGACGTTCCCGGCCTTTCCCGACACCCCCTGTTCGCCCACGGTGAACGGAGGCACTCTCCGGAACAGGAGAGGCCGCCCGGTAGTTGAGCCGGTACTACTCAACTTCGCCGAAAGTGAGGGACGCATGTCTGTCACGCGTCTTCCCGTCCTGTTCGTCACCGACCTGGTCGTGCTGCCCGGCATGGTCGTCCCCATCGAGCTCGACGAGGCCGCTCGGGCCGCGATCGACGCCGCCCAGAGCAGCGGCGACGAGCGGGTGCTCGTCGCGCCCCGGCTCGAGGACCGCTACGCGTCGTACGGCGTGGTCGCGACCATCGAGCGGGTCGGTCGCTTCTCCGGTGGCGCCCCCGCCGCGGTGCTCAAGGCCGAGCAGCGCGCCGAGATCGGCAGCGGGGTGACCGGCCCCGGTGCCGCCCTGTGGGTCGAGGTCGAGCCCGTCGACGAGGTCGTCTCCGAGCGGGCCCACGAGCTCGCCGAGGAGTACAAGCGGCTGGTCGTCGCGGTCCTGCAGCGCCGGGAGGCCTGGCAGGTCATCGACCAGGTGCACGGCATGACCGACCCGGCGCAGATCGCGGACGCGGCCGGCTACGCGCCGTACCTCTCCATCGAGCGCAAGCGCGAGCTGCTGGAGCAGCCCGACGTCGAGCAGCGGCTGGAGACCCTGGTCGAGTGGACCCGCGAGCACCTGGCCGAGTCCGAGCTGACCGACAAGATCGGCAACGACGTCCGCGAGGGCATGGAGAAGACGCAGCGCGAGTACCTGCTGCGCCAGCAGCTCGCCGCCATCCGCAAGGAGCTCGGCGAGGGCGAGCCCGAGGGGTCCGAGGACTACCGGGCCCGGGTCGAGGCCGCCGACGTCCCCGACGCCGTGCGCACCGCACTGCTCAAGGAGGTCGACAAGCTCGAGCGCTCCAGCGAGCAGAGCCCCGAGACCGGGTGGATCCGGACGTGGCTGGACACCGTCCTGGACCTGCCCTGGCACGTCACCACCGAGGACTCCACCGACGTGGGCTCCGCCCGCGCGGTCCTCGACGCCGACCACCACGGGCTGGAGGAGGTCAAGGACCGGATCGTCGAGTACCTCGCCGTCCGCTCCCGGCGCGCCGAGCGCGGCCTGCAGGTCGTGGGCGGCCGCGGCTCCGGCGCGGTGATCCTGCTCGCCGGACCTCCCGGAGTCGGCAAGACCTCGCTCGGCGAGTCCGTGGCCCGGGCCCTGGGTCGCAAGTTCGTCCGCGTCGCCCTCGGCGGCGTGCGCGACGAGGCCGAGGTCCGCGGCCACCGCCGGACGTACGTCGGCGCGCTGCCCGGACGCATCGTGCGGGCGATCAAGGAGGCCGGCTCGATGAACCCGGTCGTGCTGCTCGACGAGGTCGACAAGGTCGGCGCCGACTACCGCGGCGACCCGGCCGCAGCGCTGCTGGAGGTGCTGGACCCGGCGCAGAACCACACCTTCCGCGACCACTACCTCGAGCTCGACCTGGACCTGTCCGACGTGCTCTTCATCGCCACGGCCAACGTGGTCGAGCAGATCCCCAGCGCGCTGCTGGACCGGATGGAGCTGGTCACCCTCGACGGCTACACCGAGGACGACAAGGTCGCCATCGCCCGTGACTTCCTGCTGCCCCGGCAGCTGGAGCGGGCGGCGGTGACGCCCGAGGAGTTCACCATCACCGATGCGGCGCTGCGCGAGCTGGCGGCCAACTACACCCGCGAGGCCGGCGTACGGCAGATGGAGCGGCTGCTGGCCAAGGCGCTGCGGAAGGCGGCGACCAAGCTGGCCACGGGGGCCGAGCGTCTCGACGTGGACGAGCCGGACCTCAAGGAGCTGATCGGGCGGCCACGGTTCACGCCGGAGGCGCACGAGCGGACCTCGGTCCCGGGTGTCGCGACCGGCCTGGCCGTGACCGGCCTGGGTGGCGACGTCCTGTTCATCGAGGCGAGCGCCAGCGACGGCAAGTCCGGTCTCACCCTGACCGGCCAGCTCGGCGACGTGATGAAGGAGTCCGCCCAGATCGCGCTGTCCTTCGTGCGGGCCCACGCCGACGTGCTCGGCGTCGACCCGGCGTTCTTCGAGAAGGCGATCCACGTGCACGTGCCCGCGGGCGCCACGCCGAAGGACGGCCCGTCCGCAGGCATCACCATGGTCACCGCGCTGACCTCGCTCGCGACCGGCCGGCCGGTGCGCTCCGAGGTCGGCATGACCGGTGAGGTCACGCTCAACGGCCGGGTGCTCCCGATCGGCGGGCTGAAGCAGAAGCTGCTCGCCGCCCAGCGGGCCGGCCTCACCGAGGTGTTCGTGCCGCTGCGCAACGAGCCCGACCTCGACGACGTCCCCGCGGACGTCCTGGAGTCGGTCACCGTGCACGTGGTCGGTGACGTGCTGGACGTCGTGCGAGGGGCGCTGACCCCGGCCGGGACCGCCGGGGCGGAGGCCCACGCGGCGGCCTGAGGACGCGAGCCGACGGCGGCGGCCGGCGGACGGACGATGTGCTTGGATGACGCCGTGCGGAACGTGGCGGTCATCCCGGCGCGGGGTGGCAGCCAGCGCATCCCGCGCAAGAACATCCGACCGTTCGCCGGCCGTCCCGTGCTCGCGTACGCCGTCGACGCGGCCCTCGCCTCGCAGCTCTTCGACGACGTCGTGGTGACCACCGACGACGAGGAGATCGCGGACGTCGCTCGATCGCTGGGCGCCCGGACCCCGTTCCTGCGACCGGGGGAGATCGCCGACGCCGTCACCCCGATGGTCGACGTGGTCCTGCACGCGGTCGACGAGCTGGAGCGGGCCGGCTCGTCGTACGACAACGTGTGCACCCTCTTCGCGACCGCCCCGTTCATCCGCGCGGCCGACCTCGTGGCCGGTCTCGAGGTGCTCGCCCAGGGGCACCCGGGAGCGGTGTCCGTCACGGAGTTCGACTTCCCGGTCCACCGCGCGTTCGGCCTGGCCGAGGACGGTGCGCTGCAGGTGCTGTGGCCGGAGCACGCGGGCACGCGGTCGCAGGACCTGCCGGAGGCGCTGCACGACGCCGGCCAGTTCTACTGGACGCCGGTGCCGGTGCTGCGGGCCACCCGGAGCCTCTGGCCGGCCGGCATGAGACCGGTGCGCCTGCCTCGCCACCGCGTGCAGGACATCGACACCCCGGCGGACTGGACCCGGGCCGAGCTCATGTACGCCGCGCTCGTGGCCGGCGGCGACCAGCCGTGAGCCCGGACAGCCTCCACGGCCCCCACGGGCTCCGGCTGCGACCGGCACGCCTCGACGACGCGGACCGGCTGCTGGCCTGGCGCAACGAGCGGTCCACGCGCGCCGCCTCCCTGACCCAGGACGTCATCGAACCCGCTGCCCACCGCTCCTGGCTCGAGCGGCGCCTCGCCGACGAGACCTGTCGGCTGCTCGTCGTGGAGCTCGACGGGACCCCGGTCGGCCAGGTGCGGCTCGACCGCTCCGGCGTGGACGCGGAGGTGTCGATCGGGCTGGCCGAGCACGCGCGCGGACGCGGGGTCGGGGCCGAGGCGCTCCGGCTCGTCCGCGGTGCCCTCCCGTGGCCCGAGGTGATCCGCCTCCTGGCGCATGTGCGCGAGGAGAACGCGGCCTCGCTGCGGCTCTTCGCCGGCCTCGGGTACGACGAGCTGGGCCGCGACGACGGGGTCGTCGCGCTCGCTCGCCCGGTCTGAGCGAGCCTGCCCGAGGCGGGCGCGTGGGGGTGCGCCATGCTGTACGCGGCGTACTCGATCGGAAGGGCGGATCATGTTCACACTGGGTCACCGGACGGCCGGGGAGCCGCACCCGCCGCTCCTGGTCGCGGAGATCGGCGCCAACCACGACGGCGACGTCGTCAAGGCCGAGACCATGGTCCGGGCGCTGGCCGCGCAGGGCGCCGAGGCGATCAAGTTCCAGCTCTACACGGCGGCCGAGCTCGTCGCCGACCACGACCGCGACGTGACCTGGGGACCGGCTGGACGGCAGCGGACCGAGCCGATCGGGCCGATGTTCGACCGGCTGTCGCTCCCGCGTGAGGCGGTCCGCGACCTGATGGCGCTCGGCGAGGAGCTGGGCATGGTCTCGTTCGCCACGCCGTTCAGCGAGGACGGCGTCGACTACTTGGAGAGTGTCGGGGTGCCCGGCTACAAGGTGGCCGCCTCCGACGTCGGGCACCTGCCGTTCCTGCGGCACCTCGCCCGGACCGGCAAGCCGGTGATCTTGTCGCTGGGCAAGTGCACCCTGAGCGAGGCGGACGAGGCTGTCGAGACCCTCCTCGGCGAGGGCGTCGCGAGCCTCAGCCTGCTCCACTGCGTCGCCGAGTACCCCGCGCCGATCGACGAGATGAACCTGCGCGCGATCCCGCTGCTGCAGCAGATGTACCCCGAGGCCGTCATCGGGCTCTCCGACCACAGCCTCGGGTCGACGGCCGCGATCGCGGCGGTCGCCCTCGGCGCCGGCATCGTCGAGAAGCACGTGACCCCCTCCCAGGACGACGACGGCCCGGACCACTGGTTCAGCCTGCCGATCGCGGAGGTCGGGGCGCTGACCCGGGCCCTGGCCGACGCGCACCTCGCGCTCGGGAAGCCCGGCTCGGCGCGCAAGCACGTCGTGGGCGGCGAGGTCGCCGAGCGTCGTACGGCGATCCGCTCGCTCATCCTCGCGCGCGCCATGAGCGCGGGGGAGCGGGTGACGGCCGAGGACGTGAAGATCGTGCGGCCCGGCACGGGCCTAGCGCCGCGCTACCTCGACGCCGTCGTCGGGATGGCGCTCAGCGAGGACCTGCCCGCGAACACCCCCCTGACGTGGGACTCGTTCAAGTGACCCGGGACTCGAGGAGCCCGAGCAGCCGGTCGACGGCCCGGCCCCGGCCCCGGCCGTCGACCAGGGCCCAGCCCGCCTGACGCAGTCGGTGCTGCTGGGCGTCGTCGCCGAGCACGCCGCGCAGGGCGGCGACGGCCTCGTCGGTGTCCCGGCGCAGGGCCGAGAGGCGGCCGATGCCGACCGCCAGGCCGGTGCTGGTCGCCAGCCGGTAGCCCTCCTCCTGGTTGTCGACCACCGAGACCAGCGCGCAGGCGCAGCCCAGGCAGGCCAGCTCGACCAGGGACGTCCCGGACGCGCTCACGACCAGGTCGGCGCGGACGGCGAGTGCCATCAGGGACGGGGGCGGACCGGTCACGGTGAGCCGCTGTCCGCTGGTCCACGGCGCCTCGGCGACCGCGTCGCGCAGCTCGGGCCGGGGTACGACGACGGTGACGTCCATCGCCACCCCGGTCCGCGCCAGCGCCGTCGCCACCACCGGCCCGGCCCCGTAGGCGTCGGTGCCGCCGAAGTAGGCGAGCACCTGGGGGCGCGACGCTCGCCGTACCGCGAGCGGGGCGGGGGGTCGCAGGCGCAGCACCTCGTCGCGGACGAGGGCGTAGCGCGGGCCGGTCAGCACCGGCAGCCCCGGGGGGTAGTCCGCGGGCGTGACCCCCAGGTTCTGGTCGAGGTAGAGGTCGGCCACCAGGTCCCGCGCGTCGCGGTCGACCACGGCCAGGACCGGTCGGCCCCCGGCCCCCAGTCGCGCGCTCAGCGCGGGGGTGGCGACGTACGAGTCGAGCACCGTCGCGTGCGCCCCGAGTGCCTCCAGCACCGGGAGCGCGTCCGTCACGGGACCCGCGGACGGGTGGACGCCGAAGCCGCGCGCGGCCACCTGGTCGGCCGCCCACGGGACGCTCTCGAAGTCGGCGACGACCTCGCACCGGACACCGCGGGCGGCGAGCTCCTCGGCGAGCGCCACGCAGCGCATGACGTGGCCGGTGCCGCGGACGGGGCCGAGGTCGCACAGGAACGCCACGGTCGTCATCGTCGGGGCGCCGGGGTCCCAGGGCGTGGCACGGGCCTAGGATAGGCGCTCGTGTCCGTCCTCCAGCGCGCCAGCCTCCTGATCACGGGCGGCACCGGGTCCTTCGGCAAGACCTTCACCCGATACGCGCTCGACCACCTCGACCCGGCCCGTCTGGTCATCTACTCCCGCGACGAGCTGAAGCAGTACGAGATGCGTCAGCAGTTCGGCGACGACCCCCGGTTGCGCTGGTTCCTCGGCGACGTCCGCGACGAGCGCCGCCTCGCCCGGGCCATGCACGGCGTCGACCACGTGGTCCACGCCGCCGCCCTCAAGCAGGTCGACACGGCGGAGTACAACCCGTTCGAGTTCGTGAAGACCAACGTGCTCGGCAGCCAGAACGTGATCGAGGCGGCGATCGACACCGGGGTCCAGAAGGTCGTGGCCCTCTCGACCGACAAGGCCTCGAGCCCGATCAACCTCTACGGCGCGACGAAGCTGACCGCGGACAAGCTGTTCATCTCCGGCAACCACTACGCCGCCGGCTACGACACGAGGTTCGCCGTCGTGCGGTACGGCAACGTCATGGGGAGCCGGGGTTCGGTCATCCCCTTCTTCCGGCGGCTGGCCGCCGAGGGGCGGTCGCTGCCCATCACCGACCTGCGGTGCACCCGCTTCTTCATCACCCTCGAGCAGGCGGTGCGGATGGTGGTCGACACCTTCGACCTCATGCAGGGCGGCGAGCTGCTCGTGCCCCGCATCCCCTCGATGAAGGTGACGGACCTTGCGCAGGCGATCGCGCCCGGTGCGGAGATGCACGACGTCGGGCTGCGCCCGGGGGAGAAGCTCCACGAGGAGATGATCAGTCCCGAGGAGGGCCGCCGCGCCCTGGTCCTCGAGGACGGTCGCTACTACGTCATCCAGCCGGACCTCGCGACCTGGGGCTACCGGGCCCCGTCGGGGACGACGCCCGTCGGTCCGGGGTTCGCCTACCGCTCCGACACCAACGACGAGTGGTACACCCGCGACCAGATCGCCGCGATCCTCGCCTGACGCGGGCGCGGACGAGAGGAGGAGCAGCGTGCTTCCGTACGGTCGGCAGTCCATCTCCGACGCCGACATCGACGCGGTCGTCGCCGCTCTCCGGGGCGACTGGCTGACCACGGGTCCGCTCGTCGCCGAGCTCGAGCGGCGGATCGGGGAGCTGGCGGGCGGGCACCGCGCCGTCTCCTGCACCTCGGGTACGGCGGCGCTGCACATGGCGTACGCCGCCGCCGGGGTGGGGCCCGGCGACGAGGTGGTGTGCACCCCGATGACCTTCGTCGCGTCGGCCTCGGGCGCCAGCCTGCTCGGTGCCTCCGTGGTCTTCGCCGACATCGACCCCGAGACCGGCCTGATCGACCCCGACGCCGTCGCCGACGCCGTGGGCGAGCGCACCAAGGTCGTGACCGCCGTCGACTACGCGGGTCAGCCCGCCGACTACGACCGGCTCCAGCCGCTCGCCGACGAGGTCGGGGCCCTCACCCTCGCCGACGCCGCCCACTCGATCGGGGCCACGCTGGACGGCCGGCCGGTCGGCGACCTCGCCGACATGACGACCTTCTCGTTCTTCCCGACCAAGAACCTGACGACCGGCGAGGGGGGCGCGGCCGTGTTCCGGGACCCGGCCCTGGCCCAGCGCGCCCACGAGTTCCACTTCATCGGGCTGGTCCGCGACCCGGCCCGCTTCCGGATGACCGACGAGGGTCCGTGGCACCAGGAGGTGCACGAGCTGGGCGTGAACTACCGGCTCACCGACGTCGCGTCCGCCCTCGGGCTGTCGCAGCTGACCCGGCTCGAGGCGTTCAAGCGGCGCCGCGCGGAGATCGTGGCGCGGTACGACGAGCGGCTCGCCGACGTACCCGGCCTCGCGCTGCCCGGGCGCCGTCCAGGGGCGGACCCGGTGTGGCACCTCTATCCGGTCCGGGTCCTGGAGGGCCGCCGGCGCGAGGTCTACGACCGGATGCGGGCCGCGGGCATCGGCGTCCAGGTCAACTACATCCCCGTCTACTGGCACCCGGTCTACGCGGACCTGGGTCACCGTCGGGGCGCGTGCCCGAACGCCGAGGCCTTCTACGCGCAGGAGCTCTCGCTCCCGCTGTTCCCGGACCTCACCGACGACGACGTCGACCGCGTCGTCGACGCCCTCCGCGCCGCGCTGCGCTGAGCGGCTTCAGGCCTGCCCGCCCCGCCGCCGGGCCGCGCGCCGGGCACGCCGCCAGCGGCGCCGGAGCCGGTCGCGCTGCCGGGTGAGGCGCCGGCGCAGCTCGCGCAGCCGGGACGGCCGGCGGGTCAGCCGGACGAGCAGGGCGGCGACCCGCTCGGTGGACCGTCCGTCGATCCCACCGTGGTGGTAGTGCGACAGCCGGAGCTCGGTGCGGGCCGCCAGCTCCGAGCGGACCGCCGGGTCCACGAGGATGGCCCGCAGCTCGGCGGCCAGCTCGTCCGGCTCCGCCTCGACGACCCCGCTCTCGCCGTCGAAGGCGGGCGGGATCGGGCGCAGCGCCACGCCGACGAGGTTGACGGCGGGCGTGCCGGCCAGCATCGCCTCCACCAGCAGGTTGGAGTCGACGGCGACCAGGACGTCCGAGCCGGCGACCCACGGCTCCGGGTCGTCGGTGGCGTAGGCGAACCGCTGGGTGGTCGGCCCGTGCTCGGACACCAGGCGGTGGAGCAGGTCCCGGCCGGCGGCGACGTTGTTGGGCCGGTCCTTGACGACCGCGTTCACTCGCACGCCCGAGCGCTCCAGCTCCACGCAGGCCGCGACGAAGGCGCTGAGGGTCCGGGCGTGCGCCGCGCCGGTCTCCTGCGCCGTCAGGTGGGCCGACCAGGTGGTGCCGAACACGACGATCGGCGCGTCGGGGTCGAGGTCGTGCTCGGCGAGCAGGTCCCGGCGGAGCCGGTCTCGCTCGTGACGCAGCGACGCGTAGACGTCCCAGGACGGGTTGCCGGTGACCTCGATCCGCTCGCGGGCGATCCCGAGGTCGAGATAGCCCTCGGCGCCGCGCTCGCCGTAGACGACGAGGGTGTCGGCCAGCAGGTGGGCGTGGACGGTGTAGGGGTCGACCAGGGCGATCGCGTGGGCCAGGTGCACCGTCGGGATGCCGTGGGCACCGGCCCAGGCGGTCGCGACCTTCGAGCGCTGCACGATGTCCTCGCTCGTCGCGAACAGCACGACGTCGTAGGCCTCGTCGACGCGGGCGAGCGCGTCGAGCACCTCGACGGCGATCGGGACGTCGACGGCCAGCCGGGTCCGGAGGTGGCCGGCGACCTGGGCGGCGGACTCCGCGTCGAGGTCGTCGGGTGCCCAGGAGGCGGTCCGCAGGTGTCGTCGGAGCGCTCGCTGCAGGGGTGCCGAGCGTGCCGCCGTCCGACGACGCGGCGGGTGGAGGCTCTCGACGGTGACCACCTCGCACCCGTGCGCAGCGGCGATGCGGCGCAGGTGGTCGGTGACGAGCGCGGCCGGGGTGACGACGACGTCCACGCGCACCTGGGCGAGGTAGCTGTCGAGGACGTGCTGCTGCTTGTCCCAGAGGTAGCTCAGGAGAGCGGTGGGCCTCATGCCGGACCGCCGTCGAAGACGCGGTAGTGCTGCTCGATGAGCTGCCGGGCCAGCGGGTAGTCGGAGGCCAGCGTGACGTCGGCGCCGTGCCGCATCCGGCGTGCGCACCCCGTCGACCAGGCGCCCAGGATCCGGGTGACCTGGTCGTCCACCGCGTGCGCCGCCTGCCAGGCGTCGTACTCCTCGGCGCGCTGCGGGGGCAGGACGGACGCGATCTCGAGCGACGGCAGCCGCTGCGCGAGCTGGGCGACGACCGCGAAGCAGAGGTAGCGGGTCCGGCTCGTCGTCAGCAGCGGGTCGAGGTCGGCCGGGCCGGGGCCCTCGGGTACGTCGGGCGCGGGCGTGCCGACCGGGTCCAGGATCACGAGGCGGCGCGGCGCGGTCGCGTCGGGGAGGGCCGCGCCGAGCACGCCGTCGAGGGTGACGGCGAGGTCGAGGAGCCGCGGGTCGTACGGCAGCCACGACAGCACGCGCCGCCAGCGGTGGGTCCGGTCGAGCGGGGCCAGCACGGAGTCCCCACCGCCCAGCAGCACGCCGTACGGCACTGCGCGCGAGAGCGCCAACCCGGCCCCGGCCGCGTGCGTCGCGAGGTCACCGGGGACCTGGTCACCCGCGAGCAGCAGGAGGACCCGCCGACCGGGAGCGTCCTGCGTGCGTACGGCGGCGCGCCAGTCGTCGCCGGCGTCGCCCCGGACCACGGTCGTCCCGCCCTCCGGGGAGCGGTGGCGCCGGGCCAGCTGCTCGACGATCGTCTCGGCGAGCAGGGCCAGCGGCTCCGGTCGCGCCGGCGGGGCCGAGGGGACTGGCGGCACGAGCATCCTTCCGTCGCGTCCCACCGAGCGGCGGGCAGCGCGATTATGCCTGGCGCGGGCCCCGACCCGGCGACCGCCGTGGGTCGGAGCAGCCCCATCCCTCATGTCCCACATCCCGGAACCGATGTGCACATGGTGAGACGGGCGCCGTACAGTCTGTCTCAGCTCATCAAGAGGGACTGAGGGAACGGCCCAGTGAAGTCCCGGCAACCGCCACGAGCCTCCGCCTCCCGGACTTCGGGATCGGACGTGGAGACGGTGCCAATTCCGCCCGGACTGCGACGGTCGCACCGGGGAAGATGAGGAGGAGGACTCATGAGCGCTGTTGTCACCGAGAAGAAGACCCTGCGTGAGGGCGCGTTCGGCAACGCCACCGCCCTCTCCTGCCGCGAGTGCGGGCACCAGGTCGAGCTCGGCCCGTTCTACGCGTGTCCGGAGTGCTTCGGACCCCTGGAGATCGCCTACGACTTCCCGCAGGTGACGCGCGAGGAGATCGAGGCCGGCCCCCGCAACATCTGGCGCTACAAGGCACTGCTCCCCGTGCCGGACGACATCGAGCAGAGCCCCAACATGGAGCCCGGCTTCACCCGGCTGCTGAAGGCCCACAACCTGGGTGCCACGCTCGGCATCGACAACCTGTGGGTCAAGGACGACAGCACCAACCCGACCAACTCCTTCAAGGACCGTGTCGTCGCCTGCGCCCTGAGCGCGGCCCGCGAGCTCGACGCGAAGGTCTTCGCCTGCCCCTCGACCGGCAACCTGGCCAACGCGGTCGCCGCGGCCGGTGCCCGGGCCGGGATCAAGACCGTGGTCTTCATCCCCAGCAACCTGGAGAAGCCCAAGCAGGTCAACTCGGCGGTCTACACCGAGAACCTGGTCGCGGTCGACGGCAACTACGACGACGTCAACAAGCTCGCCTCGGAGATCGCGGGCGAGGAGGACGGGTGGGCGTTCGTCAACGTCAACGTCCGTCCCTACTACGCCGAGGGCTCCAAGACCCTGGGCTACGAGATCGCCGAGCAGCTCGGCTGGCGGCTGCCCGACCAGATCGTGATCCCGGTCGCGTCCGGCTCCCAGCTGACCAAGGTGCACAAGGCCTTCCAGGAGCTGATCAAGCTCGGCCTGGTCGAGGACAAGCCCTACAAGGTGTACGGCGCCCAGGCCACCGGCTGCTCGCCCGTCTCGGTCGCCTACAAGGCCGGCGTCGACGCGATCCGTCCGGTCAAGCCGGACACCATCGCCAAGAGCCTGGCCATCGGCAACCCGGCCGACGGGATCTACGTCCTCGACATCTGCCGCGAGACCGGTGGAGCCGTCGAGGACATCAGCGACGACGAGGTCCGCGAGGCGATCGTGCTGCTGGCCCGCACCGAGGGCATCTTCACCGAGACCGCCGGCGGCACCACCGTGGGCGTGCTGAAGAAGCTCGTCGAGTCCGGTCAGCTGGACACCTCGCTGGAGACCGTCGTCATCAACACCGGTCACGGGCTGAAGACGCTCGACGCGGTCGCCGACTCGGTCGGCCCGATCGCGACCATCGCGCCGTCGTACGCCGCCTTCGTGGCGACCGGCCTGGCCTGAGTCTCGATACGCCTCGCTCGTTCCTCGCGAGGCACTCGACCACCGACCCCCGACACCGACGAGGAGAGAAGAACCGTGAGCGTCTCCGTCCGCATCCCGACCATCCTGCGCACCTACACAGGCGGCGAGTCCGAGGTCACCGCCTCGGGCGCGACCCTGGGCGAGGTGATCGCGGACCTCGACGCGTCGTACGCCGGGATCAAGGGGCGGATCCTCGACGACTCGGGCGAGCTGCGGCGCTTCGTGAACGTCTACGTCGGCAACGAGGACGTGCGCTTCCTCGACAACCTGGCCACCCCGACGCCGGACGGCACCCAGATCTCGGTCATCCCGGCGGTGGCGGGCGGCTGAGCGGGTCCGGCCGGGGGACGCTCGTCCCCGGCACACTCGACCTCAGCAGCATCGTCGCCAGGAGCAGGAACTCCGGGTCCTGCAGCGCCGACCCGAAGAGCTCGTTGATCCGCTTCCAGCGGTAGCGCACCGTCTGGGGATGCACGCCCAGGCGGTGCGCGAGCGCGGGGGCGCTCGCGCGCGTCTCGAGCCAGGCGAGGAGGGTCTCCGACAGGATGTCGCGCGCGTGGGGCGTGGCGTCCAGCAGCGGCTGGAGAAGCTCGTCGCGGAGCGACGCCCGCAGCACCGGGTCGGCGTGCAGCCAGACCTGGGTGCGGTGGTCGCGGCACCACAGGACCGGCGCCGGCGCGATCACGCCCTGGTCGACCAGGCCCAGGACCCGCGTGCACCAGGCGTGGGCCGCTCCCACCTCCTCGGCGGGCACCGGCCAGGCGACCACCACGCGGACGTCGGGCGCGGCCGAGCGGAGCCGGCCGACCACCTGGTCGGCAAGCGCGGCGTCGCACACGAGGACCGCCGGGCTGGAGGTCGTGCGGGCCAGGACCTGGTCGGGAACCCCGTCGAGGCGGAGGGTGCCGTGGAAGGTGGCGGCGAGGACCACCGCGCTCGCGGGGACCGGCCACTCGGCCCGCGCCGCCTCGGCGTCGAGCCGAGGTCGATCGGTGCCGCCCAGGAGGGCGTCCAGCAGCCGGGCCCGGGCCCGGCCGACGTCGCGGTCGAGGGCGTGCTCGGCCATCGCGTGGCCGTGGACGACCTGCTCGTCGACGTGGACGAGCAGGTCGAACAGCGCGTCACCGAGGCGGCCGAGGTCGTCGGCCGTGAGCGTGTGCTCGGAGGCGAACTCCCGCACCGTCGCCCAGGCCTCGCGGGCGGCGATCCGGAGCGCGGCCCGCACCGGACCGAGCCCGTGGCCCTCGACGGCCTCGCCGTACCCGACCTGGCGGAAGAGCTGGTAGACCGGCAACGGTGAGCGGGCCCGGCCGCGGGCGAGCTCGAGGAAGTGGTGCGTCGCGACGGTCGCGGCGCCTGCGAGCCGTCGGTGCCGCCGGTCGGTACGCGGGCCCGCGAGGTCGGGGACGTCGGTGCGGACGCGGTCGGCGACCAGCTCGGTCAGGGCCGGTGCTCGACGGCCGAGCTCGCCGACCAGGTCGGGCGGGAGCAGTGGTCGGCCGCCGTACGTCGCCTCGTGGGTGAGCACCCCGGGTCAGCCGTCCACCGTGCCGAGCCGGCGGACCAGGTGGCTGGCGAGGTGTCGGGCGGACTCCAGGGTGAGCAGCAGGCGCGGGCCGGTGCGGTCGACCGCCTCGACCGCGACCCAGGTGACGGACTCGCCGACGTGGCGACCTCGGCGGACCACCAGCTCGACCGCTTCGAGCGAGGACGTGATCGGCACGGTGTCGGCTGTCCCGCCGACGACGGGGAAGATCCCCGGCTCGTCCTGGTGGTAGCGGTCCTCGACGTGGTCGCCCTCGTGGTGCTCGCGGACGCACCACGGCGGACAGTGCTCGGCCAGCCACGAGGGGACGGGTCGCTCGGGTCTGGTCATCTGCCCCACCTCCGGTGCCGTGGCCTCCTGGTGGGTCCGACCGTAGGGGTGACCGCCGACGTCGCGATGTCGGCGGGGGTCGCCGTCCACAGGTCCGACCTTGAGCATGACTTTACCATACCCGTATGGGCATCCGCTCGGAAGGGATGCGGGATGCTGGGCCGCGTGGCAGCAGACGGTACGACGACCCCGACGTGGGAGGAGTTCGCCCGCGAGCTCGGCCAGAATCTCGCGCGCGCACGCGCGGCGAAGGGGATCAGCCAGGAGCGGGTGGCCCACCTGGCCGGGCTGACGTCCTTCACCTACCAGAAGTACGAGAAGGGCGAGTCGCGCCCGGGGACGCCGATGAACCCGACCCTCACCTCGCTGGTGTCGCTCAGCCAGGTGCTGGAGGTCGCGATCGTGGACCTGCTGCCGCCGGTGCTGCCGGCGCTGGGCTCGGAGTGACGCTCGAGGCGGTCAGCGCACCCAGCGGGGGATGACCACCAGCGCGCCGATCGGCTCGGTCGAGCCGTACTCGGTGTCGATCACCAGCGTCCCGCGATGGGGCGCGGCCAGGCGGACGTCCCACCCGAGACCGTGCGCGCCCGAGCCCCCTGAGGTGTAGACGTCCCGGGAGCCGATGGTGCGGATGTGCGGCCAGCCGCGTCCGTCGTACCGGTCGGTGTAGACCACGCCGTAGCGCGCACCCCGGGGGACGCCACGCAGCCGGAGGGTGCCGCCCTCGCCGAGGACCGTGGCCCGTCGGTCGGGGTAGGCGGTGTCGCGCTCGACGTGCATCGGGCCGGTACGACGGACCCGCGCGTCGTCGCGCCCGCGGACGACGCAGTCGGGCCGCGACCAGGGGCTCGTGAGGCCGAAGGAGTGCTGGCGGATCCGCAGGCAGAGCACGCGGCCCCCGCCGATGCGCAGCCGGAGGCGTTCGGCCGTCAGTCCGGTCCACCGCGTGCGCCAGGCCGGCGTCCGGGCGGCCAGCATGCTCGCGCGACGGATCTGCACGTCGTATGTGCGGTTCTCGGGGACGTCGGGCCAGCCGTTGTCGGGTGAGCCGGCCATGATCCAGAACCGGACGTGGGACCGTGCGGTCACGGTGAACTCGATCAGGTCGTCGTGGTGCGCCCCGATGTAGACCCCCCACTCGAGCGCACGTCGTTCGGCGTCGGGCGGACGGGCGACCGCGCCGGGCACGGGGAGGGCGAGGATCACGGCGGTCAGCGCCAGGACGAGACGACGCACAGGGACTCCTCGGGCAGATGGGCAGGAGGAGCCGCACGCTCTCACAGCTCGCCGCGCCGCGTCCGCAGATGCGTGGATTCCGCCTCGTTGGCGCAGAGGGCGAGCGCGGCGTCGTAGGCGAGCCTGGCCTCCTCGGCCCGACCGCACCGCGCCAGCAGCTCGGCCCGTACGGCGGGCAGCCGGTGGCCGCGCAGGGCGACGCCGTCGAGCGCGGCCAGCCCGGCCGCGGGGCCGGAGCGCTCGGCGACCGCGACCGCCCGGTTGAGCCGGACCACGGGGGAGTCGGCGAGGGCGAGCAGCTCGTCGTACCGGTCGACGATGCGGTCCCAGGCGGTCGCCTCGGCGGAGGCGGCGACGGCGTGCTCGGCGGCGACCAGCGCCTGGAGGAGGTACGGCGCGGGCCGCGCGCCCACGAGCGGGCGCAGCAGGGCGAGCGCCTCGAGGATCTCGTCGTGGCGCCAGCGGGAGCGGTCCTGGTCGGGCAGCAGCACCAGTCGGCCGTCCTCGACCCGGGCGTCACGGCGGGCGTGCTGGAGGAGCATCAGGGCGAGGAGCGCGTCGAGCTCCGGCCAGGGGCCGTCCGGCAGGACGGAGCGGAGCACGCGCACCAGCCGGACCGCCTCGGCGGCGACGTCGGTGCGGAGCACGTCGGCGCCGGAGCCCGGGGCGTACCCGGCGGTGAAGGCGAGGTAGGCGACGTCCGCGACGACGTCGACCCGCGCGGCCAGCTCCGCCGGCGGGGGTACGGCGAACCGCGCGTCCGCCAGTCGCTTCCGCGCCCGCGTCAGCCGCGCCGCCATGGTCGCGGTCGGGACCAGGAACAGCCGGGCGACGTCCTCGGTGGCGACGCCGAGCACCAGCCGCAGGGTGAGCGCCGCGGCCGCCTCCCGCGACAGCCTAGGGTGCGCGCAGAGCAGCACCAGCCGCAGCCGCTCGTCCACGACCACCTCCCCGGCGTCCGCCATCACCCGCCCCGCTCCCTCCTGCACCGCGGCGTCGACCTCGAGCAGCGGGAGCCTCCGGGCGGCCACGGCCTCGGCCCGGAGCCGGTCGAGCACCCGCCGTCGGGCGGCGGTGAGCAGCCACGCCGGTGGGTTGTCGGGCGGCGTGGTCCAGGTCCGGGCGGCCGCCTCGAACGCGTCGGCGAGCCCGTCCTCGGCCAGGTCGAGACGTCGGTACTGCGCGACGAGCAGGGCCAGCAGTCGGCCCCACTCGTCGCGCAGGAGCGTCTCGAGCGGGCTCAGACCTCGACCCCCAGCGTCGGCAGGACGACGACGTCGTGCTCGTGCGGCAGCAGCCTGGCCACCTCGTCGGCGCCCGCCCGGTCGGGCAGGTCGACGACGTAGAACCCGCCCAGCTGCTCGACCGCCTCGGCGAACGGCCCGGCGGTCACCCGCCCCGGCGGTGGCAGCGCGTCGCCCACGACCAGCGTCCCGCGGGCCCGGACGGCGTCGGCGAACGCGTGGTAGTCGGCGATCATCCGCTCGCGGGTCGCCTCGCTCGCGCACTCCCACTGCTCGTGGTGGCCGGCGCCGCCGAGCAGCACCAGGAAGCGCATCGCTCAGCCGTCCGACGCGGGCCGGACCTCGACCAGGTACGACGCGGGCAGCAGCCGGGCGGTCTCGACGGCCGTCGCCAGGTCGGGCAGGTCGACGACGAAGAAGCCCCCGAGCTGCTCGACGGACTCGGCGTAGGGGCCCTCGGTCACGACCCGGTCCGGCCCGGGCTGGATGGTCCGGGCCTCGGCGACCGGGGCGAGGCCCTCGCCGCCGACCACCGACCCGCCGCGCTCGACGACGGCCGCCTCGAAGGCGCCGAACGCCTCGAACACCGCGCCCTGCTCGTCCTCGCCGAGCGCCGACCATCGCGCGAAGTGGTCGGCCTCGGCCATCAGCACCACGAACCTCATGCCGGGTCCCCGCCGTGGTCGACGGCCGCGCGCACCTCGACGCCCTCCTCGACCGAGGCCAGCACGCCGCAGATCTCCAGCAGGTCGTCGAGGTCGTCGCTCTCGACGACGTAGAAGCCGCTCAGCTGCTCGACGGCCTCGGCGTACGGGCCGTCGGTCACGACGTGCCCGCCCTCGGGGGTACGACGGACCACCTTGGCGGTCCGCGAGTGGGTCAGCTCGGAGCCACCGGTCACGCGGTGGCCGCGCTCGGCCAGCAGTCGGGAGGACTCCTCGTGGCGGGCGTAGGTGGCCACCCTCTCCTCGGCGGTGGCGGCCTCCCAGCGGCTCTCGTCACCGGGCAGCAGTACGACGTACTCCGTCATGGGTCGATCCTCTCTCACGGGTGATGTGTCACGGTGGTGACGGCCCAGGTCGACCCGAATCGACACCTCCCGGCAGGAATCCGTTCAGGTGACCGTGATTGGACCTCCCCATGAGCACTCCCCGCGCCGCCCGGGCCGCCGGCACCGCCCTCGGGGCCGCCGGCCTCCTCGGCGTCGGCTTCGTCGTCGGCTCCCGTCAGCTGCTCCGTGCCCAGGCCGCCAAGGCACGCGCGATCATCGGGAAGCCGCTCGGCGAGCACGCGATCGACGCCGACCGCACCTGGAAGAAGAGGTACGGCGACCCCGTCGACCTGCTGCTCGTGGGCGACTCGATCGCGGCCGGGCTCGGTGCCGAGAGGCCCAAGGAGACCCTCGGCGGGCGGATCGCCCGGGCGCTCGCGACCTCCACGCAGCGTGCGGTCCGGCTGCGCACGGTCGCGGTGGTCGGGGCCGAGACCTCGGCGCTCGCGGGGCAGCTCGACCGGCTGCCGCCGTCGTACGTCGCGGACGTGGCGGTGATCGTGGTCGGCGGGAACGACGTCACCCACCGGGTCCCGCTCGCCGACTCGGTGCGCGACCTGGAGGCCGCGATCGTCCGGCTGCGCGAGCGGGGGACCGCCGTGGTGGTCGGGACCTGCCCCGACCTCGGCATGCTCCGGCCGGTGCCGCAGCCGCTGCGCTCCCTCGGGTCCCGGGCCTCGAAGCAGCTCGCCCACGCCCAGCGTCAGGCGGCGGTCCGCTCCGGCGCCCACGTCGTGTCCCTGTCCCACGTGGTCGGCCCGTTCTTCATCACGAATCCCGAGGAGATGTTCAGCCTCGACCGGTTCCACCCCAGCGCGCTGGGCTACAAGCGGACCGCGAAGGCGATGCTCCCGTCGGTGCTGGCCGCGCTCGGCGTGCACGACCGGGTGCCGTTCGGCCACAGCCTGCCGCACTTGTAGCGTTCGCTACATGAGCGACGTCCTGCTGACCACCTTCGCCGCGATGCCCGACGGCGAGCCCGGCCACGAGGCCCTGGACGCCGAGCTGGCCCGGCGCGGGATCGACGCCCGGTGGGTCCGCTGGGACGACGCCGAGGTCGACTGGGCGGCGGCGTCCGTGGTCGCGGTCCGCTCGACGTGGGACTACGAGTGGCGGCTCGAGGAGTTCCTGGCCTGGGCCGAGGCCGTCGAGGCGGCCGGTCCGGTGCTGCTCAACGGCGCCGCCCTCTTCCGCTGGAACACCGACAAGCGCTACCTCGTCGAGCTCGCCGGGCGCGGCGTCCCGATCGTGCCGAGCGCGCTGGTCGACGACCGGGCCGGCGTGGCCGCCGCCGTCGCCGAGCACGGGCGCGCCGTGGTGAAGCCGCGCGTCGGGGCCGGGGGCCGCGGCCTGATCGTGGTCGACGACGCCGACGCCTGGGCCCAAGAGGCCGAGCACGGCCCCTGGCTGGCCCAGCCGGTCGTCGAGTCCGTGCACACCGACGGCGAGATCTCCGTCTTCGTCCTCGACGGTCGGGCCACCAGCCAGGTCCGCAAGGTGGCGGCGGCCGGCGAGGTGCGCGTCCACGAGCAGTACGGCGGCGCGTCGTACCTCGCCGAGCTGGAGCCGGAGCCGGCCGAGCTCGCCGTGACCACCGTGCGTGCGGTCGAGGAGCTCCTCGGCTCCTCGCTCGCCTACGCCCGCGTCGACCTGATGCGGTACGACGGCCGCCTCGTGGTCAGCGAGGTCGAGGCCACCGAGCCCGGGCTCTACCTCGACGTGATCCCCGGCAACGCCGTACCTTTCGCGGACGCGGTGCAGGACCGGCTCTGACCCTCCAACCTTCCGGTGCCGCCCCGCGTTGAGAGGACATGGACGAGGAGCAGGCGGCCTTCACGCGCTGGGCGGGCGAGCGTCAGCTCGCGCTGCTGCGCACCGCGGTGCTGCTCACCGGCGACCACCACCGCGCCGAGGACCTCGTCCAGGACGCGCTCACCCAGGTCGCGATGCGCTGGCGGCGGCTGCGCGACCAGCGACCGGAGGCCTACGCCCGTCAGGTGATCGTCCGCGCCAACATCTCCTGGTGGCGCAAGCACCGCCGCGAGCTGGTCGACGGCGCCGAGCACGTCGTGCCGGTCGGCTCCGGCGAGCATGACGTCGACCGCCGGCTGCTGCTCGATCGCGCGCTCGCCGGCCTCACGCCGCGGCAGCGAGCTGTCGTGGTGCTCCGCTATTTCGACGACCTGCCCGAGCGGGACGCCGCCGAGGCGCTCGGGGTCTCGGTCGGCACCGTGAAGAGCCAGACCCACCTGGCGCTGCGACGGCTGCGCGAGGCCGCGCCCGAGCTCGCCGAGCTGATCGGGGAGACGGCATGAGCGACGAGACCCTGCGCGAGCTGCTGGAGGAGCGGGTCGCCGACCTCCCGCCCGGTCGCGATCTGGCCTCCGGCGCCTGGCAGGCGGGCGTCCGCGCCCGTCGGCGCCGACGTACGACGGCCCTCGCTGGCGTCTGCGGTGCTACGGCGGTCGCCGTGGCCCTCGGGGTGCTCGCGGTCACCGCCTCGCCGGGGGACCCGCCGTCGCAGGACCCGACCGCGCCGGCGGCGCCGGACGCCGTGGTCGACGGGGCCCGGGTGTGGTGGGGGCCCTCCCTGGCGGAGGAGGCCCGTCTCCCGGCGGTGGAGTCCCGGCTGCCGGCGGAGCTCGACCTCAGCGCGGCTGAGCCCGACGCGGTCCTGCCCGAGGCGGCGGTCGCGGCCTTCGGCGTGATCGGCGACGGGGGCGCCCTGGATCGGGTGGTGGTGGTCGGGACCGACGGCGTCCCGGTCGGGGTGGACGTCTCCCGGCTGGGGCCGGCGACGTACCCCTCCGGGCCGTCGGCGGCGACCGACGCCATGCTCTCGCCGTCCGGCTCGACGTTGGTGTTCCCCCAGCCGGGCGCGGTGCAGTTCCTCGACCTCGCGTCGGGTGCCTGGAGCAACGTGGTGGTCGACGGCGGCCGCGAGACCTACCCGTTGACCTGGGTGGACGACGAGACCGTGGCCCTCCCCGACGGCAGCTCGGTGGGGCCCGCCGGCTGCTGCTCGACCGCCGACGTCGTCGACCCCCCGGTCCCGGGGTTCCTGGAGGAGGCGACGGCGCTCGGGCCGAACCTCACCAGCGTGGCCGGCGTCCGGGCCCGGGCCTTCGGGTACGGCGCCGCGCTCCCCGGCCGTCCGGGGTCCGTCGACGACCCCGAGACGGTGCTGGTCGAGGACGGTCCCGAGCGCGACGTGCTGGCGATCACCTCGGAGCCGAACGACGGCCGCTTCCTGCAGTGCTGCCCGGTGGCGGGGTGGCTGGACGAGGACACCGTGGCGCTCGAGTCCCGCAGCGCGGAGCCGCGGATCCTCGCCTGGGACGTCGGCACCCACGACCTCGGGCTGGTCACCCGGATCGTCGGCCTGGCCAGCGGGAGGGAGACGTTCGTGGGCAGCTACTCCCGCCTGCAGGCGGACCCGGCGCCGGTGGAGCACGACCCCGGAGCGGGCCTGCCCGACGCGCGTGGCGCGGACGTCGACACCTGGCAGGCGCCCACGCTGGCCGAGGAGCCCGACCTGCCGACGGTCGACGGGGTGCTGCCGATCGTCGTGGACGTCGCGGCGCCGGCCGCCGATGCCGAGGAGGTGCCGTTGCCCGCCGCGCAGCTCGCGGTCGCGGTCGGTCCCGATCGGGTGCTGCTGGTCGGCGGGGAGGAGCGCCGGACCCTGGACGTCTCCCGGGTCGCCGAGGTCCGCGGCGACGACGGTCAGCCCGTCGAGCGGCTGCACGACCGGATGCTCTCGCCGTCCGGCCGCTACCTCGCGTTCCTCCAGCGCGACCACCTCCTGGTCTTCGACGTGCCCGGAGGGCGCTGGCGGCGACTGCCGCTCCAGGAGCGCTGGGGGAGCGGCCTCGACCGGATCGGCTGGCTGCGCTCCGACACCGTCTCGGGCGTCGGCTCCTACAGCGGGAGGTCCGCGGGACTCACCCTGCCGGACCTCGCGCCCCAGATGGGGCCCGGTCTGACCTGGGCGCCGGACGGCGTGACGCCGTACGGCGTGCGGCTCGACGGCGGCGAGCTGGCCCAGGCGTACGGTGACCCGAGCCCTGAGGGCGGGACCGTCACCGTGGCGCCGCTCCAGTCGCGCACGCAGATGCTGCGGATCGGCGGGCCCTCGGATCCGGACCGCACCTCGCCGTGCTGCCCGATGGTGGGCTTCACCGCCGACGACCAGGTGCTCTACGAGTCGCGCGACGCTGGCGGGGTGCGGCTGCTGCGGTGGCGGGTCGGCACCGGCGACGTCGGTGTCGTCACCCACGTGACCGGCCTCCCGGAGGGCGCGGACCACGTCGCCAGCTGGGCGTCGGTGGCCCTCTCCTGCCGGGCCGCCGCGCTTGCACTCGCAGGGGGCGAGTGCTAAACATTGGGTTGGCACTCTTACCATGAGAGTGACAAACCGGATCGGTGCCAGTTGAGGTCCGAGCGCCGGCGAGAAAGGGTTCGCCGGTCACGCAGGACCGTCCGTCGCGGGCAACCCACCGAACCGGATCCACAACTCTAAGCGTGAGGAATCGCAGGAGTTATGCCCAAGCTGATTGCTTTCAACGAGGAGGCCCGGCGCGGCCTCGAGCGTGGCATGAACACGCTCGCCGACGCCGTCAAGGTCACCCTCGGTCCCAAGGGCCGCAACGTCGTCCTGGAGAAGAAGTGGGGCGCCCCCACGATCACCAACGACGGTGTGAGCATCGCCAAGGAGATCGAGCTCGAGGACCCCTACGAGAAGATCGGTGCCGAGCTCGTCAAGGAGGTCGCCAAGAAGACGGACGACGTCGCTGGCGACGGCACCACCACCGCCACCGTGCTCGCCCAGGCGATGGTCCGCGAGGGCCTGCGCAACGTGGCCGCCGGTGCGAACCCGATGGGTCTCAAGCGCGGCATCGAGGCCGCCGTCGCCGCCGTGTCCGAGCAGCTGCTCGGCATGGCCAAGGACGTCGAGACGCGCGAGCAGATCGCCGCCACCGCCACCATCTCCGCCGGTGGCGACACCACCGTCGGTGACGCCATCGCCGAGGCGATGGACAAGGTCGGCAAGGAGGGCGTCATCACGGTCGAGGAGTCGAACACGTTCGGCATCGACCTGGAGCTCACCGAGGGCATGCGGTTCGACAAGGGCTACATCTCGGCCTACTTCGTCACCGACCCCGAGCGCATGGAGACGGTCCTGGAGGACCCCTACATCCTCGTGGCGAACTCGAAGGTCTCGAACGTCAAGGACCTGCTGCCGCTCCTCGAGAAGGTCATGCAGTCCGGCAAGCCGCTGCTGATCATCGCCGAGGACGTCGACGGCGAGGCCCTCTCGACCCTGGTGGTCAACAAGATCCGCGGCACCTTCAAGTCCGTGGCCGTCAAGGCTCCGGGCTTCGGTGACCGCCGCAAGGCCATGCTGCAGGACATCGCGATCCTGACCGGTGGCCAGGTCATCTCGGAGGAGGTGGGCCTCAAGCTCGAGACCACCGGCATCGAGCTGCTCGGCCAGGCCCGCAAGGTCGTCATCACCAAGGACGAGACCACCATCGTCGAGGGTGCCGGCGACGCGGCCCAGATCGAGGGCCGGGTCAACCAGATCCGCGCCGAGATCGAGAAGTCGGACTCCGACTACGACCGCGAGAAGCTCCAGGAGCGCCTCGCCAAGCTGGCCGGCGGCGTGGCCGTCATCAAGGTCGGCGCGGCCACCGAGGTCGAGCTCAAGGAGCGCAAGCACCGCATCGAGGACGCCGTTCGCAACGCGAAGGCGGCCGTCGAGGAGGGCATCGTCGCCGGCGGCGGCGTCGCCCTGGTGCAGGCTGCGGCCACCGCGTTCGACAAGCTGGACCTGGTGGGCGACGAGGCCACCGGTGCCAACATCGTCCGCGTGGCCACCTCGGCCCCGCTGAAGCAGATCGCCATCAACGCCGGCCTCGAGGGCGGAGTCGTGGCGGAGAAGGTCGCGAACCTTACCGCGGGTCACGGCCTCAACGCCGCCAACGGCGAGTACGTCGACATGATCGCCGAGGGCATCATCGACCCGGCGAAGGTCACCCGCTCGGCGCTGCAGAACGCCGCGTCGATCGCCGCGCTGTTCCTCACCACCGAGGCCGTCGTGGCCGACAAGCCGGAGAAGGCGGCGCCCATGGGCGGCGACCCGACCGGCGGCATGGGCGGCATGGACTTCTGATCGACAGCTGCCCGCGACGAAGTCGCGGGCAGCGTGGTCGATCAGGTCGAGTAGCGTCGGCACGACCGGAGCGAAGCGACGGACGTGCGACGCGTACCGAGACCGGGATCCAGGTTCCGCAAGGACGCCGCACCACGCACCACAGCACCAGCAGGAAGGCCCCGATCCCCACGAGGGACCGGGGCCTTCCCGCATTTGAGAGGCTGGCCCCCGGGGTACCCGGACCGGGCCGGACCACCAGCGAGAGGAACGACGTGGACCACGAGGTGCGCCGGGCCGAGTTCGAGGAGCTCGCCCGGGGGCTGGTCGAGCCGCTGCGGCGGTTCCTGTTGCGTCGTACCGACCCGGCGACCGCCGACGACGTCCTGGCCGACACCCTCCTGGTCTGTTGGCGCCGGGCCGACCAGATCCCGTCCGAGGCCCTGCCGTGGGCCTACGGCGTGGCCCGCAACTGCCTGGCCAACGCCGAGCGCGGCGAGCGTCGCCAGCGCCGCCTGGCGGCGAGGGTCGCCAGCGCCGGGGTGCCCGACGTCGTGCCGGACCCGGCCGAGGGGTCGGGCGACGAGGCCGTGACCGCGGCGCTCGCGGCGCTGCGCCCGCCCGACGCGGAGCTCCTGCGCCTGTGGGCCTGGGAGCAGCTGGGGCCAGGCGAGATCGCCACCGTCCTCGGCATCACCCCCAACGCCGCCAGCATCCGGTTGCACCGGGCCCGGCAGAAATTGGCCGACGAGCTGCGAAAGGTCGACGGGCGTGCCGGACATGAGGAGTCGAGAGAGGGGAGAAGGCCATGACCGACACGCACGACTTCGACCGTGACGACGAGCTGCGCGCGCGCCTGCGCGCCGCGGACCCGGCTGCCTCCCTCGGCCCGGCCGACCCCGAGCGGGTCGCCCGACTCCTGGAGGACACCATGAGCCACGACACCGAGACGCAGGTCCCCGAGCGCCGCACGGGCACCCGCGGACGCAATCCGCTCACCTGGCTGGTCGCCGCCGCGGCGGTGCTGGTCATCGGGGGCGTCGGAATCTTCACGCTGACCGGCTCGCCCGACGACGACTCGGCGCCGCCGGTCGCCGAGAACGGCACGGGCAGCAGCGACGGCGCCGAGCCGGTGATCGTCAGCCTCCGCGCGCCCACCGGGGCGAGCGGGCGGTGCATGGTGCCCAACGCCGAGGTCCTGGCCCAGCAGCAGGTCGCCTTCGCCGGCACGGTCGACGAGATCAGCGACGGCACCGTGGTGCTGACGCCCACCACGACGTACGCCGGTGACGAGGCCGACCGGGTCGAGGTGGTGCAGCCGTCGGAGGAGATGACCCAGCTGATCGGCGCGGTCGACTTCCAGGTGGGCGAGACCTACCTGGTCTCGGCCACCGACGGCCAGGTCACGGTCTGCGGCTTCAGCGGCCCGGCGACGCCGGAGCTCGAGCAGCTCTACACGGACGCCTTCGGCGGGTGAGCACGCCCGCGGTCCACGGCCTGCTGCTGGCCGCGGGGGCCGGAACCCGGATGGGCCGGCCCAAGGCGCTGGTCGTCGACACCTCCGACGACGGAGCGGGTGAGCCCTGGCTCGCCCGCTCCGTCGACGTGCTGCACGCTGGCGGCTGCGCCGAGGTGACCGTGGTCCTGGGGGCCGTGGTCGACGAGGCCGTGGCCCTGCTCGACGGGCGCGGCGCCGATGTCGTGGTCGCCCACGACTGGGCCGAAGGCATGTCCTCCTCGCTCCGCGCGGGGCTGACCTCGCTGAGCGGGTCGGTCGACGCGGCCCTGGTGCACCTGGTCGACCTGCCCGACGTCACGGCCGACGTGGTCGCCCGGGTGCTCGCGTCCGCCACCGGGCCGACCACGCTCGCGCGGGCGTCGTACGACGGGGTCCCGGGCCACCCGGTCCTCCTCGGTCGCGACCACTGGGCCCGGGTCGTCGCGACGGCGACCGGCGACCACGGTGCGCGCGACCACCTCCGCGCCCACGACGTGTCCCTGGTGGAGTGCGGCGACCTGGCGACCGGCCGGGACATCGACTACGCCTGAGGGCGCCGGATCCGTACCGGACCGCGTGCCGTGGTCACGTCGACCACCTGGCCCTGCTGGGTGACCTCCACCCGCCCGGACGCCGCCAGCCGGGCGGCGGCGTCGCGCACCGGCTGCATGAGCGGGCGCCAGTCGTCGGGGTCCACGTCGCGGGCGACGTCGCTCGGGCAGATCGACGCGTCGGCGGCGCGGGCGTCGAGCAGGGCCAGGATCCGCTGCTCCAGTTCGGTCACGTCAGTAGCCTTTCCCCATGGAGGGTGAGCTGCACACCGCGGCCGAGGTCGCGGCGCGCCTGGCGGCGACCGGCTACCTCTGCGACGACGACCTGGCGACCGTGGCCTTCCTGGCCCTGCGGATGGAGCGGCCGCTGCTGCTCGAGGGGGAGCCCGGCACCGGCAAGACCGCGCTGGCCGAGGCGCTGGCCGAGAGCCTGGGCCTGCCACTGGTGCGGCTGCAGTGCTACGAGGGCATCGACGCGAGCCAGGCTCTCTACGACTGGGACTTCCCGCGCCAGATCCTGCACCTGCGCGCGCTGGAGGCGGCCGGTGGAGCCGACGTCGAGGAGGCGGAGAAGAGCCTGTACGACGAGCGCTTCCTGCTCGCCCGCCCCGTGCTGGCCGCGCTGCAGCAGGCGCCCGCGGTGCTGCTGGTCGACGAGGTCGACCGGGCCGACGACGAGTTCGAGGCGTTCCTGCTGGAGGTGCTCGCGACCTACCAGGTGACCATCCCCGAGCTCGGGACCGTCCGCGCCGCGACCCCGCCCTACGTCGTGCTGACGAGCAACCGCACGCGCGAGCTGCACGACGCGCTGAAGCGGCGCTGCCTCTACCACTGGATCGACCACCCGGACCTGGAGCGCGAGGTCCAGATCGTGCGGTCCCGCGCACCCGAGGTGTCGGCGGCCCTGGCCGCGCAGGTGGTCGGCGTCGTCCAGCGGCTGCGAGACGGCGGTGAGCTGGTGAAGCCGCCCGGGGTGGCCGAGACCCTCGACTGGGCCCGGGCCCTGCACCACCTCGGCACGGTCGAGCTCGACCTCGCGACGGCCGCGCGGACGCTCGGGGCGCTGGTGAAGTACCGCGAGGACGCCGACCGGGTCCGCGGCGCGCTGGAGCGGATGCTGGCATGAGCGCTCCCGGCACGAGCCACGAGGCCGACGAGGTGCTGCTCGGCTTCGCCCGGGCGCTGCGGGCGGCGGGCGTGCCGGTGACCCCCGACCGCTCGCGCGGCTTCCTGGAGGCGGTCGCGCTGGTGGGGATCGACGACCGGCGGGCGACGTACGCCGCCGGCCGGGCGACGCTGTGCAGCGGCCCCGACGACCTCGAGCGGTACGACGCCGTCTTCGCCGCCTGGTTCGGTGCGCGCGACGGCCTCCCGCGACCGCGTCCGCCGCAGCCGGTCACCCCCGTGGCGACCGACCTGCCGGAGACCGACGGCGACGGGACGGGCGGACCAGGTGAGGACGCCGAGGTCGTCCGGGCGCGGGCCAGCGAGGTGGAGGTGCTGCGGCACCGCGACGTGGCCACCCTGTCGCCCGCCGAGCGGCAGCGCCTGACGGCGCTGTTCTCGACGCTGCGGCCGCGGGTGCCGTTCCGTCGTACCCCGCGGCACCGGCCGTGGCACCGCGGCGACGTGGACGCCTCCCGCACCCTGCGCGCCAGCCTGCGGCGGATGGGTGAGCCGGCCGAGATCGCTCGCCGCCGCCGCGGCCGCAAGCCGCGCCGGATGGTGCTGCTGGTCGACGTGTCCGGCTCGATGAGCGGGTACGCCGACGCGTTGCTCCGGCTCGCGCACCGCTTCACCCAGGCCGCGCCCGCGTCGGTCGAGACGTTCACGCTCGGCACCCGGCTCACCCACGTCACCCGCGCCCTGCGGCTCCGCGACCCCGAGCGCGCGCTGGTCGCCGCCGGCCGGACGGTTCCGGACTGGTCCGGCGGCACCCGCCTCGGCGAGACGCTGCGCTCGTTCCTCGACCGCTGGGGCCAGCGGGGGACGGCCCGCGGTGCGGTGGTCATCGTGTTCAGCGACGGCTGGGAGCGGGGCGACACCGCCGAGCTGACCGCCCAGGTGGCTCGGCTGCACCGGGTCGCGCACCGGGTCGTGTGGGTCAACCCGCACCGCGGCAAGGTCGGCTACGAGCCGGTCCAGCGGGGCATCCTCGCCGTGCTGCCGCACGTCGACGACTTCGTCGCGGGTCACTCGCTCGCCACCTACGCCGAGCTGGTGGAGGTGGTCGCCCGTGCGTGACGTGCTGCCCGAGCTGCTGGCGTGGTGGGAGGCCGGCGAGACCGTCGGGGTGGCGACCGTGGTCGCGACCTTCCGGTCCGCCCCGCGCCCGCCCGGCGCCTCGATGCTGGTCGGCCCCGACGGGACCGCGGTCGGATCGGTCTCCGGCGGCTGCGTCGAGGGCGCGGTCTACGAGCTCTCCGGGTCGGTCGTCGAGGAGGGCGTCCCCGTCCTCGAGCGGTACGGCGTCTCCGACGACGACGCGTTCGCGGTCGGGCTCACCTGCGGCGGGATCCTCGACGTCTACGTCGAGCAGGTCTCGCGCGCGACCTTCCCGGAGCTCGGCGAGATCGCGGCCGACGTCGCCGCCGGTCGGCCGGTGGCGCTGGCCACGGTCGTCGAGCACCCCGACCCGGCCTGGCTCGGGCGGCGGCTCGTCGTACGGCCGGAGACGGAGGGGGTCGGGAGCCTCGGCTCGCCGCGGGCCGACGCGGCCGTCGCCGACGACGCGCTCGGACTGCTGGCGGCGGGCACGAACGCCACGCTGACCTACGGCCCGGACGGCGAGCGGCGCGGGGAGGGGATGCGGGTGTTCGTCTGGGCGTTCGCGCCCCAGCCGCGGATGCTGGTCTTCGGCGCGATCGACTTCGCGGCGGCGGTGGCCCGGGTCGGCAGCTTCCTCGGCTACCGGGTCACGGTCTGCGACGCGCGGCCGGTCTTCGCCACGGCGAGCCGGTTCCCCGACGCCGACGAGGTGGTCGTCGACTGGCCGCACCGCTACCTCGCCGCGCAGGCCGAGGCCGGCGCGATCGACCCGCGGACCGTGGTGACCGTGCTGACCCACGACCCGAAGTTCGACGTACCGCTCCTCGAGGTGGCGCTCCGGCTGCCCGAGATCGCCTACGTCGGGGCGATGGGCTCCCGTCGTACGCACGAGGACCGGACGGCCCGGCTGAAGGAGGCCGGCCTCACCGACGACGAGCTGGCCCGGCTGGCCAGCCCGATCGGACTCGACCTCGGCGCCCGCACGCCGGAGGAGACGGCGGTCAGCATTGCCGCCGAGATCATCGCCGGCCGCTGGGGTGGCTCCGGCGAGCCGCTCGCGCACACCCAGGGACGGATCCACCGGGAAGGACCTCTCGCATGAGACGTACGGCGGCCGCCGCCCTGCTCCTGCTCGCCCCGCTGGTGGCGTGCAGCGACGACGACTCCTCGGACGCCCCGGCCGCGACGCCGTCCGCGTCCACGACCCCGACGCAGGAGGCGAGCGCGTCCGCCGCGCCCACCCCCACGGAGCCGGCCGAGCCGGCCGAGCCCGCCGAGACCCTGCCGCCGGTGACCAGCCGGACCTCGCTGCCGCAGCTGATGCGCGAGGAGTTCCGGGGCAGCCGGATCCGGTTCACCGAGCTGGAGGGCGAGACGTCGTCGTACACGCGACACCGGGTGGTCTACCGCAGCGGCGACGTGCGGGTCAGCGGGGTGCTGCTCCGGCCGAAGGGCGAGGGGCCGTTCCCGGGGATCGTGCTCAACCACGGCTACATCGACCCCGACGTCTACGTCACCGGCCAGGGCCTGGCCCGCGAGCAGGACTGGCTGGCCAACGCGGGCTTCGTGGTCCTGCACACCGACTACCGCGGCCACGCCGGCTCGGACCCGGCGACCGCGCTGGACCGGGAGAGCCGGATCGGCTACACCCGCGACGCCCTGAACGCCGTCGCGTCGCTCAAGCGCGAGCCCTACGTCGACGCCGACAAGATGGCCATGCTCGGCCGGTCGATGGGAGGCGGGATCACGCTCAACGCGCTGGTCGCCCAGCCCGGCATCGTCGACGCGGCCGTGGTCTACGCCAGCGTGAGCTCGCGCTACCTCGACAACCTGCGCCACTTCACGGCGGTCAGCCGGCCCGACGCGGTCGACGCGGTCTACGAGCGGTTCGGCACGCCGCAGGAGGTGCCCGAGGTCTACCGCGGCCTCTCCTCGCGCACCTACTTCGACCGGATCACCGAGCCGGTGCTGATGCACCACGGCACCGACGACGAGCAGTGCCCGTTCCCGTGGGCGCGGACCACCCAGCGGCTGCTCACCGAGGCCGGCGTCGAGAGCCGGCTCGAGGTGTACGACGGCGAGCAGCACGCGTTCGTCCCGGAGTGGCAGGCCTCCATCGAGGAGACGGTGCGCTTCCTGAAGCGCCGGCTCGACGTGTAGACGTCGGGTGACGCCCATCACCCTCCCGGCTACAGTGCGAGCACCGACCCGGGGGAGACGCGATGGACGCTCGCGAGCTGCGCACGAGGCGGCACCACGCCGTCGAGGCCTGGAGCACGTTCGTCGAGCACGGCGACGACGCCGAGCCGCTCGTCCGGCCGGAGATCCTGAGCAGCTGGGCCCGGTCCGAGGCGACCGTCTCGCCCGACGTCACCGAGGCGCCGCTGGCCGACGAGTCCGAGACCGCCTCGATCTGGCGGGGCTCGCCGCTGCAGGTGGCGGTCGAGAGCGTCGAGTCCGAGCTGCGCCGTACCGCTGAGGACGGCGACCTGGTCGTCGCCGTGACCGATCCGCAGACCCGGATCCTGTGGACGTACGGCGGCCGGGTGATGCGGCGCAAGGCCGAGACGGTCAACTTCGTCGCCGGCGGCCGCTGGGACGACGGGTCGGTCGGCACCAACGCCCTTGACCTGGCCACCCGGCTCGATGCCCCGGCGATGGTCTTCAGCGCCGAGCACTACGCCTCGATCGTGCACAACTGGGTCTGCTGGGCGGCCCCGGTCCACGACCCGGTGACGGGGGTCGAGCTCGGCGTCCTCGACCTGTCGACCACCTGGGACCGCACCCACCCGATCGGGCTCGCCACCGCACGGGTGATGGCCCGGCTGATCGAGTCGGCCCTGCCCCGCTCGACCGCCGGGACGGCCGGTGCCGACGACACCCACGACCCGGGCCTGGTGATGACGCTCCTCGGCACGGCCGAGACCCGCCTCGACGGCCAGCGGCTGCTGCTCAACCGGCGCCAGACGGAGATCCTGGCCCTGCTCGCCATGCACCCCCAAGGGCTCTCGCTGGAGCAGCTGCACGCCCTCGTGTACGGCGACCAGCCGGTCACCTTCTCCACGCTCAAGGCCGAGGTCTCGCACCTGCGCTCCGCGCTCGGCGGCCAGCTCTCCTCCCGGCCCTACCGGCTGCTGATGCCGGTCGCGACCGACGTCGACCACGTGCTCGGGCTGCTGCGCCGCGGGCACGTCGCGGCCGCGGTCGAGGCGTACGGCGGCGACCTGCTCCCCGGCACCGACAGCCCCGCGCTCGGCGAGCTCGCCGAGTACGTCGCCGTCGCCCTGCGCGAGGCGCTGCTCGCCGACCCGCAGCCCGACGCCGTGGTCCGCTACAGCGAGCTCGCGCCGTACGACGTCGAGGTGCTGGAGGTCTGCCTCCGCTCGCTCAGCGGGGGAGTGGGCGGGCGCGCGCACCCCGCCGTACCCCTGCTGAAGGGGCGGCTCGCGGTCGCGCGGCGCTGACCGCGCCGCCCCCGGTGGTGGTTGAGGAGGTCGTGCAACGACCGTCTCGAAACCTCCGCAGGCCGACGACGGCGCCAGGCTGCGGGGTTTTCGAGACAGGACTTCGTCCTTCCTCAACCACCGGTGGAGCTCAACCAACGGCTGGCCAACCACGGCTCCCTAGCGTGACCTGCACCACACATGCAAGGGAGTCCTCATGACCCGGATCAGCCTCACCGTCGACGGTGCGAAGGTCGCCGACGACGTCGAACCCCGGATGCTGCTGGTGCAGTACCTCCGCGAGCGGCTCGGCAAGACCGGCACCGTGATCGGCTGCGACACCAGCAACTGCGGCGCGTGCACGGTGCACCTCGACGGCACCAGCGTGAAGTCGTGCAACGTGCTGGCCGTCCAGGCGGACGGGTCGGAGGTGACGACCATCGAGGGGCTGGCGGCGACGACGGGCAACGGCGAGCTGCACCCCGTGCAGGAGGCGTTCCGCGAGTGCCACGGCCTGCAGTGCGGCTTCTGCACGCCCGGGATGATCATGCAGAGCGTCGACCTGCTGAAGGAGAACCCGCACCCCTCCGAGGAGGAGATCCGGCTCGGGCTCGAGGGCAACCTGTGCCGCTGCACGGGCTATCACAACATCGTGCGAGCGGTGCAGCACGCGGCGGGGGCCGAGGCATGACCGCCGTCCAGGACGCGCCCGAGGTCGCCAAGGAGATCGGCCGCGACCGGCGCCGCAAGGAGGACCAGCGGCTGATCACCGGCCGGACCCGCTGGACCGACAACATCACCCTGCCGGGGATGCTGCACCTGGCCATGGTGCGCAGCCCGTTCGCCCACGCGACCATCACCAGCATCGACACGAGCGCCGCGAAGGCCGCGACCAACGTCGTCGACGTCGTCACCGGGGAGGACCTGGGCGAGGCGCAGGGCGTGCTCATCAACGCCTGGCCGATCACCCCCGACCAGAAGACGCCGACGCACCTGCCGGTGGCGACCGGCCGGGTCGCGTTCGCCGGGGAGATCGTCGCGGTCGTCGTCGCCCGGACCGCCGCCGAGGCGCGCGACGCGGCCGAGCTCGTCGACGTCGAGTACGACGTGCTCCCGGCCGCCCTCGACCTGCGGGAGTCGGCGGAGGACACCGTCCTGGCGCACCCCGACCTCGGCACCAACAAGTCGGCGCTGTGGGTCTTCGACTCGAACGAGGCCGGGACGGGCGGCGACGTGGAGGCCGCGATCGCGGAGGCCCGCGTCGACGGCATCGTCCTGGAGCGGGAGTACCGCCAGCAGCGGCTGATCCCCGCCTTCATGGAGCCGCGCTCGACGGTGGTCGACCCGACCGGCGAGCAGCTGACCGTCTGGTCGGCGACCCAGATCCCGCACATCCTCCGCTTCGCGCTGGCCGCGACGACCGGCATCCCGGAGTCCAAGCTGCGGGTGATCGCACCCGACGTCGGCGGGGGCTTCGGCGGCAAGCTGCAGACCACCCCCGAGGAGTGGATCACCGTCGCGGTGGCCCGCCGGGTGGGCCGCCCGGTGAAGTACACCGAGACCCGCAGCGAGTCGCTGATGGCCGCCCACCACGGCCGCGACCAGTGGCAGAAGCTGACCCTGGCGGCCGACAGGGAGGGCAACGTCAAGGCCCTCAAGGTCGACCTGCTGGCCGACCTCGGCGCCTACGTGTCGCTCGTCGGCGGCGGCGTCCCGGTGCTCGGCGCCTTCATGTTCAACGCGATCTACAAGTTCCCCGCCTACCGCTTCGCCGTCCAGACCGTGCTCACCAACAAGACCTGGACCGACGCCTACCGCGGCGCCGGCCGCCCGGAGGCGACGTTCGCCATCGAGCGGCTGATGGACGAGCTGGCCGCCGAGCTGGGCGTGGACCCGCTCGAGGTCCGGGAGCGGAACTGGATCAAGCACGAGGAGTTCCCGTTCACCACGGTCGCCGGCCTGGAGTACGACTCCGGCAACTACGAGGCGGCCACCGCCCGGGCCAAGGAGATGTTCGGGTACGACGAGCTGCGCGCCGAGCAGCGGCGCCGCCGCGACTCCGGCGACCCGGTCCAGCTCGGCATCGGCGTCTCGACGTTCACCGAGATGTGCGGCCTCGCGCCGTCGCGGGTGCTCGGCTCGCTCGACTACGGCGCGGGCGGCTGGGAGCACGCGAGCGTGCGGATGCTGGCCACCGGCACGGTCGAGGTGGTCACCGGCGCGAGCGCGCACGGGCAGGGCCACGAGACGGCGTTCAGCCAGATCGTCGCCGACCGGCTCGGCGTCCCCTTCGAGGACGTCGAGGTGCTGCACGGCGACACCCAGGTCGCCCACAAGGGGTTGGACACCTACGGCTCCCGGTCGCTGGTCGTGGGCGGCGAGGCGCTGGTCAAGGCCACCGACAAGGTCGTCGAGAAGGCGAAGGTGGTCGCCGCCCACCTGCTCGAGGCGTCGGCCGACGACCTGGAGTTCGGCGGCGGCCGGTTCACGGTCCGCGGCACCGACCAGGGCATGGCGATCCAGGAGATCGCCTCCGCGGTCTTCGCCGCCCACGACCTGCCGGACGGGATGGAGCCGTCGCTCGACAGCGACGCGACGTACGACCCGGTGAACTTCAACTACCCGCACGGCACCCACCTGTGCGCGATGGAGGTCGACACCGAGACCGGCGCGCTGACGATGCGGAAGTACGTCTGCGTCGACGACATCGGCAACGTCATCAACCCGCTGATCGTGGCTGGCCAGGTGCACGGGGGCCTGGTGCAGGGCATCGCCCAGGCGCTCTGGGAGGAGGCCGTGTACGACGAGTCCGGCACCCTGGTCAGCGGCTCGTTCGTCGACTACCTGCTGCCGACCGCGGCCGACACGATCAGCTTCGAGGTCGACCACACGACGACCCCGTCGCTGACCAACACGCTCGGCACCAAGGGTGTGGGCGAGGCCGGCACGATCGCCTCGACCCCGGCCGTGGTCAACGCGGTCGTCGACGCGCTGCGACCGCTCGGGGTCACCGACGTCCAGATGCCCTGCACGCCCGAGCGGGTGTGGAAGGCGATCAACGGCGACGGCGCCTCGGGCGGCCCCGCCACGGAGGCCGCGGCGATGCCGCACTTCGATCCCGCCGAACCCGGCGCCGACAGCACGGAAGGAGACGCCCGATGATCCCCGCCGCATTCGACTACGTCGCGCCCACCTCGGTCGAGGACGCGCTCGCCGCCCTGGCCCAGCACGGTGACGACGCCAAGATCATCGCCGGCGGTCAGAGCCTGCTGCCGGTGCTGCGGATGCGCCTCAACGCGCCCGAGATGGTCATCGACCTCGGTCGGATCGAGTCGCTGCGCGGGGTGCGCGACGACGGCGACGCGATCGTGGTCGGCGCGATGACCCCGCACTCCGTCGTCGGCTCGGACCCGCTGGTGGCCCAGCACGCCGCGCTGGTGGCCAAGGCCGTCGAGCACCTGGCCGACGCCCAGGTCCGGCACCGCGGGACCTTCGGCGGCGCGCTCGCGCACGCCGACCCCGCCGGGGACCTCGGAGCGCCCGCGCTCGCGCTCGGGGCCGAGTTCGTGGTGGCCGGCCCGGGGGGCAGCCGCACCGTGGCCGCCGACGACTTCTTCGTCGATCTCTTCGAGACGGCGATCGGCGAGGACGAGATCCTCACCGAGGTGCGACTGCCCAAGCGGACCGCCTGGGGCGCGCACTACGAGAAGTTCGTGCGGGTCGCCCACCAGTGGCCGATCGTGGCGGTCGCGGCGACCGTGCGGGTCGAGGGAGGCGTGATCGCGGAGGCCCGGATCGGACTCACCAACATGGGCTCGACGCCGCTGCGGGCGCGGGCGGTCGAGGAGGCGCTGGCGGGACAGCCGGCGACCGAGGACGCCGTACGGGCCGCCGCCGAGCACGCGACCGAGGGCACGAACCCGCCCTCGGACCTCAACGGGGACGCCGACTACCGGCGGCACCTCGCGCGGGTCCTCACCCGGCGGGCGATCCTGGCGGCCGCGTCCTGATGGACCTCCAGCACCGCTTCACCGTCCCCACCTCGGTCGACGAGACCTGGGCGCACTTCAACGACATCGCCTCGGTCGCGGAGTGCTTCCCGGGCGCCACGGTCACCTCGGTCGAGCCCGACACCTTCGCCGGCTCGGTGAAGGTCAAGCTCGGCCCGATCGCGCTCGTCTACTCCGGCTCCGGCCGGTTCGTCGAGAAGGACGAGGCGGCGCACCGGTTCGTCGTGGAGGCGAAGGGCAAGGACAAGCGCGGCAACGGCACGGCGGGCGCGACGGTCACGCTGTCGATGGCGCCCGGACCGGCCGGCACCGACGTCGAGGTGCTCACCGACCTCGCCATCACCGGCAAGCCGGCCCAGTTCGGGCGCGGCGTGATGCAGGACGTCTCGGACAAGCTGCTCGGCCAGTTCGTGACCTGTCTCGAGCAGCGGCTCTCGAGCACGCCGGACCCGGCGGTCGGCGGTGAGTCCGCCACCGAACCGGCCCCCGGTCCGGTGGCCAGCTCACCGCCGCCCCCGAGCAGCGGTGACCCCGCCACCGGCTCCGCGGCCGGATCGGTGGACAGGTCACCGCCGCCGCGGGCCCACGCCGCGGACTCGGTCGACCTGGGGGCGGCCGTCGTACCGGTGCTGCTGAGGACGTACGGCGGCCCGCTGGCGGCCGGTCTGCTCGGGCTGCTGGTCGGCTGGCTGCTCGGTCGCCGGGGGCGCTGAGCCCCGGCGCGGCGGGGTCAGCGCTTGAGGTCGCGCCGTACGCGTCGTCGTACCTGGAGCATCCGCAGGGAGCCCGCGATGATCGCGAGCAGCATCCCGGCCGCGGTGGCGACCAGCAGCGAGGCGGCCAGCGGGGCCGTGCCCTCCCAGCCGAAGTAGGAGACCTGCACCGACTGGGTGTTCTGCACGATGAAGACGACCAGCAGGATCAGCACCACGGCGGCGACGACCAGGGCGGCCCAGGTGCCGCTGGTCCTCGAGCCGCGCAGCGGGTCGGCCCGGGGGGCCTCGGTCACGGGGGCGCTGCCGGTGTCGCCGGTGACCGGGTCGGTGGTGTCGCTCATGACCTCCGGTGCCCGTCGGCGCACGCCGTCACACGCTCAGACGACGACGACCACCAGGGCCACGACCACGGCAAGCACCAGCAGGAGCAGCAGCGCCCAGACCAGCGGCCGCGGCCGGTCGGGCGCCGAGCCGTGGGTGTGGTGCAAGCGGCTGTCCTGCGAGACCACGAAGCCCATCGTCGGCTCGGTGGCCGAGCCGGGATAGGCGTCCTCGCCGCGCACGTGCTCGTGCGGAGCGGGCGGGATGTCGACCGGATCGGTCCGGGGGTCCTGGCGCTCGGGCATGGTGTCGCTCCTTCGTCTCCGAGATGGACGGAGTTGCTGTCCGGTGCCCATCACACCCCCTGCCGAGACCGCCGTCACCCGGTTTTCCGGCCCGGCGGTCCCCGGCGGGTGGTCAGCCCCCTGCGGCGGAGAGCCGGTCGAACTCCTCGTCGGTCAGCTCGATGCCGGCCGCGACGGTGTTGGACTCCAGGTGGTCGACGCTGGACGTGCCGGGGATCGGCAGCACCACCGGCGAGCGGCGCAGCAGCCAGGCCAGGGCCAGCTGCGACGGCGTCGCGTCGTGCTCGCGCGCGGCGTCGGCCAGCGGGCCGTCCTCCTTCGACAGCGCCCCGGTCGCGAGCGGGAACCACGGGATGAAGCCGATGCCCTCGGCGTCGCAGTGGTCCAGCAGCTCCTCGGCCGAGCGGTCGGCCAGGTTGTAGAGGTTCTGCACCGACACGATCGGCGCGACCTGCTGGGCCGCCTTGAGCTGGTCGACGTCGACCTCCGAGAGCCCGATGTGCCGAATCTTGCCCTCGTCACGGAGCTTCGCGAGCTCGCCGACCTGGTCCTCGAGGGGGACAGCGCCGTCGATGCGGTGCAGCTGGAACAGGTCGATCCGCTCCAGCCCGAGCCGGCGCAGGGACAGCTCGCACTGCTGGCGTAGGTACGCCGGGTTGCCGACCGGGGTCCACACACCGGGGCCCTGGCGGGTCAGCCCGGCCTTGGTGGCGATCACGACGTCGTCGGCGTACGGGTGCAGGGCCTCCTTCAGCAGCTGCTCGGCGGTCTCGGGGCCGTAGGAGTCGGCGGTGTCGAAGAGGGTGATCCCGATCTCGACCGCGCGTCGCAGCACCCGGATCGCCTCGTCGTGGTCCTTCGGCGGGCCCCAGACCCCCTCGCCGGGGAGCTGCATCGTGCCGTAGCCGAGACGGACGACGGGCAGGTCGCCGCCCAGTCGGAAGGTGCCGCTGGCTGCTGCCAGGTTGTCGCTCGTGGTGGTCATTCAGATCTCCTGTTCGCTGCGGTCGCCGGCCCAGAGGGTGTGGAAGGTCCCCTCGCGGTCGACGCGTCGGTAGGTGTGCGCCCCGAAGTCGTCTCGGAGCGCCTGGATCAGGGCGGCGGGCAGCCGTTCGCGCCGGAGCCCGTCGAAGTAGGACAGCGAGCTGCCGAACGCCGGCACCGGTACGCCGCCCTGGGCCGCGGTCGCGACCACCTCACGCCAGGCGTCCACGCCGGCCTTGACCGCGTCGGCGAAGTACGCCGTCGTCAGCAGGGTGGTGAGGTCGGGCTCCTCGGCGTACGCGTCCTTGATCCGGTCCAGGAACTGCGCCCGGATGATGCAGCCGCCGCGCCAGATGGTTGCGACCGAGCCGAGGTCGACGTCCCAGCCGTGCGCCTCGGCGCCCGCCGCGATCTGGTCGAAGCCCTGGGCGTAGGCGACCACCTTGGACGCGTAGAGCGCGGCCCGGACCTGGTCGACGAAGACGTCGCGGTCCACCGACACCCGCTGCTCGTCAGGGTCGGTGGTGAACACCTCGCGGGCGGCGGCCCGCTGCTCGGTGTGGCCCGACAGGCTGCGGGCGAAGGTCGCCTCGGCGATGCCCGTGACCGGGACGCCGAGGTCGAGCGCCGCCTGCACGGTCCAGCGGCCGGTGCCCTTCTGCTCGGCCTCGTCGAGGACGACGTCGACGAACGGCTGACCGCCCTCGCCGTCGGTGTGGCGCAGCACGTCGGCGGTCATCTCGATGAGGAACGACTCCAGGTCGCCGCCGTTCCACTCCTCGAAGACGTCGGCGATCTCGGCCGGGCTGAGCCCGGCGATGCTGCGCAGCAGGTCGTAGGCCTCCGCGATCAGCTGCATGTCGGCGTACTCGATGCCGTTGTGGACCATCTTCACGAAGTGGCCCGCCGCGTCGGGGCCGACGTGGGTCGCGCACGGCGTCCCGTCGACCTGCGCGGCGATCGACTCGACGATCGGGCCGAGCCGCTCGTAGGCGTGCTCGGAGCCGCCGACCATGATCGAGGGTCCGTGGAGCGCGCCCTCCTCGCCGCCCGACACACCCATGCCGACGAAGTGCAGCCCCTTCTCGGACAGCGCCTGCTCGCGGCGGACCGTGTCGGCGAAGTGGGCGTTGCCGCCGTCGACCACGATGTCGCCCTCGTCGAGCAGCGGCACCAGCTCGTCGATCACCGCGTCGGTCGGCTCGCCGGCCTTGACCATGATGATGATCGCGCGCGGCGTCTCGATGCTCTGCACGAAGTCCTCGAGCGACTCGCTGGCCACGAACGTGCCCTCGTCGCCGAACTCGTCGACGAGCGCCTCGGTCTTGGTGAAGGTGCGGTTGTGGACCGCCGTGACGTGCCCGTGCCGGGCGATGTTGCGGGCCAGGTTGCGGCCCATCACGGCCAGCCCGGTCACCCCGATCGTTGCCTGCTGCTCTGCCATGTCTCCAGCCAACTACGCCAGGCCAAACCCCGGCTTTCGCTGGTCTCTCTCGCGAGCGCCAGCGAGTCCCCTCGTTGGTCGAGTAGCGAGCGCCAGCGAGCGTATCGAGACCCTCGGTCATGGTCTCGGTACGCCGGTCGCGACCTCCTTCGTCGGTCGCGCGGCTACTCGACCTGGGGCGTGCCTCTTCGCCCTCGCAGGCTCGGGCGAAGCGCCCTCAGAACACGTTGAGGGGGCGGAACTGGACGGAGATCCGCGGTCCGGCGGACGAGACCTTGGGGACGGCGTGCTCCCAGGTGCGCTGGCAGGAGCCGCCCATCACGACCAGGTCGCCGTGGCCCATCTCGACCACGACCGCCTCGGCCCCACCGGCCCGGGGGCGCAGGTGCAGCTTGCGGGGGTCGCCGACCGAGACGATCGCGACCATCGTGTCCTGGGTCCTGCCGCGGCCGATCGTGTCGCCGTGCCAGGCGACGGAGTCGCGACCGTCGCGGTAGTAGCAGCAGCCGGCGGTGCGGAAGGGCTCGCCCAGCTCGGGCAGATAGTGCTCGCTGAGCGCGTCGCGCGCCTCCTCGAGCACGGGGTGGGGGAGCGGCTCGCCGAGCATGTAGGTGTGCAGCAGTCGCGGCACGTCGACGACCCGGTCGTACATCTGCCGCCGCTCGGCCCGCCACGGCACGTCGGCGACCAGCCGGGTGAAGACGTCGTCGGCGTCCGGCAGCCAGCTGCGTCGTACGTCGACCCAGGCGCCACGGGTCAGCCCGGTCCGCTCGATCCCCGAGAAGTCGCGCACCCCGGCGGGGGCCGCCTGGAACAGCGAGCTCTGGAAGTCCATGCGCGCATCGTAGTCGAACAGGCGTTCGAGCAAAATGTCGGTGAAGTCTGGGAGCATCCCTCCATGACCGAGATCGCCTGCCAGGTGCGCGGGCTCACCAAGACCTACGGCGCGGGCCAGGCCGCGGTACGCGCCCTCGACGACGTGACCCTCGACCTCCTCGCGGGCGAGTTCACCGCGGTGATGGGGCCGAGCGGCTCCGGCAAGTCGACGCTCATGCACTGCCTGGCCGCGCTCGACACCGCCACCAGCGGCCAGGTCCTGGTCGGCGAGCAGGACCTCACCACGCTCGACGACAAGGCCCTGACCCGGCTGCGCCGCGACGAGATCGGGTTCGTCTTCCAGTCCTTCAACCTGGTCCCGACGCTCAGCGCCGAGGAGAACATCCTGCTGCCGCTGGCCATCGCCGGCCGCAAGCCCGACCGCGAGTGGTACGACGCGGTCGTCGACACGGTCGGCATCGGCGACCGGCTGCGCCACAAGCCGAGCGAGCTGTCCGGCGGCCAGCAGCAGCGGGTCGCCGTGGCCCGGGCGCTGGTCAGCCGGCCGCGGATCGTGTTCGCCGACGAGCCCACCGGCAACCTCGACTCGCGCTCCGGCGCCGAGGTGCTCGACCTGCTGCGCCGCAGCGCCGACCAGGGCCAGACGATCGTGATGGTGACGCACGACCCGGTGGCGGCGTCGTACACCGACCGGGTGGTCTTCCTGGCCGACGGGCAGGTCGTCAGCGAGCTGCGCGAGCCCACGCGCGAGCAGGTCCTCGAGGTCATGGCCGGGATGGCCGGCTGATGCTGCGCGCCGCGCTGAAGAGCCTGCTCGGGCGCAAGGTGCGCCTGCTGATGAGCACGTTCGCGATCGTGCTCGGGGTCGCGTTCGTCGCCGGCACCCTGGTCTTCTCCGACACGCTCAACCGCAGCTTCACCGCGCTGTTCGCCTCGACGGTCGGCGACGTCGTCGTCCGGCCCGAGGGCGCGGTCAACCCGATGGGCGACCTCTCGACGCTGACCGTCCCCGCGGACGTCGCGGCCGACCTGGAGCAGGTGGACGGCGCCGCGCGGGTCGACGGCAACGTCAACGCGACGAACGTCGTCGTCCTCGACGAGGACGACAAGGTGGTCGGCGGCTTCGGCCCGCCGTCGCTCGGCTCGAACTGGACCGGGGCCCCCGCGGGCCACGGCCTGGAGGGTCTGGTCATGACCGAGGGGCGGGTGCCCGACGGTCCCGAGGAGGTGGCGCTCGACGCCGGGACGGCAGAGAAGGCCGGGTACGTCGTCGGCGACACCGTCACCCTCAACACCGCCGGGGCCACCGCGACCCTGGAGCCGACCCTGGTCGGCATCGCCGACTTCCGCGAGGGCGGCTCGCTCAACGGGGCGACGCTCACGATCTTCGACACCGTGACCGCCCAGGAGCTCTTCCTGGACGGTGCCGACGCCTACTCCGACCTCTGGGTGACCGCCGAGGACGGCGTCTCCCAGGAGGAGCTGCGCGACCGGGTCGAGGCCGAGCTGCCCGACGGGCTCGAGGCGGTCACCGGTGACGACGCGGCCGACGAGGCGGCCTCCGACCTGCTCGAGGCGATCTCGTTCCTCACCACGTTCCTGCTGATCTTCGCCGGCATCGCGCTCGTGGTCGGCGCCTTCCTGATCGTCAACACCTTCTCGATCCTGGTGGCCCAGCGCAGTCGCGAGCTCGCGCTGCTCCGGGCCCTCGGGGCGTCCAAGCGGCAGGTGCTCGGCTCGGTCCAGCTGGAGGCGCTGGTCCTCGGCCTGCTCGGCGCGACCCTCGGTCTCGGGCTGGGCGTGCTGCTGGCGATCGGGCTGCGGGCCGTCTTCGCCCAGGTCGGGCTGGACCTGTCGGGGCAGTCGCTGATCTTCGCGCCCCGCACCGTCCTCGCGGCCTACGCCATCGGCGTGCTGGTCACCATGGCGGCGGCCCTGCTGCCCGCGCTGCGCACCACCCGGATCGCGCCGGTGCAGGCGCTGCGCGACGACGTCGTGCTGCCCGAGTCCTCGATCCAGCGCCGGCTCCAGGCCGGCGTGGTGCTGGTGCTGGCCGGGCTGGTCTCGCTCTTCGCGGGTCTGGGCGACGTCGTCGAGGTGCCGCACGGCGGCTGGTTCGTCGGCGCCGGCGTGCTGGCGATCCTGCTCGGCGTCGCGGCCGCCAGCCCGGTGATCAGCCGGCCGTTCCTCGTGCTGGCCCGGGTCACCTTCGCGCGCCTGTTCGGCACCGTCGGCAACCTCGCCGGCCAGAACTCGCTGCGCAACCCCCGTCGTACGACGGCCACGGCCTCGGCGCTGATGATCGGGCTCACCCTGGCCTGCACGATGGCCATCGTCGGCGACTCCGCCAAGGCCTCGGTCGACAAGTCCATCGAGGACAACTTCGTCGGCGACTACGTCGTCAGCAACGTCGTGGCGGGGTCGTTCTCGCCCGAGGTCGCCGAGCGGATGCGGGCGGTCGACGGCGTGGTCCAGGTGGTGCGGCAGCGCTACACCGGCGGCACCATCGACGGCGAGCCGCAGGGCGTGGTCGGCATCGACGCCGACGGCGCGGAGTTCCTCGAGCTCACCGCCGCGGCCGGTGACGTCACCGCGCTGCGCGAGGGCACGGTCCTGCTCCAGGAGACCTACGCCGACGACGAGGATCTCCAGGTGGGCGACGACCTGGAGATCGAGATGCCGGCCGGCGACCAGCGCTGGGAGGTCGTCGGGATCTACGAGGACAACCCGGTGCTGTTCTTCCCGATCGTCACCACCGTCGACACGCTGCTCGCGACCGGGGCGCAGGACAAGGACAACGCGCTGATCATCGACGTCGACCCGGCCTCGCCGGGCGTCGGCGACCGGCTGGAGGAGGCGATCGCCGACCTGCCGATCGTCACCGTCAAGGACCAGGCCGAGTTCGCCGAGGAGCAGCGCGCCCCGATCGACCAGTTCGTGCTGCTGATCTTCGCCCTGCTCGCGCTGGCGCTGGTGATCGCCGTGCTCGGCATCGTCAACACCCTCGCGCTGTCGGTCATCGAGCGCACCCGCGAGGTCGGGCTGCTGCGGGCCATCGGGCTCTCCCGGCGCCAGCTGCGGTGGATGATCACACTCGAGTCGGTCGTGATCGCGGTGCTCGGCGCGGTGCTCGGGGTGCTGCTCGGCACCTTCTTCGGCATCGTGCTGATGTACGCCCTGCGCGACGAGGGCCTCGAGGTGATCAGCGTGCCGACCGGCCAGCTCGCGGTCTTCCTCGCCCTGTCGGTGCTGATCGGGGTGCTCGCGGCGGTGCTGCCCGCCCGCCGGGCGGCCCGCCTCGACGTGCTGCGGGCCATCGCCACGGAGTGAGGGGCGCCGGATTGGACTTCGTCAGCCCGAATCGGTCAAGATCCCGGATTTCCCGGACGGAAGGTGTCTAGTCCATCTACCCTCGGGGATGTGGAGGAAGTACTGGTTCCGGACGGACGATCGCTCAAGCACGTACAGGTGCGCGAGTACGTCCGTTCCCTGGTGACCGGCAGCGCCCCCGGATCGCCCGCGCCGTCCGAGCGCGAGCTCGTGCACCGCTTCGGCGTCGCCCGGATGACGGTGCGCCAGGCCATGGACGCGCTGGTCGTCGAGGGACTCCTCGAGCGGATCCCCGGACGGGGCACCTTCGTCGCGCGGCCCCGTCGTACCGCCAGCCGGATCACCAGCTACTCCGAGGAGATGGCGCGCCGCGGCATGCTCGCGGAGTCGCAGACCCTGCTGGCCCGCCGCGAGCAGGCCGGTCCCGGCGTCGCCCGCGCGCTGAGCCTGACCGAGGGGGACGCGGTCATCCACTGGCGCCGGCTGCGCCGCGCCGACGGGGTCCCGATGTGCATCGAGGACGCCTACCTCAACGAGGTCCTGCTCCCGGGCTTCCTGCAGAGCGGCATGCCCACCAGCCTGTACGACGCCCTGGAGTCGCGCGGCCTGCGCCCCTCCTGGGCCGAGGACTCGATCAACGCCGACCGCGGCAACGCCGAGGAGTGCGGCCTGCTCGAGGTGGAGCCCGGCTCCCCGGTGCTGCGCCACTCCCGCCGGGCCATCGCCGGCGACAAGGTCGTCGAGGTCTCGCGCACCGTCTACCGCGCGGACCGGTTCACCCTCTGGGTCCAGCTCGGCCAGGACGGCTAGCAGTCCGCTACAGCTTCCCCAGCGCCGCGACCGGCTCGCCGGTCTCCTCGCAGACCCACACCGGGTCGGGGCCGCCCAGGTCGGGCTGGATGTAGAGCGTGTGCACGGGACCGTCCTCGCAGATCGAGCACAGCGGCCAGCGGCCGGCCGCCTCGAACAGCGCGTCCTGGACGTCCTGAGCGACCAGCCCGGCGACGTACACGGCCCCCTCGGGCCACTGCTCGGCCCACCACTTCCGGGCCGAGACGGCGTCCTCGAGCGCGCTGACCGCGGCCGCCGTCGCCTGACCGCGGGCCGAGAGGTCCGCGAGCACCCGAGCCCGCGCGTCGTACAGCAGCGCGTTGTCCACAGCCCCATTGTGCTCGCGTTTCAAAGGCCGGCCCGTCCGGGCACGCGTCGGGCACCGGTCACGACGGGTGACCACGGTCTCGGGAGGTACGACGATGGGCGCGACCGATGCACCGGCAGAGGTGTTCGTGGAGGCGTGGGACGACCTGCGGCGGCTGCCGCAGGTGATGGACGAGGCGGCCGAGCAGGCGGAGCGGATCGTCGGGCACGCGACGACCTGGGTCGCCAACCGGGCCGGGTTCGAGCCGAGCCCGGTCTGCCTGCTCCGGCCGCTCGCCGAGGCGATGGACCTGGTCGCCTGGGCGTTCCGGCGGACCGGTGAGGAGTTCGCCGAGCAGTGGGCCGAGGTGCGGGCGGGCGTGGTGACGGCCGAGCGCGAGCTGGCCGGCTCCGACGGGCGGGCCGCGGGCTCGAGCGTGGCGCTCGGGCGGGACCTGCGGGGGGTGGCCTGAATGCCGGTCCCGACCCTGATGAGCATCCGGCTCGAGGAGCCCGACCGCGGCGGGAAGCAGCTCGACCACGACGCGACCTTCACGGCCTGGGACGAGGCCTTCACGACCATGCGCGACGTGGTCAACCACGGCATCGACGCCGTCAACCACGCCGGTGCCGGGCTGCCGCGGCTGCCCGAGGGCAGCCTGGAGGAGCTGCTGATCCTGCCGCTGACCGGCGACTACGCGACGATCGGCCAGAACGCCGCGGCGTGCATAAACGTGCGGGAGGCGCTGCACGACTGGGCCGACAACCTGGCGCGGCTCTCGGTCGGGGTCGAGCCGGGCTGGGGCGGGGCCGCGGCGTCGGCGTACCTGCTCCGGGTCAACGCCCTGGGCCTGGCCGCGCGCGGGCTGGGCGAGACGGTGCGGGTCGGTGCGATCGCCTTCGAGGAGATCGCGCGGTTCTCCGAGCGGATCGGCATCGAGGTCGAGCGGCTGGTCGTCGAGCTGGGTCGGACCCTGGTCCGCCTGGCCCGCCGGATCCTGTCGAAGGTCTCCGGCCCGGCCGGCTGGGGCGCCTTCGCGGCCGAGCTGCTGCTGAAGGGCCTGGACGCGATCACCGACATCATCGACGACGTGAAGCGCGTGCTGGAGCTGATCGAGACGCTCCGGGACCTCCACGGGACGGTCGTCGACTGGGTCCACCAGCAGCAGGACCGCCTCGAGCTGTTCCGCGGGCTGCCCTCGCTGGTGCGCTCGTGACCGACCTGGAGGCGGCCCTGGCCCGCGCCGCCGCGGTCTCCGAGCGCGCGGCGGCCGTCACCCGGACCCAGCCCGTCGACCCGGCGGTCCGGGCGGCCCTCGACGAGGTCAGCGGGGCGGCGTCGGCGTCGGCGGCCGAGCAGTCGGTCGGCGAGCGGGTCCGCTGCGGTCTGCTCGGGTGGGACGACGTCTGGCGGGACCCGCACACGCTCGGCCCGGCGGCCGTCCGGCTGGTCCAGCGGGCGCTCGTCGTGGTGGCGCAGGACATCGGTCGCGCCGCGGGCTGAGCGAGGAGTACGACGGCGGGCGTCCGGCTCGAGTTGGCCCGGTGTTCACGCCGGGTTCTCCGGTGGCGATGACAGTGCACGAGCCTGTTGTGGACGCCGCCGACTCGGGTCCGGCCGAAATCGTGGAGGACTCACCTCGTGCCATCGCGTCACCGCTCTGCCCTCATCACCTCCCTCCTGGCCGGCTCCGTCGGCCTGGTCCCGCTCCTGGTCGCGCTGGCGCCGCCGGCGTCCGCCGGGGCCGCCGACGTCAAGATCAACGAGATCGTGTCGAACGGTCCGGCTCCCGACTCGATCGAGCTGACCAACATCGGCGCGGCGCCGGTCGACCTCTCCGGCTGGATCCTGAAGGACGACAAGGACGCGAGCTCGCAGGCGATCCCCGCCGGTACGACGCTCCCCGCGGGCGGCTTCCTGTCCTTCCCCACCACCTTCGGGCTCGGCAACGGCGACGCCGCGCGAGTGTTCCTGCCGGACGGCACCACGCTGGTCGACGGGCACACGTTCCCGAGCCACTCGAACCCGTCGTGGTCGCGCTGCCCGGACGGCACGGGCGCGTTCGTGCAGGCGCAGGCGGCCAGCCTCGGCGCGGCCAACGCCTGCACCGTGCCGGACACGGCGGTGCGGATCAACGAGGTGGAGTCGAGCGGTGGGAGCCCGGGTGACTGGGTGGAGCTGCTCAACACCGGGACGGGTGCGGTGGATGCGTCGGGGTGGGTCTTCCGGGACGCCGACGACACCCACGCGTACGTGATCCCGGCGGGCACGTCGATCCCGGCGGGCGGCTACTTCCTGCTGGAGGAGGCGGCGTTCGGGTTCGGGCTGGGGCAGCCGGACTCGGCGCGGTTGTTCGCGGAGGACGGCACCACGGTGATCGACTCCTACGCGTGGACGACGCACGCGACGACGTCGTACGGGCGGTGCCCGAACGGGACCGGGAACCTGACGACGACCACGGCGCCCACCAAGGGCGCGGTCAACACCTGTCCGGCCCCGGCCGGTGCGGACGCCCTCGAGATCAACGAGGTCAAGACCAACCCGAACCCCGACTTCGTCGAGGTCCGCAACGTCAGCGACGCGCTGGTCGACGTGGCCGACTTCTGGGTGGCCGACTCGGCCGCGAGCCCGGTCCGGATCACCTCCGAGTCCACCCCGCTCCAGCCCGGCGAGCTCTTCGCCTTCAACCCCGACGAGATCGTCGGCGGCTTCGGCCTCGGGGCCGCCGACAGCGTGACGATCCTGCTGTCCGACAAGACCACGGTCGTCGACACCTACGCGTGGACCACCCACCGGCTGCCGTCGTACGGGCGCTGCCCCGACGGCCCCGGGCTGGTCGAGAACCCCGTGGCCAGCCCCGGCGCCGAGAACGTCTGCCAGCCGGTGCGGATCAACGAGGTCGAGTCCAGCGGCGGGCAGCCGGGGGACTGGGTGGAGCTGGTCAACGTGAGCGCCGGGCCGGTCGACGTGTCCGGCTGGGTGCTGAAGGACGCCGACGACACCCACTCCTACGCCATCCCGGCCGCGACCACGATCGCCGCCGGCGCCTACCTGGTCCTCGACGAGGCCGCGTTCGGCTTCGGTCTCGGCCAGCCCGACTCCGCGCGCCTCCTCCGCGCCGATGGCACCACCCTGGTGGACTCCTACGCCTGGACGACGCACGCGACGACGTCGTACGGCCGGTGCGCCGACGGGGCCGGCGCCTTCGTGGCCACCGAGGCGGTCACCAAGGGGGCCGCCAACCTCTGCCCGCCGCCGTTCTTCGGGGTCGACACCGAGCCGTGGCCGGGCAGCCAGACGGTCACGACGTCGGACCCGCAGAACGCCTTCGTCTCCGACGTCAGTGCCGGTGACGTCAGCGGTCTGGCCTTCAGCCCGACCGAGCCCGGCGTGCTGTGGGCGATCAAGAACAAGAACCGTCTCTTCAAGCTGACCAAGGTCGGCGGCCTGTGGACCCCGCTCACCACCGACGGCTGGGCCACCGGCAAGGCGCTGACCTTTGCCGACGGCTCGGGCGAGCCCGACACCGAGGGCGTGACGGTCGGACCGGACGGCGCGATCTACGCGACCACCGAGCGCGACAACACGTCCAGCGGCGTCCCGCTCAACCAGGTGCTCCGCTTCGACCCGACGCAGCCGGGTCCGCTGCGCGCCACCGCGACGTGGAACCTGAACGCCGACTTCCCCGAGCTGGCCGGCATCGCCGGTGGCTCCAACCTCGGCTTCGAGGGCCTCACCTGGGTGCCCGACAGCTACCTGGTCGCCGGCGGGTTCGTCGACGAGAGCACCGGGGCGGCCTACCGGCCGTCGTCGTACGCCGGTCACGGGGACGGTTTGTTCGTGATGGCCCTGGAGAACGACGGCGCCCTCTACGCCTACGCCCTCGGCAACGGCCTCCAGCACCGGGTCGCCAAGGTCGCGAGCGGGTTCCCGCACGTCATGGACGTCTCGTTCGACGCCGAGCGCCAGCAGTTGTGGGCCGTCTGCGACGACACCTGCCAGGGGCAGGTCTCGCACCTGAGGATCGGAGCGAACGGGACGTTCGGTGTGGTCGGGGGCTACGAGCGCCCGACCGGCATGCCGAACCTCAACAACGAGGGCTTCGCGATCGCCCCGCAGTCCACCTGCGTCGACGGGACGAAGGAGGTCGTCTGGTCCGACGACGCGGGCACCGGCGGGCACTCGCTCCGCTCCGCGAGCCTTCCCTGCACCGGGCTGATCGACAGCACCACCGCACCGCAGGTCTCGGGCACGGCTCGGTCCGGCGAGACCCTGACCGCGACGGCCGGCACCTGGTCGGTCGACGGCGTCACCCTCGCCTACCAGTGGCGCCGCGGGGAGACCCCGATCGAGGGCGCGACCGGCACGTCGTACGTCGTCACCAGCGCGGACAAGGGTGCGGCGCTGAGCGTGGTCGTCACCGCCTCGAAGACCGGGTACGCCGACGAGACCGCCGCCTCGGCGCCGGTCACGGTCGAGGACCTGCCGCTGCTGGTCACCGCGCCGGTCGTCTCCGGGTCGGGCCGGGTCGGCGACGAGCTCGCCGTCTCGACCGGTGGCTGGGACGAGGCCGGGCTGGCCTTCGCCTACCAGTGGCTGCGCTCCGGCGCGCCGATCGCCGGGGCGACCTCGGCGACGTACACGCCGACGGCGGCCGACCTGGCCGCCGGCGCGGTCTCGGCCCGCGTCACCGCGACCCGCCCGGCCGGCGGGGCGTCCGGCGCCCCGGCGACGACCGAGCCGGCCTCCGTGGTCGCCGGCGACGCCGCGACCGCGACGGCGGCGCCGCGGGTCTCCGGGACTCCGGTGACCGGGCAGCGCCTGGTCGCCACCAGCGGCACCTGGTCGGTCCCGGGCCTGGCCTTCGGCTACCAGTGGCTGCGCGACGGGGCCCCGATCGCCGGCGCCACGGCGTCGTCGTACCGGCTGGTCGGAGCGGACCAGGGTCGGCGCGTCGCCGTCCGGGTGACGGCGGCCCGGCCCGGCCACGCGAGCGGTACGGCGACCAGCGCGGCCGTCCGGGCGACCGGCCCGGCGGTGTCGAGGACCCGGCTGAGCGTCGCCCGGACGGTCACGGCCGGCAAGCGGGCCGCGGTCACGGTGCGGGTCACCGGTGCCTGGGACCCGACCGGCACGGTCACGGTGGTGCTCGACCCGCGGAAGGGGCGGACCGTCACTCGGACGGTGCGGCTGCGCGACGGCGTCGTCCGGTTCAGCACCGCGCGGCTGGTCGCCGGCGCCTACCGGGTGCGCGCGGTCTACGACGGCGACGCCCTGCACCGCGGCTCGGCGACCGCGACTCGCGTCGTGGTGAAGGCCAAGCGGGGGCGCTGACCTCTACGCTCACGCCATGGGCGAGCTGCTCCTCGAGGTGACGGCGCTCCACGAGCGTGACGTCCCGGGCGCGCACGAGGGCGGGGCCGACCGGCTCCACCTCGTCGCGCTCGGGACCGGTCCCGACGGCTACGCCTCTTCGCCGGAGCCGGCGCTGGTCTCGGCGGTGTGCCGGGCCAGCGACGTCCCCGTCTTCGTGCTGCTGCGGCTCAACGACTCGTGGACGACGACCGGCGGCGAGCTCACCCGGCTGCTCGGGCTGGCCGGCGACTACCTCGGAGCCGGCGCGGCCGGCCTCTCGTGGGGCTTCCTCGACAGCGAGCTGGAGGTCGACGTCGAGGTCTGCCGCCACCTCGCCACCGGCCTGCCGGGCGTGCCGTGGACCTTCCACCGCGCGTTCGACCACACCCTCGACCCCCGCCGCTCCTGGCGCCGGGTCCTCGACCTGCCCGGACTGGCCGGGGTGCGCTCGGCCGGCTCGCCGCGCGGCATGGCCGTCGGCGGCGACGACCTGCTCGCCACCGCGGAGTCCGACCCGGCGATCGCCCGGATGATGATGGCCGGCGGAGGCCTGCTCGCCGAGCAGGTGCCGTGGCTGGTCCGGGCCGGGGTGCGCCAGTTCCATCTGGGCGTCCAGGCGCGGCCCGGCGCGTCGTACAAGTCCTACGTCGACGCGGGCCACGTCCGCTCCTGGCGCCGGCTCCTCGACGACACGCGGCAGCGCCGGTGATCCTCATCGACCCGCCGCTGGTCCCCTCCCGGGGCCGGATGTGGTCCCACCTGGCCAGCGACACGTCGTACGACGAGCTGCACGCCTTCGCGCGCACCCTCGGCATCCCCGAGCGCGGCTTCGACCGCGACCACTACGACGTCCCGTCCGAGTGGTACGACGACGTCCTGGCCGCCGGCGCCGTCGCCGTCACCTCCCGCGAGCTGGTCGCCCGCCTGGTCGCCGCCGGCCTGCGCCGCCGCAAGCCCCGCCGCCCCACCTGACCCCCCCGGCTCTCCGGCCGAGTCAGCAGAAGTTGGGGGGGGGGGGGGGGCCGAGGGGGGCGGGGGGGGCCCCCCCAGCTCGGGGGAGGAGGGCGCGCGGGGGGGC
>NZ_JBBBBJ010000001.1:248143-661482 GCF_037120545.1 Nocardioides sp. CCNWLW216
CCCCCCGCAGCCCCGCGGCCCCCCCCCGCCCCCCCCCGCGCGCGCCGCCCCCCCCCCCCATCGGGCGCCCCCCCCGCCGACGCGGGGGGGTCAGGGGCGGGGCCAGAGGCGGCGGGCCCGGCGGGTCAGGTCGGCGCGCAGGGTCGGCAGGTCGGCGTCGACGAGGTGGCCGTCGGTGACGATCGGGGAGCCGCCGACGTAGACGTGGCGGGCAGAGCGCTCGGGGCCGAGGACCAGGGCGGCGACGGGGTCAAGCACGTCGGCGACGTCGTCGCCGGGCCACACGACGACGTCCGCCTTCAGGCCGGGCTCCAGGAGGCCGATGTCGGGGCGGCCCAGGCAGCGGGCGCCGCCGACGGTGCCGAGCGCGAGGGCGTCGATGGGCAGGAACGCTGTGGGGTCGAGGTCACGCTGGCGGGCCAGGAAGAGGGCCATCCGCAGCTCGGGCTGCAGGGTGCCGATCTCGTTGGAGGCGACCCCGTCGACGCCCAGGCCGACCGGTGCGCCGGCCGCGACCAGGTCGCGGACCCGGGCGATGCCGGCCCCGAGCCGGCTGTTGCTGGACGGGCAGTGCGCGACGCCGGTGCCGGCGTCGCCGAGGCGGGCCACCTCGCGGTCGGAGAAGTGGATGCCGTGGGCGACCCAGACGTCGTGGTCGATCCAGCCGAGGTCCTCGAGGAGCTCCAGCGGACGGCGGCCGAAGCGGGCGACCGAGTCGCGCTCCTCGTCGAGGGTCTCGGCGAGGTGCGTGTGCAGCCGGATCCCGAGCCGGCGCGCGAGGGTCGCCGACTCGCGCATCAGCTCCGGGGTGACGCTGAACGGGCTGCACGGCGCGGCGGTCACGAAGATGGTCTCGCCGTCGTGGAGGCGCGCGTGCACGGCCTCGGTGGACACCAGGATCGCGTCGAGGTCCTCGACGACCGAGTCCGGCGGCAGCCCGCCGCGGCTCTCGCCCAGGTCCATCGAGCCGCGGGCGACGTGGGTGCGCACCCCGATCGACCGGGCGGCCGCGGCGATCGCGTCGAAGACCGAGTCGTCGCCGCCCGGGACCAGGTAGTGGTGGTCGGCGGCCGTCGTACAGCCGGAGAGCGCGAGCTCGGCGAGCGCGAGCCGGGCCGCGGCCTCGACGTCCTCGGGGGTCAGTCGCGCCCACACCGGGTAGAGCGTCTGCAGCCAGCCGAAGAGCGTGCTGTCGACGGCCCAGCCGCGGGTCAGCCACTGGTAGAAGTGGTGGTGGGTGTTGACCAGGCCGGGCGTCAGCAGGTCGCCGTCGCACCGGACGACCACGTCGCCCTCCTCCGCCGGGACCGACCCGACGGCGGTGATCAGGCCGTCCTCGAACGCCACGTCGCCCGGCCACCGCGCGCCGCGCAGGACGGTGCGGGTCACGCCTGCAGCCCGTCGAGCTCGCGCTCCAGGTTGGCCCGGGCCGCCGCCTCCCACTGCTCGCGCGCGTAGGCGGTGTGGAAGAGGTGCTCCTTGTCGGCCAGCCCGCCCAGCACCTGGGCCCGACCCGCGCGGAAGACCTCGTCGTCGAGGTGGGCGTACTCCTGCCGCACCGAGGAGGTGTACGAGGCGTAGCGCTCGGCCGGGGCCGCCAGGATCGCCAGGTCGGCGTCGGAGAGCGCGCAGCCGTTGGCGTCGTGGTCCTCGGGGTGGTGGGTCTCGGTCAGTCGGACCAGCCGCGCGACCTCCTCGACCACCTCGGGCGCGACCAGCCCGGGCAGCGCGTCCTCGGCCCAGGTCGCCGAGCGCTCCTCGGCGTCGCGCTCGCCGTCGTAGACCGCGTCGTGGAACCACGCCGCGAGCAGCACCGCACGGACGTCGTACGACGTGCCGGCGGCGGCCAGCTCGTCGAGCCGGTCCAGGACCTCGGTGAGGTGGAGCGTGTCGTGGTAGCCGCGCGTCTCGTCGGCGTAGGCCGCGATCAGCTCGTCCCGCAGGTCGGGGGAGTCGGGCAGGGGCCATCTGTCACTCAGGTCCACCCGCACATTCAACCAAGACGGACTAGGGTCGCGTGCACGAGAACCTGTTACAGAAATGAGAACGACGATGGCAGCGAGCAACGAACGCATCCGCGAGGTGGTCGAGGCGTACGTCGACCGCGTCGGCAACGGCACGTCCGCCGAGGTCGTGGCCCTCTACGCCGAGGGCGCGACGGTCGAGGACCCGGTCGGCGCCGACGTGCTCACGACCCGCGAGGAGATCGCGACGTTCTACGGCAACCTCGACGGGCTGGAGCAGGAGACCAGCCTGGTGGAGGCCCGCATCGGCGGCGGCCAGGCGGCGTTCCTGTTCCGGATCAGCACCAAGGTCGGCGACCAGACTTTCACCATGGCCCCGATCGACGTGATGACCTTCGACGACGACGGGCTGATCACCTCGATGAAGGCCTACTGGAACGCCGACACCGACATGACGGTGACCTGACCCGACGGGTCAGACGCGCGTCGCCGGCAGGCTGAGCGCGGCGGACGAGCCGAACTCGGCCGCGGCGGAGCGCAGCCGGGGGGCGGGGCGCGGCCGGTCGTTGGCCGGCAGCGCCAGGTCGCCGAGGTCGCGCCAGGCGCCGTCGTGGACGCTCAGGCCGGTGAGGTGCAGGCGCAGGTGGTCGTGGCTCGCCGGCGCCGGGCGGACCACGAGCTGGAGCCCGTGCGTGGTCGCGAGCGCCTCGAAGGCGAAGTAGCCGCTGGCCTCGGTGCGGGTGCGGCCCACCAGGCGGCCGTCCGCGTCGAGCAGCCGGACCCGGGCGCCCGCGAGGGTGGCGGTCGGGTCGGCGCCGTCCACGACCCGGCCCTGCAGTACGCCGGCCGGGGCCGGGGCCTCGACGACGCGGCGGGCGGGGGAGGTGCGCGTGTCGCGGGTGAGTCGTACGTCGAGTTCGGAGACGTAGCCGGCCCGCACGACGACCGCGGAGGTGCTGGTGGTGAAGCGGGTGGGGTCGGACTCGGCGCGCTCGTCCTCGACCTCGACGAAGTAGCGGCCGGCCGGGAGCCGGAGCGACCAGGAGCCGGCGTACGACCGCTTGCGGCCGAGGCAGCGGCCGTCGACGGCGTACCACCGGATCTGGACCACGCAGGGTCCGGGGGCGTGGATGCGGCCCTGGATGCGGCCCCGCTCGGTCGTGGTGCTGGTCGTGCTCATGGCTTTCTCCCCATGGATGGTGCGGACGGGCGCCGATCGCCCTGATGGCACGAACCTAGGGAGCGAGGATCAAGACCGCGTGTCGGTTTCCGTCAGGTCTGGTTCAAGAAAGCCGCAAGGGGAGCGTGGAGTTCACGCGAGGCAGGCGTCGCTGTCCTGCGAGGCGCTGCGCGGGATGGCGACGCTGCGTGCGTCGTACTGCCGGCTGGTGGTGATCCGAGCGACGGCGTAGTTGCGCTGGTCGAACTTGCAGTACAGCTTGCCGGTCGTGAGGTACGGCGGGTTCGGGCCGCCGGGGCGGACCTGGAGCGTGAGGTTGCTGCTGGTGGTCAGCTGTCCGCTCAGCTTGAACAGGCCGGTGGAACCGGAGGTCGTGGTCGCCAGCGCCTGTCCGCCACTGGAGTAGAGGGTGACCGTGACCTTGCCGAGAGCTTGGCCGGACTTCCCGTCGACGACCCGACCGGTGACCCACGCGCCGCGCTTGGTCCAGGTGAACCGGCTGGCCAGGTCGGCGCGGCCCGGGCGCACGTTGGCGCCGGCGATGGGGCCGGTGCGGGCGAGCCAGTCGCCGTTGCCGGGCGCGACGAGGGTGTAGCGGCCGGGGTAGAGGCCGCGGAAGGTGACCTTGCCGCCGCGGGCGGTGGCGGTCCACCACTGGCCGGTCTTCTTGCTGACCGCGGTCACGGCGAACTTCCCGGTCGCCCGGGAGCCGTCGCCGCGGAACAGGTCGACCAGCAGGCTGCCGCCCTTCTTGCGCAGCCGGATGCCGACGTTCTTGGCCCGGCCCTGCTTCAGCCGGCCGACGTAGGTGCTCTTGTCGACGTAGGTGCCGCGACGGTCGTAGGTGAACACGGAGTACTTCCCGGTCGGGAGACCGCCGATGGCGAACTGGCCCTTGTCGTTGGCCTTCGTCTCGTAGGACTGCTCGTAGGTGTTGGCGGCCACGACGCGGGCGCCCTTCCCGACCACGCCACCGGTGCGGACCGTGCCGGTGATCGCCGCACCGCGTCGCATCCGGACGTCCTTCTGGACGCTCCGGTTGCGGATCGTCACCGTGACGTCGGCGGGCGCGTACTTCGTGACGTCGTACGACGGCCGCTGGTCGACGAACTGCAGGTGGTAGGTGCCGGGGGCCAGGCTCAGCGTGTAGATGTCGCCGCTGACCCGCTTCTCACCCAGATAGGTCCAGTCCCGCGTGAACCACTTCAGCCGCAGCCTCGGCAGCTTGCCGGGCGTGAGCACCTGACCCCGGACCTCGAACGTGCGGGCGGCCGACGCGGCCTCCGCCGGGGCGGTCGCGGCGACGGACAGCAGCAGCGAGGCGAACAGGCCGACGAGCACGGCCAGGACGGTCGTGGTGCGGCGGGCGGTGGTGGTCCCCATGACGAGAGCTCCGAGCAGACAGACGGACGGGTCGGACTCCATCGTAGGTCGGCAGCCGGGGCCCGCCCTCAAGGAAGGTGCAGGGTTCCCTCAAGATCCGACGGCGACCTCGGGAGGGCGCATCGCCCACCGGATCGTGCCGGTCGCGGCGGTGCCGAGGACCCGGACGACGGTGCGCTCGGAGACCGGCAGCCACGGCAGTCGCAGCGGCGGTCGGGTCCAGGCCGGCATCAGGGCGACGGCGGCCGCGGACAGGACGGCGTACGGCGGTCGCGCGGCGAGCGGCAGCGGCGGGTGCACCAGGACGTGACGGACCGCCTCCCGCGCCTCCGGCGTCCCGCCCAGCTCGGGACGGTACGACGCCAGCACGTCGCGCAGCTCGGCCTCGGTGGTCGGCGGCTCGAGCACCCCGAGCCGGCGGGCGACCTCGCCGGCCTGGGCGACGTACTCGTCGCGCTCGGCGCCCTGCAGCGGCGCGGCGCCGTAGACGGTGTGCGCGCGCAGGAAGCTGTCGATCTCGGCGACGTGCACCCACTGCAGCAGGTGCGGGTCCGAGGCGGCGTACGGCGTGCCGTCCGGCATGGTGCCGGTGACCCGCCGGTGGATGGCCCGCACGATCGCGATGGTGCGCTCGGCGTCCTCGACGTGGCCGAAGGTGGTGGTGGCCAGGAAGGTGCTGGTGCGGTGCAGCCGGCCCCACATGTCGCCGCGGTAGCCCGAGTGCTCCGCCACGCCCCGCATCGCCGCCGGGTGCAGGGTCTGCAGGAGCAGGGCCCGGAGACCGCCGACGAACATCGACGCGTCGCCGTGCACCCGGGTGATCGGGCTGCCCGGCTCGTAGAGCCGCGGGCCGGGTCGGCCGTGGATGCGGTCGCGCTCGCGGGCGCCGTCCGGCCCGGCGACCCGCTCGAAGAGCGCGGCGCCGAGCCGGGTGCGGAGGTCGGTCATGTCCCCGACGGTAGTCCGGGGTTCGCGACCCTCAGTCGCCCTTGACGTTGACGATCTGCCGCAGCACGTGGCGGACCTCGACGAGGTCCGCCGCGTCGGCCATCACCTGGTCGATATCCTTGTAGGCCGCCGGGATCTCGTCGATGAACGCGTCGGTGTCCCGGTACTCGATCCCGACCATCGCCTCCTGGAGCTGCTCCCGGGTGAAGGTCCGCCGCGCCTTCGACCGGGAGTACTCCCGTCCGGCCCCGTGCGGGGCCGAGTTCAGCGAGGGCGCGAACCCCTTGCCGGTCACGACGTACGACGCGGTGCCCATCGACCCGGGGATCAGCCCGGGCCGCCCGGCCTCGGCATTGATCGCGCCCTTGCGGGAGAGCCACACGTCCCGGCCGTAGTGGTGCTCCTGCTCGGTGTAGTTGTGGTGGGAGTTGATCTCCTCCTGCCGCTCCACCGGGCCGCCGGTCCACTCCTCGACCTGCCGCACGAGCCGGTCCATCATCTCCTCGCGGTTGAGCAGCGCGTAGTGCTGCGCCCACCGCATCTGGCGGATGTAGGCCCAGAACTCGTCGGTGCCCTCGGCGAGGTAGGCGAGGTCCTGGTCGGGCAGCGGGATCCACCACTTCGCGCAGAGGTCGCGGGCGACCTGGATGTGCTTCTGGGCGATCTTGTTGCCGACGCCCCGCGAGCCCGAGTGCAGGAACAGCCACACCCGGTCGAGCTCGTCGACGGTCACCTCGATGAAGTGGTTTTCTACCGGATTGAAGGTGTCAACTGAGCGGTGACTGTCAACCGTGCCAAGCGCTGGGTGACAACCGGGGCGGCGATGAGGGGGAGCGGCCCTAGTCTTGTCGGACGCCCGACCGCCAGTGTCGAAAGTGCGTCCCCTCGAGCCCGTCGTTCGCGATCCGGAACGCTGTGCGGAACTCGTGGCCCATCAAGAGATGCTTGTGCAGCAAGGTCTGCAGGAACAACGAGGCGGCTGCTCCGTGAGCGTCGCTGAATGGTGCGACCAACTCTCGGCAAGCCGGACTCTCGCTCAACTTCCGAGCGAACGCCGTCTTGCCGGTCGAGCATGCGAGGGAGATGACCACCTTCGGATCGCCGGCATTCAACATCGATCCCACTTCGGTCCCCGACAGTTGGGTCCCTAGAGCGATCAGTGAACTGCTCGTTCCATGCCCGATGAGCACCACGTGACTGAATGCTGCCCCGTGCGTGCGCATGAACTCTCGCACTTCGTCCTGTGTCCGAACGTGGAGCATTCGAATCTCAGTGTCCGAGATCAGCAGCCGCAGGTACTGCAGGACGCTCTTGGCGAGGGGATCAAGCAGTGTGGGCTCCGTCGCAAGGTCGCCCACGCGGAGGACTAGGAAGCCGAGACTGCGGGGGTGCGCTGATCGTGTCGACACCTTGACCGTGCCGCCTTGTCGGTCGTCGACAACAATCGACCTGTCCATGACGGCCAGGACCTTGCGCTCCATGAGCGCGAAGGGCTGCTGGCCGGGTAGGTGCTTTGACGACACCCAGACGGTCTCGCCCGGAGCGAACTTCGGCATGGCCTCGATGCTGGCATGACGCGGAGTCGCTTGCAGACTTTCGTTCAAGAGTCGGGCGGGGGCGGCTCACTCTGGTTCCGGATGGTCGGTGGCGCGGGTGGGTAGGGAAAGCAGGTTGCGAACACCTGGATTTCGGCGTGCCAACTCCTGCAGCGTGGCATCGCAGAGTTCCAAGTGGTGCATCACGCGATCACGCTCCGCTTCGGCCGTTTTGCGCTTGCGTCGTTCACGTGCCGCGTCGGCGACGGCCGCGTCGCGCTGCTGAATCAAGTCCGCAGTCGCTCCATTGGGCTTTGGGGTCCATTCGCTTCGTAGCCGTTTGATGAGTTCAGCGACGGGCTCGTGGCTCTTGTGGATGTTCTGTCGCGTGACGCCGACGAGGTTGGCTACGCGGCTCACGCTCGGTCGCTCTCCGGCGATTAGCAGCGCGTATGTTGCGGCGGCCGCGCGGAGGCGGGTGGGGTGGTTCGTGAGGGCTTCGATGTCGAGCCCCTCGAGTTTGTCGGTCATGGCTTATCTAGGAGGTGGGGGCCGAGGTGGTCTGCAATGGTCTCGGCGTCGGCGCGTGCCTTTTCACGGGCGAGGGTGGGGAACTGCCGGTTGGTCGTGATTTGCAGCAGCCTGTCGTGCTTGACGACGTGTGCGCCTACCGATGTTGATGGCGTGGAGTGGTTGAGGCAGGCGTAGGGGTCGCACTTGGCGGGGTTGGGTCCGCCGATGCCGCCGCAGCGAGCGAAGGCCTCGTCGAAGTCGCACCAGCCGAACTCGGTGAGGTGCATGTTCTCGGCATGGGTGCGGAGCAGGCTGCGGAGTCGCCTGTCGTCTTCCTCGACGCGGGGTTCGTGGCCCATCTCGTTGCGGACGGCGGCGAACATGTCTCGCTTCCGCCGACCGTCCTGGCCGAGGGGGAAGTCGGTGGACTCGTCCGCATGCACGTGCTTCTCCCAAACAGTGAACTCGTCACGGAGCGCATCGACCACGAGGTCGGCATGGAGTTCCGCGACTTCCTGGAATACCTGGCGCTGTCCGGTTGCGATCGCGTCTGGTGCGACGCGGAAGTAGCCGGAGGCAGTCTCGGGGCTCTGCCACTTGAACTGCTCCATGGCGGCTTGGGGGCCGCCCTGGCGTGAGGAGACGACGATGCTGAGGTTGCGGCGAAGTTGGCGACCGGTAGGGGCCACGCCGAGGTGTCGCGGGACGAGGCCCAGGCCGCTGAGCGATTCGTTCGCTTCCTGGAGCCGGTCGATGACCCTCTCTAACCGCATGACCGTGGGGCCGCTGGAACGCCGCATGGAGGCGAGCGCTCGGCGGTCGAACAGGGGCGGCAGGCCGGTGGGGGGGAACGTCTGGTCGGCTGCGATGTGGCTGGAGTCGAGCAGGTACTGCATGACTCGGACGGCGTCGGCGACGATAGGTGGGATGAGCCATTGCTCGGGTTTCGGCGTCTCGCGCCGCTTGACGAGGTAACTCGTCAGGAGCGGACGGCGTGCCCCGCCGAGTTCGATGTCGTCGAGGTTGCCGGTCCGTGGGATCGCCTCCATCTCGCTTGCGCGCATGCCAGTGAACGCCACGGTGAGGAATGCGCATGCGGCGGCCACGTAGCCGACCATCTTCTGGGCCTGTTGCCGGGTGCAGTCACTGCTGAACCACCTCACGGGGTCTCCGTCAGGGAGGTCAAACGTCATGGTTCGTCGTGCGGGCCGGGAGCGGGTCTTGGCGTTGCGCAATCTGCCGGTACCTGGCCGGAACTCATTTAGGTCAGTGACGAGTTCGCGGTTGGCGACGTCGACGATGCTCACCCCGTGGGTGACTAGAAGCATGGCGGTCTCCAGCCACGGCCACATGGCCTCGACAGCGAACAGCGGAGTGGTGTTCCGTCCGTCGTTGTCCGGCAGCCCACCGGCTACCGAGAGCGCGGAGCGTCCCTGCCATGGCTGGACCGTGAGCGTGTCCAGTGCTGGCGACATGCCTGATGCGTAGCGTCCGAAGGACTGCAACGCTGCGACACGCCGATGGTCGATCGTGCGTTCGGCCTGGAGGGCGTCGAGGTGCTCCTGAGTGACTTCCCTCAGGAGGCCACTTGTTGTGCGCGCCGTGAGCCACGAGAGGTCGGCGACGAGGCCGGGGTACATGCGCTGTACGGTCTTTACGTCTTTGGGCGCTACGCCCATGAGGTCGGGGCTGATGCTGTCGGTGTGCACCTGCGGCCGGACGGCCAGCAGAAAGAATTCCTTGAGGGGATCTCGCAGGCCGGGGGGCGCGTCGTCGAAGTAGTGGCGACGCTTTCCTCCGCCGTCGGCCGTGTCGGGGTGGCCGTCGAAGTCCCACACGTCCTCCTCGTAGACACCGATCAGGCCGTCGACGCCAAACAAGTCAGCCAGGTTGCGTCCGGCGAACCGGCTGGCTGGACGCGGGGCAGTGCTGGATGCGTGGATTCGCGTCATCCGTAGATTCCTCTCAACCGTTCGATGCGCTCGCGAGCGGCAGCGATGTCCTGGCGAGCCTTATTGACGGCCATCGACGAGAAGGCCTCGATGACACGCTCAACGCCCATGTCGACCCCCGCCCAGCGGGCCACGAAGTCCTCGGCGGGCAAGGTGTCACGTTGGTTCTCGATGTGCTCTCGCAGCGCCAGCACTACCGGCAGGTGTGCGGTGGTATGAACTGCGTTGGGGCATAGGAGACAGGCGTAGGGAACCTTCCGGCATAGTGTCCCTTCGGCCTGTCCGGGAGCCTTGTATGGGTCCTTGCAGGCGGTTGTGCCACTGTCCGACACGTCTCCTCGCAACATCCGCTCAGCAGCGGCGGGCTCCACGCCGTTAGAGACGAGCAACGACTTGGCCTCATCGCGGCCGAGTCGGTCCGTAACGATGAGCCCTGCCCCCTTGATAGAGGCGAAGTAGTCATCCTGGGCTTCGGCGATGACAGCAAGTCGCTCATCATGGGACAGACCGACGCTCCGGTAGAACGTCCAGGCGGTCTTAATGTCGTGGTTTGGGTCCAGAGCACCACCGAAACCGGCTCCGAATGCGCGGTCAGCGCGCGCCATCCACGTCTTCCGCATCTTGCGGGTACTCATGCGAACGGTGCCGCCCCCCGGCATCTCCAGAGTGGCGGACCCGCCTTCGAGGATGATCGGCCGCTCGGGGACGAATGTCGCGACCGGGTGCAGAACGGTCTTGGGCGATTCTTTGCCCTGAACCCACAGCCAAAGGTGGTGCGTTCCGGTCCACCGTCGCAAAGAAGAGGTTGCGTCGATCCATCGTTCTAGCACGCGCCCGCCGCTCCAGAGCGCAACTGCGTTGCCCTTGCGACTCACAGCCTTGTCCGCGCGCGTCTTGATTCCCTTGATGATGATGACGGACGAGTTGTTCGCTTCGCGGCGCACGTCAGTGATGTCCATGCTGATGAGCATCGAAGCCTCTGCGCCGTACTCGTTGATGACAAGCAGCGCAGCGGCCTGGGCGTCAAGTGCATCGGGGAACAGCGCCTGGCGGGCCAGGCGGTACGGCGCGCGACGGTGTACGGGCGGAGGCGGCGTGCGGAAGCCGTTGGCCTGAAACTCCGCCACCCACCAACGCTGGTCGCGCGACATCTCGTCCAGGGGTTCGTTTAGGACGGCGTTCGCATGGACGAGGATCTCCTCGTCGTTCTCAACATCCGGGTCGGCCCCGATGAGTGCGAACGCTTCCCTCCGTCGGGTGAAGAGCGAGTTCAGGCGTGTCTTGCACCAGTCAATGACGCACTCCAGTTCCGCCTCCGTGTACGGCTCAATCGGGGAAGCGAAACCGTGTAGGCGTAGGTTGCGGAGATAACGAGCCGTCGACTCGACGCCAAGGCAGTCAGCCGCGTGGAACAGCATGCGACGAGCCAAGGTGGTCCGCACAGTTGCGGGGGACATCCGGTTCTCGAACAGCACTGCGTGCAACGTCGAAACGGAAAGCGTACGGATGTCAAGAGGCGACTCCGCTGGCTGCGCACTCCGGCTCAATAGGTCGTGCGCGTAGATGGCGGCATCGCGGTAGGCGCGGGCCGATCCGATAGAGCGAACACGTCCCCCTTGATCGATCAAGGCGACAAGCGCAGCGTCGCGCATCTGCTGCCGCAGCGGTGTGTCTGGGATGACGGAGTAGTCGAGCCGGTGCACCCGTCCGTCGGCTACGGCACTGATGCCGAACGGCACCTCCGTCAGCGCTGACAACAAGCCTCGGCGTGCGTCTCTCATGGCCTCTCCTCGCGGATCGCCGGGTTATGCTCGGGGTCGGCAGCGACAGAAATCAGCAGCGACCACATCGCCGCCCGGTTGTAGCCATGGGTGGTGGTCACGGAGCGATGTCCCATTGAGTCCTGCACGATTCGGCTCTTGTCCTGCCTCATCAACATCGAGGCCCAGACCGGAGGTCGCCCGTGTTGGGCTTTGAAGTTGGCGACGACCTGATCGCTTTCGGCCAGCAACATGGTCAACTCCGTGGCGAAGGTATGCCTCAGATGATGTGCGGTGTACGACCAGTCGAGGGCGGGCCAATGTTGCTGACACCGTCGACCTGCCAGGGCCAATGCCGAGTTGAGCGAGTCGTCGTCCCTGAGCGGAGCGCCGTTCTTCTTCGAGTGGTCCAGAAGGACCATGGGCGAACCGCCCCGAGGCATCATCAGCCTTGCCCTCTGCTCGTGGTTGAGGTCATTCCACCGATGCGTTTCGTGGCGGCCGTTCGGGGTTTCGACGACCACTTCGAACTGAGTGGTGCGCATCGGATCGACGACCCATGCGCGCTCGGGTCGCCACGTCGCTCGCCGTGCGATCGACCGACGGTCGCCGCTGATATAGCGATGCACCGGGAGAAGCCACTGCGAAAGTCCGACCACCTTGCGGCTGTGCCCGCCCTTAGCGATGCCGCCTGCGACCCTCGCCGGGGTCAGCCCGTCGGGGTGCGCGCGCGGGACCTCGAAGATGGTGGTCCCAAGAATCTCGCGGTGCCGAAGCCCAAGGCCAACTCCAAGCCCGAACCCTGCGGCATTCCGTTGGGCGGATTGCCACGAACCGAAGCCGGTGTCGACCGAGCCGTCAGGGAGCGTTCCCAGGAGGCCGACGAAGTAGTAGTCGTCCAACTGACTGCTGGGGATTGGATCGCGGAATGGGTCGGTGATGCGCCCACCTCGCATGTAGGCGAGGGTCTCGATGTCGCCGTACCGCGTCGACGTCGTCACCAGCGTGAACGGGAAGGACTCGATGCGGCGGTCGTATGTGCAGAACCGGTAGAACGAGTGCAGTGCTGCGCGAACCTTGCCGACGACGGAGCGCGACGCGCCCTTCGGGGCGAGGCTGTCAGAGGATAAGGCCTCGGGACGAACGAGGTGAGCGTTGTAGGCCCGAAGGTATCGATCTCCGTCGGCCAGAAGGTCCTCGCCCAGCAGGGTGGTATCGAACTCGACTTCTAGGAAGTCAGAGAACCGAGCCACTTCGTAGCCGTAAGACTTGACTGTCTCCAGCGGATGCGCGGTGGAGATCTCGGTGAGCCAGTCATTCAGAGGTCGAACCGGTCTCAGATCGGCGTCGAAATAGAATCTCGCACCGGTCAGTAGTTGGGCCCGGCCCGGCGGCCGAGCAGTCGCGTCCACTGCAAGGGTCGGCTTCCACCGCCTACTCCTAAGCACCGTTGCTCCGCGCGAGAGTGAGTCGGTGGGGGACATCGTGCGAGCAAGCCAGGCGCGGAAATTTGCTGTGCCAACCGAGGAAACCGCTCACATGTGCCACCTGTCGTCGGCGCGGTCGAGTGCGGAAAGTAGGTCCCTCGCTCCCAAGCCCGCGAGCGTGACCTCGGCTTCGAGGTCGCTCAGTCGGCGCGTGTCCGTGTACCCCTGTTGCTTCAAATGGGGCAGAACGCGTCCTAGAAGCGAGGCGTCGGTTCTTGTGGCTTCGAGGAGGTCGAAGTGACGCTCCACCTTCCGCTGCCAAAGGGGCTCCGTCGAGCAGGAACATGCCAGCCGCACTACATACGGGAGCCGTGCTCGCGTGGCCTGTAGTTGGAGCCGATGGTCGCCCAGTAGCCAGGTGTGAAAGACGTCGACCTCCGGCCCGTTAGGCGGCTCGGCGGCCTCGTCCCACGCTCGGTCGACTACTTCGGTCACAGAGACACCCAGGGCCTGGGCTATCTGAGGTAGTCGGGTTGCGGCCACCGCATGGCGGCCGTGCTCGACCCGCGCGAACTGCGCCCGGTCCATGCCAACGGCCAGCGCGATATCGGCCTGGGTCAGACCAGCGGCCAACCGCAGGTTGCGGATGCGCGCCCCCAGCGCCCTCTCGGCCGTTCGTTCGGCCTGCGCGTCATCTGCCATGTGTCAAATATGACACATCCGTGCCCTGGGGCGCGAGACTTGGTTGCATTTACCACCGGGGCGACCGTTCGGGGCAGGTCGAGCCGCTGGGCTGGGTCAGGACCAGCGGTGGGTTGCCTCTCGAGACGAGTCGGCTGTCGCCCAGCCGCCTTTCAGGCGGCGAAACGCTGGCCGGTCGGGATGGCGCGGTTGTCCCCAACTGCGCCGCCCGGGGATGTCCTTCAGGTCGCCGTTCGGAGTGCTCGGCCCGACGACAGTGTTCCGTCGGGCCAGCGAGCGGCTCTCGGGTGACGGCGACTTCATCGAGTGGCAGATCCGGGGCGTGCGCCTCAACCATGCCTCCCGGCGATGACTGATACTGGACGGCGTGCATGAACCGCGACCGGCACATCTACCCCCTGCCCCGGAGAGACGGGAGAGCCTTGACGGGCTCGCGCCCGTGGTGAGGCCCGTGTGGTCAGCCGAGAAGGTGTGCAGCGCGCTTGGCATCAGTGCTGACGTTCTTCGCGATCGGCGGGAGGCCGGTTCAATCCTGGCGGTCACGACGAGTGATGGGGTGTACGTGTATCCGGTCGACCAGTTCCAGCGATGCGATGGAGTGGTCGAAGTTCGACCCGGCCTTCGCGTCCTGCTCAGGATCCTCCGTGAGTTCGACTCGTGGGCGGTGGCCGTCTTGATGCGCACCCCGGCCGAAGAACTCGACGGAGCCACGCCCGTGGCCTGGTTGAGCGACGGTGGGTCGATAGGCCAGGTGGAACACCTTGCGCGTTCGGTGGCGCGCGAGTGGGGTGCTGGACGGCACTGAAGGTTCCGTCTGGCGTCTGCTTTCTCGGCACGCGTCGTCAGCCCCGGGGCGGCTGGTGATAGACCCCAACGGCGCGCAGACCTCGTTGGCACGGGTTCGAGGTGAACGCCTAGTCGCTGTCAGGACTTGTGCCCCTATAGAACATAAATGTTCTCGTCTCCTGCATACCTGGTGACAATCCTCTGCGTGTGCCAGAAGTAAAGACCGGGACTCACCGGCCCCTGCCTGAACCGCTCGCCACCGCACTCGCGGACACACTCCGTGTGCGCCGCGACCTCGCACGCCTCACTCAGGAGCAGGTCGCTGCCAGTGCGCACATCTCGGTCCAGATGGTGCGGCGACTCGAGGCAGGCAGCAGCAACCCCACCCTCGGCACACTCCGCGCGGTTGCCACCGCCCTCGGCACCACCGTCGGATCGCTACTCGCCGAAGCAGGGCTGTGACGTGGCTTCTAAGCGACCCCTGACCATCGGCGAATACCCCGGTCAGCCCGTCGGGTCCCGTTATGACTCCCGCCGCGACGCCATGGAAAAACACGTCCACACTCAGTGGGGACGCGGCATCGACGCTCGCACTGACGAACCCGGCGCAGGTGCCATCTGCCCGTCCGGCGGCTATAGCGACGACATCGATCACGGCGACTGGATCCTCTACACCGGACAAGGCGGACGGGACGGCGCGACCGGTCGACAGATCACGAATCAGTCACTGAACGACCGAGACAACGCCGCGCTCGTCTACTCCCACCAGTACAACAGGCCCGTCCGCGTCCTGCGAGGCAACGGAGCCGACATCTACGCCCCCACCCACGGTTACCGCTATGACGGCCTCTACTGGGTCGACGACTACTGGACCGAACCTGGCAACGACGGCTTCCTCGTATGCCGGTTTCTCATGGTCCAACTCACCCCCGAGGAGGCATTGCCCTGGGTGCGCATGTCCGACTACCCCGGACAGAAACTGCCCACCGTGATGCGTTGGAACCGCACCCGACTCGACCGGCGCGAGCCACCCAAGGGTCGCGGCACGAGGATTCGACACGCCCAACTCACCCCGCCAGCGCCCCGCGCTCCCTCTGCGCCACAGCCCACGCAGCCGTTCGAGCCGCCCGTGCCGCCGGTGGACGAGCCCGAAGCCCCGGACATTTCCCCCCATCGGTCGCCGGGCAGCGAGGTACCGGAAGGCAAAGAGACGCCGGGCACGACGGCATCGATGGTGTACGGCAAGCAGCGAGACACCAAAGTTTCTAAGGCCGTCAAAGCCCTCTACGACAACCGCTGCCAAATCTGCCACATCCGAATCGAACTCGCCAACGGCCCCTACAGCGAAGGCGCACACATCCGCCCAATCGGTGAACCCCACAACGGAGCAGACAAGGTCAGCAACATGCTGTGCCTGTGCCCCAACCACCACGTCATGTTCGACCGAGGTGGGCTGTACATCGCTAGCAACTTCTTCGTCTATGAACGTGACGGAAGTCCCGTGGGGCCGTTGAATGTGGTCGTGAGCAAGCACTTTCTCAGCGCAGATGATCTGTCCTATCACCGCAAACATCACGGGTTCGAATGAGCCACACGAACGCACGGCCCACACCTCGTAGACACGTCGATGCGGCAGAATTTGAAACCGCGTACGACGGCTACGTGAAAGTACGCCTCGTCCATCGGCGTGGTCGAACTATCGTGCTTCCCGATCATGTGATGGTCTCCAGCAACGCGCCTTACTGGCTACAGCCCCAGTGGGTGTACCCGTCGATGTTGATGCTCGACGACCCCGGCTACACCGGCGTGCACCTCGCCGTGGCGAACCCATGGAACCGCGACATTATCATCCGGGTCGACATCACCGGAGACGGCTTCGTTACTGACTTTGCCGACCATTCTCAGATGTATCGCTGCACCATTCACGGCCCGGCGAACCTCGCGCTTTATAAAGCCGGGCGCTATCGCCTACGGGAAGACGGCGGCGTGGAACTTCGCCTTTACCACCACACCGCGAAGCCGTTCAAGCCCCTCATTCTCAAGAGTGGCTACATTCGAGGGTCGGCGTGGAACTTCCAAGGCACCCGCGAATTGGAGAACTGTGCCTACGCGTATTTCACCAGCCTCGACCGAATCGCGACCGACGCTGACCTTCAACGTATAGCAATGTCCGGGACCGGGCGTCTGCCCCTGCGGCTTGATCAATCGCCGGATGGCCTGCCTCCAGACCTGGTCCTGGATGTGTACAAGGAACGCCTTTCGCAGCGAACCGCGCGTGTCGGACTCTGGGTGCCCGCTGAACACATCGCGGCTTCGCACATATATGAACACCACACTAGGGTCGTGGAGTACGAGATGGCGCACCCATGGATCTATCGGGTGGGCCTTGAACCGGGTCAGAACTACGAGTTCCAGGGTGACAAGGCGCTGCGCGACCAGTCGGGGTTGAGGCGATTCGACTACGTCGTGCTCGGTGATTGCACTACCCTCGCAGGGCTCGCGGCACCGTACGACGAGGACGTCACCGGCGAGACCTTCGAAATCCAAGCCCTGAGAGGGCATACGATTTTCCAGTTCTGGCGCGAACACGGCAACCAGGAACTGTGGACCGGCACCACCGAAAAGCAAACGTTCCGGCCCGCCCCGTAGCCCCAATCAGGTTGGAAGCCGCAAGCATCACGAACGGACGCCCCCGTGTGCGGCGCATCGGTTGGCCCGCTGGGCTTCACCGTCTGGCGGTGGGACCGGCGACAGTGGGTCCGGGTCGGTCCTCTCCGGTGGTGCAGGGTACGCCGATGGTCGTACCGCAACCTTTCGAACCCGCGCATTGCTTCGCTGGTCTGCCCGCCGATCTTCCTGGACTCTCGCTGGGAGCAGCGATTCCGGCAGATCACTCGGGTGACGGGGGAGCAGGTCCTGCGGTCTCTAGGGAAAGGGCTCCTGCCGGTGGGACACCGGAACGACTGACGACGTGTACAAACTCGGCGAAGAAGTCCCCACTGGCGAGGTTCCAACGAGGCGAACGCGGGGGCTTGGGCGCTGTTGCATCCGATCCTGACGAGACCTGATCTGGCTGAAGCGGTGGGTCCAGCAAGACCATCGTTCGCGCTCCCGCTGGTTAGTCGTTCTGGAGCAGGGCATGAGTCCCGCCCCGATAATCGCCATGTCCTGCATACGATCAGGACCGCGCCTGTATCAGCACCGGGCAGCCCGCTACTCGTCAAACCTTGACTGGTTGTATTCGCACATGATCATTGGCCCCCGCACCTCTCCTGACCAGATCGTCATGCTGCTCGACATCTCGAAGTCGACGATCATCAAGCACGACCCTCAGGCGTGGACCGTCGTTGGACTGTGCCCCGGTTGTCGCGTTTGGACCCTCACCTACGAGCATCACCTGAACCCGGACGACGACCTCCCGCACGTCCAGCCCGCTGCGCGCGCCGTCATGGCTCATGCGAATGTGTGCGCTCGTTTTGCGGCGTACATAGCGCGTAAGCGTGACCCGATCTTGTGAGACCGAAGTCGCCGTCACCTCCAGTCGCGGGCCAGCATGCCGTCCTCTACGGCGAACGCCAGGGTTGATCGGGAGCAGTGCCGCCTCGCTCGGGCTGGACTCGGTTCGTCGCCTATGCACCGACCAGTCCGGTCACCTCATCGTAAGGACGCACGAGGGCTGAACCGCCGGGCGCTGCTTCAATCCGAAGGCACTCAGCGTGGCTATGTTTCTCGACAGGGGTGCCGGAGCACACATCGGATTGCGCGCCGTCACAGACGCTTGTCAGAAGAGTTCCGATGCGGTCTTGACGAGCGTGTCGGGCATCAGGGGGGTCGGCGTGATTGCAGTCCAGCAGACGAGGTAGATGTCGTCGGGTTGGGCCGGTGGCAGCGGCACGGGCGGTTCGGGAATGTTGAGGCCGTACTCGTCGGCAACGGCGGCGAGCGCGTCCACTGTGTCGCGGGCGGTCTTGGAGGAGGTGTCCGCCGCAGCGGCGTTCAGGGCAGCGCGGATCGCTCGCTGCACGCGGTTGGTGTAAGGCGCTTTGAGACGACTGGTCAGGGTGTCCTGCTTGTCGCCGAGGTGGTTGCCGTGTTGTTCGATGAAGTCGATGGCGTCGCGCATCACCTTCGGCAGGGGTGGTGCGAGGCGTCCGGGGTCGGTGCGGAGCGACCAGTCGAGGTGGATGTCGTCGCGTGCGACGGCCCAAGCGTCGAAGGCGGCTTGGTACATCTCGGGGCTGAGGTCGACGGCTGGCGTGGTGTCGTCGCCAGGGTCGGCGTGCGAGAGGCACGACAGCGTTTCCCGGATGACCTCGGGGGTCTGATCGCCGTCGGCGGTGGTGACGACGCGGGTGGTGAGGTCTTCGTTGAGGGGGACGTAACGGTAGAACGGTTTGTCGTGGTCACCGACGCGGGCGCAGAACACGAAGCCGGGGTCGGCGTGGTCACGTTCAAGGGCGGTGCCCGCACCCCATGGGAGCGCGAGGACTCGGGCTTTGGTGGTGGGGTTGTTGAACGCGTTGGTGAGGCGGCGGCGATACTCCTCGCCTGAGAGTGCCGCTGATCCGCCGTCTTCGAAGATGGCGGCTTCTTCGCGCTTGATCTGTTCGATCATGTCGCGGGTTTCGGTGATGGACCGTTCGACGGGGTCGACGCCTGGTAGGACGGTTCCGACGCCGACTGCGGCGGCGGCTTGCTTGAGTTTGCGTTGGAGGCGTTCTTCGAGGCCGAGGATGCGGTCGAGGTCTTCGTCGGGGAAGAAGCACCGCATGAACACGCGGGTATGGAGGGAGCCGATGCGGTCGATTCGTCCGTGCCGCTGGACGAGTTTCATCGGGTTCCACGGCAGGTCGTAGTTGATGATGTGCCGGGCCTGTTGAAGGTTGACACCTTCGGCGAGCACGTCGGTGGTGACGAGGAGGTCGTAGATGTCGTCCTCTTCGCCCGTTCCGGCGGTGAGGGGTGCGAATCCGGCGATGAGGTCGGTCCGGTTGGCCTTGTCGGGCCCGGACACGAGGGCGTACCGGTCACGGAAGTCACTCAACCGGGGGTCACTGATGAGGGCGTCCTTTAGTGCGGTTTCGATGTAGTTGGCCGTGTCGGCGAAGTAGGTGAAGACGAGAACTTTCCGCTTGTTGCGGGTGTCGTCGTCGCCGATGCCTTCGTCGGTTGCGTGCTTGGCGATGTCGGCCAGTTCGTTGATGAGACGTTCGATCTTGGGGTCGGTGGTGTGGTCGACGTGGCGGACTCGTTCATGCAACATCGCGAGGAGTGCACGGTCGGCTTCGACGGCCTCACGAAGGTCGGGGACGTTGTATCCGACGGCGTCGAGGGTGCCGTCGTCGTCTTCGAGTTCGGCAAGGAACTCTTCGGCGTCGTCCATGCCGACGGCGGCGAAGTCGCGCAGGTTGTCTCCGCTAAGGACGTATCCGGCGTCGAGTGCGTGGAGGAACCGGTCGTGGGACTCAAGCATCTTTTCGACGGTGCGGCAGAACGCGTACGCCGACGACTCGAACCGCTTCAGCAGCGCGGAACGCAGAAGCCCCGCGTTTTGGGCTTCGTAATGTTCGGTTTCGCCGTCGAGGCGGAACTGGGAGGGCACGTAGCGGGCCATCGTGAGGACCTGGCCGATGTCGGCCAGGATCACTCCTGCGCCTCCCACGCTTGCAACAACGTGGTCGTCGAGGTCTGCGCCGAGGGCGGTGGCGAGGGCGTCGAAGACGCCGGGCAGAACAGCGGAGAGGTCGTAGTCGACTCGCTGGACCTCGCAGGTCGGGAACGAGATTTCCTGCTCGACGCCGTTGATGCGGACTTTGTCGCCTCGGTAGTGGTTCTTCACGAACCGTCGGGTGCGGCGCACGGCGGTCGCGTCGAGGACGTCGAACAGTTGCTGCGCGGTGAGGTCGTCGGGGTCGGTTGCGATGGCCTGGTTGAAGTATTGACGCAGCGACGGGATACCAACGTCCGCGAACGCGTAGTCATTGCGAGCGAAGAACATGATGAGGTTGTAGAGATCTTCGAGGCTGTTGTTGACCGGGGTGGCGGTCAACAACACGAGGTCCTTCGGGACAGTTGAGTCAACGATCCGGTGCAACGCCTCGGCACGCAGTGTCAGGTTGTTCCGGAACGCGTGGGCCTCGTCGATGACGACCATCGCGTACTCGTCGAGGTTCTGCAGCGATGAGGTCTTCTTACCGGCGGAGTCAATGTTGTAGACGAGTTCCTCGTACGAGACGACGTCCGCGCGGAGGTTCATGTCACGAAGGAACCCCGACCACGTTGAATCACGAAGGGTCGCGGGGCAGACGATGAGGACCTTCTGCCGCCGCTCGACGGTCGCTTCGTAGATGAGTTCACCGGCGAGGAACGTTTTGCCGAGTCCGACTTCATCGGCGATGAGGACACCGTTGCGACGGTCGAGAATGCGCTTGGCGCGCCACACGCCGTCGGCTTGGAACGCGGTTAGCCCGAGCCGGGACCCGGCGGTCGCTTCCTCGAGGTCCGCGCCGTAGTTCTCGAACAGCATCCGGATGAAGATGTCCCACGGCTGGTGGGCCTCCCACCGGGCCTTGTAGAGCCCGGCGAGGTCGTAGGGCTTCGCCTTGTCCCACTGTTCGTTGAACCAGTCGATGACCTGCCGCACGGGGGTGGGCTGGTAGAGACCCAGGTTGAGTTCGTTGTTGCGAGCGAGCCCGGCGTACGTGAAGTTCGACGACCCCGCCAGCACGCCCGTGTCGTGTGTCTCAACGATGAACGCCTTGCCGTGCAGGAACCCGTCCTCGTAGCGGCGAACCTCGACGTTGGGGTGCTCTTCTAGCCACTTCACCAACCGACGTGCAGACGCGTCCGCGTCGCGGGTGAACCCAAGGAGGTTCCGGTCTTCTTCGAGCGACCGCGTGTGCCCTTCCAGCGCTCGTTGCACGTCGGGACCAGGGCCACGGCGACGAGCACGTTGACCGAGCGGACGCACGCGCGAGCGCTCATCCACATCCAGCGGTTCAGCGCCGAGCAGGAGGCGGACTGCGCCTACCTGTTCTAATTCCGACGCCAAGAGGCCGAACCCGCCGGGGTTGAAGTACGCGGTTGCGATCGCGAGAGACGGCGGACTCACCCACTGCGTACGCAGGTGCGACAGCAGGGTGTTGATGGCTGTGGAGACCTGCTCACCCGCGTCCGGGTTGTTCGTTGCAAACTCGGGCCGAGTCTTGTCGGGCAGTGTCGTCATTGGGCATCACCTTTCGACTCCCAGGCGTCGTAGTGCGCTAGGACCGCTTCGAGTCTCGGCTGGTAGTTCCAACCACGGTGGAAGGTCATGAACATGTGCTCTACGTCTGCCCGCTGGAGACCATAAAGGAGTGAGGACAGGGCGTCGATCTCGGCGATCAGTTCGTTCTTCGTAGCGTCCGTTGTGACGGAACCGACCGGTACTCCTACTTCTTCGGCCCATGCGGCGTATCGCCCATCAATTGCCGCAAGTCGTCCGCTTAGTTCCGTCAGCCGAACTCGGAGTGGGTTGTCATGACTGGGGCGTGGGATTGGGAATCCGTTCAAGATCTCAAACACCATGTTGAGTTCAACGACACGGCGGGCGTACCAATCGAGCGGGATCGAGGAGAGGATACCGAGCAGATAAGCCTCCTCTGGCGCACCGCCCTCCCGGCGCACGAAGTACGGAGCACCGTGCGTGAGTACGACGTTGGGTGGCACGAGCGCTCCACGGAACGTACGCGAGTCAGTGGATCTTGTGACGTTGCGGAATGCGATTCTTGGCCTAAGCGCATCTAGGGACTGGATGGTTCCGGCGGACATCCCGTGCAGCGCGGATCGTGCGCTCCGCGCTTGACGCTGCCGTTTCGCTAGGAGCGCGGGCAGGACGACCGCAGGGTCTGCGTACCCGTAGTAGGTACCTCCGTCGGGCTGCCAGATGTCAAACGAGACACCCTTATAGACCTTAATGTCGCCTGCAGGGCACGCAAGGTCCATGTCGAACAGGTGCTTGTCGGCGCTGGCGTGCAGTTCAGCGACGGGCCTGAACTCGAAGTTGCTGGTCGCAGTGTCCAGTCTGGGGTGCGAGCGCATCGCGCGAAATATCCTTACAGCATCGACGCCGGGAAGCATCGGAAAGGCGTGCCCGGTCGTCCATCCTGCAAACTCCTGGGATGGGATCGTGATGGTGTTTCCCGAACCCGCCGCCATCTCTCTTGCCGAGTGATACGGGCCCTCTAGCGTCACTGATCGTTCCGTCCCGCCCTTGCGAACGGTGGTGAGCGACACGGTGTACTGCGGGTGCACCTCGTCAAAAACCCACTGCTGACTGTTCACTAGCGTGCATACGTTCTCAAAGGACCCACCATCGACGACGGCTTTACGCCACATCGCGGTTCCAGATCCTGACAGCGCACTTCGGGGGAACACGATCCCGGCCCTACCGCCATCACGAAGGAGGTCCCAGTCCCGCCAGCAGAAAGCCTGGTAGAGGTCGATATCACCGCTGCCGAGCCCTGGGAATGGGCCCGCAGCGATGAGGCGACGCAAGCCTTGTGTGGCTTCTGCCTCCTCTAGGTACTCGGCGGCAAGATCCTCCCGCTCCAACTTCAAGCGGTCGATCTCTTCCCACATGGACTTGTTCGACAGAGACAACAGACCGGGGTGGCGAAGACCCCAGAACCGGTGTTCCTCGACCTTGACCTTCTCCCATGGCGGATTCCCCAAGATCGCGTCGAAGCCCCCGTTCACCCGCATGAAGACTTCTGGGAAGAGGTAAGGAAGGTGCGCCGCCTTCAACTTGCGGACGGCGAGTTGGACTGGGGAAGACTCGCCAACTGCGATGGCTTCGTCCGGGCCAGATGGGATGGGGCAAAGGCCCAGTCGGACCGCAACAGCCGCGTCAAGCAGGGCGCGAGCGTCTCCGGCATCATCCATGGCTTGCGCGTGTGCGCGAGTCGCCTCGCGCACCTCAGCCTTGGTGGCTTCAGCGGTTCGAGCCACCCTCATCAATCGGTCTCTAGCGGTCTTGAGTGCCTCCTCAATCTGGTCACCGAAGAGACTGAACTGTCCAGCGGAGGCTCGCGGCTCGAACACCGCCAATGCCTCATCAACGGTGCCGATGCCAGTGAGGCTGTTTCCGACGCGGAGTCCGTGGTCCAGGGACGACATTGGGAGGCCGGGAACGAAGGTGTGGATCCAGATGGCGAGTCGTGCCAGTTCGACGGCGATGAGGTTGAGGTCGAGTCCGTAGATGCATCGGCGGGCAATTTGGCGGCGGAGCAACATTGCGGTTTCGATCTCGACGGTCCCGGCTGCTTCGCCGAGCGCTTCCTCTGCTGCAATGGAGAGCCGAGTGAGTTCGTCGTTGATGTTGGGGATGGGGTTATCGGCGAGGAACTTGGCGAAGCGGGTCTCGATGCGGTCGATGGCAGCGACGAGAAAGTGCCCGGAACCCATCGCGAGGTCGGCGATGCGGAAGTCGAAAAACGCGTCCGCTGCGGCGGCTTCGTCGCCTGCGTCCAGCAACGTCTTGACTTTGGCTAGGTGGTCCGTCAGCGCGGATTCGAGGGCAGTGTCAAGGAGGTGCTCAACAGCGAACGCCTTGGTGAAGTACGACCCGGTTGCCTTACGGGCACCGGATGCGTTGTGAAAGTAGACCTGTCCGGCGCGCACCTCGACGTGGTCGGACGCCTTGGCGGGCAAGAACGCCCTCGTCTTCGCGTCTACCGTGAGGTCGGTGGGTGCGATGGAGAGCGACGATTCGAGGAGGCCCTCGTAGATGGTGCCGAACTCGCGAACGGATAATGACCGGAAATCGACCGGCCCAAGATCCTCGTCGGCCCCTCGGTCGATGAGCAGCGCCTTGAGCGCGGGACCAATTTCTGCGTTGGTGAGGCGCATCTGGGCGATGGCGTGCCCGGAGGGATGCAGGTCAGCGTCGGTGGCGAAGAGACCACCGTTGTAGGGGGGCACGTCCCATTCGCTGTTGCCGTCGTCTACTGCTCGCCAGACGGACAGGAGGTCTTCCCACCGGTCTGTGGCCTCGGCGTCGAAGGCGATGTCGGGGTTGGTTGCAAACTCGCGTGCGAGGGTTTTGAGGGCCTTCTTCGTGTAGCGCGGGTTGCGCCCGTATGGGAGGAGTCCTCGGTCTTCGGCGTAGGAGACGAAGAGCAGCCGGAACAGGATGACCAGGGTGCGGTGGTACGCCTCTTGGAGGTCTCGTTCGTCAAGGTCGACACCCTCGGCAGCCTGCATGGCGTTGGCGACTGCGACTGCGAGGGCGGGCACGACGTCGACGTAGACGCGGTCGCGCAGTCGGGCTCCGAGCGCTGCGGCGTGGTCGGCGGATGCGGCGAGGATCTGTCCGACCGTGCCGCCTTCGGCGAGTGCGTCGGGTGAGAAGAGGAGCGGGAGGTAGCCCGCGTCGTCGTTCGAGACGGTCGCGAGGTCGAGTTCGACGTAGGTCTCGGACTGGCCCTTTCGCCCGACGCCAATGTCTGGCTTGGCGGGGTAGAGCCGAAGCAGAGTGCCTCGTATGACGATCAGCCAGGGAAGGTTTTGTTCCTGTGCAATTGCGAGGCCCTGGGTGACCGGTGAGACGGCTCCGAAGCGCTGTCCGGGCCGATCGAACAGTTCGTTCTCGTTGAGGAGGACCGCCACCGCGTGCCGGGTACTCCCGACCGAGAGGATCTGAGCAAGCGATCCGTGGGCGGACGGCGTGTAGCCGAGTCCGGCGATGAGGTCGGTCCCGGTCTTAGTCAGGAGCGCTGTACCGGCGGTTCGGGCCGTCGGCCAGTCGGCTCGCGTGGGAACCCCGTGGCGAAGTTCGTGTGAGGCGAAAAGTCCCTTGTTCGTGAGCCCTGCGACGAGTTGGTCCTGGGGGCTGACCAGGAGCCGCTGGAGGGTGCGCTTGGCTGCTGCTGCGGTGGGTTCCGACAGGGCCGCAGAGCAGATTCGGTCGACCTTGCTGAGTTCGAGGCCCGGGATGGCGGTGGGGTCGGCGCTGGGTCCGCAGACGGTTGCTTCCCAGCCGGAGGCATTTTCGTGAGCGACGACGAGCAGGACCGGTGCGGCACGGCGGTTCCATCGAAGCGACCACAAGCGACGCACGTCGTCCATCTTTGGTGCGCCGGTGGACTTGGCGGTGACGACCTCTAGGGCGTCGGGTCCGAGGCCGATGGAGATGCGGATGGTTTCCAGGGCGGCGGGCGCACCGGGCGGGCGCATCCAGTCGATTTCCTGTGCGTCGGAATCGGCGAGAAAGTCGTCGAAGTCGAAAGTGCTCAAGTTCTAGTTTCCTTTGGCTGGTCCACCGTCTCTTGATCTTGCCTTAGGTATCGGACAGACAGCGGCAGGACGTGCTGCCTACGTCGAGTCGTCAATCTCGGCTCGGCCGCGCAGCCCCGCGAGAAGGCCCAGTACACCCTCGCGCCGCTTTGGGCACCCTCGAACCCGCGGACCTGGAGGGTCTAGCGGCAGCCACCGCCGGTGGCAACCGTTGTCGCGCCCCGAGACGCCTCGATCTACATGTAGAAGGCGTATCGCGACGCTGGGAGATCGGTGGGGCCTAGATGACGGAGGATCTCGCCGACCTTGTCAGCGGTGCGCAGGGTGATTGGCTCGCGTCCGTCGAGTTGGGTGGCGTTCCAGTTCATCTTGGTCAAAGACAGCAGTTCGGCGGCGAGGTCTTCAGGGCTGGTTTCGACCATGTGGAGCCGCATGCCGACTGGTTGCGGGATGTACATGCCGGGGTAGGTCTTCTAGAAGGGCACGCTACCGCGCGTGTAAAGGACGTGTCGGTGGTCGTCGAGCGTCATGAGGGTCCCACGCAGCGGCGGCTGTTGACCCTTGCGGAAGAGACGTAGGTGCTCGGATCGGCTGAGCCAGATGAGTTCGAGGATGTCGATGTACTGCTCGTTGGCGGCGGCGCGGAACCCGGCAGCCTCTTCGTCGGTGAACGCGGAAGTCTTGTGGAGCACAATCCTTGCGGGGCTCTGTTTGTGTTCGCGGCGGTACTTCTCGAGGGAGTCGCGCAGTAGTCGATGTGCGTCGTCCTCGGTGAGATGTGGCTGCCGGTCGATCTTGGAGATCCGGGCCTGTCCGCCACGGACGATGACGCCGTCGCCTCGCTGATTGAAGACCTGCGCGACGCTCGTTTCGAGTGTCTCATGCTCTTGAGTGCCGTAGAAGGCAACTCCCACGTAGCAACTGGCGAGGTCGCGCGGGTCGCGCGGGAGTCGCCAGGGGACGCCTCCAGCCTTGTAGTAGAGGGCGGTGTGGAGGTTCCACGCGCGGGTGGCCTCGTCCTGTTTGACCCTGACCTCAGCGGCTTTGGGGTCCTTGAAGGTCGGATCCCAGGTGGATCTGCGGATGAGTTGGATGGGCTGGCTGTAGCGAAGGGAGCGGGCTTTCAGAAGTGAGTGGAAGTCGCCGTGCCCAGCGGGTAGGGGCGCGGAAGCATCCTCGCCTGACTTACCTCGTCGAGTGCGCGTGCCGGTGTCGATGAGGTTGTCGGGGCGACAGACGATGACGACGTCGCAGTTTGGTTCTTCATGCAGGGCCTCGAGTTCGCGGTCGTAGATGTCGACGGCGGCTTGGGCTGCAGTGAGGGGGCTGGCTCCGTCGAGGGTGTCGAGGTCGCGCTTAGCGATGGGTCGTTCGAGACGGCTGTTCCAGATGATGGTGGAGCGGAAGGCGCGGTCGGTGTCGAAGCCCGGGAAGGGCATGTAGAGGTGCCCGAGGTGGCTCTTCTTGGCGGAGATGCTACTGCGGCAGGTGTCGAGCCATCGTTTGACGCCGTCGATGGAGGCTTGGGGGCCGATGATGCCGACGCGGATGACTCGGACGGCGGTGTCGTCAAGGTCGGCCGGGCCGTAAAAGTCGATGCCGTGTCGTGGGTCAATGTGATGACCGCCGTGAGCGAACTCGAGGGTGGGTTCGTCGAGGATCGTGATTTTCATTCCAAGTCCTCGAAGTCGAGCGCCATCTGGTCAGGGTTCGTGTCGATCCCGCCGGGCGGTAGCCAGTCTTTGTCGTCGATGCCCCGGTCGACGTCGAAGGTGACGAGTGGTCCGAAAGAGAGGATTCGGTCGTCGGACTGGTCGTCGTCGAGGAGGCTCAGTTGAGGGGTCTCGGTGTTGCCTCGGATGATGCCTGCCCAGAGTTGGGTTTCGCCTAGGACGGCGGAGTTGCGTTCAAGCCGTTTCATCTTGCTGAGGTAGTCGTCGGCGAAGGCGCTCTCCTTATAGCCGTCACTAGTGAAGAAGTAGTTTGGCCTCAGTTCGCAGAACCAGTGGCCGCCGATCTCGAGAAAGTTGTAGTGGACGGCTGCGTGCCGGTAGAACTGATGGCGAGTCGGGTCGTCTTTACGCTGGTAGAAGCCCTTGAAGGCGATCCGCTTACTGCCAGATGCGCTGAGGACCTTGCGCTCGGACAGGTCTGGGGTGGGTCTGTAGTGCAGGAACTTGCGGCCGTTGTTCCAGCGGCACGTGTCCCGTAGGTCATGTTGGAGTGCGGCTCCGAGGAGGCGTACGAAGAGACGGCGTTCGTCCGGGTTGCCGCCCGCGAGTTCACCGGTCGGTGTGCGCAGGGCTGCGGTCTCGGTGGAACGCACGAGGCCGGTTCCGGCGATCTGGTCCCAGGCGTAGATGCGGCCGTGGCTCAGAACGAAGTCGTTGCGCACCGAGTAGGGCGAGGCCCGTTGAGCGGCGTATATGGCCCCGACCGACGAGGTCGATGCCTGCGCACTGAAGAATGAGTCCGGGAACTCCACCGCTAGGAGGTTGCTGACTAGCGTTTCCGCACGCTGGTCGGCGACGGGCGTGTGTGCTTTGCCGTGGGGATCTGCCACGGCGAATAGGCGGGGCGGGGTGTCCTTGTCGAATCTCTGGGTCGCCTTGTCGAAGTCGACTCTGAGCGCGGCGCGGCGGGCCGGATCGGCGAACCAGGACTGGATGTGGGCCCACCAGGCTTCGCCTGTCTCGGGATGAGAGCAGACGAGGATGACGGGGTTGTGCCCGGCCTTCATCCAGTAGTCGACGTCTCGCGCCTTGCAGATGTAATGAAACTTGGTGTCGGTCTCACCGGGGAACCGATCGCTGGCCTTGCTCTGCACAAAGATGTGCTGGTTGCTCATCTCGCCGGTGTCCGGGTCGCGAAGTTCGATGGTGCCGTCGATACCGGGGTCGATGGTGCGTTCATGCCAGACCTGGTCCATTTGGCTGACGCGACGGTGGATGAGCGCGATACCGGCATCGCCTTTATGGGTGTTGTCGTCGATCATCTTGCCGAGGGTCACGGTGACATCATCTTCCGCAGAGTCCATGTCTAGGTGCTCATCCTGACTGATCGCACCGACAGTCCGGCGCGCTTCGAGCCCGGTCGCCAATGCAGAGCGGCGAAGCCGAAGCGCTGACGTCGCCTAGAAGCAGAACGGTGGGCTGATTGAAACTAACGACGCAACTGGGCCTGGAGTGGCGATAGAGAGGGCGCAGGCGCGGCACTCTGACTTTGGTAATCACGCCGTTTCGCGTATGTGTGCCCTCGTACCTGCAGTTCGGGAGACGAGGACGAGGCTTCGTGGAAGCATCCGAGAAGTGAGCAACCTCCTTGCGACGATCGTGGCCTCCCGCAAACTGCAACCCGAGCCGGTGGCCACGGACGCTCTGGTGCACCTGTGTGCAACCTCGAAGGCGGCTGCGTCCTCTATGTCTAATCTGCTGTCCGAACTGTGTCCGGGGACAACTACGACCGGGTTGAGGTTTACCGGGCAGGACATCGTGCCCGATGTGGAGGGACGGCCGGACCTCGTCGCATCTGACACGACAGGTACCCGGCTGGTTGTTGAGGCGAAGTTCGATGCCGCACTCACGAAGGCGCAGGTCAGTGGCGCGTATGTCGGGAAACTGACTGCGGGGACGCCTGCCGCACTGGTGTTCCTGGTTCCCCGCGACCGGATGCGGAACCTCTGGAGCATCATCTCGGTGACACCAGGTGGAGCACTCGCGCCCACCGTCCTGCCTGACGGGGCCGAGGAAGCCGGAGTCGCGTCAATGCCTCTCGGCACAACTAATCATGTGCTCGCAGTGGTGTCGTGGGAGTCGCTGTTGAATCGCCTGAGTAGCGACCTTTCGCTCGATGGGGATAGGGGCGGCGCTGCCGAATTGGCGCAGATCGCCGGACTGGTGAAGTGGCGGACCAGCACTGGATGGATCCCGGTGATGCAGGAGGACCTCCCACCCCGTGTGGGTCGTCAACTTCAGTCCCTTACCGAGGTCATCAAGGCAGTGTGCTCGCGCGCGTCGTCGAAGAAGGTCCGCAACGGCAGCGCTGACGGAGGCTTCGGTCGACACATCACCACGCCCTCGGGCAAGTCGATGTGGGTCGGCACCTGGCTGAACTGGTGGGACGAGCACGGTCCCGGACCCGCGTGGGCTCAGGTGAGTCTGAAGACCACTCAGGAGATGGCGTTGACGTCGCAAGCACTGACAGAGGCAGGGATTGGGCACCACGCTCGCCAGCAGGCAAACGACGTCCTAGTGCCCCTCGCCCTCCCGTTGGGCGCTGAGCGAGAGGCGGTCGAGATAGCACTCTTGGCGCAGGTCAAGGCAGTTATCGCTGCCGTCGACGCCCTCGCCGTAGAGGTGGTCGAGCAGGACGGCGACAGCATCGACGTCCCGTAGGTCCCTTGTGAGGAGGTTGAGGGACGCGGAGCCATCGCGCCGCTAGGCCGGTAACTGTGTCGGTCCCTGGTTCAGGCTGGCTGGGAGTGGAAGGTCGTGCTTCCTGGCGAGGTGAAGGGTCTGTCCATAGCGGACTGAAGTCTTGGCGAGGGAGCCTAGGACGGTGCTGTTGGTACCGGCTGCAGTAACCACGGCGATGGCGGGCATCTTGCTGACAACTTTTTCGATGGGCACGTGATTGCCGTTGCCCATCTGCTTCATCAGGCTCTCAAGAGCGTGGGCAATGCGGTGGTCGTTGCGGAACTTGTCGCTCCATCGGACTCGTCCCGCTCCGGCTTGAAAGGCGTCACTGGCACTCTTGACGGTGCCCGCCTTGGGCGCTTGGGCGGTCCAGGCTTTGCGTAGCATCCGTTCAAGGTGATGACGTTCGTCGTCACTGCTGGGATCGACGCCATATGCGTGGGCGGCGCGGGTCGCGATGGCTGTGGAGAGAGCGTGCATGACGACCAGGTCCGCGCCGATGGCGGCGACGGTGCCTGCGACCGGGACGAAAGTGAGTGCTCCCATGGCCCCGCCTTCCACCGCACCGGTAAGTCGGGAGCGCCAGGCGAGTTTGCGAGTGACGGTGTCGAGTTGCTCGAGGTCTAGCGTGCGAAGGTCAGCCATCGTCTCGATGTCGTGACCGTTGGCCCGGTGATGCGCGAGCACCTTCTCGGCGTCGCTAAGTTCTTGAACGGTCTCGGTGACAAGTTCGAGCAGCCCGACAACGGCGCGCACCGTGGGTTCAAGGGTCCGGTCGAGAACGACCCCGCCCGCATTCTTGACCGGCTGGGGCGTGATGTCGCGAACAAACCCGCCGGTTGCGCTCGCAACGCTCTTCACCGTGGCAGACGTAGATCCCACGGCGCTAGACACCTTCGGTGGGAGGCCGCGACGTTCAACCTTCTTCGTCCAATAGTCGTTGAGTTCAACCCATGCTTGCGCCTCGTAGCGAGACATCCCAGGTGCGCCGTCGGCGGTCATGAGCGATAGGTAAGCACAGGATGCCGACACCCGACGCGCGTTCGAGGAGAGCAGTGTGCATTGTTGCTTTCCGCCAGATAACTGGCCTTGCGGCCATGCTCTCAGGTCATGCGGCACCCCTTCACAGGCGCAGTTCGGTGTCGACCGCTAGCCGGGTGCGATCGTTCGAGTCGTGCCATAGGTGGGCGTACGTCTCGAGCGTCTCGCTGGGCGAAGAGTGCCCGAGGCGCGCTTGGACCGTCTTGGCTGACTCGCCATACCTGATGAGCAACGACGCGTAGTAGTGACGGAGCGCGTGCATGCCAGTGCCAGTCAGAGCATTGAGTCCGGCAGTCTTGGCTGCGGGTCGCCACAGGTGTCCGAACGCCTGCCGGGTGATGGGTTGGCCGCCGAGAGTGAAGATTAGGCCGTCGTCGGCGACGTCGTGCAGCCGGATGTGGTGGTCGAGTGCTTCGACCACCACCTGTGGGAGGGGGATGATTCGGCGGCTGGTTGATGTCTTGGGCGGACCGAAGGCGGTGGTGGGTCCGGGGAGCGTGCGGAGTTGGCGGTCAACGATGACGACCGGGTCTTCGCCGCCGAGGCGTAGCCGGTCGCGAGTTATCCCAAAGACCTCTCCCTGTCGCATGCCGGTTCCGGCGGTAACCGTGACGAGTGTCCGGAGACCGCTGGGGACGGCGTCGCGTAGCCGCACGACTTGTTCGGTTCGTAGCGGCACCACGAGTCGTCTCTCCCGCTGCGGGAGCCTCGTGTGGTCACAAGGGTTAGATAGGACTCTTCGATCGTTCACGGCGGCACGGAAGATCGAGGAGACGATGCCGTGTACTACTCGGAGCGTGGACCCGGCCAACACCTCGCTGAGCGTCTGAACCCACCGTTGGATGTCGGTGTGGACAATCGAATCGAGTCGTCTCGATCCGAGGCTTGGGTAGACGTGGCGGCGGAGCATGGTCTCGACGTGTGCGGCGCTGCTAGCCCGGTGCAGACGCATGGCCCGCCACGCCTCCGCGAAGGCTTGGAAGGTGATCCGTCCGTCGGCCGTTCCGAAGTGTTTCCCGGACTCAATTGAGGTTGCTACGCCGTTGAGCCATCGGTGCGCGTCCCCCTCGTCGATGAAGTGCCGGGCGTGTTCGCGGCCGTCCGCGTCCCGGAACCGCGCTCGCCAGCGGCCGTTTGGCCGTCTACTAACACTCGCCAATGAACTTCCCTGGGTTTGATGGTTGCCTCATGAGTTCCGCGCCTCGCAGTCCGGATCGGGGCTGGGAGTGCGGTCACGGTTCTGCGCGTCAGGATCCTGATCGCGGCGGTGTCCAACCTGTGCTTTGGACAACGAGGGGACGCGGTAGGTCGCCCCAGTCGAACCAGTCCTCGCAGGTGGGGTCGGTCCACTGCTGCGATGACGCCGCCGTTGGGTCATGCCAGGGCAGTGTGGGATGCGCTGCCCGGACCCAAATGCCGCCAGTGAACGGGTTGAGGACAACCGAACCAAGACCTTCGGGTTCAGGGGTGGGACGTCCGGAGAAGAGATCGAGGACTGACCTCACGTGCGGGGCGTAGTTGCGGCAGGTGCAGTCGGGACCATCGAACGCAACTCCCCCTATAGCCTCATCGCTCAGTGCGTGCCAGGCCCGGGCGACCATCTCGGTGGTGGGAACAACCGGATTCGGCGAATACGACCCATCGGCGGAAGCGAGTTGAGCAGGCATGGGGTCTGCACCGGGGTCGGTCATTGTAGAAGTCCTTCGCATGAGTGTGTTGTTAGCCACGTGAGTCCCCCGCCCGTCTATCGAGCGTTGTCCTGAGGCTCGTCGGGCCTACGCCTTGCACGTCGATGGCGGCTTCAGTGACGCCATTTTCGCGTTGGAGGTGAATCCGGCGACCCTGGTCGAGGGCCTTCGACTCGATAGTTGACTCGCCAGGTCGGGGCGGGTCGGGAACCTCGCGTTATGCGCGAGGTATGCCCGTGCCGTCAGGAAGGTGGCGAGCAACTGTGACCGCGCCGAGTCACGGTCACTTCGATCGTCTCGTGGTCCGCCGCCACCAGGTGCATGTGTTCGGTTGGCTTGCCGACGCGGACGTGGTCGATGAGTGCAGATAGGGCATCCAGGAACGACTCTCGTTCGGTGTGTCCGCCGACTGGCGTGACCGTTGCGATCTGCTCAGGTCTGAGAGCGATGACGTCCGACCCATCCTGCGGCTCGACCTCGACGACGAGTGTCGTCGATCCTTGGGGAAGGGTGACTGTCTCCGCGCCGTATGACCAACCCTGTACGACTTCGCCGCTGTGAAGAGTGATCTGAACATCGTGCTGCAAGGAGGCGGCCCGCAGTGGGAGGACTTGACCGTCGGTCGTCGGGAACCGCCAGCATGTGCAGACGGGCTCGTTCACGAAAACCACTCTCCTTGCGGCTCAACCTCGACGAGCAGAACATATATGTCCTAGTCATCGAAATCTCAAGAGGTGTCTGCTGGTCTCAACGAACGAGTTCGGTGCATCCCATCCGGTCTGCAACGCGTCACGTCGTTCTGGGATCCGTGGACTCAGCCCGAAGGGTCGAAGGAGTCGTCGTCGTGCCGCTCCAAGGTCATCCCGCCGCCCACATGGTTGTTGCCTCGCAGCGGCCCTAGGGTCATGGTTGACAGTGCGGGGGTCAGGGGTGGAAGTGGTTGCCCGACCCCAGCGTGCCCAACTGCAGCTCCCAGCGCCCGGCGTACGACGCGGGGTCGAAGCCGGCCTGCTCGGCGCGTCGGGTCAGCTCCTCCAGCCGCACCCGCGTGTGGTCGCGGCTGATCGTCCGGTTGCTGACGCCGGCGGAGAGCGGGATGGCCCGCTCGACGGCCTCGCGCAGGCTGCGCCGCTCGGCGGGCAGCTTGTCGCGGGTGAGCTGGGTGCGCACGGCGATCATGCCGCAGCCGATGTCGACGCCGACGGCGGCCGGCATGATCGCGCCGAGCGTGGGGATGACCGACCCGACGGTCGCCCCCCGTCCCAGGTGGGCGTCGGGCATCAGCGCGAGGTGCGGGTGGATGAACGGCATCGTCGACGCCGTCACCGCCTGCTGGCGCGTGCCCTCCTCGAGGATCGAAGCCCAGCTGATGAGCTTCTTGGTGATCTGCTCCATGGTCCTTTCCTTGCTGGCAGTCGTCGGCCGGGCGGCCGACGACTGCCGAAGGTAGGTGCCCGGAAACGCCTTGCTCGACGGGTTTTGAGTGTGCTGGTCAGCTCACGCGGACCTTGCGGCGGGCGACGGGGTAGGCGTCACCCTCCACGAACTCCCGGGTCATGCCGGTGTGCAGGGCTTCGTCCACCTGGAAGGGGCCCTCCTCCGCGACGGCGCGCTCGATGCCGTGCATGAAGATGCCGCCGGCCCGGACCCAGCGCGGCTCGCCGAGGCAGGTACGCGGGATCGAGACCCGCACCCGGTCGTGGCGCGGCTGGAGGCGGACCCGGTCGCCACGGCACGCCACCTCCTCGTCCGAGTCGGACTTCGCCGTCTCCTGGAAGAAGTGCATGCGGAGACCGTCGACCGCGAAAGCCGTGAGCGTGAAGTCCCCGCGTGGGGTCACCAGTCGGACCCCCACGCCGGTGCCCCCGGTCCGCAGGTCACGCAGACCCAGCGTCACCGTCACGCGACGGGTGCCGTGTCGCACGCTCAGGCGGGTGATGTCGGCGGCCACGTCGTCCGGGTTGGCGGTGATCTTGGTCAGGTCGTCGTCGTACGGCACGTCGACGACGTCGCCCCGAGCGTCGCGGTGCGTCCAGGTCTCCGCCGCCGCGCTGCCGGCCGTGACGACCGGCGTCGCGAGCAGCGCCAGCGCGCTCAGGAGTACGGCGGCGCGCCTCACCCGACCCGGACCTTCTTGCCGACCTTCAGCGGGGCGTCGCTGGCCGCGGCCTCCTCGCTGCCCGTGCGCAGCGCCTCGTCGAGAGTGACGGTCGTGGTCTCGTCGCCGCTCAGCAGGTTGCCGCGGAGGAAGCCGGCGCCGGCCCGGACCCACTTCGGGTTGCCGAGGCAGACCCGGGGGAACGTGAGCGTGACCCGGTCGCGCTTGGTGTCGAAGGACTGTTTCTTCCCGCGGCACGGCACGTCGGTCGCGCGCCGGCCCTCGCTGAGGCTGAAGATCCGCATGTCGCTCGTGCGGAACACCGAGACGTCGTACGCCGTCCGAGGCGTCACGATGCGGCCGATCAGCGCGCTGTCACCGCTGCGGAGGTCCCGGATCTTCAGCGTGATGACCACCTTGCGCGGGGCGTGCTTGACGGTGAACTTCGTGATGTCGGTCGTCGCCTCGTCGGGATCGACCTCGCCGGTCGGCTTGTCGTCGGCGATGCCGATCCGGACGACGTCGCCGCGCGCGTCCTCGTGCGACCAGGTGCCGGCGTGCGCCGAGCCGGCGGTGGCGACCGGCGCGGTGAGCAGGGTCAGGGCGGCGGCGAGCAGGGCGACGCGGGTGCGCCGGCGGGGGAGGGGCACGGGGGGTCCTTCCGGGGTGGGGTCGAACCCCGAAGGTTAAGGACCGGCGGCGCTCCCCGCTGGCGATTCACCGAACGTCCGGTGGATCGAGACGCGAGTCTCAGCCGGCGACGACCGCGGCCGCGACGACCGCGACGACGAACGCGAGGATGAGGAGCAGGGTGACGACCAGACCGACCACGCCCGGCCGTGGCTGCTTCTCGTGGCCGATCCGGCCGCGGGTGAACTGGTGCAGCGGGGCGGCGTAGAAGACCGGGACGGTCTGGCCGGGCGCCACGTCGATGTCGAGGGTCGCCTGGCCGTACTCGCGCAGCCACTGGCAGCTGATGTCGACCCGGATCCGGCCGGGGTGGACCAGGATCGGGTTCTGGCCGTACGACGCCGGCACCGGGTGGCCGTTCATCCGTACCTTCGGCGCGATCATGTTGCTGGTCATCACGCTGCCCTGCAGCGTCAGGGCGACCCACCCGGCCGGGGCCTGGGCCGGGGGCGGCTGCGAGGACGGCTGCGAGGGGGGCGGACCGGGCGGCGGGGGAGGCAGGCTCACGCGGGCAAGTCTTCCGCATCGACGATCCGGTAGGCGTACCCCTGCTCGGCCAGGAACCGCTGCCGGTTCTGGGCGAAGTCGGCGTCGACGGTGTCGCGGGAGACGACGGTGTAGAAGCGGGCCACCTTGCCGTCGTGTCCGGGGCGGAGCAACCGGCCGAGCCGCTGCGCCTCCTCCTGCCGGGACCCGAACGACCCGGAGACCTGGATGGCCACCTCGGCGTCGGGCAGGTCGATGGAGAAGTTGGCGACCTTGGAGACCACCAGCAGCCTCTCCTCGCCGGAGCGGAACGCGTCGTACAGACGCTGGCGCTCCTTCACGCTGGTGTCGCCCTTGATGACCGGGGCGTCGAGCGCGGCGGCGAGCTCGTCGAGCTGCTCGAGGTACTGCCCGATCACCAGCGTCGGCTGGTCGGCGTGCTGCGCGACCAGGTCCTGGACGACCCGGGTCTTCTCGGCGGTGCAGGAGGCGATCCGGTAGCGCTCCTCCGGCTCGGAGGTCGCGTAGACGATCCGCTCGTCGTTCGGCAGCGTCACCCGCACCTCCACGCAGTCGGCGGGCGCGATCCAGCCCTGCGACTCGATGTCCTTCCAGGGGGCGTCGTACCGCTTGGGGCCGATCAGGGAGAACACGTCGCCCTCGCGGCCGTCCTCGCGCACCAGCGTCGCGGTCAGGCCGATCCGCCGGCGCGCCTGCAGGTCGGCGGTCATCCGGAAGATCGGCGCCGGGAGCAGGTGCACCTCGTCGTAGACGATGAGGCCCCAGTCGCGGGCGTCGAGCAGCTCGAGGTGCGGGTAGGCGCCCTTCCGCTTCAGCGTCAGCACCTGGTACGTCGCGATCGTGACCGGGCGGATCTCCTTGACGGCGCCGGAGTACTCGCCGATCTCGTCCTCGGTCAGCGAGGTGCGCCGGACCAGCTCGTCCTTCCACTGCCGCGCGCTGACCGTGTTGGTCACGAGGATCAGCGTCGTGGCCTGCGCGTGCGCCATCGCCGCCGCCCCGACGATGGTCTTGCCGGCTCCGCACGGGAGTACGACGACGCCCGAGCCGCCGTGCCAGAACGAGTCGGCCGCGTCGCGCTGGTAGTCGCGCAGCGTCCAGCCGTCCTGGGCCAGGTCGATCGGGTGCGCCTCGCCGTCGACGTACCCGGCGAAGTCCTCGGCCGGCCAGCCCAGCTTCAGCAGCGCCTGCTTCAGGTTGCCGCGCTCGGAGGCGTGCACGACCACGGTGTCGTCGTCGATGCGGGCGCCGAGCATGCCCTGCACCTTCTTGGCCCGCAGCACCTCCTCCAGCACCGGCCGGTCGGTGCTGGCCAGGGTCAGCCCGTGCACCGGGTGCTTCTCCAGCCGCAGCCGCCCGTAGCGGGCCATCGTCTCGGCGACGTCGACGAGCAGCGCGTGCGGCACGGCGTACCGGCTGTACTCCAGCAGCGTGTCGACCACCTGCTCGGCGTCGTGGCCCGCGGCGCGCGCGTTCCAGAGGCCGAGCGGCGTCAGCCGATAGGTGTGGATGTGCTCGGGGGAGCGCTCCAGCTCCGCGAACGGCGCGATCGCCTTGCGGCAGTCCTGCGCGCGCTCGTGGTCGATCTCGAGGAGGAGGGTCTTGTCGGACTGGACGATCAGGGGTCCGTCGTTCACCGGACAAGTCTACGGAGGCCCCCCGACGCCCGACGCTGGTTGCGGTGCGAGGGACGAAGTCCCGAGCCACGAGACCCGGTGAGACGCGTGACGCCTCAACCAGCGACGGCCCGCTGCCGCGCCCGGTACGCCGCGACGTTGGCGCGCGAGGAGCACCGCTCGGAGCAGTAGCGGCGCGAGGCGTTGGGGGAGGTGTCGACATAGACGTTCGTGCACGGGGCGGCGTCGCAGGCGCCGAGGCGGGACGGGCCGAGGTCACAGACCAGGGTGGCCAGGCCGAGCAGGGACTCCCCGACGAGCAGCTCGGCCACCGAGGCGCCGCGGGCGGCGGCGTGCAGGTGCAGGTGCCCCTCGTCCGGCGCGTGGCCGGTGATCTGCGGGGTGAGCGGGTGCCGCACGAGCAGCTCGTTGATCCCGTCGACGACGCCGGCCGCGTCGTCGGCGGCGGCCGCCTCGAAGACCGGCCGCAGCTCGCGCTGGAACTTCCGCAGCAGCATGCAGTCACGGTCGCTGGCCTGCGCGTGCAGCCACGCGCGCTCACCCAGGTGCGCCACGAGCGCGTCGACGCCGTCGATCTCCGCGTTCAGCAACGCGGCCGACTGCTCGGCGTACCGGATGACGTCCACGACGACGAAGTCTAGGAAGACCCGGCAACCGGTTTCACGACCGAGATCCGGTGCACCGCGAAGGACCGTACGTCGTCCGAGCGGTGGTCGTGGGCGGTGAGCTGGCCACCCTCCACGGAGATCGGGTCGACGATCCGCTCGGTCGCCGTGCCGTGGTTGTCGACGTAGCCGATCAGCACCGTCGAGCGGCTCTCCACCGCCTCGCGCAGCGCGGCCAGCGAGCCGCTCGGGGTGAGCGATCCGGCCGACGACGGACGCGCCAGGGCGGCCCGGTCGCCGGACCTGATGGCGGTCACGACCGCCGCGACCACGGCCGTCGAACGGGCCGCCGCCGCGCCCGCCCCGCGCCGGTGCTCGCGCGGGGTGCGGGCGCGCAGCAGGTCGGGACGGGTGACGCGCACGGTGCCGTCCGGGGCCTCGACGACCGGCGCCGCCCCGAGCTCGCGCAGCCGCGGCAGCAGGACGTCGATCGGGGTGCTGCTGATCAGCACCGTGGGCGCCAGCCGTCGTAGCCCCAGCGACCCGGCCTTGGGGTGGTGCAGCAGCTCGGTCAGCGCGGTCTCGTCGTCGGCCCGCAGGAACGCCTCGGCGTGCCCGACCCGGATCGTGCCGAAGGTGCGTGAGGTGTCGTCGACGAGGTAGGCGAGCGGCTGCGGCACCGGCGTCCGCGACACCGAGGCGAGGAAGGCGTGCAGCTCGGCGGCGGTCCACCCGGTGTCGAGGGCGCGGCGTACCGACCCCGGCGTGAAGCGGTACGTCGTGGCGCCGCCGCGCGACTCGACATCGGCGACCAGCGCGAGCGTGCGGGCCAGCCCGGACTCCAGCGGGCCGGGCGCGACCGCGGTCAGGTCGGCCTGCAGCAGCACGTGGTCGACCGGCTCGGGCAGCAGCCCGGCCAGCCCCGGGACCGGGTCCTCGCCCGCCACCAGCGCCCGGCCGTACGACGCCAGCGCGCCCAGCCCCGCCACGCCCAGGACCGACGCCTCGGTGACCGCCCAGACCAGCTGGTCGGCGCGGGTGCGCGGTCGCCGCGGCCGGCGCCACGCGACCAGGGCGACCAGCGACGGGGTGCCGGTGCCGGTCGCCAGGACCGACCCCGCGGGCAGGTCCGCGAGCGCCTCCAGCGCCATCCGCCGGCTCTCGACCTGGTGGATGCCGGTGAGCTCCGGGGCCAGCGCGTTCCACGGCTTGCCGGCCGTGTCGCGCTGCCCGACCAGCCCCGGCATCCGCGGCGACGACAGCCAGGCCCGGACCAGGGTCGCCCACCGCTCGGCCGGCGGCTGGGCCGACCAGGCGTCGTACGCGTCGGTCGGGACCCAGACCGGGTTGCCGTCCGGATCGGCGGCGGTCGCGACCAGCCCGGCGGCGTACGCGGTCTCGACGATCAGCGCCGCGGCCGGTTCGTCGACCTGCAGGTGCACCGACGTCGCCTTCAGGTCTCGCACGCCGAGCCCACCGCTGCGCAGCGCGCCCGGCGGGTGGGTGCCCCAGTGGTCGAGCAGCAGCTCCACCCGTCGTACGGCGTCGAAGGCGGCTCCCGCCGCCGCCCGGTCGACCACGGTCGCCGACCGCTCGGAGGTCACCAGCCCGGGGACGACGTCGACCGGTTCGGTCGTGGTCCGGCCGCCGCGCAGCACCAGGCCCACCTCACCCGGCAGCACGACGACGCCGCCGGAGCGGGGGACCAGCAGGCCGCGCGAGAGCAGCTCCTCCGCGGGCGTCTCGGCGTCCTCGGGCGTCACGTGGTGGCGGGAGGTGCCCGTGGTCGCCTCGCCGCCATGGGCCGCGACGTGATCGAGGAGGGCGCGGGCCGGGTCGGAGAGCTGGCCGATGCGCCGGTCCACCTCGGCCGCGGGCAGCGGATCGGGCGAGACCTTCTGCAGGCCGCTCGACCCCGGTCCGCCGCTCAGGCTCTCCGGCACGCCGGAGAGCGGACGCAGCCCGGAGGTGCTCCGCCACACCAGGGCGAGCGCCTCCAGCCGGGCCAGCGCGGTCGCGACCGTGGCCGGCTCCGCGTACACCACCGCGGGCAGCGCCTCCGGCGTGGTTTGGCCGAGGACGACGAGGGCATCTAGGACGCAGAGCTCGACCCGGGTCAGCTGGTCGAGCGCACGGAGCAACGAGGATCGGACGGCGGCCCTGGACGCCAGCTGACCGGAGTCGTGAGGGGCAGGGGTGGCGAGATCCGGACGGTCGGACAGCAGCCGGGCGAGTCGTTCGTCCGGCCAGGCGCGCAGCTGGTCGGCGAGCGAGCGGTACCCCGCGTCGGGGTCCTCGGCGGGCGAAGGGTGTCCGGACATCATTCCCACGCTACCGACCCCGCGGGCGCGCGCGTGAGGAGCGTCGAGCTCCGGTACGGCGGCGCGACCGACGTCGGCCGGGTCCGCGAGGTCAACGAGGACTCATTCCTGGCCCGGCCGCCGGTCTTCGTCGTCGCCGACGGCATGGGCGGCCACGACGGCGGCGACGTCGCCAGCGCGATCGTGGTCGAGGAGTTCGGCCGGCTCGCCGAGGCCGGCTACGACCCCGCCCGCGGTCCCGAGACGGTCGCGGCCACCCTGGTCGTCTGCCAGCAGCGGATCGAGGCGTACGCCGCCCGGCAGCAGGCCGCCGGGCACCCGTCGTACCAGGCCGGCACGACGGCGGTCGTCGCGCTCCTCGTCGAGGTGGACGGCGAGTCGCGCTGGCTGCTGGCCAACCTCGGCGACTCGCGGGCCTACCGCTTCGACGGCGGCCTGCTCGAGCAGGTCAGCGTCGACCACAGCCTCGTGCAGGAGCTGGTCGACGCCGGCACCATCACCGCCGCCGACGCCTCCCTCCACCCCGAGCGCCACATCGTCACCCGGGCCCTGGGCGCGTCGGAGCACCCGGAGGCCGACTACTTCCTCCTCCCGTTCGCCGGCACCGCCCGGCTGGTGCTCTGCTCCGACGGGGTCAACGGGATGCTCGACGACGAGCAGATCGGCGCCGTCCTGGCCGGGGCCGGCGACCCGCGGGCCGCCGCTGCCGACCTGGTCGCCGCCGCCGTCGCGGCGGGGGGACGGGACAACGCGACGGCCGTCGTCGTCGATGTGGTGGGATGGGATCACGAGCAACCCGACTCCGAGCGTCAGCCGGTGAGTCTCGAGGAGAAGCTGGGAGCCCTGCCATGACCGTCGCGCCGACGGGTCTCCGGTCCTACCGACCCGGTGACTGGTACGCCGTCCTCGGTGGCCCGGACAGCGGTCACATCGCCGTCCTGGTCCCACCGTCCGAGCGGTCCCGCGTGGCCGCGCTCTGGGAGCTCGTCGACGGCGGTGCCGGCGCCGACGAGGTGCTCGATGCGCTGATCGCCGGTGGGCTGCGCTCGCTGCCGGGGTTCGTGCTGGTCGCCGACGTGGGCGACCGGGTGCGGGTCGTCCTGCGCGGACCGGCCCGGGCCGGCATCGACACCTTCGACGGGCCCGTCGCGCTCGACGGAGCCGACGCCACCACGTGGGTGGAGCGGGTGCTCCCCGGGGTGCGGGCCGTCCGGATCGACGTCGCCGACCACGCCGAGGGTGCCGACCGCCCCATCGACGACGGGCTGGTGCGGGTCGGTCGGCTCGACCGGCCGCCGTACGTCGAGGCCCTGGACGACGCCGCGCCCGTCCCCGTGCCCACGCCCGAGCGGGTGGAGCCGCCGGTCCTGGAGCCGGTGGCCGCGCTCGTCGAGGAGCCGGTCGACGAGGAGCCGGTCCAGGAGGAGTCCGCCGTCGAGGAGGTCGTCGAGGAGGCGTCGTTCGCGGACGAGCTCGGCGACGAGCTGGCCGACGAGCCGACCGAGGCGATCGACCTCAGCGAGCTGCCCGACCTGCCGCCCCCGCCGCCGGCCCCGCCCGTCCCCCCGCTGCCTCCGCTGGCCGTGGTGCCGCCGATCCCGACCGTGCCGCCCCCGCCGCCCGTGCCGGGCGGGTGGGACCCGACCGACCACGACGGCACCACGCGCACCCCCGGCCCGGGCACCGGTGACGACTTCGAGCGCCCCCAGCCCGGCATCCCCGGTCAGCCGCAGGCCCCGGCCGTCACGGCCCGACCGGTGGCCCGGCTCAGCTTCTCCGGCGGCGAGCTGGTCGACGTCGACCGGGTCGTCCTGGTCGGCCGGGCCCCCGAGGCCCGGCGGTTCACCGCGACCGACCAGCCCCGGCTGGTGACGGTCTCGAGCCCGCACCAGGAGATCTCCTCGACCCACCTGGAGATCCGCCCCGGCTCCGGAGCCGACCACGGGAGCGCGGTCGTCACCGACCTGGGCTCGACCAACGGCACCGTGCTGGTCCAGCCGGGGCTGCCGCCGGAGGTGCTGCAGCCGGGGGTGGCGGTCCAGCTGCTGCCGGGTGCCGTGGTCGACCTCGGTGACGGCGTGACCATCCGCGTCTCGAACCCCTGAGCACCCACCGGCAGCCGATGACCGACCACCCGACCCCCGACGCAGCCGACGCGGCCTTCCCGGCCGCCGAGCTGGACCGACGCTTCTACGCGTTCACCCTCGACCGGCTGCTGGGCTGGACCGTGATCGCGGCCGGCGTGGCCGGCGCGGTGATGCTGCTCCTCGAACCCGGCCACACCATCGGCGGGATCGCCGTGATCGTCGGGGTGGTGCTGGTCGTCGGCCTGGTCCACGCGGTGCTGCTCGGCCTGCGGGGCACCTCGCCCGGCAAGGCCGCCGTCGGTCTCCGGGTGGTCGACGTCGAGACCGGCGCGCCGATCGGGGTGGGCCGCGCGCTGCTGCGCACCGTCGTCCTCGGGGTGGGGACCCTGCCGACGTTCGGATTCGGGGTCGCCGCGCTGGCCTGGACGGCGGTCATGGACCCGGGCGGTCGGCGCCGCGGCTGGCACGACCGCCGGGCCCGCTCGGTCGTGGTCGACGTGCGCCCGCTGCCCGCGGCCGAGATCGCCGAGGAGCCCGCGCCGCGGGCCATCGTCAACCTCACCGCCATGCGGCTGGTCCCGCCGCCGCCGGAGCCCGAGCGTCCCGAACCACCCGCACGTCCCGCCCCGCGGCCCCCGGTGGCCGCCCCGCCGACCCCCGCTCCGCCGACCCTGCCGACCCCCGCACGTCCCGCACCGCCAGTCCCCACCCTGCCGACGCCGGCCCCGTCCCCGGTCGCTCCGTCTGCCCCGCCCGTCCCCGAGCCCGCCCCGGAGCCCGCGCGGGAGATCGCCCCGGAGCCCGTGCCGGAGCCGGTCGAGGTGTCGGCCCTGGAGGCCCGGACCGCCCCGACCCGCACCCGCCGGCGCCAGCTCGGCTACCCGCTCGTCGGTACGCCGCCGACCGGCCCGCCGCCCGCTGTACCGCCTGCGGCGCCGCCGTCCTCCGCGCCGGCGGCACCGCCCACCCCGAGCGCGCCCGCGCCGCAGCCCCGGTGGCGAGTCGCGTTCGACACCGGCGAGGCGTTCGAGGTGAGCGGATTGACCCTGGTCGGCCGTCGCCCCGAGGGGCGGCCGGGGGAGCCGGTCCACCGCCTGGTGCCGCTGGCCTCGGAGGACCAGTCGCTGTCCAAGACCCACGCCCAGTTCCAGGTGGTCCCGGACGGGGCCCTCGTCGTGATGGATCGCGGGTCGACCAACGGCTCGGTGCTGATCCGCCGCGGCGTCCCGCGCCACCTCTCCGGTAACAAGCCGGCGACCCTGCTGGCGGGCGACCAGGTCCGCTTCGGCGACCGCACCATGACGGTCGCCCGCGACGACTGACCGGGCTGCCCGTGCCGGGTCGCAGGACCGGCTACCCGGACCCCTCGCTGCTGAGCTAGAACTTGTTCTAGATTGCCGACCATGACCTTCGAGTTCGAGCGCACCGTCACCACCTCCGCCCCACCCGCGGCCATCTGGGCGCTCTGGAAGGACCCGGGCAGCTGGCCGTCCTGGGACCCGCCGGTGCAGAGCGTCGCCCTGGAGGGTCACTTCGCCGAGGGGGCCGCGGGCACCATCGTGCTGGCCGGACCGATCGAGGCGCCGTTCGTGCTCGAGATCGTCGAGCCCGGCACCCGGTTCCTCGACCGGCTCACCATCGGCGACCTGGTGATCCGGATCGACCACGTGGTCATCCCCGCCGGCGACGGGTCGGAGATCACGGTCCGCACCACCGTGGAGGGTCCCGGCGCCGACGACATCGGGCCGATCGTCACGAACGACACCCCGGTCGCGATGGCCCGGCTGGTCGAGCTCGCAGAGAGCTCGGCCTGACCTGTCGTATCCCGTCGGTCCCGTTCGTGGAGAGGATGAACCCATCCACGAGAGGAACCCCTGATGCGCGAGATCGTCACCACCCACTTCGTCTCCCTCGACGGCGTCGCCGAGGCGCCCGGCGGCGAGGAGGGCTACCGCCACACCGGCTGGACCACCGACATCGAGGCCGACCCCACCCAGTACGACGTCAAGGGCCGCGAGCAGGAGGAGGCCGGGGCGATGCTGATGGGCGGGCGCAGCTACGACGCGTTCTCGCCCGTCTGGCCATCGCTGGACTTCTTCGCCCGCTGGAACTCCCTGCCCAAGTACGTCGTCTCCTCGACCGTCACCGACCCGCAGTGGCACGACACGACCGTGATCTCGTTCGCGGACGTCGCCGGCCTGAAGGAGGGCGACGGCGGCCCGATCTACGTGCAGGGCAGCATGCAGCTCACCCAGGGCCTGCTGAAGGCGGGCCTGGTCGACGAGGTGCGGCTGATGGTCTTCCCGGTCGTCCTCGGCAGCGGCCGCGGCCCGTTCCCCACCGACGCCGAGGACAAGGTCCGACTCACGCTGGTCGATTCCACGACGTACTCGAACGGCGTGCAGTACCAGGTCTTCCGTCCGCGGCGATGAGCGCCTAGCGTCCCCGGATGGAGTCGTACGCGAAGGGCGAGAGCACCCCCGGCCTGCTGGACGAGACCATCGGCGACAACCTGGCCCGCACCGTCGCCCGGCACCCCGAGCGGGAGGCGCTGGTCGAGGTCGCGAGCGGGCGTCGGTGGACCTGGGCCGAGCTCGACCGCGACGTCGACGCCGTCGCGCGCGGGCTGGTGGCGGCGGGGCTGGAGGTCGGCGACCGGGTCGGGGTCTGGGCGCCCAACTGCGCCGAGTGGACCCTGGTCCAGTACGGCGCCGCCCGCGCCGGGGTCGTGCTGGTCAACGTGAACCCGGCGTACCGCACCCACGAGCTGGCCTTCGCCGTCAACCAGTCGGGGCTGCGGCTGCTGGTCGCTGCCGAGCGGTTCAAGACCTCCGACTACCGGCGGATGGTCGACGACGTGCGCGCGGAGTGCCCGGGGCTGGAGCGCGCCGTGTTCCTCGGCACGGCCGACTGGGACGAGCTGCTCGCGGGCGGTGCCGGCCTGCCGGAGGCGGTGCTCGGAGAGCGGGCGGCCCGACTCGCACCGGACGACCCGATCAACATCCAGTACACCTCCGGCACCACCGGCCGGCCCAAGGGCGCGACGCTCAGCCACCGCAACATCCTCAACAACGGCTTCCTCACGACCGAGCTGATCCGGCTCGGGCCCGAGGACCGGCTCTGCATCCCGGTGCCCTTCTACCACTGCTTCGGGATGGTGATGGGCAACCTCGGCTGCACCTCCCACGGCACCACGATGGTCATCCCGGCGCCCGGCTTCGACCCGGCAGCGACGCTCCGTGCGATCCAGGACGAGCGCTGCACCGGCGTGTACGGCGTGCCGACGATGTTCATCGCGATGCAGCACGACCCGGGCTTCGCGTCGTACGACCTGACGTCGCTGCGGACTGGGATCATGGCCGGCTCGATCTGCCCGGTGGAGGTGATGAAGCACTGCATCGAGGACATGCACATGCACGAGGTGTCGATCGCCTACGGCATGACCGAGACGGCGCCGGTCAGCTGCCAGACCCGGGTGGACGACGACCTGGACCGTCGTACCGCCACGATCGGCCGGGTGCACCCGCACGTCGAGGTCAAGGTGGTCGACCCGACGACGGGGGAGACGGTCCCGCGCGGGACGCCCGGCGAGCTGTGCACGCGCGGCTACAGCGTGATGCTGGGCTACTGGGACGACCCGGAGAAGACGCGCGAGGCCGTCGACGCCGACGGCTGGATGCACACCGGGGACCTGGCCGAGATGCGCGAGGACGGCTACTGCGTGATCGTCGGCCGGATCAAGGACATGGTCATCCGCGGCGGCGAGAACATCTACCCGCGCGAGATCGAGGAGTTCCTCTACGGCCACCCGGACGTCGAGGACGTCCAGGTCGTCGGCGTCCCCGACGAGCGGTACGGCGAGGAGCTCTGCGCCTGGGTGCGCATGCGTGCGGGTGCGGTGCCGCTCGACGCCGCCGCGGTGCGCGCCTACTGCGACGGCCGGCTCGCGCACTACAAGGTCCCGCGCTACGTCCTGGTCGTCGAGGAGTTCCCCCTGACCGTCACCGGCAAGGTGCGCAAGGTCCAGATGCGCGAGGAGTCCGCCGAGAAGCTCGGCCTCTGACCCACCCGGACCCGCCCCGGTGTGCGCGGATAAGGGTGTGGAGGACTTCGAGGCCTGGGTGCAGGCGCGCGCCGGCTCGTTGGCGCGGACGTCCCGACCTCCCCAGCCCGAGCGGCTCGCCGGTGGGCTGGCTCTCGGCGGACCGGCTGGGTTGGCTGGTGGAGGGTAACGCCCCGGGCGCCGTGGAACTGCTCGTCACGGACGACCGGGCGCGCGAGGTCGACCGGGTGAACCTCGAGGCGCGGAGGCCGGAGTCCGGATCTCTCAACCAGTGGTCCGGTTCGGTGTCACCCAACGGCCGCAGCCTCTTGCTCGTGGTCGGCGGACCGGGAGCGGAGACGGATGTCGTGCTCGACACCCGCACAGGGACACAGATGTGGTCCGGCCGGATCGGGTCGCTCTGGGACTGCCCGACCAGCTGGTACGACGGCCTGCCGGTCGACGTCGCGTCCGGCGGCCTCGTGGACCGCTCCGGCCGCACGTTCGTCGTGACCGACCCGGCGCTGGCAGTCGGCTGCGTCAGCATGGCCGCCGGCGCACTCGCCGGGGAGCCGCATCGGGGACTCGGCGGCCTGGTCTTCGGCACCCGCACCGGGTGGCTCTCGTGGCACTGGCGCGAGGCCGGACTGGGCGTGGTCGGCGGGCTGCTGGCCCTGGCCGGGCTCCTCGTCGTACGACGCCGCCGGGTCAGCGGGTCAGCAGCACCGGGATCCGCGTGACCGTGCCGTCACCGCTGGTCCAGGTGACGTAGCCGTCGTCGAAGGGACGCGGGTCGGGGCCGGTGACCCGCAGCGTCCAGGTCGCGGACTCGCCGGGCTTCAGGCGGACGGCGGCCGGGGTGAGGGTGACGCCGTGGCGGCGGAACCCGGAGGTGGAGGAGGAGAAGTACCGGGTCCGGCGCCCCTGGTTGGTGATCGTGCGGCGCACGACGTCCTGGCCCGCGTGCAGGACGGCCGACGGGGTGTTGAGCCGGACCCGGCGACCGTCGAGCCAACGGCGGTAGTCGGCGGGATCGATCTCGTAGGCGAGGCCGGGCCGCAGCGCCGCGTCCGCGCGGAGCCGGCCCGCGCCGGAGTCGAGGACCGAGCCGCCGGCGGTGGTCGACGCGGTCGTGACCAGGGCCGACCGGACGGCCGAGACCGACCAGTCGGGGTGCCGGGCGACCAGCAGGGCGGCCGCACCGGCGACCTGGGCGCTGGCGACCGAGGTGCCGGAGGCGAGGTCCCAGCGCGAGGAGCGCACCCGCGCCGGTACGGCGCCGAGCCGGCCGGTCGCCGGCGCGACCAGGTCGGGCTTGAGGACGGTGGCGGTGGGGTCGCCCGAGCCGGACCAGTCGAGCACGCGGCTCGCGGCGCGGCTCGGACCGAGGGGGCGCAGGCTCAGCTCGCCGGCGGGATGCCGCGCGGCCCAGCGTCGTACGACGCGGCCCGCACGGGCGTCGAGGTGCACGGTGGGGACGCTGTGCAGGTCGGCGTTGCGCGAGGCGGGACCGGTGTTGACCAGGACCATCCCGACCCCGTCGGCCCGCCGGACGGCCGCGGACTTGTCGACCCGGCCGACCCGGCCGCGCTCGCACAGCACGACCCGGCCGGCGACGAGGCCGGCGTCGAGGCTGCCGGGCTCGCAGGCCCGGGCCGCGGCGTGGGTGCTCCCGGCGGCCGGGACGTCGGCCCCGACGACCAGGCGGGCCGGGCCCACCGAGCGGGCCGAGAGCATCGCGCCGCGCAGGCGCGGGCCGTCGCCGAGCACGACGCGGCCGGTGCGCTCCACGCCCGTGCTGCCGCCGACGGTGGTGACCCAGGGGGAGGGGTGGGCGGCGTACCGGCTGCCGCCCTGGTTGCCGGCGGCGGCGACCACGACGACACCGGACTCGGTCGCGCCGAGCAGCGCACGCTCGACGGTGTCGACCTGCGCGGGCCCGCCGACCGAGAGGTTGAGGACGTCGACGCCGTCGGCCGTGGCCCGGTCGATCGCGGTCACCAGGTCGGCGGTCGCGCAGCCGTCGTCGCGTGGCTCGGGCGCGGTCCAGCAGGCCTTGTAGACCGCGAGCCGGGCGTCGGGAGCCTCGCCCGAGTAGCGGCCCAGCGTGCCGGCGTCGGTGCGCACCCGGACCCCGGCGTCACCGGCCGCGATCGAGGCGACCAGGGTGCCGTGCCCGTCGTCGTCGCGGGCCGAGAGCTGCTCGGAGCTGCGGGTCCGGTCGGCGCCGAAGCCGTCGACGAACCAGCGCGCCCCCATCACCTTCGCGGTGCAGGACGACGCGGACCAGCCCTCTCCGGTCTGGCACGGCCCGGTGAACCCCTCGGGGTCGTCGGCCAGGCCGGGAGTGCTGGCGAAGAGCGGGTGGTCGGCGTCGAGGCCGGTGTCGACCACCCCGATCACCACGCCGGCGCCCCCGCGGGCCCGGCCGGCGCCGACCGGTGCGGCGCTCGATGCGGGTGCCACGGTCCCCGCCAGCGGACGGACCTCGTTGCGCTCGACCGACACCACCCGGCCGTCGGCCTGCAGGTCCTGGGCCTGGTCGTCGGTGAGCTCGACGGCGACCCCGTTGAGGGCGGTCGTCCATCGGTAGACCGGCCGCGGAGCCGCGACCGACACCAGGACGGCGTCCTGCTGGACGGTCATCCGGAAGCGGTCGAGCGCGGTGGACAGCCCGGCGGACCGGCCGGCGGCGCCGGGCGTGTCGAGGGTGACCAGGAAGAGATCGGTGGCAGGCTCGACGGTGGCGGTCCGGGCCTGGGCGGGCGCGAGCGGCGCCACCATCAGGGCCGCGGCGAGCGCGCCGAGCAGCGTCGTACGACGACGACTCCCCATCTCGACCTCCCACCCGTCTCTCGAGTGAACACCCGTCCCAGAAACGCCCAGGGTGACAGGGGAGGGGGCACCCTGCCAAACGTGTGCCCACCGCGGGCTAGCCTGACCGCATGTCCGACCGCCCCGCCCCAGCCCCTCTGGCGGTCGGGTTCGACCTCGACATGACGCTCATCGACACCGCGCCGGGGTTCGGCGACGTGCTCCGCGCGCTCGGGTCCGAGCTGGGGGTCGACTTCCCGGTCGAGGAGATGACCGCCAGGCTCGGACCGCCCCTCGACCTGCTGCTGCAGCCCTACCTCCCCGAGGACGCGATCGCCGCCGCCGGTGACCGCTTCCGGGCGCTGTACCCCGACCACGCGATCACCTCGGTCCCCGCGCTGGCGGGCGCCCACGACGCCATCGCCGCCGTACGACGGCACCGCGGGCGGGTGCTCGTCGTGACCGGCAAGTTCCCCGACAACGCCCGCCTCCACCTCGACCACGTCGGCTTCGACGTGGACCACCTGGAGGGCTGGGTGTGGGGTGTCGGCAAGGCCGACGTGCTGGTCCGCGAGGGCGCGTCGATCTATGTCGGCGACCACGTCCACGACGTCGAGGGCGCGCTCGCGGCCGGGGCGCTCAGCGTGTCCGTGCTGACCGGCGGCTGCACCCGTGAGGAGCTGCTCGCCGCCGGCACCCACGTGGTGCTCGACTCGCTGCTGGAGTTCCCGGCCTGGCTCGACGAGCACCTGCTGACCACCCGGATGGCGGCTCTCGAGGCCGACCTCCGCGAGCGCGGCTCGGTGCTGGTCGCCTACAGCGGCGGCGCCGACAGCGCCCTGCTGCTGGCCGCCGCCGTCCGCGCGCTCGGTCCCGAGCGGGTCGCGGCCGCGACCGGCTACTCCCACTCCCTGCCCCAGGCCGAGCGCGACCCCGCCCGGGACTTCGCGGAGTCGCTGGGGGTGCGGGTGCTCACCCCCGAGACCCACGAGATGGACCGCGAGGGCTACCGCGCCAACGGGCCGGACCGCTGCTTCTTCTGCAAGGCCGAGCTGCTCGACGTGCTGGTACCGCTCGCCGCCGACCTCGGGCTCGCCCACGTCGCCACCGGCACCAACGCCGACGACGCCGTCGTCGGCTTCCGTCCCGGCATCCGGGCGGCGGCCGAGCGCGGCGCGATCGCCCCGCTGCGCGACGCCGGGCTGACCAAGGCCCAGGTCCGCGAGGCCTCGCGGCGCTGGGGGCTGCCGACCTGGGACAAGCCCGCGGCCGCCTGCCTCTCGTCGCGGGTCGCGTACGGCGTCGAGGTCACCCCCTTCCGGCTGGGGCGCGTCGAACGGGCCGAGAGCGGGGTCCGGGCCGCGCTGGCCGGCGTACCGCTCGCGAACCTGCGGGTCCGCGACCTGGGCGAGCGCGCCTCGGTGGAGCTCGACGCGGCCCTGCTGCCGCTGGCCCGGGGCCTGGAGGAGGCGGTGCTCGCAGCGGTCCGCGACGCCGGGTTCGAGGCCGCCGAGGTGGACGCTCGCGGATTTCGTTCGGGATCGATGAACGAGTCGCTCTAGACTCCGACTCCGCATCCCTGCGGAACTCGCGTAACACGATGGAAGAGGTCAGACCGTGCCCACTGGCAAGGTGAAGTGGTTCGACGCCGACAAGGGCTTCGGCTTCCTGTCGCAGGACGGCGGCGAGGACGTCTACGTCCGCACCGAGGCGCTGCCCGAGGGCACCACCAACCTCAAGGCCGGCACCCGCGTCGAGTTCGGCATCGCCCAGGGCCGACGCGGCGAGCAGGCCCTGCAGGTCCGCGTCGTCGACGCCCCGGCGTCGGTGTCCAAGGCCCAGTCCCAGGCCCGGCGGCGCAAGCCCGAGGAGATGGCCCCGATCGTCGAGGACCTGATCCGGCTGCTCGACAACGTCGGTGAGGCCTACCGCCACGGTCGTCACCCCGACGCCAAGGCGGCCAAGCCCACCGCCAAGCTGCTCCGCGCGCTCGCCGACGAGCTGGAGATCTGAGCCCTACGCCGGCGTACGACGGGCCGGGCGCTGCTGCACCCGGTTGACCAGGACGAACACCGTCCAGGCCGCCAGGACCGTGAACGCGACCGACAGGCCGAGCCGGGCCGGCTCCAGCGGCATCGCGATGCCGACGAAGCCGCCGACCACCCAGGCCAGCTGCAGCGTCGTGTCGCTGCGGGCGAAGGCGCTGGCCTGCACCCGCTCGGGGATGTCGCGCTGGATGGTCGAGTCGAGGCAGAACTTGGCCAGCGTCTGAGCCATGCCGGCGACCAGCCCGAGCAGGGCCAGGAACAGCACGCCGTAGAACAGCGCCGCCAGCAGCGCGGCCGCCGCGTCGAGGAGCAGCACCAGCACCACGGTGACCGACGGGCTGATCTTCTTCAGCATCGCCGCCAGCGCCACGCCGACCGCGTTGCCGGCGCCGGCGCCGCCCACCACGACGCCGATGAGCAGCTCGGCCGACAGCGAGCTCTCGGGCGGGTTCTCCCGGAGCAGGAACGCCATGAACATCAGCAGGAAGCCCGACAGGAACCGCGGTCCGCAGTTCGCGCGCAGCGCGAACGCGACGGCCGGGGGGATCCGGGTGCGGGGACGCCGGCCCGGGCGGCCGTCGTCGGTCTCGTCGCGGAAGGCCAGCGCGCCCTCGCCGGCCGACGAGTCGACCGCCTCGGGCAGCCGGATCGCGCAGACGGTCGCGACCGCGAACAGCAGGAAGGCATAGCGCAGCGACCACTCCGGACCGGCCAGCGAGGCCAGACCCGCCAGCGGGGCCGAGACCGAGACGCCGACCAGGCCGGAGACCGACACCCGGCCGTTGGCCTTGACCAGGGTGAAGCCCTCCGGGAGCAGCCGGGGTACGGCGGCCGCCCGCGTCACGCCGTACGCCTTGGAGGAGACCAGGACGCCGAGCGCGGCCGCGAAGAGCCAGGGCGAGGTGCCCCCGCTGATGCCGCCGGCCAGCGCCCAGCACAGGAACGCGCGGATCGCCTGGGTCGCCCCGATCGCCCAGCGCCGGCCGTGGCTGAACTTGTCGAGGAACGGCCCGATGAGCGGAGCGACGATCGCGAACGGCAGCATCGTCAGGCCCAGGAACAGGGCCACCTGGCCGCGGGCCTCGCCCGACGGCACCTGGAAGAACAGGCTGCCGGCCAGCGAGATCGCGACCGCGGCGTCGCCGGCGGTGTTGAAGAAGTGCAGGTAGATCAGCCGGTTCAGCCCCGACTGCTCCGCTCCCTGGGCGCCCGCGGCCCGGCGCGCGTTGCGCCCGACGGCCCGCCCGACCTTGCCGGTCACCCGGCCCGTCGCGGCCATGCCGCGCGCGGTCACCTTGGCCCCGGTGCCGATCCCGCGGCCCACCGAGCGGGCCCGGTCGGCGCGGGTCGGGCCGGTGTCGGTGCGGGTGCCCGTGCCGTCGGCGTGCGGGTCACGCCACCGCTGGTCCTCCGACGTCATGCGCACATCCTGCCTTGAGGTGCCGCCCCGACCTGACAGCGCCGCGGCCGATGGGTCATGATGCCGCCGTGACGACGATGCTGCGCGCCAAGCCCGACTCCGCCGCCGTGGCGGCGGTCGACCTGGCCCGGGACACCCTCCTGCAGGAGGCGGAGCCGACCGACGTCGGCGATCACCTCGGTCACGTCGTCGAGGGGGAGCGGGTCGTCACCCACCTGTTCGCCTGCACCCGCCCCGGGTACGTCGGCTGGCGCTGGTCGGTGACCGTCGCCCGCGCGCCGCGGCAGAAGCTGATCACCGTCGACGAGGTCGTGCTGATCCCGGGCGACGAGGCGATCGTCGCGCCCGAGTGGGTGCCCTACCGCGAGCGCATCAAGCCCGGCGACATGACCCCCGGCGACCTGCTCCCGGTCGACGACGACGACCCGCGGCTGGTCCCGACGTACTCCTTCGGCGACGACCCGCTCGACGCCGACGAGAAGGCCCAGATCCGCCAGGTCGCGCAGGACCTCTACCTCGGCCGGGCCCGCACCCTGTCGGTCGAGGGCCGCGACCTCGCCGCCCAGCGCTGGTACGACGGCGACGGCGGCCCGTCCGCCCCGATCGCCCAGTCGGCCCCCGACCACTGCCACGGTTGCGGCTTCCTGGTCCGCATCGCCGGACCGCTGTCCGAGCTCTTCGGTGTCTGTGCCAACGGCGACGCCAACGACGACGGCCGCGTCGTGTCGTTCGACCACGGCTGCGGCGCCCACTCCGAGGTGCGGCTGGCCAAGAAGCACGAGCCGCAGCCGCTGCCCGACCACGTGATCGACACGGTCAGCCTCGACGAGCTCGAGCGCTTCTAGCCCTCGGTGACAGGCGGGTCGGTGGCCTCCGCGGCCTCGACCCGGGTCCGCCGGCGCCGGCGGCAGTACTCGTAGCCGAAGAGCCCCAGCCCGAACCCGGCCAGGCAGGTCCACAGCCACCAGGTGCGCCCCTCGGCCTCCAGCTCGCCGTAGAACGGCAGCAGGGCCACGAACGCGACCGCCCATGCGATCGACCCGACCAGCACCGTGCGCACGCCGTCGACGTCCAGCGGCTCGACGTCGGCGACGAGGTAGGTGCGGTTGCCGATCTCGTGCTGCGTCGGCTGCTCGTCGCTGAACTCCACGGGGGCAGGCTAGCCCGGCCGGCGCGCGGCCTGGAATGCTGGTGCGTCGTGACCTTGGCACTCGAGCGCTACTTCAAGATCGGCCAGCGTGGCTCCACCGTCGGGCAGGAGGTGCGCGGCGGCCTCGTCACCTTCCTGACGATGTCGTACATCATCGTGCTCAACCCCCTGATCCTCGGCTTCGTCCAGGACAGCGAGGGCAACTACCTGGCCGGTGGCGCTGCGCCGAACCTTCCCGCGATCGCGGCCGGCACCGCCTTGGTCGCCGGCGTCCTGACGATCCTGATGGGCGCCGTGGCCAACTTCCCGCTGGCCCTGGCCACCGGTCTCGGCCTGAACGCCTTCGTCGCCGTGCAGATCGCCACCCGCTCGACCTGGGCCGACGCGATGGGCCTGGTGGTGCTCGAGGGCATCGCGATCCTGGTCCTGGTGCTGACCGGCTTCCGGACGGCGGTCTTCCACGCCGTCCCGACGCAGCTGAAGGTCGCGATCTCGGTCGGCATCGGCCTGTTCATCGCGCTGATCGGCTTCGTCGACGCCGGCTTCGTCACCCGGATCCCCGACGCCGCGCAGACCACGGTGCCCGTCCAGCTCGGCCAGACCGGGCAGCTCAGCGGCTGGCCGGTGCTGGTCTTCGCCGTCGGCCTGCTGCTCCTCGTCGCCCTGTGGGTAAGGCGCGTCCGCGGCGCGATCCTGATCGCCATCGCGGTGACCACCGTCCTGGCCCTGGTGCTGGACGGCGTCCTCGACCTCGGGGCCCGGTCCGCCGACAACCCCGGCGGCTGGGCGCTGAGCGTGCCCCACCTCGACGGCTTCGTCGACGTCCCGGACTTCGGCACCCTGGGCGAGGTCTCGCTCTTCGGCGCGTTCGGCTCGATCGGCGTGATCGCCGCGCTGCTCCTGGTCTTCTCGCTGCTGCTCGCCGACTTCTTCGACACCATGGGCACGATGACGGCCATCGGTGCCGAGGCCGGCCTGAACGACGAGGACGGCATCCCGCCGAACCCCGAGCGGATCCTGGTCGTCGACTCGGTCGCCGCCATCGCCGGCGGTCTCGGGGGCGTCTCCTCCAACACGTCGTACATCGAGTCGGCCTCGGGCGTCGGCGAGGGCGCCCGCACCGGCCTGGCCTCGGTGGTCACCGGCCTGCTCTTCCTGCTGGCGACCTTCTTCACCCCGATCGTGCGGGCCATCCCCTCCGAGGCGGCCGTCCCGGCCCTGGTCCTGGTCGGGTTCCTGATGATGCAGCAGGTCACCGACATCGCCTGGTCCGACGTCGAGATCGCCATCCCGGCCTTCCTGACCATCGTGCTGATGCCGTTCACCTACTCGATCTCGGTCGGCATCGGCGGCGGCTTCCTGGCCTTCCTGCTCATCAAGCTCGTCGTCGGCAAGGCCCGCGAGATCCACCCCCTGATGGCCGTCGTCGGCGGGCTCTTCGTCGTCTACTTCGCCATCGACCCGATCACCTCCTGGTTGACCTGACGGGCGAAGCCCGCACTGGGGGGCCGATGCATCGGCCCCCCAGTGCAGGGTTCACCTGCCGGCCGGTGAACCTGCAGACGCCCATCACCCCGGAATAGTTAGCAAGAGTAATGAGTTATGCTAACGACATGCCCACCGTCCAGAAGGTCGCCCGCACCGGCGCCGGTCTCGCCTCCGAGCTCCGGCTGTCCGTCATGCGCCTGCGTCGCCGCCTCGCCAACGAGGTCGACCCGGCCAACGAGCTGAGCATGAACGCGATGGCCGTGCTGGGCGCCCTGTACCGCCACGGCGAGCTGACGGTCGGCGAGCTCGCCGCCCGCGAGCGCGTGAAGGCGCCGAGCATGACCCGCACGGTCAACTGCCTCGAAGAGGGCGGCCACGTCGTACGACGCCCGCACGAGACCGACGGCCGCCAGGTGCTGGTGGCGATCTCGGAGTCCGGCCGCGCCACCCTGCTCGCCGACCGTCGCCGTCGCGACGAGTGGCTCGCCCGCCGGCTGCGCGACCTGACCCCCGACGAGCGCGACGTCCTCCGCCGCGCCGCCCCCATCCTCGAACGCCTCGCCCAGGAGGACTGACACCCGCTTTGAGCCCCACGTTCCGCTCGCTCCACAACGCCAACTACCGCCGCTACGCCGCCGGCGCCGTGGTGTCGAACACCGGCACCTGGATGCAGCGCGTCGCGCAGGACTGGCTGGTCCTCCAGCTCGCCGTCAACGGCGGCACCGCGGTCGGCATCACGACCGGCCTCCAGTTCCTCCCGGCCCTGCTCCTCTCGCCGCTGGCGGGCGTGGTCGCCGACCGGGTCCCGAAGCGCCAGCTGCTCCAGGTCACCCAGGTGATGATGGCCGTCCCCGCCTTCGTGCTCGGCGTGCTCGCCGTCACCGGTGTCGCCGAGGTGTGGCACGTCTACGTGCTGGCCCTGGTCTTCGGCATCGGCACCGCCTTCGACGCCCCGGCACGCCAGTCGTTCGTGAGCGAGATCGTCTCGCCCGAGGACCTCACCAACGCGGTGGGCCTCAACTCGGCGTCCTTCAACGCCGCCCGGATCGTCGGGCCTGCGGTCGCCGGCGTGCTCATCGCCGCCCTCGGTGGGGGCGCCCAGGCCACCGGGTGGGTGATCGTCCTCAACGCGGTCAGCTACCTCGCCCCGATCCTGGCGCTGCGCGGCATGGACGCGTCCCGCCTGGCCCAGGTCGAGCCGTCGCGGCGATCGCGCGGCATGATCCGCGAGGGGCTGCGCTACGTCCGCAGCCGCCACGACCTGGTGCTGGTCCTGGTGATCGTCTTCGTCGTCGGCACCTTCGGCCTCAACTTCCAGATGACCTCGGCCCTGATGGCCACCCAGGTGTTCGACAAGGGCGCGACCGAGTACGGCCTGCTCGGCACCTTCATGGCGGTCGGCTCGCTGACCGGCGCGCTCCTCGCCGCCCGGCGCCCGGTGGTCCGGCTGCGTCTGGTCGTCGGCGCCGCACTCGCCTTCGGTGCCGTCGAGGTGGTCGCCGGCGTGCTCCCGTCGTACGTCGCCTTCGCGGTCTGGATGCCACTGCTGGGCCTGTCGGCGCTGACCATGATCACCGCAGCCAACACCCTGATGCAGGTCTCGACGGCGCCGGCGCTGCGCGGACGCGTGATGGCGCTCTACCTGATGATCTTCATGGGCGGTACGCCGCTGGGCGCGCCGGTGGTGGGCTGGGTGGGGGAGACCTTCGGGGCCCGCTGGACCCTGGTCGGGGGTGGCCTGATCACCCTGCTCGGCGTCGGTGTCGCCACGATCGTCTACCTGGCCCAGGAACAGCGCCGTCAGCGCGTTTTGACCCCTGTCGGGGCGCCCGGTAGCCTCTTTCCTCGTGTCTGGGACGACCAGGCCGTTGCGCGTGCTCGGAAGTAGATCGCGGGACAGGACCGCGGCACCAGGCGCGACACGCCCGACCTCGGGGGTGAGCAACACCGGTTGGTTCGCACCACCCGGACACGCAGCAGTTCGATCGTGCGCGGCACCGTGCCCCGCACTGAGAGTCACCAAGAAAGGGAACCGCCAGGTGCCCACGATTAACCAGCTGGTCCGCAAGGGCCGCCAGGACAAGGTGTCGAAGAACAAGACGCCTGCCCTCAAGGGTTCGCCCCAGCGGCGCGGTGTCTGCACCCGCGTCTACACCACCACCCCGAAGAAGCCGAACTCCGCCCTCCGCAAGGTCGCCCGTGTGCGCCTGAGCAGCGGCGTCGAGGTCACGGCCTACATCCCGGGCGTCGGTCACAACCTCCAGGAGCACTCCATCGTGCTCGTTCGCGGCGGCCGGGTGAAGGACCTCCCCGGTGTCCGCTACAAGATCATCCGCGGCACGCTCGACACCCAGGGCGTGAAGAACCGCAAGCAGGCCCGCAGCCGTTACGGCGCGAAGAAGGAGAAGAGCTGATATGCCGCGCAAGGGTCCCGCTCCCAAGCGGCCGATCGACGTCGACCCGGTCTACGGGTCGCAGCTGGTCTCCCAGCTCGTGTCCAAGGTCCTCCAGGACGGCAAGAAGCAGGTCGCTCAGCGCATCGTCTACACCGCGCTCGAGGGCTGCCGCGAGAAGACCGGCACCGACCCCGTCGTCACGCTGAAGCGTGCGATGGACAACGTGAAGCCGGCCATCGAGGTCAAGTCCCGCCGCGTCGGCGGCGCGACGTACCAGGTCCCGATCGAGGTCAAGGGCACGCGCGGCACCACGCTCGCGCTGCGCTGGCTCGTCGGCTACGCGGCGGACCGTCGCGAGAAGACCATGCACGAGCGGCTGATGAACGAGATCCTCGACGCTTCCAACGGCCTCGGTGCCGCGGTGAAGAAGCGTGAGGACACCCACAAGATGGCCGAGTCCAACAAGGCCTTCGCGCACTACCGCTGGTGATCTCGGCGGGGGTTGGGTACCAGCCCCCGCTCGCACCGCACCTTCCTACTTTCTAAGGAACGCACAGACAGTGGCTGTCGACATCACCACGGACCTCAACAAGGTCCGCAACATCGGCATCATGGCGCACATCGACGCCGGCAAGACCACCACCACCGAGCGCATCCTCTTCTACACCGGCATCACCTACAAGATCGGTGAGGTCCACGAGGGCGCGGCCACGATGGACTGGATGGAGCAGGAGCAGGAGCGCGGCATCACGATCACGTCCGCCGCGACGACCTGCTGGTGGAAGAACCACCAGATCAACATCATCGACACCCCGGGCCACGTGGACTTCACGGCCGAGGTCGAGCGCTCGCTGCGCGTCCTCGACGGTGCCGTCGCGGTGTTCGACGGCGTCGCCGGTGTCGAGCCGCAGACGATGACCGTGTGGCGGCAGGCCAACAAGTACTCCGTGCCCCGGATGTGCTTCGTCAACAAGCTGGACCGCACCGGCGCGGACTTCTTCCGCTGCGTCGACATGATGGTCGAGCGCCTCAACTCCAACCCGCTCGTCCTCCAGCTGCCGATCGGCGCCGAGGGCGACTTCCTCGGTGTCATCGACCTGGTCGGCATGCGTGCCCTGACCTGGCGCGGCGAGACCAAGATGGGTGAGGACTACGAGGTCGAGGAGATCCCCGCGGAGCTGGCCGAGCAGGCCGCCGAGTACCGCGAGAAGTTCCTCGAGACGCTGTCCGAGGCCGACGACGACATCATGGAGAAGTACCTCGAGGGCGAGGACTTCACCGTCGAGGAGCTCGAGGCCGCGATCCGTCGCGCCACTCTGGCCGACAAGGTCAACCCGGTCCTCTGCGGCACCGCGTTCAAGAACAAGGGCGTCCAGCCCCTGCTCGACGCGGTCGTCAAGTACCTCCCGTCCCCGCTCGACATCGAGGGCATCGTCGGCCACTCGGTCAAGGACGAGAACGAGGAGATCATCCGCAAGCCCTCCGACGACGAGCCGTTCTCGGGCCTGGCCTACAAGATCGCCTCCGACCCGCACCTCGGCAAGCTGATCTACGTGCGCGTCTACTCCGGCAAGCTGGAGGCCGGCTCGACCGTGGTCAACTCGGTCAACGGCCGCAAGGAGCGGATCGGCAAGGTCTACCAGATGCACGCCAACAAGCGTGAGGAGATCGCGTCGGTCGGCGCCGGCCAGATCGTGGCCGTGATGGGTCTGAAGGACACCAAGACCGGTCACACCCTGAGCGACCCGCAGCACCAGGTCATCCTCGAGTCGATGACGTTCCCGGCTCCGGTGATCGAGGTCGCGATCGAGCCCAAGACGAAGAGCGACCAGGAGAAGCTGGGCACCGCGATCCAGCGGCTCTCCGACGAGGACCCGACCTTCACGGTCAAGTCCGACGAGGAGACCGGCCAGACGATCATCGCCGGCATGGGCGAGCTCCACCTGGAGATCCTCGTCGACCGGATGAAGCGCGAGTTCCGCGTCGAGGCGACCGTCGGCAAGCCGCAGGTGGCCTACCGCGAGACCGTCCGCAAGGAGGTCACCGGCCACAGCTACACCCACAAGAAGCAGACCGGTGGGTCGGGCCAGTTCGCGAAGGTCGTCGTCTCCCTCGGGCCGAACATCGACCCCGAGACCGGCACCGGTGCGGGCTACGAGTTCGTCAACAGCGTCTCCGGTGGCCGCGTGCCCCGCGAGTACATCCCGTCGGTGGACCAGGGTGGCCAGGACGCCATGGAGTTCGGCGTGCTCGCCGGCTACCCGATGGTCGACGTGAAGTTCACGCTCGAGGACGGCGCCTACCACGACGTCGACTCGTCCGAGCTCGCGTTCAAGATCGCCGGCAACCAGGCCTTCAAGGAGGCCGCCCGCATGGCCAAGCCGGTCCTGCTGGAGCCGATGTTCGCGGTCGAGGTGACGACGCCCGACTCGTTCCTCGGCACCGTCATCGGCGACATCAACAGCCGTCGCGGTCAGATCCGCGCGCAGGAGGAGCGGCACGGCGACATCGTCGTCAACGCCCTCGTGCCGCTGTCCGAGATGTTCGGGTACGTTGGCGACCTGAGGTCCAAGACCTCCGGCCAGGCCTCGTACTCGATGGAGTTCGACTCGTACGCCGAGGTTCCCACGAACATCGCCGACGAGATCATCAAGAAGGTCCGTGGCGAGTAGCCCACCCGGGCCTACTCAGCACGGACCCTCGGCACCACCCAGTCAGTACGAGTCAGCAACACACCAACCAGGAGGAGCCCCCAGTGGCTAAGGCGAAGTTCGAGCGGACCAAGCCGCACGTCAACATCGGCACCATCGGTCACATCGACCACGGTAAGACGACGCTCACCGCGGCGATCACCAAGGTGCTGCACGACAAGCACCCGGACCTCAACGCCGCGTCGGCGTTCGAGGACATCGACAAGGCTCCCGAGGAGCGTCAGCGCGGCATCACGATCTCGATCGCGCACGTCGAGTACCAGACCGAGGCGCGCCACTACGCGCACGTCGACTGCCCGGGTCACGCCGACTACATCAAGAACATGATCACCGGTGCGGCGCAGATGGACGGCGCGATCCTGGTCGTGGCGGCCACCGACGGCCCGATGCCCCAGACGCGTGAGCACGTGCTGCTCGCCCGCCAGGTCGGCGTCCCCGCCCTGGTCGTCGCACTCAACAAGTGCGACATGGTCGACGACGAGGAGCTCATCGAGCTCGTCGAGATGGAGGTGCGCGAGCTCCTCTCCGAGTACGAGTTCCCGGGCGACGACATCCCGGTCGTGCGCGTGGCGGCCTTCCCGGCGCTGCAGGGCGACGCCAAGTGGGGCGACTCGATCGTCGAGCTCATGAACGCGGTCGACGAGGCCATTCCGACCCCCGAGCGTGAGACGGACAAGCCGTTCCTCATGCCCGTCGAGGACGTCTTCACGATCACCGGTCGTGGCACCGTCATCACCGGTCGCATCGAGCGCGGCATCGTCAAGGTCAACGAGGAGGTCGAGATCATCGGCATCCGCGAGAAGGCCCAGAAGTCGACCGTCACCGGTGTCGAGATGTTCCGCAAGCTGCTCGACGAGGGCCAGGCGGGCGAGAACGTCGGTCTGCTCCTCCGTGGCACCAAGCGCGAGGACATCGAGCGCGGCATGGTCGTCATCAAGCCGGGCACCACGACCCCGCACACCAACTTCGACGCCTCGGTCTACATCCTGTCGAAGGAGGAGGGCGGCCGTCACACGCCGTTCTTCAACAACTACCGTCCGCAGTTCTACTTCCGGACCACGGACGTCACGGGCGTCGTCACGCTGCCCGAGGGCACCGAGATGGTCATGCCCGGTGACAACACCGAGATGGCCGTCGAGCTGATCCAGCCCATCGCCATGGACGAGGGCCTGCGGTTCGCGATCCGTGAGGGTGGCCGCACCGTCGGCGCCGGCCGGGTCACCAAGATCACCAAGTGATCTAGTCCCACCAGCTTCACCAGGACGGCCCCGGACCGCGGTCCGGGGCCGTCCTGCATTCCGCTAGCCGAGCAGGGCGGCGACGGCCTCGGCGTACACCTCCGTGTGCCGGTCGACGTCGGCCGTGGTGTGGTGCGGGCTGAAGAGCGCCATGTTGTGGAACGGCGTCAGCAGCACGCCGCGGTTGAGGCACCACAGGTGCAGGAACGCCTCGAGCTCCTCGTCGACCGCCGCCGCCGCGGCCGCGCCGTCGCGGGGCGGCGGGCAGAACCAGTACTCCGCGCGGCAGCCGAGCCGCTGCACGTGCCAGGGCAGCCCGTGCTCGGCGATCACCTCGGCGACGCCCTCGGTGAACCGCTCCGCCAGGGGTACGGCGACCGCGAAGTCCTCCTCGCGCAGACAGGTCGACAGCGTCGCCCGGACCGCGGCCAGCGCGAGCGCGTTGGCGGTCAGGGTGCCGCCGACCCCGGCGACGTCGATCTCGTGGCCGAGCATCGGGCCGGACAGCCGCCCGGCGACCTCGGCGCTCATGCCGTACGCCGCGGCCGGGACCCCGCTCGCGATCGCCTTGCCGACCACGACCAGGTCGGGGTCGAGGGCCCAGGCGGCCGTGCAGCCGCCCGGCCCGGCGCACATCGTGTGCGTCTCGTCGACGATCAGCAGCACCCCGTGCCGCCGGGTGACCTCGCGGACGCCCGCCAGGTAGCCCTCCTCGGGGAGCACGATGCCGATGTTGGTGAGCGCCGGCTCCATCAGCAGGCACGCGACGTCACCCTCGGCGAGGCGGCGGTCGAGGGCGTCGAGGTCGTTGAACGGGACGACCGCGGTGGTCACCGCGACGTCGAGCTGTGGCCCGAGGGCGCCCGGGCGGGGGACCACCCGGTCGCCGTCCAGCACGGCCAGGGTCTCGTCGACGGTGCCGTGGTAGCACCAGTCGAACACCGCGACCCGCGGACGGCCGGTGAGGTAGCGGGCGAAGCGGAGCACGAAGCGGTTGGCGTCGGTGGCCGACATGGCCAGCTGCCAGGTCGGGAGGCCGAAGCGCCGGGCCAGCTCCTCCCCGACCCAGACCGCGTCGGCCGAGGGCAGCATCGTGGTGATGCCGGTGCGGGCCCGCTCGGCGATCACCTCGGCCACCTGGGGGAGCGCGTGCCCGGTCATCGCACCGGTGTCGCCGAGGCAGAGGTCGACGTACTCGACGCCGTCGACGTCGACGAGGCGGGCGCCGGAGGCTGACTCCACGAAGACCGGGAACGCCCCGGGCCAGCGGGTCATCCACGGCATCGGCACGCCCGCGAGCAGCGGTCCGCGGGCCTGCTCGGCCAGGGCGGCGGATCGGGGGTGGAGCTCGACGAAGCGGCGCTCCTCCTCGGCGTGCAGGGACTGGAGACGGGCTCTGTCGATCATGGTCAGAACGTAGCGATCAGGGAGGATGGGCGCATGCACGAGCACGGCGTCCGACCCGCACGACCCCACCACCGGCTGACCGAGGACGGTCGCCGGATGCGGGAGGTGCTGAGCTACTCACGGCGCGGGGCACGGTTCACCCCCAACCAGGCCGCGGCCTGGGCCGCGCACCAGGAGAAGTGGGTCATCCCGGACGAGGCCGTCGACCGGCCCGACTTCGCGTGGGCGTCGTGGTTCGGCCGCGAGGCGCCGCTGATCGTGGAGATCGGGTCGGGCGTAGGGGAGGCGACGGCCGTCCTCGCGGCGGCGCGCCCGTCGTACGACGTCCTCGCGCTCGAGGTGTGGCGGCCCGGCGTCGCCGACACGCTCTGGCGGGCGGCCGAGGCGGGGGCGGAGAACCTCCGGCTGTGCAGCGTCGACGCGGCGTGGACCCTGGAGCACCTCCTGGGCGAGGCGAGCATCAGCGAGCTGTGGACGTTCTTCCCGGACCCGTGGCACAAGAAGAAGCACCGCAAGCGCCGGCTGGTCGACGCCGACTTTGCCCGCCTGGTCTCGACCCGGCTGGTGCCGGGCGGGACCTGGCGGCTGGCCACCGACTGGGCCGACTACGCCGACCAGATGCGCGAGGTCCTCGACTCCGAGCCGGCTCTCGACGGCGGCGTCGTCGAGCGCTGGTCCGAGCGGCCGGTCACCAAGTTCGAGCGCAAGGGCCTCGAGGTCGGCCGCGACATCACCGACCTGCGCTACGTCAGGCGCTGACTCACAGCCCGGCCACCAGCTCGTCCAGGTCGGTCCGCAGGTCGGCGTCGACCGAGCCGTCCAGGCGCTCCAGCAGCGCGGCCAGGAGCAGGGCCACGGCGACGGCGCCGGGGTCGGGAACGCCGAGCGCCCGGTCACCGAGATAGCTGGCCCGGCCGCGCTTGGCCACCAGCTGCGCAGTCTCACGGGCACCCGCGACCGCCGCGGCGACAGCCTCGCGGTCGAGGCGCTGGCCCGCGGCCGCCGGGGCCAGGGCGTCGAGCAGGGTCCGGTCGCCCGGGACGGCGCCGCCGACCCGGGTCACCGCCTCCTGGCCCTCGCGGAGCCCGGTGACGAGGGCCGCGGACGGGTCGTCTGCTCCCTCGACCGCTGTGGCGACCGCCTGGAACACCAGGCCGAAGAGCGGACCGCTGGAGCCGCCGACGTCGTCCAGGAACGCGCCCGCCACCGCCGTCAGGTCGGCCGCGAGGTCGGCCTCCGGACCCGGAGCCCGTCGTACGGCGGCCTGGAGGCCGTTGTCCAGGTTGGTGCCGATGTCGCCGTCGCCCGCGCGCTGGTCGAGGGCGTTGAGCCCGGGGCGACGGGCCTCGAACGTGGCGGCCAGCCCGGCGAGCCAGGGCGAGGGCTCCCGAGCGGTGGCCGGTGCGGAGTCCTCGGCGGCGGCGGTGACGCCGGTCCCGAGCTCGCGGGGGCTCGGCAGCGCGACCGTGTCGTGCGGGGCCCACCAGTGCGCCAGCCAGGACTCCTCGGCGGCGGTGAGGGTGATCGAGAAGCCGCGCATGTCGAGCGCGGAGACGTAGGTGCCGGTCACGACGCTGCGCAGCCGGCGGCCCGCGGCGTCGAGCGCGCGGGCGGCCTCGGTCGCCACGTGGGCCAGCTCGAGGTTGCCGGTGCCCCCGAGCCCGTTGACCAGCAGCAGGTAGCCGTCGTCGGAGGCCGGCAGCGCGGCGAGCAGGTCGCCGACCATCCGGTCGACCAGCGTGCCCAGGTCCGACTGGTCGATGCTCTCGGCGGCGGTCTCGCCGTGGATGCCGACGCCGTACTCGAGGGCGCCGGGGGCGACGTCGAAGGCCGGCTCGCCGGTCTCGAGGGAGGTCTGCGCCCCGTGGGCGACGGCGAGGGTCCGCGAGCGGTCGACGACGCGGCGGCCGAGGGTGACGAGGTCGTCGAACGTCGCGCCGGTGTCGGCGGCGGCGCCCAGCACCTTCTCGACGACGACGGTCGCGCCGGTACCGCGCCGCCCGACCTCGTGGCCCTCGGAGCCGAGGTCGTCGTCGACCAGCACCTCGGCCACCTGGTGGCCCTCGGCGCGCAGCCGCTCGGCGGCGATGGCGAAGTTGATCCGGTCGCCGGTGTAGTTCTTCACGACGTGGATCACGCCGCCGGGTCGGGCCACCCGCGCGCTGGCGGCGTACACCTGGCGGTTGTGGGGGGAGGTGAAGACCTCGCCGGGCGCGGCGGCGTCGAGGCCGCCCGCGCCGACGAAGCCGGCGTGCATCGGCTCGTGACCCGCGCCGCCGCCGCTGACCAGCGCCACCTGTCGCTCGGGTGCGGGCCGGAGCGCCCAGACGTACGACGGGGCGGGGCTGGTGCCGACCGTGCGGCCGGAGGTGAGCGCCACCCCCTCCAGCGCGTGGGCGGAGGGGGAGACGCCGTCGGTCAGGAAGCTGCGGGCCATGTCGGACCTTCCGTCGGGAACAGGAGCAGGGCGGGACGCTCAGCTCCACCCTGTCCACCGGGTCCAAGTCGACCCGGCCACCGTGGGGTGACGTCAAGGGTTATCCCGCTGGTGGCCCCCTGCGGGCCGGGGGAGGGTCGGTGGCAGCGGTCGACCACACCGCTCGCTGTCCGTTTCTCGGGACGGTGCCGACGAGGAGCCCGATCGGCTCCACTGGAGGTCAAAGCAGGATGTTGAAGCGAACAGCTCTCGGAGCGGCAGCCCTCGCCGTCACCACGCTGGCCTCGGCGGGGCTCGCCACGGGCAGCGCCAGCGCTGCGACCGGGACCGCCCCGGCGGCCGCCAAGGACGGGTCTGCGGCCCCGCTGATGAAGGCGGAGTCCGGGGCCATCAAGGGCCACTACGTCGTGATGCTGAAGGAGGGCAGCTCGCTGCAGGAGCTGCGGGCGTCGAAGAAGGAGGCCCGCGGCGAGGGGGCCCAGATCTCCGACACCTTCCGCAGCCTCAAGGGGTACGCCGCCGAGCTGAGCGCCGACGAGCTCGCCGCGGTCCGCCAGGACCCCGACGTCGCCTTCGTCCAGCAGGACGCCCAGGTCACGATCAACGAGGTCCAGGACGACGCGACCTGGGGTCTCGACCGGATCGACCAGGCGGCGCTGCCGCTCTCCGGCACCTACGAGTACACCGCCACCGGCGCGGGCGTCACGGCGTACGTCATCGACACCGGCATCAACAGCTCCCACAGCGAGTACGCCGACCGCCTCGGCGAGGGGTACGACGCGGTCGGCGACGGCAACGGCACCGAAGACTGCAACGGCCACGGCTCGCACGTCGCCGGCACCGTCGGCGGCACGACGTACGGCGTCGCCAAGGACGTCACCCTGGTGCCCGTCCGGGTGCTCGACTGCGCGGGCAGCGGCTCGTTCGCGGGCGTCGTGGACGGCATGGACTGGGTGGCCGGCCAGGGCGGTCCGGCGGTCGCCAACATGAGCCTCGGTGGTCCGGCCGACGCCGCGATCGACGCGGCCGTCGAGCGGCTGACCTCTGCCGGGGTGACCACGGTCGTCGCCGCGGGCAACGAGACCTCCGACGCCTGCGGCAGCTCGCCGGCGGCGGCTCCCTCGGCGATCACCGTCGCGGCCTCCAACAGCAGCGACGAGCTCGCCTACTTCTCCAACTTCGGCTCGTGCGTCGACATCATCGCCCCCGGCGAGGACATCACCTCGGCCTGGATCGGCGGCTCCACCGCGACGGACACGATCTCCGGCACGTCCATGGCCTCCCCGCACGTCGCGGGTGCCGCGGCGCTCTACCTGGAGTCCAACCCCGGTGCCAGCCCGGCGGACGTCTCGGCCGGCCTGACCGACGCGGCGACACCGGACGCGATCGCCGACCCCGCCGGTTCGCCCAACCTGCTCCTGTTCACCGGCTTCTGACCCACCCCGCCTGTGGATGAGCTCGCCGAGTCGGCGCACATGTGCGCCGACTCGGCGGACTTGTCCACAGGCGGCGTTCTACGCTGACGCGCGTGACCGCGTCCCTGGAGAAGAGCGTCGGGGCGCGGCGGCTCCACCGGGCCTGGCCGGTCGCAATCATCACCATGGCCGCGCTGATCGCGGCGGCCGGCTTCCGCTCGTCGACCGGAGCGCTGCTCGAGCCGCTCGAGGAGGACTTCGGCTGGTCACGGGCCACCACCAGCGGCGCGGTCAGCCTCAACCTGATCGTCTACGGCCTGACGGCGCCGTTCGCGGCCGCCCTCATGGAGCGCTTCGGCGTACGGCGGGTGGTCGCCGCCTCGCTGACCCTCGTCGCCGCCGGCTCGGGTCTCACCCTGGTGATGACCGAGGCCTGGCAGCTGTGGCTGCTGTGGGGCTTCGCGGTGGGGGTCGGCACCGGGTCGCTGGCCCTGGTCTTCGGCGCGATCGTCGCCAACCGCTGGTTCGTCCGGCACCGCGGCCTCGTGGTCGGCGTGTTCTCGGCGGCCAGCTCGACCGGTCAGCTGGTGTTCCTGCCGGCCATCGCGCACCTGGCCGAGGGGCCGGGCTGGCGCTGGGCCGCGGGCCTGGTGACGGCGTTCGCGCTGGCTCTGGTGCCGCTCGTCCTGTGGCTGATGCGGGACCAGCCGGCCGACGTCGGCGCCACGCCGTACGGCGCTCCCGCGGACTGGACGCCCCCGCCGCCCGTCATCGCCTCGCGCGGCGCGGCCGCCACCGCGCTGACCACCCTGCGCGGCGTGTCCCGTTCGCGGACGTTCTGGATCCTGTTCGCGACGTTCTGGATCTGCGGGTGGTCGACCAACGGCCTGATCGGCACCCACTTCATCCCGGCCGTCCACGACCACGGCATGGCCCGGACGACGAGCGCGAGCCTGCTCGCCCTGATCGGCGTCTTCGACATCGTCGGGACCATCGCCAGCGGCTGGCTCACCGACCGGGTCGACCCGCGCAAGCTGCTCTTCGCCTACTACGGCCTGCGCGGTCTCTCCCTGCTGTGGGTCCACCTGCTGCTCGGCCCGCAGGTGCACCCGAGCCTGTTCCTGTTCGTCGTCTTCTACGGCCTCGACTGGGTGGCGACCGTGCCGCCGACGGTGGCCCTGTGCCGCCAGCACTTCGGCATCGAGAGAGCCGGCGTGGTCTTCGGCTGGGTCTTCGCCAGCCACATGGTCGGCGCCGGCGTCGCCGCGAGCTTCGCCGGGTGGGTCCGGCAGGCCAACGGCGACTACTTCGTCGCCTGGATCACCGCCGGCGTGCTGTGCCTGCTGGCGGCCGGCCTGTGCCTGTTCATCCCGGAGCGGCCCGACGAGAGGGCTCTCAACCTTTCGGCGCCCTGAGGTGTCTTCTCCGGGTGTGACGTTCGAGGAGTTCATGGCCGCGCGTTGGGCGCCGCTGTTCCGTACGGCGTACCTGCTCACCGGTGACCGGCACCAGGCCGAGGATCTGCTGCAGGACGCCCTGGCCCGCACCTGCGTGCGCTGGTCGTCGATCCGCGACACGCGCGCGGCCGACGGCTACGTCCGCCAGGCGATGGTCCGGCAGATGACCCGGCAGTGGCCCAAGCGGCGTCGCGAGGTGCCGACCGACGAGCTGCCGGAGTCGTCGTACGCCGGAGGGCTCGACGTGCGTGCCGAGCACCTCGACCTGTGGGCGGAGGTACGCCGGCTGCCGCCGCGGATGCGGGCCACCCTGGTGCTCCGCTACGTCGAGGACCTCACCGTCGAGGCGACGGCCCAGGAGCTCGGCTGCTCCGTCGGCTCGGTCAAGAGCCAGACCCACCACGCCGTCCAGCGGCTGCGTGCCGCCCTACCCGACGCCCGGACCCTGATCGAGGAGCTGTCATGAACCAGGTCCGCACCACCCTCAGCGCCGTCCGCGACGCCGTCGACGTCCCCGCCCCCGACCGGGTCGCCCTCCAGGCCCGGGTCCGCGCCGCGCGTCGCCGTCGTACGACGGGCCGCACCGCGGTCGCGCTCGTGGCGGCGGTCGCGGTGACCGCGGCAGCGGCGGGCGTCGGCCGGCTCCTCCCCGAGGAGGACCGGGCCCCGGTGGCCAGCGGGTCCCCGCTGGAGGTCGACGACCCGAGTCGGGTCGTCGGCTTCGTGGTGCAGGGCCGCCTGGTCGTCGGCGGGCCGGCCGGCTTCACCGTGACGGGCATCGCGGCGCGCAACGTGCTGGGTGTCCTCGGGGGACGGGTGCTGCTCTCGGACGGGGCGGGGGACCTGGTGGCCGTGCCGGTCGATCAGGACGGGGTGCCCGGGAAGGCCGAGAGGCTGGGCACGGGTCTCCGGGACTACCTGGACCCGGCAGGCGGTCGGATCATCACCCAGCAGGAGGACGACACCTACCGGGCGTGGTCGCCCGAGACCCGGACCTGGACCGACCTGGACGTCGAGCCCGCCGACGGCGGCATCGCCGCAGCCTTCGACGGTGACCACCGGGTCGACTCGGGGTCTGACGGCTACCTCCTCACCGGCACCGGCGGCCCGGTCCGGTCGCTGCCGACCGGGGGAGGCATCATCGATGAGGACCTGGTGGCCGGAGTGCTGGCGTTGGAGACGTCGCACGGCGCTCGCTTCTTCGACGCGAGCACGGGCGAGCTCCTGTCCCGGATCCGCGGCGCGGGCTACAGCGGCCGGCTCGCTCCGGACGGCACGAGCTACGCCCGCACCGCGCCGGACGGGGTGACGCTGGTCGACCCACGCGACGGACGTCTCTCGCCGGTGGCGACGGAGGTCGACGGCCCCGCGGCAGGCATCGCGTGGACCGGTCCCGACACGTTCGTCGTCGCCGCACGCGACGACCAGACCAACACCGGCACGCTGCAGGAGTGCGACGCGGTCGAGCGGACCTGCCGGCTGCTCTACCAGGACCCGTCCGGGACGCTGAAGCTGACCTCCTGAACCTAGACCTCGAAGCCTTCGAAGTCCTCGGGCACGTAGTCGCGGTGCTCGACCAGCACCATCCAGTTGCCGGAGTTGTCCCGCATCAGGGCCTCGACACCGTACGGCCGCTCGGTCGGCTCCTGCAGGAACACGACGCCCTTGGCGGACAGCTCCTCGTAGGTCTTCCGGCAGTCGTCGACGGCCAGCCCCAGGCCCGGCAGCCCGCCCTCGGCCTGGGCCCGACGCATGGCCGCGACCAGGTCGTCCGACAGTGGTGCCGACGGCGTCGTCAGGTGGACCTGGAGCTCCGGCTGGTTCGGGTGCACGACGGTGCACCAGCGGAAGTCCTCGCCGAACATGAGGTCCTCCCGCGCCGTGAAGCCGAGGACGTCGGTGTAGAAGGCGAGAGCGTCGTCGATGTCGGTGACGAAGACGCTGACCAGGGAGATGTTGGTGATCATGCGGCCAGGCTAGGGACGTCGTACGGCGGGATGCTTCTCCCAGGTTGCGACAACCACAGCCGCCCCACAGCCGGGGTACGGCGCCCGCACCGCCCGGGCTCGCAGGATCGACGGCATGACCTCGCGACTCGTCCCCGTCCTGACCCTCGTCGGCGTCCTGGCCGCCGGCGTGCTCACCGTCGGCCTGCTCGGCGTCGACACCAGCCTGCGCGTCGCGGGCGCGGCCGTCCTGCTGGCCGTGGCCCTGGCCGCGGCCGGTGTCGCGGCGGCCTCGCTCGTCCTGCGCCGCCGACTCGGCGAGCTGCGACACCTGCCCGACCTGGGCCGCCACTTCGTCACCCGCCACGAAGGGGCCCGGGTCACCGGCATCAGCCACGACGAGGGCGGCGTCACGCTGCTCGTCGCGAGCGAGGAGGTGCAGACGATGGTGCTCGACGAGTCCGGGACGCCCGACCACGTCAGCGGCGGCGGTCCCGGCACCTCCCGCTGGCGGATCCCGGGGACCGCCCGCCTCAGCGACGCCCAGGCCGGGTCGGTCGAGGCGCTGCTGACCGAGGCGACCCCGGTCCGGGTCGTCTCATCAGGCGTGGTCGGATTGGCCGGACCGGTCGCCACCGGCTGGCGGCTGGAGGCCCGCAACGGGCTGGTCCTCTCCAGCGGGCTCTGACCCGCGACGTTCGGCCAGCCCCCACATGAAGACGTAGCAGCCGGGCACCCGCGGGACGCCGGACTCGGCGTACCGCCGCTGGAACGCGCTGGGTGTCTCGCCGACCAGCTGCCGGAACCGGCTGCTGAACGAGCCGAGGCTGGAGAACCCCACCGCGTGGCAGACCTCGGTCACCGTCAGGTTGGTCGCGCGGAGCAGGTCCTGGGCGCGCTCGATGCGCCGTTCGGAGAGGTACGCCGCCGGGCTGCGCCCGTAGGTCGCGGTGAACAGTCGCTGGAAGTGGTACTTGCTGATGCCGGCCACGGCGGCCAGCGCCGGCAGGTCCAGCGGCTCCGCGAAGTTCCGGTCGGCGTGGTCCCGGGCGCGGCGCAGGTGGACGAGCGTGTCGTCGGGGGCCCGCAGGCTCATCGGCGCCGGGTCAGCCGACGCCGGAGCTCGGCCTCGCGGGCCAGGCGGGCGCCGTCCCGCTCGCGCCGGGTGACGACCACGGCGGCCAGGAACGCCTCGGGCGGGGTGCCGGGCGGCGGCGCCGGAGCGACGTACGTCGAGACGCGGCCGGCCAGGTCGAGCCCGATCCGCTCCCGGGAGCCGGGGTCGAGGGCGGGGAGGCGGGAGAGGTACTGGCGCACCGCCAGCGCCAGCCCGGTCGGCAGCGCCCGCACGTCGGCGGTCCGGGCCCAGCCGGCCAGCGGAGGCGGCATCTGCGGAGGTACGGCGAGCCGCAGCCGGACCCGCTCGCGCACGACGTACGTCCCGGCGGCGTAGTCGCCCAGCCGCTTCCCGCCGGGGCTGATCAGGGCGCAGATGAACGCGGGCGCGCCGGTGAAGGCCCAGATCTCGACCACGGCGATCAGCGAGCGGACGAAGGCGTGCTGAGCGCTGATCGGACCGGCGTCGTCGCGGACGGTCCGCAGCCCCATCGCGAGCTTGCCGACCGAGCGGCCCCGCGTGAGCGTCTCGATCGCCGTCGGGTAGACCAGGAACACGGTGATCAGGGTGCCGATGATCGCGATGTGGAAGATCGCGCCGTCGGCCTGCAGGGCGGCGACGACGAAGACCAGCAGCACGACGAACAGCAGCACGATGGTGAGGCAGACGTCGATCAGCGACGACACCATCCGCACCCCGAGCCCGGCCGGCGGCAGGTCGAGCGCCACGGCCTCGCCGGTGACGAGGTCGTCGCTGGTGAGGGTGGCGAACTCCGGGGCTGACATCGGGTCGAAGTCTAGGGGCGCGCGCGCCACTAGGGTGATCGCGTGGACCTCGACGCCTACGTGCTCGCGCACGCCCACGAGTGGCAGCGCCTGGAGGACCTGGTCCGTCGTCGGCGGCTGAGCGGTGCCGAGAGCGATGAGCTGGTCGAGCTCTACCAGCGGGTGGCGACGCAGCTCTCCGTGCTGCGAACCTCCGCACCCGACGGGGCGACGATCGCCTACCTCTCCTCCCTCCTGGCCAAGGCCCGCTACCGCACCGTCGGTGCCCGGGTCGGCTCCTGGCGCGGCGTCGCCCGGTTCTTCACCGACCGCTTCCCGGCCGCGCTCTACCGGCTGCGCTGGTGGTGGCTGGGCTGCCTGGTCGCCAACGCGGTCGTGATCGCGGTGATGATGATCTGGCTGGTCCAGCACCCCGCGGTCGAGCAGAGCCTGCTCTCGCCGGCCGAGGTCGACCAGCTCGTCAACGAGGACTTCGAGGGCTACTACAGCGAGTACGCCGCCGGGAACTTCGCCGCCCAGGTCTGGATCAACAACGCCTGGGTCGCCGCGCTCTGCGTGGCCCTGGGGATCCTGGGGTTCCCGGTCGTCTACCTGCTGTTCCAGAACATCGCCAACCTCGCGATCATCGGCTCGATCATGCACCGCCACGACCACGGGCAGCACTTCTGGGGACTGCTGCTCCCACACGGACTGCTGGAGCTGACCGCGGTCTTCGTCGCCGGCGGCGTCGGCCTGCGCCTGTTCTGGTCCTGGGTCGAGCCGCGCGGCCTGACCCGCACCCAGTCGATCGCTCGCGAGGGCCGCACCGCCGGCACGGTCGCGCTCGGGCTCGTCGCCGTGCTGCTCGTCAGCGGGATCATCGAGGGGTTCGTGACGCCGTCCGGCCTGCCCACCTGGGCCCGGCTCGCGATCGGCGTCCTCGCCGAGGTCCTCTTCTTCGCCTACGTCTTCGTCCTCGGCCGCCAGGCGGTCCTGCGCGGCAGCACCGGCGACGTCGACGCCGCGCTGCTGGAGGACCGGGTGGCCATGCAGGAGTAGGACGCTCTCAGAGCAGCCCGCGCGCCTTCAACGACAGGTAGTGGTCGGCCAGCGCCGGCGGCAGCCGCTCGGCGTCGGCGTCGATCACCTCGACGCCGAGGGCGCCGAGCAGGTCGGCGGTGGCTCGCCTCCGGCGCAGCGCCTGCTCGGCCGCGGCGGCGCCGTACACGTCGTCGAGGGAGGTACGGCGCCCGGCCAGCTCCTCCAGCGCCGGGTCGCGCACGGAGGCGACGACGACGCGGTGGTGGCGGGTCAGCGTGGGCAGGACCGGCAGCAGTCCCTCCTCGACCGCCGCGGGCTCGAGCGGGGTCAGCAGCACCAGCAGCGCGCGCTGGCGGCCGAGGGCGGTGACCGCGCCGGCCAGCGCGCCCCAGTCGGCCTCGACGATCACCGGCTCGAGGTCGGCCATCACGTCCTGGAGCCGGGCGGCGACGTCTCGTGAGCCGGCCGAGCGCAGCCGGGCCCGGACGCGCCGGTCGCCGGCGACGAAGTCGACCCGGTCACCGGCGCGGGCCGCGAGGGCGGCGAGGAGCAGGGTCGCGTCCATCGCCGAGTCCAGACGGGGGACGTCCGCGACCCGGCCGGCCGAGGTCCGCGACGTGTCGAGCACCAGCACCACCCGGCGGTCCCGCTCGGGCTGCCAGGTCCGGACCACGACGTTGCGGTTGCGGGCGGACGCGCGCCAGTCGATCGAGCGGACGTCGTCGCCGCGGACGTACTCCCGCAGCGAGTCGAACTCGGTGCCCTGGCCGCGCACCCGCACGGCCGCGCGCCCGTCGAGCTCCCGCAGCCGGGCGAGCCGCGAGGGCAGGTGCCGGCGGGACGGGAAGGCCGGCAGGGACCGCACGTGTCCCGGCGCGTCGAGGGTCGCCTGCCGCGCGGCGAGCCGCAGCGGACCGTGCGCGCGGACGGTCACCCCGAGGGCCCGCAGGTCACCGCGCCGGCGGGGGAGGAGCGGGGTGCGCAGCACGGTCGCCTCACCGGGCCCGAGCGAGACCCGGTGCCGGTTCGCGCTCGCGCCGGCGGTCGGCTGCCAGGCGTCCCGGACGAGCGCCCGGACCCGGCGCGTGCCGTCGTTGACCAGCCGCACCTGCGACTCGGCGGGCTCGCCGATCCGGACCGCTCCGACCCGCCGTCGCTCGACCTGGAGCCGGCCCGGCCTCGGCGCGAGCAGCACGTCGGCCACCACGACCAGCGCGACCGCAGCGAGCCAGAGCCACACCGTGCTCGCGGCAGGCCGCAGCACCACCGGGACCAGGCCCAGCAGCAGGAGCAGCGGCACGCGGCCGGAGATCGCCACGGCTAGCGGGGGACCGGGACGGAGCCCAGGGCCGAGGCCAGCACCTGCGCGACGTCGACCCCCTCGAGCTCGGCCTCGGGCCGCAGGGCCAGCCGGTGCACGAGGGTGGCGTGGGCGAGCGCCTTCACGTCGTCGGGGGTGACGAAGTCGCGGCCGGTCAGCCAGGCCCAGGCCCGTGACGCTCTCAGCAGCGCGGTGGCGCCGCGCGGGCTGACGCCGAGGCTCAGCGACGGCGACTCGCGGGTGGCGCGGGCGATGTCGACGATGTAGCCGGCGACCTCCGGCGAGACCTGCACCCGTCGTACGGCGGCCTGCCCGGCGGCGATGTCGTCCGGCCCGGCGACCGCCGTGACCCCCGCGGCGGCCACGTCGCGCGGGTCGAACCCGTCCGCGTGCCGGCGCAGGATCTCCAGCTCGTCGGCCCGCGGCGGGATCGGCAGCACGACCTTCAGCAGGAACCGGTCCAGCTGGGCCTCGGGCAGCGGGTAGGTGCCCTCGTACTCGACCGGGTTCTGCGTCGCGGCCACCAGGAACGGCCGGGGGAGCGGGTGCGAGACGCCGTCGACCGACACCTGCCCCTCCTCCATCGCCTCCAGCAGCGCCGACTGGGTCTTCGGCGGGGTCCGGTTGATCTCGTCGGCCAGGAGCAGGCTGGTGAACACCGGGCCCTCGCGGAAGCTGAGCTCGCCTGCGTGGGAGTCGATCACCATCGAGCCCGTGATGTCGCCCGGCATCAGGTCCGGGGTGAACTGCACCCGCCGGGTCCCGACGTCGAGCGCGCCGGCGAGGGTCCGCACCAGCAGCGTCTTGGCCGTGCCGGGCACCCCCTCCATCAGCACGTGGCCACCGCACAGCAGCGCGACCAGCAGCCCGGAGACGGCGGCGTCCTGGCCGACCACCGCCTTGGCCACCTCGGCCCGGACGGCGACCAGCCGGTCGCGCGCGCCAGTGTCGGCGGAGGGGTTCTCGGTCATCCTCGTCGTACCTCTTCCTCGAGTGCGGCCAGCTCGGTGGCCAGGGCGATCAGGTCCTTGTCGTGGCCCGGCGCGGCAGCGTCCGGGCCGAGGAGGGCGTGCACGTCGGGCTCCGCCCGCCCCGTGCGTACGGCGACCGCGCGCACCAGGTCCGCGGGCGCGGTGCCGGTCCCCAGGGCGAGCCGCTCGGCCAGCCGGGTCCGGGCGCCGGCCCGCAGCGCGGCCGCGGCGTGGCCCCGGTCGCCGCTGCGCCGGTAGAGCCGACCCTGGCTGCGGGTGGTCTCGGCCGCGGTCACCACGACCGGCAGCGGCTCGACCGCCAGCCGGCCCAGCCGTCGGCCCCGCCAGAGCATCAGCGAGCCGACGACCAGGGTCAGCAGGAGCAGACCGGGCCCGATCCAGCGGGGTACGAGGCTGGCGGCGCTGACCCCGTCGGAGCCGGTGAGGTCGGCCAGGTCGGGGACGTACCAGACCAGCCGCTCCTCCTGGCCGAGCAGCCGGAGCGCGAGCGCTGCGTTGTCGGCGCGCAGCACCTGGTCGTTGGTCAGGGCCTCGTCGGCGCCGAGGAGCACGAGGTTGCCCGGGCCGTCGACCAGGACCGCGCCCTCGTCGTCGGCGAAGCAGCCCGGATCCGGGTAGGCGAGCGCCTGATCGACGGCGATCTCGAGGTCGCCGACCAGCGGGTCCGAGCAGTCCGCATCCCGCCCGTCGCCCAGCGCCACCCACGACGGCGCGCCGACCCCGAGCGCGCCGGCTGCTCCCGGTGCGGCTCCGACGACGACGACCTGCGCGGCCGGTGCCCCGTGGTCGAGCAGCCGCTCGACGGTCGAGTCGCCGAGCAGGTCGGGTCGGGTGACGAGCACCGTCGTGGCCTCGTCCACCGTCGCTGCCTCGAGGGCGTCGGCGCCACGGGCCACGTCGACGTCGACCCCCTCGTCCGCCAGGACCCGGGCCACCGCCCGGGCGCCGTCGGGTGCCGGATTGTCGGGATCGAGCGGGTCGGTCGTGCTGGCCGGACCGCCGAGCACGACCGCAGCGACGACGCCGAGCAGCAGCACGACCGCGACCAGCAGGCTCGACCGGTGCCGACGCCCGGTGGCGACGAGGGTGCTCACCGGACCCCCTCGAGCGCGTCGTCGAGGGCAAGGACACCGGCGGCCTGCTCGCGGGTGGCGCGGCGGTCGCCGTACCTGACCTGGTCGAAGATGCCGGCACCGGCGATCACCCGCTCCCGCAGGTCCGGGCGGTCGGACGCCAGGGCCTCCGCGACCTCGTGGGCGGTCGCGCCGGGTCGGTCATCGAGCCGGCCCCGCTCGACCTGGCCGACGGTCAGGGCGCGGAAGCCCTCGACCACCGCGTCCTCGTACCGCTCCTCGGCCAGGGCGGCCCGGGCCCGGGCCCGCAGCTCCGCCGACGTGACGGCCTCGTCGCCGAGCACCGCGCCGGCCCGTTGCGCCCGCGGCGCGGACCGGACCCGCGACACCAGCAGTCCGAGGCCGACCAGGAGCAGCACCGCGACCAGGAGCGCCGCGGCGGTGCTGAGCGGGGGAGCCCCACTCGCCGCGTCGACGGTGTCGTCGAACCACCGCCCGACCGCGTCGAGGATCTGCTGCAGCACGTTCCGGTCGTGGTACTCCGGGCGGACCAGCTCCTCCCGTAGCCGCGCACGGGCGTCGTCGGGCGAGGGGACGAGCGGAGGGTCGGACAGCGGCATCCGGAGCAGCGGGCTCACCGCTCGACGATCCCCGCCATGCCAAGCAGCTCGACGTCGAACGCCTCCTTGCGCATCCGGAGGTCGACGTACTGCAGCGTCGCCACCGCGGCCGTGAACGGGGTGACGAAGGCCGCGGCCACGATCGTGCTCAGCCCGGTCGTGGCCTCGACGGCCAGCACGCCCGCCGAGCCGTCGACGAACGCGGCCGCCACCTCGCCCAGGACGAGGAAGGGCACCGCGAGCATCGACGCGGCCACGCCCGTCACGACGATGGTGAGCAGGGCGATCCCGAAGGTGCGCCAGAACGCGCGACGGGTCAGGCCGTGGCCGCGCCGGATCGCACCGAGCACACCCACGTCCTCCAGCATCAGCGCGGGCACGGGCAGGTAGTAGACCCGGATCCAGAACCACCACATCAGGGCCACGAAGAGCGGACCGCCGACCAGCCCGTAGAGGACGCGTGCGGCCAGGCCGTCGACGAGCAGCCACGACGCGGCGTAGGCCCCGAGGAGCAGCACCGTCAGCAGGCCCAGCAGCAGGGTCAGGCCGACGAGCCGCCAGCGCCGACCCTCCGTGGCTGCCCAGGCCTGGCCGATCGTCATCCGGCGCCCGGTCGCGGCCGCCAGCACCACGTGCGCCACCGTGCCGGACACCACCAGCGTGCCCAGCGACTGCAGGAGGAGCGGCAGGACCGTGGTGGAGAGGAACTGCGCCGTACTCCCGTAGCTGTCGGTGAGCGAGTCCCCGCTCGACCCGGAGAACGCCGTGGACCGGGTGAACGTCGCCCCGAGGGCGAGCAGGGCGGCCACGGTCAGCAGGGTGAGCACCGTGCTCAGCACGGTGACCAGCACCGCGACCCCGGCCGTGGCCTTCGGGTTGTAGCGAATGATCTTGAAGGCGCCGTCGTAGACGTCACCGAGCCCCAGCGGTCGCAGCGGGATCGCGCCCGGCTTGTGGGCGGCTCCGAGCATGGCCGCCGCGGGCGGCCAGGGCCCGGACGGCGGGGCGGGGTACGGCGGCGGCCACCCGGCCGGGGGCTGCTGCTGCCACCCCGGCGGTGCCTGCGGGGGCGGCTGCTGCCAGCCCGGCGGCGGTGGCTGCGAGCCCGGGGGCGGGTAGCTCTCGTGGCCCGACATCTGAACTCCCGTTTCCGCTCCGGTCTCCGGCGCGCCCATCCTGTCAGGCGGGCGCGCCGCCCGCGTCAGCGCTTCGACAGGTGGTCCGGCAGCACGCACGCCTCGTCGAGACCCAGCACCCGGTTGAGCCGCCCGAAGGCGATCCAGGAGCCGAGGCACATCGACAGCTCGACGATCTCGCGGTCGGAGTAGGCCGCCTTCATCCGGGTCCAGAAGCCGTCGTCCAGGCCGTGGTGGTCGAGCGCGTACCGCTCGGCGTACTCCGCGGCGAGCCGGGCGCGCTCGTCGAGGGCCGGGCTGGTGCGCCAGGCGGTGACGGCCTCGTCGAAGCCGTCCTCGACCTTCACGCCGTCGCGCTCGGTGCGCCAGTCCTGGCAGAACAGGCAGCCGTTGATCTGGGCGGTGCGCAGCCGGGCGGCCTCGAACGTGCGCAGCTCGATGGTGCCGTGCTCGTAGACCGCCTGGGAGAACGTCGCCGCGGCGGGGCCGATGCCGGGGACCATCTGGCCCCAGACGTACATGAGGGGGTCCTTGCCCTCGGGGATGTCGACGATCATGAGGTCACCTTCCGATCGATGCGGGGGGCGTGCGGCCGAGGCGGCCGGTGGGCGGAGCAAGCGGTACGTCGAGCCCGTCGTACAGGCCGGGCTCGGCGGTGAGCAGCCACGGGATGGCGTTCACCAGTCGGTTGGCGGCGGTCGCGTTGCCGCCGGCGGCGCGGTTGCCGACGCCCTCGACGAACTCGTCGGTGGCCTCGAGGCTGACCTCGATGCGCGGCCGACCCTCGATCACCACCTTGTGCGCGCCGTCGCCGCCGTCGGGCGGGACGGGCCAGTCGGGGGCGACGCCGGGGGTGATCCGGGTGACGTGCTCGACGACGATGAGCGGCTCGCCGCCGACGACTCCCTGGACCTCGAAGCGCAGCGCGCCCTGGCTCCCGGCGACGAAGGTGCCCATCTGGTTGGTGACGTCGGCGTCGAGGGCCCGGCGGTCGAGCGTCTCGCGGATCTCGTCGAGCTCGACGCCGAGTGCCCGCGCGATCATCCGCACCTGGCCGCCCCAGACCATCGTCGGCACCCCGGCGGCGACCATCGGCGGCTCGTAGTCCATCGGCTCGCCCATCCCGACCAGGAAGCGCACCGCGTCGGGGGCGTCGTACGTCGCGTAGTCGAAGATCTCCTGGCAGCGGACCTGGTCGATGGTCCCGGCGAGGGAGCTGACGAGCACCGGGAGCAGGTCGTTGCCCCAGCCGGGATCGACCCCGCTGACGAAGAGGGCCGAACGTCCCGCGTGGGCCGCGGCCAGCAGCGGCTCCCGCATCGCGGCAGGGGCGTTTCGCTGGTCGTAGAGCGCGTAGACGGCCGGGGTCACCACGACCGCGCCGGCGGCCAAGGCGCGGGCCACGTCGGCGAGGGCCTCGTCGGGTCGGACGTCGCCCGACACCATGTAGGCCACGGCGCCCCCACCCCCGAGAGCGGCGAGCGCGGCGTCGACGTCCGCCGTGGCCGGTACGCCGAGGGGCCGGTCGAGGCCCGCGAGCTCACCCGCATCGCGGCCGACCTTGTCGGGATTGGCCACCAGCGCACCGACGAGCTCGAGGCCCGGGTGGGCGGCCACGGCCCGGATCGACGCGCGGCCCATGTTCCCCGTCCCCCAGACGACGACGGGTACGCTCTGACCAGCGGATCCCGCGTCGGAATAGAACGTGTTCTCGTTCTGCATGGTCGGACAGTAGCCGACACCGACGGCCCCGGTCAGGGGCACGAGCCGCCGAATTTGGCGCTGCTGGGGATGTCTGCCAAGATAGTCCGGTTGCTCCGGTGGGTCACCGGGGTGCGGCACATCTTGACTACTGAATCGCGTCTCCCTCTCCAACTTGGAGATCCTCGGTGGTCTGGTGTGCGTCCGCACCGGCTCTGCAGTGATGCAGAGGGGAGACCCGATCATCTCGACACACCGTCGAGGGCCACACACAACCAAGCTCAGGATCCCGGTCCTGTGTTGCGCCCCAGGGCCGCGACACGCCCGACCGCGGGGGTCGGAGCAGGGTGGCGAGCAGCAGGGCAGGACCTACTCAGCCGGAGGACGTCCTGGACAAGCACGCGGCAGCTGAGAAGTAAGGACGAGAGAGACCTATGGCGGGACAGAAGATCCGCATCAGGCTCAAGGCCTATGACCACGAGGTGATCGACACCTCGGCGCGCAAGATCGTGGACACGGTCACCCGCACGGGTGCCAAGGTCGCCGGCCCGGTGCCGCTGCCGACCGAGAAGAACGTGTACTGCGTCATCCGCTCGCCCCACAAGTACAAGGACTCCCGCGAGCACTTCGAGATGCGCACCCACAAGCGCCTCATCGACATCATCGACCCCACGCCGAAGACGGTCGACTCGCTGATGCGGCTCGACCTGCCTGCCGGCGTCGACATCGAGATCAAGCTCTGAGGTCTGAGGACATGACTTTCGAACGCAACGCGAAGGGGCTGCTGGGCACCAAGCTCGGCATGACCCAGCTGTGGGACGAGAACAACCGCGTCGTCCCCGTGACCGTGATCGCCGCCGGCACCAACGTCGTGACGCAGGTGCGCACGCCGGAGGTCGACGGCTACAACGCCGTCCAGATCGGCTTCGGCGAGATCGAGGCCCGCAAGGTCACCAAGCCCGAGACCGGCCACTTCGAGAAGGCCGGCGTCACGCCGCGCCGCCACGTGGTCGAGATCCGGACGACCGCCGCGACCGAGTACACCGTGGGCCAGGAGCTGCCCGTCGACACCTTCGCCGCCGGCGAGGAGATCGACGTGACCGGCACCAGCAAGGGCAAGGGCTTCGCCGGTGTCATGAAGCGCCACGGCTTCGCCGGTGTCTCGGCCTCGCACGGTGCTCACCGCAACCACCGCAAGCCCGGCTCGATCGGCGCCTGCGCGACCCCCGGTCGCGTGTTCAAGGGTGTCCGGATGGCCGGCCGGATGGGCAACGACACCGTCACCACGCAGAACATCACCGTGCACGCCGTCGACGTCGAGCGTGGCCTGATCCTCCTCAAGGGCGCCGTTCCCGGCCCCAAGGGTGGGCTCGTGGTCCTGCGCTCGGCCGCCAAGAAGACTCAGGAGGCCTGAGCATGGCTACCAAGAGCACCGCGAAGACCGTCAAGGTCGAGCTGCCCGCCGAGATCTTCGACGTGGCCGTCAACGTGCCGCTGATCCACCAGGTCGTCGTGGCCCAGCAGGCCGCCGCTCGTCAGGGCACGCACTCCACCAAGCGTCGCGGCGAGGTCCGCGGTGGTGGCCGCAAGCCCTACAAGCAGAAGGGCACCGGCCGCGCCCGCCAGGGCTCGACCCGCGCGCCGCAGTTCGCCGGTGGTGGCGTCGTCCACGGCCCCAAGCCGCGTGACTACGACCAGCGCACCCCCAAGAAGATGAAGGCCGCCGCCCTGCGCGGTGCCCTCTCCGACCGGGCCCGCAACGAGCGCATCCACGTCGTCGACGCCCTGGTCTCCGGCGACGCGCCGTCGACCAAGGCCGCGCTGGCCGCGCTCGCCGGTCTGGCCGACCGCGTCAACTTCCTGGTCGTGCTGGAGCGCACCGACACCGTCACCTGGCTCTCCCTGCGCAACGCGCAGGAGGTGCACCTGGTGGCCGTCGACCAGCTCAACACCTACGACGTGCTCGCGGCTGACGACATCGTCTTCAGCAAGGGCGCCTACGACGCGTTCGTGAGCGGTACCGCCAAGGAGGTCTCCAAGTGAGCACCCTGCACAAGGACCACCGCGACATCCTGATCGCGCCGGTCGTGTCCGAGAAGAGCTACAGCCTCCTCGACGCCAACAAGTACACCTTCATCGTGCGTCCCGACGCCAACAAGACCGAGATCAAGATCGCGGTCGAGAAGGTCTTCGGCGTCAAGGTCACCTCGGTGAACACGATCAACCGCGTCGGCAAGACGCGCCGTACCCGCAACGGGCTCGGCAAGCGCAAGGACACCAAGCGCGCGATCGTCTCGCTCGCCGAGGGCCACCGCATCGACATCTTCGGAGGTCCGGTCTCCTGACCGGGCTCTGAGATCACGAGGACTGAGATATGGCTATCCGCAAGTACAAGCCGACCACCCCGGGCCGTCGTGGCTCCTCGGTGGCCGACTTCGTCGAGATCACCCGGACCACGCCGGAGAAGTCGCTGACGCGTCCGCTGCCCAAGAAGGGCGGCCGCAACAACCAGGGCCGGATCACCACCCGGCACCAGGGCGGCGGTCACAAGCGTGCCTACCGCATCATCGACTTCCGTCGCTACGACAAGGACGGCGTGCCGGCCAAGGTCGCGCACATCGAGTACGACCCGAACCGCACCGCGCGCATCGCGCTCCTGCACTACGCCGACGGCGAGAAGCGCTACATCGTCGCGCCGAAGGGCCTGGAGCAGGGCACGCCGGTCGAGTCGGGCCCGAACGCCGACATCAAGCCGGGCAACAACCTGCCGCTGCGCAACATCCCCGTCGGTTCGACCATCCACTGCGTGGAGCTGCGGCCGGGCGGCGGTGCCAAGATGGCCCGCTCCGCCGGCAACAGCGCCCAGCTGGTCGCCCGTGAGGGCAGCCGCGCCACGCTGCGTCTGCCCTCGGGCGAGATGCGCTTCGTCGACGTGCGCTGCCGCGCCACGATCGGCGAGGTCGGCAACGCCGAGCAGTCGAACATCAACTGGGGCAAGGCCGGCCGGATGCGTTGGAAGGGCAAGCGCCCGACCGTCCGCGGTGTCGTCATGAACCCGGTCGACCACCCGCACGGTGGTGGCGAGGGCAAGACCTCCGGTGGCCGTCACCCGGTCTCCCCGTGGGGCAAGCCCGAGGGCCGCACGCGCAAGCGCAAGGCCTCCGACTCCCAGATCATCCGTCGCCGCAAGTCCGGCAAGGGTAGGAAGTAACTGAGATGCCTCGCAGCCTGAAGAAGGGCCCCTTCATCGACGACCACCTTCAGAAGAAGGTGGACGCGGAGAACGCCAAGGGTTCCCACAACGTCATCAAGACGTGGTCGCGCCGCTCCATGATCATCCCCGACATGATCGGCCACACCATCGCCGTGCACGACGGCCGCAAGCACGTCCCGGTGTTCGTGACCGACTCGATGGTCGGCCACAAGCTGGGCGAGTTCGCCCCGACCCGCACCTACCGCGGGCACGTGAAGGAAGACCGGAAGGGACGTCGCCGATGAGCACGACCGAGCGTCAGCGCACCAGCGCCCGCCGCGAGACGCTGCTCGGCGACCAGCCGGGAGCCTTCGCGACCGCCCGCTTCGCGCGGATCACCCCGATGAAGGCCCGTCGCGTCGTCGACCTGGTCCGCGGCCTGCCCGTGGACGAGGCCCTCTCGCTCCTGCAGTTCGCGCCGCAGGCCGCCTCCGAGACCGTCTACAAGGTCCTCGAGAGCGCCGTCGCCAACGCGACGACGACCGAGGGCCTCGACGCCGGTGACCTCGTGGTCGCCGGTGCCCAGGTCGACGAGGGTCCGACGATGAAGCGCTGGCGCCCCCGGGCCCAGGGCCGCGCGACCCGCATCAACAAGCGCACCAGCCACATCACGCTGGTCGTGCAGCCGGCCGCCGTGGTCGCCGAGAAGAAGGGACGGAAGGCCTGATATGGGACAGAAGATCAACCCGAACGGGTTCCGCCTCGGCATCTCCACCGACCACAAGTCGCGGTGGTACGCCGACAAGCTCTACAAGTCGTACGTCGGCGAGGACGTCGCCATCCGCAAGCTGCTCAGCAAGGGCATGGAGCGGGCCGGCATCGCGAAGGTCGAGATCGAGCGCACCCGTGACCGGGTCCGCGTCGACATCCACACCGCGCGTCCGGGCATCGTCATCGGTCGCCGTGGCGCCGAGGCCGACCGCATCCGCGGCGAGCTCGAGAAGCTCACCGGCAAGCAGGTCCAGCTGAACATCCTCGAGGTCAAGAACCCCGAGATCGACGCGCAGCTGGTCGCCCAGGGCGTCGCCGAGCAGCTCGCCGGCCGCGTGCAGTTCCGCCGCGCGATGCGCAAGGCAATGCAGACCTCGATGCGCTCCGGTGCCAAGGGCATCCGGATCCAGTGCTCCGGCCGGCTCAACGGCGCCGAGATGTCGCGCACCGAGTTCTACCGCGAGGGTCGCGTGCCGCTGCACACCCTGCGGGCCGACATCGACTACGGCTTCTACGAGGCCAAGACCACCTTCGGCCGCATCGGCGTGAAGGTCTGGATCTACAAGGGCGAGGTCGCCGGCACCCGTGCCGAGCGCCAGGCCCAGGCCGCTGCCCGCGCCGGTGTCCCCGGTCGCGGTGGCCGCGACGGTGCTCGCGGCGGTGCTCGCGGCGCCGACCGTCCGACCCGTGGCTCGCGTGGCGACCGTCCGACCCGTTCGGACCGTGGCGACGCCGCTCCCGCTGCCGACGCTCCGGCCGAGGCCGCGGCTCCTGCCGCTGAAGCCCCGAAGGAGGCCTGACCATGTTGATGCCCCGTCGTGTCAAGCACCGCAAGCAGCACCACCCCAAGCGGACCGGTGCGGCCAAGGGTGGCACGAAGCTCGCCTTCGGCGACTTCGGCATCCAGGCGGTCGAGGGCCACTACGTGACCAACCGCCAGATCGAGTCGGCGCGTATCGCGATGACCCGTCACATCAAGCGTGGCGGCAAGGTGTGGATCAACATCTACCCCGACCGCCCGCTGACGAAGAAGCCCGCCGAGACCCGGATGGGTTCCGGCAAGGGCTCGCCCGAGTGGTGGGTCGCGAACGTCAAGCCCGGCCGTGTCATGTTCGAACTCTCCGGTGTGGACGAGCTCACCGCCCGCGAGGCCATGCGCCGCGCGATGCACAAGCTCCCCATGAAGTGCCGGTTCATCACCCGTGAGGCAGGTGAATTCTGATGGCGACGACTGCTCACGAGCTCGACGAGATGAACGACATCGACCTCGAGGCCAAGCTGCGCGAGGCCAAGGAGGAGCTCTTCAACCTCCGCTTCCAGGCGGCCACCGGCCAGCTGGAGAGCCACGGCCGGCTCCGCACGGTCAAGAAGGACATCGCCCGGATCTACACCGTGGTGCGTGAGCGCGAGCTCGGCATCCGGACCGCCCCGGGCTCGAACGACGAGGATGGTGCCGCATGAGCGAGCAGACCCCGACCACCGAGCGCAACGCGCGCAAGGTCCGCGAGGGCCTGGTCGTCAGCGACAAGATGGACAAGACCGTCGTCGTGTCCGTCGAGGACCGCGTGAAGCACGCCCTGTACGGCAAGGTCCTGCGCCGCACGAGCAAGCTCAAGGCGCACGACGAGGCCAACGAGTGCGGCATCGGCGACCGGGTCCTCCTCATGGAGACCCGCCCGCTGTCCGCCACCAAGCGCTGGCGCGTCGTCCAGGTCATCGAGAAGGCCAAGTGATCCGGAGGGCCCAGCCCTCCACCCAACACCGTTCGGCCAGGCTCGTCTCCCGTGAGGGGACGAGAACCGGCTCGACAAGGAGAGAACAGTGATTCAGCAGGAGTCGCGACTCAAGGTCGCCGACAACACCGGTGCGAAGGAGATCCTTTGCATCCGTGTTCTCGGTGGCTCGGGTCGGCGCTACGCCGGTATCGGTGACGTCATCGTCGCCACCGTCAAGGACGCGATCCCCGGTGGCAACGTCAAGAAGGGTGACGTCGTCAAGGCCGTCATCGTGCGCACCGTCAAGGAGCGCCGTCGTGCCGACGGTTCGTACATCCGCTTCGACGAGAACGCCGCCGTCATCCTCAAGAACGACGGCGAGCCGCGCGGCACGCGCATCTTCGGCCCCGTCGGCCGCGAGCTGCGCGAGAAGAAGTTCATGAAGATCATCTCGCTGGCGCCGGAGGTGCTGTGATGACCAAGTCGCTGAACATCAAGAAGGGCGACACCGTCAAGGTGATCGCCGGCAAGGACAAGGGCGCCGAGGGCAAGGTCATCCAGGTGCTCCGCGAGGAGCAGCGGGTGATCGTCGAGGGCGTCAACCGCGTCAAGCGGCACACCAAGGTCGTCAACCAGGGCGGTCGCGCCGGCACCACCGGCGGCATCATCACCGCCGAGGCGCCGATCCACGTCTCCAACGTCATGCTCGTCGAGGGCGACGGCGTGACCCGGATCGGCTTCCGCCGTGACGAGGTCACCAAGCGGCGCCCGGACGGCTCGACGTACTCCGCGACGCGCAGCGTCCGCATCTCGCGCAAGACCGGCAAGGAAATCTGATGACCGAGACCCAGACCACCGCGTCCGCGGCCGTCACGCCGCGTCTCAAGACCCGCTACCGCGAGGAGATCCTCCCCGCGCTGAAGTCCGAGTTCGAGATCCCGAACGTCATGCAGGTCCCCGGCCTGGTGAAGATCGTGGTGAACATGGGCGTCGGCGAGGCGGCTCGCGACTCCAAGCTGATCGAGGGTGCGGTCAAGGACCTCACCGCGATCACCGGCCAGAAGCCGCTGGTGACCAAGGCCCGCAAGTCCATCGCGCAGTTCAAGCTCCGCGAGGGCATGCCGATCGGTGCGCACACCACCCTGCGCGGCGACCGGATGTGGGAGTTCCTGGACCGCCTGCTGTCGCTGGCGCTTCCCCGGATCCGCGACTTCCGCGGCCTCAACCCCGGCCAGTTCGACGGTCGTGGCAACTACACCTTCGGTCTGACCGAGCAGGTCATGTTCCACGAGATCGACCAGGACCGGATCGACCGGTCGCGCGGCATGGACATCACCATCGTGACCACGGCCACCAACGACGACCAGGGCCGCGCGCTGCTCAAGCAGCTTGGCTTCCCGTTCAAGGAGAACTGACATGGCGAAGACCGCTCTGAAGGTCAAGGCCGCTAAGAAGCCGAAGTTCGCGGTCCGCGGCTACACCCGCTGCCAGCGCTGCGGCCGGCCCAAGGCCGTCTACCGGAAGTTCGGCCTGTGCCGGATCTGCCTGCGCGAGATGGCGCACCGCGGCGAGCTGCCCGGCGTCACCAAGTCCTCCTGGTGAGTTCCAGGACCCACGACCGCTGAAGGTCGCCCGTCCCTGCGACGAGCGAAACCACAGAAGAGAGAGAACGACCTTCCATGACGATGACTGACCCGATCGCAGACATGCTCACTCGTCTGCGCAACGCCAACCAGGCGTACCACGACGCGGTTTCCATGCCGTACAGCAAGCTCAAGCAGGGTGTCGCCGACATCCTGAAGCAGGAGGGCTACATCACGTCGTACGACGTGGCGGAGCCCGCCGAGGGCGAGGTCGGCAAGACGCTGACCATCACCCTGAAGTACGGCCGCAACCGCGAGCGCTCCATCGCCGGCGTTCGCCGCATCAGCAAGCCGGGCCTGCGGGTCTACGCCAAGCACACGGGTCTCCCGAAGGTGCTCGGCGGTCTGGGGGTCGCGATCATCTCGACCAGCCAGGGCCTGCTGACCGACCGCCAGGCGAACCAGAAGGGCGTGGGTGGGGAAGTCCTCGCCTACGTCTGGTGACGACGAGAACTGCGAAGGAGTAACAACAGCATGTCGCGCATTGGCAAGCTCCCCGTCGCGGTGCCCTCGGGCGTCGACGTGGCGATCGAGGGCCAGCTGGTGACGGTCAAGGGGCCCAAGGGCACCCTGTCCCACACCGTGGCCTCCCCGATCACCGTCGAGAAGTCCGATGGCGTCCTCGACGTCAAGCGTCCCGACGAGGAGCGCATCAGCAAGTCGCTCCACGGCCTGACCCGCACGCTGGTCAACAACATGGTCGTGGGGGTGACGGACGGTTACGAGAAGAAGCTCGAGATCGTCGGCGTCGGTTACCGCGTCCTGTCCAAGGGCCCCACCCAGCTGGAGTTCCAGCTCGGGTACTCCCACCCGATCATCTTCGACGCGCCGGAGGGCATCACCTTCGCCGTCGAGAGCCCCACCAAGCTCGGTGTGCTCGGCATCGACAAGCAGCTCGTCGGCGAGGTGGCCGCCAAGATCCGCAAGCTGCGCAAGCCGGAGCCCTACAAGGGCAAGGGCGTCCGTTACTCCGGCGAGCACATCCGCCGCAAGGTCGGAAAGGCTGGTAAGTGACATGGCGATCTCGCTGAAGAACAACAAGCACACCGCGTCGCGCGTGCGCTCGCGCCTGCGCCGTCAGGTGCGGGGCCGCAAGAAGGTCGCCGGCACTCCCGAGCGTCCGCGCCTGGTCGTGACCCGCAGCGCCAAGCACATCACCGTCCAGGTCGTCGACGACCTGGTCGGCAAGACGCTGGCCTACGCCTCCACCATGGAGGCCGACCTGCGCTCGACCGACGGCGACAAGACCGCCAAGGCCAAGCGCGTGGGCGAGCTCGTCGCCGAGCGCGCCAAGGCTGCCGGGATCGACGGCGTGGTCTTCGACCGTGCCGGCAACAAGTACCACGGTCGCGTCGCGGCCCTGGCGGACGGCGCCCGCTCGGGCGGCCTGACCTTCTGATCGCAAGAGCCAGAAAGAGAAGAGGAAAAGTCTCATGAGCGGAGCCCAGCGCGGACAGCGCGGTGGCGGGCGCCAGGGGGGTCGCGACGACCGTCGCGGCGGCCAGGCTGCTGACAAGACCGCCTACATCGAGCGCGTCGTTGCGATCAACCGTGTCGCCAAGGTCGTGAAGGGTGGTCGTCGCTTCAGCTTCACCGCCCTCGTGGTCGTCGGTGACGGTGAAGGTCTGGTCGGCGTCGGCTACGGCAAGGCCAAGGAAGTTCCCGCGGCGATCGCCAAGGGTGTCGAGGAGGCGAAGAAGGCTTTCTTCCGCGTCCCCCGCATCCAGGGCACCATCCCGCACCCGGTCCAGGGTGAGAAGGCCGCCGGCGTGGTCATGCTGCGCCCGGCCGCTCCCGGTACCGGCGTCATCGCCGGTGGCCCGGTGCGCGCGGTGCTGGAGTGCGCCGGCATCCACGACATCCTGAGCAAGTCGCTCGGGTCGTCGAACCAGATCAACATCGTGCACGCGACCGTCGAGGCGCTGCGCATGCTGGAGCAGCCGGAGCAGGTCGCGGCTCGTCGTGGCCTGCCCGTCGAGTCCGTCGCCCCGGCCGCGCTGCTGAAGGCGCGCGCCGAGGTCGTCGCCCCCGCGGGGGGTGTCTCCTGATGGCTCAGCTGAAGGTGCGTCAGGACCGCGGTCTCGTGGGCCTGAAGCGGAACCAGCGCGAGACCCTGCGCACGCTCGGTCTCAAGCGCATCGGCGACGTCGTCGTCAAGGAGGACCGGCCGGAGATCCGCGGCATGGTCAACACCGTCCGTCACCTGGTGACGGTCGAGGAGGTGGAGTGACATGACGCTCAAGCTGCACCACCTGCGCCCCGCGCCCGGTGCCAAGACCGCGAAGACCCGTGTGGGTCGCGGTGAGGGCTCCAAGGGCAAGACGTCGGGTCGCGGTACCAAGGGCACCAAGGCCCGCTACCAGGTTCCGGTCGCCTTCGAGGGTGGCCAGATGCCGATCCACATGCGGCTCCCCAAGCTGAAGGGGTTCAAGAACCCGTTCAAGGTGGAGTTCCAGGTCGTCAACCTCGACCGGATCAGCTCCCTGTTCCCCGACGGTGGCGCGGTGACCGTCGAGGAGCTCGTGGCTCGGGGTGCGGTCCGCAAGGGCCAGCCCGTCAAGGTTCTCGGCCAGGGCGACCTGACCGTGAAGGTCGACGTCAGCGTCCAGGCGGTCTCCGCCTCGGCGAAGGAGAAGATCGAGGCCGCGGGCGGAACCACCACCCTCGTCTGATTCGTTGTGCTGACGGGCGCGGCGTGGCTGCACTTTCGCAGCCGTGCCGCGCCCGTTGCTGTTCCCGGCCCGTCATTCCGACGTCGCCACCGCGGCGGCCCGGTACCCCTGTTAGGCTTCCCGGGGTTTCTGGGCGCTGTCTGCGGACACCCTGATTTTCTGCACAGGAGAAAGAGGATCGTCTCGTGCTAGGCGCATTCGCCAACGCTTTCCGGACGCCGGACCTGCGGCGCAAGCTGCTGTTCGTCCTGCTGATCATCGTGATCTTCCGGGCCGGTTCGCAGATCCCCGCTCCAGGCGTGCACGTCGCGAACGTCGACACGTGCCTCAACCAGCTGGAGGACTCGAGCCTCTACAGCCTGATCAACCTGTTCTCAGGTGGAGCACTGCTCCAGCTGACGATCTTCGCGCTCGGCATCATGCCGTACATCACCGCCAGCATCATCCTGCAGCTGCTCGTCGTGGTCATCCCGCGGCTCGAAGCGCTGAAGAAGGAGGGCCAGGCGGGCCAGACGAAGATCACCCAGTACACCCGCTACCTGACGTTGGGCCTCGCGCTGCTCCAGGCGACCGGCATCGTCGCCCTGGCGCGCTCCGGCAACCTGCTGCAGAACTGCAACCAGCCGCTGCTGCACGACGACGGCACCGCGACCTTCCTCGTCCTCGTGGTCACGATGACCGCCGGCACGGCCGTGATCATGTGGCTCGGTGAGCTGATCACCGACCGCGGCGTCGGCAACGGCATGTCGATCCTGATCTTCACGCAGGTCGTCGCCACCTTCCCGACCGCCCTGTGGGCGGTCCAGAAGTCGCAGGGCTGGTGGACCTTCGGGGTCGTCATGGCCATCGGTCTGGTGATCGTCGCGGCGGTCATCTTCATCGAGCAGGCCCAGCGCCGGATCCCGGTGCAGTACGCGCGCCGGATGGTCGGCCGCAAGATGTTCGGCGGCAGCTCGACGTACATCCCGCTCAAGGTGAACCAGGCCGGCATCATCCCGGTCATCTTCGCCTCGTCGCTGCTCTACCTGCCGGCCATGGCGGTGCAGTTCAACAACACCAGCAGCTCGAAGTGGGTCGGCTGGCTCAACGACTACTTCGTCGACGGCTCGCACCCGCTCTACATGGCGGTCTTCTTCCTGCTCATCATCTTCTTCACCTACTTCTACGTGTCGATCACCTTCAACCCGCAAGAGGTGGCCGACAACATGAAGAAGTACGGCGGCTTCATCCCCGGGATCCGGGCGGGCAAGCCGACCGAGGACTACCTGTCCTACGTCCTGTCCCGCATCACCCTGCCGGGCGCGCTCTACCTCGGGCTCATCTCGCTGATCCCGTTGATCGCGCTGGTTCTCATCGATGCGAACCAGAACTTCCCCTTCGGTGGCACCTCGATCCTGATCATGGTGGGCGTCGCGCTGGACACGGTGAAGCAGATCGAGAGCCAGCTCCAGCAGCGCAACTACGAAGGATTCCTCCGCTAAATGCGACTGATCATCATGGGCCCGCCGGGAGCGGGAAAGGGCACGCAGGCGAAGTTCATCGCCGAGCACTTCGGGATCCCGGCGGTGTCGACGGGCGACATCTTCCGGGCCAACGTCTCGCAGGGCACGCCGCTGGGCCTGGAGGCCAAGCGGTTCATGGACGCGGGGGAGTACGTCCCCGACGAGGTCACCAACCTCATGGTCCGCAACCGGATCGACGAGGAGGACGCCGTACCCGGCTTCCTGCTCGATGGCTATCCCCGCACCCTCGCGCAGGTCGAGGAGCTCGACGGGATGATCAAGTTCACCGGGCACGCGCTGGATGCGGTCGTGGTGCTCACGGTCGACCAGGACGAGATCGTCAGCCGGCTGCTGCAGCGGGCCCAGGTCGAGGGTCGCACCGACGACACCGAGGACGTCATCCGTCGTCGCCAGGAGCTGTACGCCGAGCAGACCGAGCCGCTGATCGAGGTCTACCGCGAGCGCGGGCTGCTGCAGGAGATCGACGGCATGGGCGAGGTCGACGACGTCACCAAGCGCATCTTCGAGGCACTGGACGTCCTCCCGGAGAGCTGACGCGCCAGCGGATCAGCTCAGCGGTGGTCGAGCGAGCCGTGCGACCGAGGAACGAGGTCGCAGCCGGCTCGTCGACCCGGTGACTGAAAGGAACTGTCCATGGGATTTCTCGACCGCGGTCTGGAGATCAAGACTCCGGACCAGGTGCTCCTGATGCGGCAGGCCGGCCTCGTGGTCGGCCGGACGCTGGAGCTGTTGCGCGCCGCCGTGCGGCCGGGGATCAGCACGGCCGAGCTGGACGCGATGGCGGAGGACAACATCCGCTCCTCCGGGGCCACGCCGTCGTTCCTGGGGTACCACGGGTTCCCCGCGTCGATCTGCGCCTCGGTCAACGACGAGGTCGTGCACGGCATCCCCGGGTCCCGGGTCCTGGCGTCCGGGGACGTCATCTCGATCGACTGCGGCGCGATCGTCGACGGCTGGCACGGCGACGCGGCCGTGACCGTCGCGGTCGGTGACGTGCCCGAGGAGGTCACCGAGCTGATGGCGGTCACCGAGGCCGCCATGTGGCACGGGATCGGCGCCGCCCGCGTGGGCGGTCGGGTCACCGACATCTCGCACGCGGTCGAGAAGCACGTCCGGGGTGCCGGTTCCTACGGCATCCTCGAGGACTACGTCGGCCACGGGATCGGCTCGGCGATGCACCTGCCGCCGAACGTGCCGAACGTGGGCAAGCCGGGCCGCGGCCCGCGCCTGGTCCAGGGGCTGGCCCTGGCCGTGGAGCCGATGGTCACCCTGGGCGGCAAGCGGACCGACGTCCTCGACGACGACTGGACGGTCGTCACGACGGACGGCAGCTGGGCTGCGCACTTCGAGAACACGTTCGTGCTGACCGACGCCGGCACCTGGGTGCTGACCGCGCTCGACGGTGGCGAGCAGGCGCTGGCCTCCCTCGGCGTCCCGTTCGGACCGCTGGGCGACTGACGGTCCGCTCAGGCGCTGGCCCGGTCCTGTTCGCGGGCGTTGTCCGCGGCCAGCCGCGAGGCGTCCTCCAGGGCGCCGGCGGCCTCCCGCAGCGCGCGCACGTGGTCGCCCTGCCACTGGGCGTCGAAGCGCTCCCGGTCGCGCCCGACCCAGTCGGTCGCCGCGAGCCGGGTGCTCAGCCTGGTCTCCAGGGCCCGGATCCGGTCGGCCACGGTCGCCATCTGCACGGCGAGCTCGTGGACCGCCTCGGTGTTCATGCCGATCACGCGAAGATCCCCTCCTGCTCCTCGACGGCCTCGCGGGCCAGGTCGCGCAGCCGCTCGGCCAGCTCCTCGACCCGCCGAGGGTGGGCCGAGACGGACGCCGTCGCGGGATCGGCGAGCACCGACCAGCTGCCCACCGGGCCGGTCCAGACGCCCGTGAGCACCGGCCGGTGGCTGCGGGCGGGCGAGCCGACCCGACCCGCCCCCACCTTGACGACGTCGGCCCGCAGGTGCGCCTCGCCCAAGCGTGCGGCGAGCTCCGGCGGGGCCTCCGCATCGACCTCGGCGTCGAGGTGGACCGGCTCCCCGGTGCCGTCGGCCGCCCCGGGCGCGATCGCCGCGGCCACGAGCAGCTCGGGGAGATCGGCGGCCCGGGCCAGGGCGAAGCGGTGCAGCCCGTCGGGACCGACCTCCTCCAGCAGTACCACCTCGCGCACGACGTGGGCGTACCAGAAGTCCTGGCGACCGGTCGCGGTGCGTGCCACCGCGACGACCGTGCGGGCCGCCTCGCGCAGGGTGACGGCCGACCTGACGTCCTCGCGCACCAGCACCTCGCCTGCGGCCCGGTCGGCCGCGGACGGGTCCGGGGTGTCGACGAGACCGCGGCATACCAGCCCGCGGAACGCCGTACGGCGGACCGCGTCGAGGGCCGCGTCCGGCACCGTGTCGAGGTAGGGGGTCACCACGACGCCGGGCCCGGTCGTGAGGACGCTGAGCTCCTCGTCGGTGAGCACCTCGAGGGTGCGCACGTCGACGTCTGTGACGGTCATGAACCTGCTCCTGCCGGTAGGCGCGTGGGGGCGAGCTGTCGACGGGCCCAGTCGAGGGCCCCGTCGACCTGGGTCCGGGCCCAGCCGTCGGGCGCCCAGGTCCCGTGGGCCAGGCGGGAGAGGAACCCGCCGATCTGCTGGCGGTTGTCCCAAGCGGAGTTGCCGAGGCTCCACACGGAGTAGGCGACGGCTCCCACGCCGGCGGCGGTCAGGACGACGGGCGCCGAGACGAGGCCGACGGCGCCGGCGATGAGCACCCCGGCGCTGGCCGCGCCGATCGCGCCGAACCCGCGGGCCCCCCACTCGCGCCAGCCGCTGTAGCCGTGGCCGGTGATCGCGTCCTTCAACCCGCTGTAGACCGTGACCGGGAGCAGGAACCGGCCGAGGCCGCCGGTCAGCTTCCCGTTGAGGGCGGCCATCGCGTCACGGACCGCCTCGAACCGGCTCAGCGCCGCGAACCCGGTGGCGGGCAGCTGCAGCGCGCGGACGAAGGCGGCGAGCAGCGCCCCCTTCTCCAGGACGCCCTTGGTGTCCCACAGCGCCTTGCCGAGCGGGAAGGCGTCCGCCACGAAGTCGAGCACGGCCCAGCCCCAGCCGGCGTGCCGGGTCTCGCCGCTCGCCCGGTCCTGCTCGACGGCGTTCGCCTCGAGCAGGTCGCCGGCCGTCTCCAGCGCGGACGAGACGCCGGCCAGCTGCATCGAGGCGAAGCCCGCCCACTCGTCCTTGCACCGGGCCGCGTCCGCGCCCTGCCACTCGTGGGCGGCGTCGAGCCCACGGGCCAGCTGGGCGGTCAGGTCGCGGAGCTCGTCGGCCCCGGCGCGGAGGTCCGTGGCGAGCGCGCGGAGCTCGTCGGTGTCGGCGCCCACCAGTCCGGTCATGTCTGGAGGGTAGGGACGGGGTACCGGACATGTCAGTCGGAGACTTCCGGGTCGTGGCCCACGGGACGAGCCATGGCGCGGAGCGGTCGACGACCGTGCGAGGATGAGCGCCGCAGGAGGGGAGTATTCCTTCGTCACGACATCGTCAGCACGTCCGGCACGAACGCCGGTCCGGGGTCGTGGGCCGCGCGCGTCGTGGCGGAAGAGACCTCAGGCGCCAACCGCCGTCCCCTGACCTGGAGGAACACCTGTGGACGTATCCGCCCTCGAATGGGGCATCACGATCGCCGTCACGGTGGCCGTGCTGCTCTTCGACGTCGTCATCATCGCCCGCGACCCGCACGAGCCCTCGCTGCGCGAGTGCGCGATCGCGCTGAGCGTGTACGTCGGCGCCGCGGTCGCCTTCGGGGTGTGGGTGCTGCTCTTCCACGGCCACGACTACGGCATCGAGTTCTACGCCGGCTGGCTGACCGAGTACAGCCTCTCGATCGACAACCTGTTCGTCTTCATCATCCTGATGGCCGCGCTGAAGGTCCCGCGCGAGTACCAGCAGGAGGCGCTGATGGTGGGCATCATCCTGGCGCTGATCTTCCGCGGCATCTTCATCGCGCTGGGCTACCAGCTGATCAACAACTTCAGCTGGGTCTTCTACATCTTCGGCGCGTTCCTGGTCTACACGGCCGTCAGCCTGGTGAAGTCGTACCGCAGCCACGACGAGGAGCACCCGGAGGAGAACCGGATCGTCCGGTTCGCGCAGTCCCACCTCAACGTGGGGGAGCGCTTCGAGGGCCTCAAGCTCTGGTACCACGAGAACGGCGTCCGGGTGATCTCGCCGATGCTGATCGTGATCATCGCGCTCGGCACCACCGACCTGCTCTTCGCGCTCGACTCGATCCCGGCGATCTTCGGCATCACCCAGGAGCCCTACCTCGTCTTCACCGCGAACGTGTTCGCGCTGATGGGCCTGCGGCAGCTGTACTTCCTGCTCGGTGGTCTGCTCGAGCGCCTGGTCTACCTGTCCCTGGGCCTGGCCTTCATCCTGGCGTTCATCGGGGTCAAGCTGGTCCTGCACGCGATGCACGAGAACGAGCTCGGCTTCCTCAACGGCGGCGAGCACTTCGACGTCCCGGACATCTCGTCGCTGCTCAGCCTGGGCGTCATCATCGTGACCCTCGTGCTCACGACCGTGGCCAGCCTGATCAAGGACAAGAAGGACCGCGAGGACGACCCCGCGGCCGTGTGATCACGGAATAGCCGTGGACCGGAGGGGGTTGGGTCGTCGATGAGCGACCTCCCGACCCTCTCCGTCCTGGATCTGGTGCCGGTCCGCAGCGACCAGGACACCGCCGACGCGATCGCGGCCACCCTCGCCCTGGCCCGGGTGGCCGACGACCTGGGCTATCGGCGCTACTGGCTCGCCGAGCACCACAACATGCCGGCCGTCGCCGCGACCAACCCGCCCGTGCTGATCGGGATGGTCGCCGGCGCCACCCAGCGGCTGCGAGTGGGCTCGGGCGGCGTGATGCTGCCCAACCACGCCCCCCTCGTCGTCGCCGAGCAGTTCGCGCTCCTCGAGGCCGCCTATCCCGGCCGGATCGACCTCGGCATCGGCCGCGCGCCCGGCACCGACCCGGTGACCGGCTGGGCGCTGCGCCACGGCGCCGGCGGGGTCACCGACGAGGCGGTCAGCCGCTTCCCCGAGTACGTCGAGAACGTGCTCGCGATGATGGAGCCGGACGGCGTCGGCCTGGCCGTCCAGGGCCGCACCCACGTGCTGCGAGCCACGCCCGCGGCCCGCTCGGTGCCACAGATCTGGCTGCTCGGCTCCTCCGACTACTCGGCGCTGCTCGCCGCCGAGAAGGGGATGCCGTACGTCTTCGCCCACCACTTCTCCGGCAGCGGGACCGGCGAGGCGCTGGCGCTCTACCGCTCGCGCTTCCGGCCCTCGCCCGAACTGGCCGAGCCGCGCACCTTCCTGACCGTCAACGCGTCGGTCGCCGCGGACGCGGCCGAGGCCCGTCGTCGCGCCCTGCCCCAGCTGCAGATGATGCTGGCGCTGCGCAGCGGGCAGCCGCTCGGCCCCCAGGTCAGCGTCGAGGAGGCCGAGCAGGCCGAGCTCAGCGACGCGCAATGGGCGAGCATCGACGCGATGGCCGAGCGGTGGGTGATCGGAGCCCCCGAGGAGGCCCGGACCCGCCTCGCCGACCTCGCCGCGTCGTACGGCGTCGACGAGGTGATGGTCAATCCCGTGGCCGGTGCCGCCGCCGGCACCGAGCCCGGCTCCAGCCCGGCACGCGAGGAGACCCTGCGCCTCCTCGTGGGCTGAGCCGCAGCAATTAGTGATTCTCGTCAGGTTTTGACTAAACTGGCGTGTCGGCCCAACGTGGGTCTGCCCTGTGGTGCCTCGCGGCTGCCCGGAACACCAGTGATCAGCTCGGAAGAGCCGTCCGCTGCGTGCCTGGGAAGAGACCCAGGGGGCGGCTGCACGAGGTCCACCGCCCGTCCGCGGGTGGAGGTTCCCGGGCCAGCCGTGACCGGTCCGTGCCGGTCCCGGTGCAGCAAACGGTAGACATCCAAGCGACAGATTGTGGAGGACATGCCGAAGAAAGAAGGCGTGATCGAGCTCGAGGGCACCATTACGGAAGCCCTGCCTAATGCCATGTTCCGCGTCGAGCTGAGCAACGGCCACAAGGTTCTCGCCCACATCAGCGGCAAGATGCGCCAGCACTACATCCGGATCCTCCCCGAGGACCGCGTGGTGGTGGAGCTCTCGCCGTACGACCTCACCCGAGGTCGGATCGTCTACCGCTACAAGTAGCAGCAGCCGAGAAATCGAGAGGACCTCCTCGTGAAGGTCAACCCCAGCGTCAAGCCCATCTGTGACAAGTGCAAGGTGATCCGTCGCCACGGCCGCGTCATGGTGATCTGCGAGAACCCGCGCCACAAGCAGCGCCAGGGCTAGGTCGCGCCAGCGACCAAGGTCGAGTGGCCCGTGAGGAACGAGCGGGCGTATCGAGACCCAGCAGAACCGCACCACCGCTCCACCACAACTGCACACACCTCAACGTGATCGCTTAGTCGGTCCCTGGCGACAGGGCCGGCGAACCACCTCCGGAGCAGCGGCCGGAGCCCGGCGGAGCCGGGACGCGACACGAACGAAACCGCTGTGAACCAGAGAAGGAACGCCACATGGCACGCCTCGTCGGTGTCGACCTCCCGCGCGACAAGCGCATCGAGATCGCACTCACCTACATCTACGGCATCGGCCGTACCCGCGCCCAGCAGCTGCTGGAGGCCACCGGGGTCAGCCCCGACCTCCGCGTCCACCAGCTGGGTGACGAGGAGCTGGTCAAGCTCCGTGACGAGATCGAAGCCAACTTCAAGATCGAGGGTGACCTCCGTCGCGAGGTCCAGGCTGACATCCGCCGCAAGATCGAGATCGGCAGCTACCAGGGTCGCCGCCACCGCATGGGCCTCCCGGTCCGCGGTCAGCGCACCAAGACCAACGCGCGCACCCGCAAGGGTCCGAAGCGCACGGTTGCCGGCAAGAAGAAGGCGAAGTGATCTGCGCGTCCTCGCGCTGATCCTCGTTCACAGAGCTCTTTCAGACCAGAACCTCAGGAGATAACTGCATGCCTCCCAAGAGCCGCACTGCGGCCGGCGCCAAGAAGGTGCGTCGCAAGGAGAAGAAGAACGTCGCTCAGGGCGAAGCCCACATCAAGAGCACGTTCAACAACACGATCGTCACGATCACCGACCCGACCGGTGCGGTGATCTCGTGGGCCTCGGCCGGCACCGTCGGCTTCAAGGGCTCGCGCAAGTCCACCCCGTTCGCCGCGCAGATGGCCGCTGAGGCCGCTGGTCGCCGGGCGATGGAGCACGGCATGAAGAAGATCGACGTCTTCGTCAAGGGCCCGGGCTCGGGCCGCGAGACGGCGATCCGGTCCCTGGGTGCGATCGGCCTCGAGGTCGGCACCATCCAGGACGTCACGCCCACGCCCCACAACGGTTGCCGCCCGCCCAAGCGCCGGCGCGTCTGACCGCCCGAACGGAATAGGAGACTTACGTAATGGCCCGTTACACCGGCCCCATGACCCGCAAGTCGCGCCGTCTCGGCGTCGACCTCGTCGGTGGGGACGCCGCGTTCGAGCGCCGTCCCTACGCCCCCGGCCAGCACGGCCGCGCGCGCATCAAGGAGAGCGAGTACCGCTCGCAGCTGCAGGAGAAGCAGAAGGCCCGCTTCACCTACGGCGTCCTGGAGCGTCAGTTCCACAACTACTACGTCGAGGCTTCGCGGCGCGCCGGCAAGACCGGTGACAACCTGCTGCAGCTCCTCGAGTGCCGCCTCGACAACGTGGTCTACCGCGCCGGCTTCGCCCGCACGCGTCGCCACGCCCGCCAGCTGGTGACCCACGGTCACTTCCTGGTCAACGGCAAGAAGGTCGACATCCCGTCCTTCCAGGTGACCGCGCACGACATCATCGACGTGCGTGAGAAGTCGCTCGAGACGACCCCGTTCATCGTGGCTCGCGAGACCCACGGCGAGCGCGTCGTCCCGGCGTGGCTGGAGGCGCTGCCGAACCGGATGCGCGTCCTCGTGCACCAGCTCCCCACCCGGGCCCAGATCGACCTCCCGGTCCAGGAGCAGCTCATCGTCGAGTTCTACTCGAAGAAGTAACCACACGGGGGCTCCGCCCCCGTGGCCCCCGCTGTCGGCTCCGCCCCCAGACCCCGGGTCGCGGGTCGGAGCCTTCGGCACCATCCTTCCGTCACGCCAGCATGTTCGGGCCCGTCAAATAGCGGGTGGGCCCGGAAAGGAAAGAATCAGTGCTCATCGCACAGCGCCCCACCCTGTCGGAAGAGACCGTCGACGAGTTCCGCTCGCGGTTCGTGATCGAGCCGCTGGAGCCCGGCTTCGGCTACACCCTCGGCAACTCGCTGCGTCGTACCCTCCTGTCGTCGATCCCCGGTGCCTCGGTCACGAGCATCAAGGTCGACGGCGTCCTCCACGAGTTCTCGACCATCGAGGGGGTCAAGGAGGACATCACCGAGGTCATCCTCAACCTGAAGGGCCTGGTCGTCTCCTCGGAGCACGACGAGCCCGTCACGATGTACCTCCGCAAGTCCGGCGCCGGTGACGTCACCGGTGCCGACATCACGCCGCCCGCCGGCGTGGAGGTGCACAACCCGGAGCTGAAGCTCGCCACCCTGTCCGACAAGGGCAAGCTGGAGATGGAGCTCGTCGTCGAGCGTGGCCGCGGCTACGTCTCGGCCGTCCAGAACAAGGGCGCCGACAACGAGATCGGCCGGATGCCGGTCGACTCGATCTACAGCCCCGTGCTGAAGGTGACCTACAAGGTCGAGGCGACCCGTGTCGAGCAGCGCACCGACTTCGACAAGCTGGTCATCGACGTCGAGACCAAGCCGTCGATCCGTCCCCGCGACGCGATCGCCTCGGCCGGCAAGACCCTGGTCGAGCTGTTCGGGCTGGCGCGCGAGCTGAACGTCGAGGCTGAGGGCATCGACATCGGCCCGTCGCCCGTCGACGAGCAGCTGGCTGCCGACCTCGCCCTCCCGGTCGAGGACCTGCAGCTGACCGTCCGCTCCTACAACTGCCTCAAGCGCGAGGGCATCCACACCGTGGGTGAGCTCATCAGCCGCTCGGAGCAGGACCTGCTCGACATCCGCAACTTCGGCGCGAAGTCGATCGACGAGGTCAAGGCCAAGCTGGTCGAGATGGGCCTGTCCCTCAAGGACAGCGCGCCCGGCTTCGACCCGCACGCCGCTCTCGCGGCGTACGGCGATGACGACGACGACGCCTTCGTCGAGGACGAGCAGTACTGATCGCACGGGCTTCGCCCGTACCAGCCCGACCGGGGCTCCGCCCCGGACCCCGTCGGTGGTGACGGCCGAAACCGTCGCCACCGCCGGGCGGGTACCTCACTGAGAAATCTATCCGAGTACCTCGTACGGCTCGGGAGAAGAGAGAACACCATGCCGAAGCCCACCAAGGGTCCCCGCCTCGGCGGCAGCCCGTCGCACCAGCGCCTGATCCTGGCGAACCTGGCCACCCAGCTCTTCGAGCACGGCCGGATCACCACGACCGAGGCGAAGGCGCGTGCGCTGCGTCCGCACGCGGAGAAGCTGATCACCAAGGCCAAGAAGGGCGACCTGCACAACCGTCGCGAGGTCCTCAAGACCATCCGTGACAAGGGTGTCGTGCACGCGCTCTTCACCGAGATCGCGCCGACCTTCTCGGAGCGCCCCGGTGGCTACACCCGCATCACCAAGGTCGGTCCCCGCAAGGGCGACAACGCCCCCATGGCGGTCATCGAGCTGGTGACCGAGGCCTACGCCCCGTCGGCTCCGAAGACGAAGGCCGCTCCGGCCGCCGCTGCCCCGGTCGAGGAGGCTCCCGCCGAGGAGACCGTCGCCGAGGACGCGCCGACCGCGCAGACCGAGGAGGCGTCGCCCGAGGAGAGCGTCGTCGCCGAGGAGACCCCGGTCGAGGAGGCCCCCGAGGCCGACGCGACCGAGGGTGAGTCCGAGGACGAGTCCAAGGCCTGATCGCACCCAGCAGCACCTGACCGGCCCGCCATCCCCCTGGGGTGGCGGGCCGGTCCGCGTCTCAGGCCAGTTGCGCCAGCAGGTCGGCGGCGTCGAGGGAGCGCGGCGCGGCCCCAGCACGGGCGTGCTCGTGGGCCGTGCGCTGCAGCAGCTCGTTGACCGGTGTCGGGACGCCGTGCAACCGGCCGAGCAGCACGATCTCGCCGGCCAGGTGGTCGACCTCCGTGACGCTCGCGCCGCGCGAGACGCTCTGCCACGTCGAGCCGCCGAGGTCCGCCGGCAGGTCGGCGCGCGGGCGCAGCACGTCGCCGCGGCGCTCGACGTCCTCCTCGGCGCTGACCAGGGGTACCCCCGCCACGCGGAGCACCAGCTCGCCCTCCGCTCGGGCCCGCTCCCGGAGGTCGTCGGCCGACTCGCCCCGGGCACAGACCGCGTCGACGGCGTTGCCGACGTTCATCAGCAGCTTGCGGTGCTTCCAGGCCATGATCTGGGCCCGCGGCACCGACTCGAACCCCGCGGCACGCAGGTCGGCCGCGACCGCCTCGCAGGTGTCGTCCACCCCGTGCGGGATCCGGCCGATGTCGAGGATCCCCGGGACCGGCCAGCACTTCTGGATGACCTCGCCCGGCTCGAGGTGGGTCGAGGGCAGCATCACGCACAGCGAGTACGTCGCCGCGAACCGGCGCAGGATCGCCACCTCGTTCGCGACGCCGTTCTGGGCGGAGACCACGACCGTGGTGGGCGGCGCGTGCGCGGCCAGGTCGTCGAGCGCGGCCGCGGTCTGGTGACCCTTCACGGCCAGCAGCACCACCGCGGGCTCGGACCAGTCGACCTCCGCGGCCGAACCGACGGCCGGTGCCCGGACGACCTGGCGGCCGTCGCCGCGGTCGAGGACCAGCCCGCCGGAGCGGATCCGGTCGAGGTGCGGTCCGCGGGCGACGAGGGTGACGGGCAGGCCGGCCAGGTGCAGGTTGGCACCGATCACCCCGCCGACGGCACCGGTGCCGTAGACGACGTAGCGCGCGCTCACGGCCGGGAGGGGCGGTTGCGGAGCATCGAGGCGGTGCTCAGCACGCCCACGCCGACCACCAGCAGCACCCCGCCGCCGATGGCCAGCGGGGTCGAGTCCTGGGCCAGACCCGCGATCAGGACGACGAGGCCGATGACGACGTCGGAGACCGCCACCCAGCTCACGGTGGTCTGGGGGGCACGGCGTTCCGAGGTGTCCGGCATGGCTCGATCATGCCACCGCGGCTACCAGGCGTCGTCGAGCAGACGGATCGCCTCGGGCCGGGTGAGGCCGAGGCGCCGCGCGACGCCGGCGTACTCCCGGGCGGCGCGGAGCGCGGCGTCGTCGGTGGTGGCCGCGGTGGTCGCGACGAAGGTGCCGCGGCGGCCCTCGGTGACCAGCACCCCGTCGACCTCGAGCTCCCGGTAGGCCCGGGCGACGGTGCCGTTGGCGACGCCGAGGTCGGCGGCCAGGGCGCGCACGGTCGGCAGCTTGGTGCCGGCCGGGAGGTCGCCGGCGGCGACGCGGGCGGCGAGCTGGGTGCGGAGCTGCTCGAACGGGGGCGTCGCACTGCCGGGGTCCAGCGGGTTCACCTGCACCCTCCTCACCCTAGGGTGAGGAGCATGGAGCCGGACGTGCTGGTGGTGGGGGAGTCGCTCGTCGACGTCGTACGACGGGCCGACGGGTCGGTGGTCGAGCACGCGGGCGGGAGCGCGGCCAACGTGGCCGTCGCGCTGGCCCGTCTCGGGCGGCCGGTCCGGTTCGCGACGGCGATCGCCGACGACCGGTACGGCGGCATCGTGGCCGCCCACATCGGTCGTGACGGCGTCCGACTGGCCTCGGACCCCGAGGTCATCGAGCGGACCGCGACCGCGCAGGCGACGCTGGCCGAGGACGGGTCGGCGAGCTATGAGTTCGACCTGGCGTGGCGGCTCGGCGAGGTCCCGGACGAGCCGCGGCCGCTGGCGGTGCACGCCTGCTCGATCGGGGCGGTGCTGGCGCCCGGCGCCACCCAGGTGGTCGAGCTGCTGGACCGGATGCGCCCCCACGCGCTGGTGACCTACGACGTCAACGCCCGCCCCGCGATCACCGGCACCGGGCCGGAGTGGCGGGCGGCGGTCGAGGCGGTCGTCGCGCGGGCCGACCTGGTCAAGGCCAGCGACGAGGACCTGCTCGCGCTGCACCCCGACGCCGACCCGGTCTCGGCCGCGCGGCGGCTGCTCGAGCGGGGGCCGGTGGCCGTCGTGATCACCCGGGGCGCCGACGGGTCGACCTGGGTGGCGGCCGACGGGGTCGTGGACGTGCCGGCGCAGACCGCCGTCGTCGTGGACACGATCGGGGCCGGGGACACCTTCGGTGCGGCGCTGATCGACGGCCTGTGGGCGCGCGGGCTGCTCGGTCCGGATGGCCGGGTCGCGCTCGCGGACCTCCGCGACGTCGACCGCGCCGCGCTGCTGCAGCACGCGGCCCGGGCCGCCGCCCTGGTGGTGGCCCGTCCCGGCGCGGACCCGCCGTACCGGAACGAGCTGGGGTAGGGCCGGCGGTGCCTCAGTCCTCCGGCGGGGCGAGGAACTTGTGGATGAGGGAGACCACGCTGGCGCCCTCGCCGCTGGCGGCGGCGACGCGCTTCATCGAGCCGGAGCGGACGTCGCCCGCGGCGAAGACGCCGGGGACGGTGGTGGCCAGGTCGGCCGGGGGGACGCCGTCGACCCAGTGGTCGCGCGGGACGTCGCGGCCGGTGAGGACGAAGCCGTTCTCGTCGAGGGAGACCTGGGGCGGGACCCAGGTGCAGGTGGGCTCGGCGCCCAGGAGCAGGAACAGGCCGTACGCGTCGCGTTTCGTGCGCTCGCCGGTGCGGGTGTCCTCCAGGCACAGCCACTGCAGGTGAGCGTCGCCGCCGCCGTCGACGACGCGGGTGCAGGTCTGGACGCTGATGCGGGGGTTGTACTCGATCTCGCCGACGAGGTACTGCGACATGGTCTCCTCGAGCGAGGGACGCCGGACCAGGATGGTGACCGAGCGCGCGAAGCGCGACAGGTGGACGGCGGCCTGGCCGGCGGAGTTGCCGCCGCCGACGACGAAGACGTCCTGGTCCTCCATCTCGCGGGCGGCGGTCATCGCGGCGCCGTAGAAGACGCCGTTGCCGACCAGCTGCTCCAGCGGCTCGACCCGGAGCTTGCGGTAGGCCACGCCGCTGGCGATCACCACCGCGCGGGCCCGGATGTCGCCGCCCTCGGTGCACAGCCGGTGGGGGGCGCCGTCGCGGCCGGGGACCAGCTCGTCGACCGACCAGCCGGTGACGAACTGGGTGCCGAAGCGCAGCGCCTGGTTGCGGGCGCGCTGGGCCAGCCGCATGCCCGAGATGCCGCGCGGGAAGCCGAGGTAGTTGCGGATCATCGAGCTGGTGCCGGCCTGGCCGCCGAGCGCCTCGGACTCCAGGACCACGCAGGAGAGGCCCTCGGAGGTCGCGTAGACGGCGGCCGCGAGGCCCGCGGGCCCACCGCCGACCACGGCCACGTCGACCGTGCCGTCGACGACCTCGAGGTCGCTGGGTGCGCCGTACATGCTCATCGCGACCTTGCGGACCGTCGCGGCCTCGATGAGCGGGCGGTTCGAGGCCCAGACGACGGGGTACGTCGGGTCCTCGGGGATCCCGAGGTCCAGCCGGTGCTCGGCCAGCTCGTCGGGGTGGTAGACCCGGACCGGCATGCCGATCCGGTCGTAGAAGTCGTGGATGGCCAGCGTCTCGGGGCCCGGCACGGGCGTGACGATCTTGGCCGAGACCACCTCGGGGTCGGCGATGGTCGAGCCCCAGTCGCTGAGCAGGTCGGTGACCGCGTTGTGGAACTCCTCGTCCCGGGTCCCGCGGGGCATCAGCAGGTAGGCGTCGTACTTGCCCTTGGCCATGCCGGCACGCAGGCCGGGAGCGTCGGCGATGAACCGGTCCCAGTGGGCGGCGATGATCCGGCGCGCGTTCGGGACCCGGGCCCGCCAGCGGTGGAAACCCTCCAGCACGTGGCAGTCGGGCAGCACCGAGTCGGAGACGAACAGGGCGACCGTGCCGCCGGCCTCCACGACGGCCTCGGCCTCGGCGTCGGCCTCGGCGCACGAACGGGCGCAGCGGACGTCGTACTCGTGCTCGTAGCGGCGGAACGAGCCGCGGAGATCGTCGAGGTGGTGCTCCGACACGAGCACGATGGAGGGGGAGACGGGCACGCTCCCAGCCTAGTGAGGCATACGGAAGGATGGGAGGGTGCGGATCCGGATCGACCTCGCCTACGACGGCACGGAGTTCCGTGGCTGGGCGACGCAGCCCGGGCTGCGGACGGTGCAGGAGACGCTGGGGTCGGCGCTCGCGACCGTGCTGCGCGTCGACCGGGTCGACCTGGTCTGCGCCGGGCGGACCGACGCCGGCGTCCACGCACGGGGGCAGGTCGTGCACGTCGACCTCGCCGAGGAGCCGGACCTCGACCGGCTGGTCCGCCGGCTCAACGGCGTCCTCCCGCCCGACGTCCGGGTACGACGGGCCGCGGTCGCCGCGGACGGGTTCGACGCCCGGTTCTCGGCCCTGTGGCGGCGCTACGCCTACCGGATCGCCGACCGGCCGGACCTGCTCGACCCGCTGACCCGCTCCCACGTGCTGGCCTGGCCGCGCCCGCTCGACGAGGAGCTGATGAACCAGGCGTCGGCGACGCTGGTCGGCCAGCAGGACTTCGCGTCGTTCTGCAAGCAGCGCGAGGGCGCGACCACGATCCGCACCCTGCTCGACCTGACCTGGGCGCGCTCCGACGGCGGACTGCTGATGGGGACCGTGCGCGCCGACGCGTTCTGTCACAGCATGGTGCGCGCGCTGGTCGGCTGCCTGGTCGCGGTGGGCGAGGGGCGCAGGCCCGTGGAGTGGGCGGCCGAGATGCTGCACGCGCAGCGGCGCGACCCGGCGGTCGCGGTGCTGCACGCGCACGGGCTGACCCTGGAGGAGGTGGCCTACCCCGTGGACGACGAGCTGGCCGCCCGCAACCAGCTGACGAGGGCCAAGAGGACATGAGCGACGAGCACTACTTCAGCGCCGACCCGACGGTCGCCTTCAAGCGCGCGCCGGTGAGCGCGTCGGTCTGGGGCCACGACCTGGAGCTGGTGAGCGGGTCGGGCGTGTTCGCCCAGGGCCGGCTCGACATCGGGACGGCGGTGCTGTTCCGCGAGACCGAGCCGCCCCCCGCCGGACGGGTCCTCGACCTCGGCTGCGGGTACGGCGTCATCGGCCTGGCCGTCGCGGTGGCCGTCCCCGGGTCGGTGGTGACCGCGGTCGACGTCAACGAGCGCGCCGTGCTGCTGGCCAACGAGAACGCGGCCGCGCTCGGGATCGCCGACCGCTACGCCGCGTCCACCCCGGACGGCATCGCCGCGGACGCGTCGTACGACGAGATCTGGTCGAACCCGCCGATCCGGATCGGCAAGGACGCGCTGCACGAGCTGCTGCTGACCTGGCTGCCCCGGCTCGCGCCCGGCGGGCGGGCAGTGATGGTGGTCGGCAAGAACCTGGGCGCCGACTCGCTGCAGCGCTGGCTCGGCGAGCAGGGGTTCCCGACCACCCGACTGGCCAGTGCGAAGGGCTTCCGGGTGCTGGAGACGCGGCGGGGCTGACGTGGTTCAGCAGCACGCAGGTTCGCCGGCGAAGGTCTCGGCGTCGGCGAGCTTGGTGTAGACCTCCCAACGCTCGCCGTCGGGCGCGGCCTCGACCCAGAACTTGTCCTGCTTCGCGTAGCAGCAGGTGACGTCGCGCTCCTCGGTCGAGGCGAGCCCGGCCGCCCCCAGGCGGGTGAGCTCTGCGTCGACGGTGTCGACGTCGGCGACCTCGACGCCCAGGTGGTTGAGGCTGCCGCCGGCGCCGGGGTTCTCGAGGAGGACGAGCTTCAGCGGCGGCTCGGCCACGGCGAAGTTGGCGTAGCCGGGCTTGCGCTTGGCCGGCTCCACGCCGAGCAGGCGGCGGTAGAAGTCCACCGACGCCTCGAGGTCGTCGACGTTGAGGGCGAGCTGGATGCGGGACACGGGGGCCTCCGGAGGTAGAGATAGACGGATATCGATATTTGACCTATGACATCGACCTCTGTCAATATCGATGCATGTCGAAGTCTGTGCTCGAGATGACGCCGGTCGACGCGGTTGCCTGCTGCTCGCCGATCGTCCGCGACCCCCTGGGGGCGGACGACGCGGCCCGGATCGCGCCGCTGCTGAAGGCGCTGGCCGACCCGGTGCGGCTGCGGCTGCTGTCCCTGGTCGGCTCGCACGCGGACGGCGAGGCCTGCGTCTGCGACCTGGGCGACGCCTTCGACCTCTCGCAGCCGACCATCAGCCACCACCTCAAGGTGCTGCACGACGTCGGTCTCCTCGACCGCGAGAAGCGTGGGGTCTGGGTCTACTACCGGGTCCGGCCGCAGGTGCTGGGCGACCTGGCGGCACTGCTGGGCGGAGTCGGGCGGTGACGCTGCTGCGGCGCAGCGTCGCCGAGCTCGTCGGTACGGCGTTCCTGGTGGCCGCCGTCGTCGGCTCCGGGATCGCCGCCACCCGGCTCTCGCCCGGTGAGCCCGGCCTGCAGCTGCTGGAGAACAGCCTCGCCACCGGCGCGGTCCTGGTGGCGCTCGTCCTGGCCCTGCAGCCCGTCTCCGCCTCGTTCAACCCGGTGGTGACCCTGGTCGAGCGGCTGCTCGGCCGGATCGGCTCGCGGACCGCCCTCACGCTGGTGGCCGCGCAGGTGGCCGGCGGTGCGCTGGGCGCGGTGCTGGCCAACCTGATGTTCGACCTCGCGCCGGTGAGCCTCGCCAGCACCGAGCGCGACGGTGCGCACCTGCTGCTCGCCGAGGCGGTGGCGACGGTGGGCCTGGTGCTGGTGGTGGTCGGCAGCCTCCGGGCCGGCCGGGTGGAGGTGGTCGCGCTCGCGGTCGGTGGCTACATCGCCGCGGCGTACTGGTTCACGAGCTCGACGAGCTTCGCCAACCCCGCGGTGACCGTCGCCCGCATGCTCTCCGACACCTTCGCCGGCATCGCGCCCGGCTCCGTCCCGGCGTTCGTCGCCGTCCAACTGCTCGCCGGGGCGGCCGCCGCCGCCCTCGTCGCGTTCCTCGCCCTCGACCGGGAGGTCACCGCATGAAGCCCACCGTGCTCTTCGTCTGCGTCCACAACGCGGGGCGCTCGCAGATGGCCGCGGGCTACCTGCGGCACCTGGCCGGCGACCGGGTCGAGGTGCTCTCGGCGGGCTCGCAGCCCGCCGACACCGTCAACCCGGCGGCGGTGGCCGCGATGGCCGAGGAGGGCATCGACCTCGCCACCGCCCGGCCGCGGGTGCTCACGGAGGACGCGGTCCGGGTCGCCGACGTCGTGGTGACGATGGGCTGCGGCGACGCATGCCCGTTCTTCCCCGGCACGCGCTACGAGGACTGGGTGCTCGAGGACCCGGCCGGTCAGGGCCTCGAGGCGGTGCGGCCGATCCGCGACGAGATCCGCGGCCGGGTCGAGGCGCTGCTCGCCTCGCTGGGGGTCACGGGGTGAGTGCCTGCGCCAGCAGCGGGACCGCCTCCGGCGGCACGTCGTACGACGCGGGCGCGGTGCGGTGCCACAGCAGGAGCAGCAGGTCCTCCGCCGGCGCGGCGACCTCGACCGGGTCTCCCTCGCCCAGGTCGACCGAGCGTCCGAGGTCGGTCGCGGTCAGTCTCAGGGTGCGGGGGAGCGGGTCGGTGCGGCCGAGCCGGACCTGGCGCGGGTAGAAGACGGTCGCGACCTCGTCGACGCCGTCCCACGCGAGCGCGGGGTCGAACGCGTGCCGGCGGCCCTGGGAGGCCAGGGCGTCCCAGGTGTGCATCTCGACCTCGTGCACCTGGCGCCGACGCCAGAACTCCGCGGTCCGCGGCTCGGGGCCGAAGGTCCAGGCGGGCGCGCCGGCCGGTCGCTCGGCGAGCACGCCGACCAGGTGGGCGGCCTGCGCGCGGTACCAGTCCGCGACCCCGGTCGCCGGCGCCGGGCTCTCGGGGCCGTCGGGCGTGCCGTGCACGACCGCGTGCGCGGCCCACTGGTGCACGCCACCGACGTGCTCGGCCAGGTCGGCGAGCGTCCAGCCCGGGCAGGCCGGCACCGGGGCGGCGAGGTCGCCGTCGTCGAGCACGGTCGCGAACCGCTCGGTCGCGGTCCGCAGCAGGGTCAGCCGGTCCACGTTCACACCCGTCCGTCGAGGAACATCCGCAGACGCGCGAGCGTCGGGTCCCCATCCTCGGGCACGTGCCCGTTGACCGCACGCACCGCCCACCCCAGCCGCAGGGCGGGTACGACGGCCGCGGCCAGGTCGACGCCCGGCAGCCGCTCCGCCCACGGGGCGAGGTAGGCGTCGCGGAACGGCGTCGTGTCGACCGAGCCCTCCACGTCGTCGACGCCCCAGGCGACCACGCCCTCGAGGGCCACCGACAGCACGCAGAACGGCTGGGAGACGCAGGCGTCGCCCCAGTCCAGCACCCGCTGCCGGTCACCCTGCACGAACACCTGCGCGTCGTGCAGGTCGTCGTGCTGGATCGTGTCGGGGACGCCGTACGACGCGAGCTCGGCGCACAGCTCCTCGACGTACCCCTGGGCCCGGCGGAAGCGCGGCTCCGCGTCGATCTCGTCCATCAGCCGGGCGTAGCCCAACGGGATCCCGGCCAGCCGGTGGTCGGGCACGCCGAGGGCGAGCAGCTCCTCGACGTCGTCCTCGACCGCGAGCTGGATCCGGGCGACGGCGTCGAGGGCGTCGTACCAGCGGTCCAGGCGCTGCTCGCGGGCGACGACCTCGCGCAGGGTCTCACCCGCGTCGGCCATCAGCATCCAGCCGCGGTCGACGTCGACGGCCAGCAGCGGTGGGACCCGGTCGGGTGCCCGCGCGGCGAGCAGCCCGACCAGCGCGGCCTCGTGACGGAGCAGGTCGTCGTTGGCCTTGAAGAAGACGGCGCCGGCGTCGGTCGGGACCCGCAGCACGGTCGACCACGGCGCGACGTGCGGCTGCTCGACCTCGCCGGTGCGGGTCAGCCCGAGGCCGGTCAGCCGCTCCTCGATCCAGGCGTGCGCCCCGGTCAGCCAGGCCGTGTCGGTCCACCGGGTGCCGTCCATGCCCCGATCATGGCGGCCCGGTGGCCCGACGCGCTCGGCTTTTCAGTCCGACGGGACGCCGCTCTCCGGGGGTGCGTCCTCGGCCTGGTCGGAGGAGTCCTCGCTGATCTCGGCGTCGCCGATGTCGGAGACCAGGACCGGCGTCTTCGGCTCCCCGACCCCGCCCCGCAGCTCGACGACCCGCAGGCCGGAGATGCCGAGGTGGCTGTCGGCGGAGTACCGGAACGGGGCGAGCTGGGGCCCGGGCTGGTCGCCCAGCCCCTCGAGCGCCTCGACCAGCCCGTCGCGGGTGAGGTCCTCGCCCGCGGCCTGGAGCGCCTGCACGAACGCGTAGGCGTGGGACATGCCGTAGATGCGGTAGTTGGTCAGCTCGCCGTCGCCGCCGTGCTCGTCCCAGACCCGCTGCCACAGCTGGACCCACGCGTCGTCGGGGGCGTCGACGCCGGGGATGTACTCCGTGCTGAGCACGCCGTCGAGCGCGTTCGCCCCCGGCTCCACCGCCCCCTCGGAGAACTCCGACAGCAGCCCGCCCACCAGGCGCGGGTCGGAGCCGACGTTGCTGTAGAACCATTGCGGCTCGTAGCCGAGCTTGAGCGCCGTGAGCTGGCTCAGCGCGGTGTACGACGGGGTGTCGAAGGCCAGGACCAGGTCGGCGCCGGCCGCCTGCAGCCCGGCGACCTGCGGGCCCACGTCGGTGTTGCCGGAGGTGTAGCGCTCGACCCCGACGATCTGGTCGTCGACGTACTGCCGCACGCCCTTCTCGGCGTCCTCGCCGAAGTCGTCGTCCTGGAGGAAGAGGCCGACCTTGGCGTCGGGGAGGTTCTCGGCGACGTACTGCCCGATGATCTTGCCCTCGATCTCGTAGTCCGGCTGCCAGCCGAAGGTGTACGGCGCCGCCTCGACGTCGTCGCCCCACTGCAGCGACCCGGACGACACGAACAGGTCCGGCACCCCCTCGTCGTTGAGGAAGTCGACCACCGCGCTGTGCGTGGGCGTGCCGAGCCCGCCGACCATCGCGAAGATCTCGTCCTGCAGCACCAGCTCGTTGGTGACCTTGCTGGTGTTGGTCGGGTTGTAGGCGTCGTCCTTGACGACGTACTCGATCTCGCGGCCGTGCACCCCGCCCGCGGCGTTGACGAAGTCGAAGTAGGCCTGGGCGCCGGTGGGGATCTCGCTGTAGCCGGGGGCGGCCACGCCGGTCAGGGGGAAGTGCGCGCCGACGGTGACGGAGTCGTCGGTGACGCCCGGCTGAGGAGTCGACGAGCCGTCGCCGTCGTCCTCGTCCCGGCCGCCGGCGCCGCACGCGGCGAGGACGAGCGTGACCGCGAGCAACGGCACCGCCGTCCGGTTCAGTTGTCTCATCGTGGGGTTCCCTTCGAGGTGGTGAGGATGGAGCGGACGGTGCCGGCGAGGCCGGTCGGGGCGACCAGGACGACGGCGACCATGACCAGGCCGTAGACCAGGGGGGCGAGCTCGGCCGCCTGGATGTCGGAGAGCCCGAGGCCGGTGCCGGCGTCGGTGACGACCTGGGGCAGGAAGGTGAGCAGGGCGGCGCCGGCGAGCGCGCCGGCCAGGCTCCCCAGACCGCCCAGGACGACCGCCGCGAGCAGGGTGAGGCTGAGGGTCAGCGAGAAGCTGCTCGGCGCGGCGAGCCGGACCGTCAGGGCCAGGACGGCGCCGGCGGCGCCGGCCGCGGCGGCGCTGACCACGAATGCGGAGACCCGGGCCCGGCCGAGGTCGATCCCGGCGAGCTCGGCGGCCACCTCGTCGTCCCGCACGGCCCGCCAGCGCCGGCCGACCCGCCCGCGGGCGAGGTTGGCCAGCATCACGAACGTGACCAGCAGGACGGTCCAGGCGAGGAGTGCGACGTACCCGCTGGTGGTGAGGTCCTGCCCGGTCAGGAAGTACGACGCGTCGAGCACCCAGGTCGGCGGGTCCGGGAGCGAGACGCGCAGGCCCTGCTCGCCGCCGAGCGTCTCCTTGAAGTAGAGCGCGATCCCCGGGACGGCCACGGCCAGTGCGAGGGTGGCGCCGGCGAGGTAGGGGCCGTGCAGCCGGGCGGCCGCGGCGCCCACCAGCGCACCGACGACGACGGTCACCGCCACCGCGGCCAGGACCACCAGCGGAAGCGGGGTGCTCGCCCCGCGGTCGGGGAGGAGCAGGGCGGTGACGTAGGCGCCGACGGCCATCAGGGCGCCGTGCCCGAGCGAGATCTGGCCGTTGAGCCCGGTCAGCACGGTCAGTCCTCCGGCGGCGGTCCCGAGGTAGGCCAGCTCCGCGAGCTGGAAGCGGCGGAAGTCGCTGACGCCCTGCAGGATCAGCACCACGACGACCAGGCCGAGGGCGGCGAGGAGCAGGTGCCGCGCCAGCGACGAGGCGGGGAGCCGAGGGCGCATCACACCCGCCTCGCCGGGGTGTGGGCGAACAGGCCGCCGGGTCGGAGGGTGAGGACCAGCATCAGGATCGCCAGGGCGGCGAGGGCGACCAGTTGCGACCCGACGTACCCGCTGACGAAGCTGAGGGACAGGCCGAGCAGCAGGCCGCCCACCACCGCGCCGACCGGGCTGTCGAGGCCGCCGAGGACCGCCGCGACGAAGCCGAAGACCACGACGGAGTCCATGTAGCCGGGGTGCACCAGGCTGCCCCCGGCGATCAGCAGCCCGGCCAGCGAGCCGACGACGGACGCCAGCGCCCAGCCCAGCGTCAGCATCCGGCCGACCCGGACCCCGAGCATCCGGGCGACCTCGGGGCTGTGGGCGGCGGCGCGCATCCGCAGGCCGACGTCGGTGAACCGGAAGAGCGCGACCAGGAGGATCATCACCACGATCACGGCCAGAACGGTGAAGATCCCGAAGCCGGTCAGCGCGATGGTGCGGTCGCCCACCTCGATCCCGCGGATGCCGAACGGCGCCGGGAAGGACCGGAACCGATTGCCGAAGACCACCGCGGCCAGGGCGTGCAGCACGATGAACAGCCCGAGGGTGAGGATCACGGCGTTGATCTCCGCCTTCCCCTCGACCGGGCGTACGACGACCCGCTCCAGGAACGCGCCGAGCAGCAGCCCGCTGAGCAGCGCCGCGGCGAAGCCCAGCCAGTAGGAGTGGCCGGCCTCGATCACGCTCAGGGCGACGAACGTCGTGACCATGGCCATCGGTGCCTGGGCGAAGTTCACCACCCGCGTCGAGCGCCAGATCAGCACGAGCGCCAGCGCGAACGCGGCGTAGACCATGCCGAGGGTGAGGCCGCCGAGGGCGGTGTTGACGAGCTGCTGCACGGGGTCTCCGGTCCGGTCGCGGGTCAGAAGCCGAGGTAGGCGTGGCGGAGCTGGTCGTCGGCGGCGAGCACGTCGGCGTCCTCGTCGGCGACGACCTCGCCGAGGTTGAGGACGACGCCGCGGTCGGCGACCGACAGGGCGCTGCGGGCGTTCTGCTCGACGAGCAGCACGGTCAGGCCCTCGTCGCGGACCAGGTCGCGCAGCAGCTCGAAGATCTGGACGACGACCCGCGGCGCCAGGCCCAGCGACGGCTCGTCGAGCAGGAGCAGGGCCGGCTCGGCCATCAGGGCGCGGCCGATGACGAGCATCTGCCGCTCGCCGCCGGACAGGCTCCCCGCGGGCGCTGCCCGCCGGTCCGCGAGGGGTGGGAAGAGGGCGTAGGCCCGGTCCAGCGCGGCCGGGTCGACCCGGCCGCCGCGGCCCAGGCCACCGAGGCGGAGGTTCTCCTCGACGGTGAGCTCGGTGATCACGCCCCGGCCCTCCGGCACGTGGGCCAGGCCCAGCGCGGGCATCCGCTCGGCGGGCACGCGGTCGAGCGGGTGGCCGTCGAGCTCGACGCCGCCCGACCGGGCGCGGTGCAGGCCGGACACGGTGCGGAGCAGCGTGGTCTTCCCGGCACCGTTGGCGCCCAGGACGGCGGTGATCCGGCCCCGCGCCGCGGTGAAGCTCACCCCGCGCAGCGCGGTGACCGGCCCGTAGCCGGCCGTCAGGTCCCGGACGGCGAGCATCAGGCCACCTCGCCGCCGAGGTAGGCGGCGACCACGGCCGGGTCGTCGCGGACGTCGTCCGGGCGACCGTGGGCGATCACCCGACCGAAGTCGAGGACGGTGATCTCGTCGCAGACCCGCATCACCAGGTCCATGTGGTGCTCGACCAGGAGTACGGCGCAGCTCCGACCGAGATCGACGACCAGGTCGCCCAGCTCGCGCATCTCGTCGGCGCCCAGTCCGCTCGCCGGCTCGTCGAGCAGCAGCACCTCGGGCTCGCTGACCAGCGCCCGGGCCAGGGCGACCCGTTTGCGCAACGGGTAGGGGAGGCCCGGTGGGTAGCGGTCGGCCGTGTCGGCGACCCCGAGCCGCGCGAGGGCGTCGTACGCCCGCTCGCGCAGGGCGCGCTCGTCCCGGGTGGCCAGGCCGAGCAGGCCGCCGAGGAAGCCGGAGCGGGCGTGCCGGTCGGCGCCCACCATCACGTTGTCGAGCACGCTCATCCGGTCGAACAGCCCGAGGCCCTGCAGAGTGCGGGCCATCCCGAGCCCGGCGAGCCGGTGGGGACGGAGCCGGTCCAGCGGCTCGCCGCGACGCTCGACCCGGCCGCGGTCGGGCGAGACGAACCCGCAGGCGACGTTGAAGAGGGTGGTCTTGCCGGCGCCGTTCGGTCCGATCACCCCGTGCACCTGGCGCGGCCGCAGCTCCAGCCCGACCCCGTCGAGGGCGGTCAGCCCGCCGAAGGTGACGGTCACGTCGCGGAGGGCGAGCTCGGGTCCGTCCTTCATCCTGGCTCCTCCGTTGGGCGCTGTGACCTGCACCACCTTGGTGGGAGCGCACAGGGAGGTCATTGGGCACAGCGCCCAGAGATGCTTGGTCCGGGCGCCGCAGATCCGGCCCAGGGCTGGCCAGGGTTGTGCACGGAGTGCGAACGTGCCCCCATGCGTCGAGCGGCGGCCGTGGTGGACGACGAGCTCCGGCACGCGTGGACGCTGCTGGTCGACCAGTCCGACGCGATCGCCGACAGCATCACGCTGACGCTCTTCGAGCGCGACGCCGAGATCTACGAGCGGGTCGGTCCGGAGCTGCGGGCCGATGTCCGCGCCTCGACGCGCCAGCACATCCGCCGGGGCCTGCAGATCCTGGCGGGCGAGGCCACCACCGACCACGAGAGCGCGGTCGACCTGTGGCGCGACACCGGGAGACGCCGCGCCCGGCAGGGGGTGCCGCTGGAGCTGGTGCTCAACGCCTACACGCTCGGCGCCCGGATCCTCTGGGAGGCGCTGGTCTCGCGGGCCCGCTCCGACGTGGCCCCGGACGTCGACGACGGCGTCCTGCTCCGGGCCGCCAAGACCGTCTGGTCCAACCTCGACGTCCAGAACGCCATCCTCATCGACGCCTACCGTCGCGAGAGCGCCCGCCTCCAGCGTCAGGACCTGCAGCGCCAGCAGAGCGTGCTCGACGCGCTGCTGGAGGGCCGTGGCGCGGACCCGGAGTACGCCGAGGAGGCGCGGGCGGCCCTCGACATCGGACCCGACGACGCGGTCGCCTGCGTCGTCGTCCTCTACGACGGCAGCGACCCGGGCGACGCGCTCGCGCCGGCCGAGGACCGGCTGGACCGGCTCGGGATCCCGGCACGGTGGCACGTGCGGTCGGGGGTCTACTACGCCCTGCTCTCGGGCGAGCTGCCCGACGAGCACGGCCTCGTCGAGCTCTTCGCGCCGCACGTCGCGGGCCGGATGGGGGTCGCGGCGAGCCCCGACGGGCTCGCAGGGTTCCCGACCGCGTTCCAGCTGGCGACCCGGGCCGCCGAGACCCTGGCCCGGGGCGAGCAGCGGGTGGTCTCGGTGACCGAGCGGCTGCCCGAGGTGCTGGTCGCCGGGAGCCCGCAGGTCGCGCCGCTCCTGCTCGCCGAGACGCTCGGACCGTTGCTCGCGCAGCCGGAGGCGCAGTCCGCCGTACTGCTCGACACGCTGGCGGCGCTGCTGCGCCACGACGGCTCACCCACGCACGCGGCGGCCGAGCTGTTCTGCCACCGCAATACCGTGATCTACCGGCTGCGCCAGATCGAGGAGCTCACCGGCCGCACCCTCGCCGACCCTCGCGACAAGATGCTGCTCGGCCTGGCCCTGCTCGCGAAGGGGCGTGGCTGAGCGGTCCCGGGGTCAGCCGGCGGCGCTGAGGCTGGCCACGACCTGCTCGGCGACCCGGGTCGCGAGGTCGGCGTCGCGCGCGGACACGGTGATCGTGACGACGTCCGAGCCGCTCTGGACGGCGATCGCCCGGCCCTGGACCTCCCGGCCCTGCAACGGCAGGACGTACTCGACCAGCACCGCCTCGCCGGCCCCGGTCTGCGCGGTGCTGAACTGCGGGTCGTCGGCGCCCAGGTTGGCGTACTGCTCGGTGAGCTGGGACTGCAGCTCCGGGGTGTTCGGCAGCGGTCCGGGGTAGTGCAGGACGTTGAGGTTGTCGATGAACCCGTCGACCGAGCCGGCGCCGCTCAGCACGATCACGTCGGCCTGCCCCATCATCTGCAGCAGCTGGTCGCCGCTGATGCCGAGCCGGTCGGTGAGCTCACCGCCGGCGGGGTCGTCCTCGATGGCGCCGCCGTCCTTGTCGCCGGTGAACTCGTCGGGATCGACGACCTCCCAGTCGGCCGGCACCTCGAAGGCCACCTGGTCGGTCTCGACCGGCTGGGCGTCGCCGGAGGCGGGCTCGTCGGTCGGCTCGTCCGTGGGCTCATCCGTGGGCTCCTCGGACGGCTCGGACGGGGCGGCGCTGCTCGAGCCCGCGGCCGACGGGTCGTCGCCCGGGTCCCCGTCCGAGCAGCCGGCGAGCGGCAGCGTGAGAACCAGCAGGGCGGCGGGGAGGCTCCGAGTCAGACGCACGCGTCGAGCCTAGAGGACCCTCTCAGCCGTGCAGCAGGCCCCGGAAGAGCCGGCAGGTCTCCTCGACCGCGGCCTGGGCGGCCTTCGAGTGGCGACCCATGTCGACGAAGCCGTGGATCAGCCCGTCGAACGACGCCAGCTCGACCTGGACGCCGGCTCCGCGCAGCGCCTCGGCGTACGCCGTCCCCTCGTCGCGGAGCGGGTCGAACTGCGCGACGGCCACCACGGCCGGGGCCAGCCCGTCGAGGCGGCCGTGCAGCGGGGAGAGCCGCGGGTCGGCGAGCGTCTCCGGGGCGGCGTCGCCGACGTACTGGGCGGCGAACCAGAGCATCGTGGCCTGGTCGAGGAAGTAACCCTCGGCGTTCTCGGTGCGCGACGGGAAGTCGGCGGTGAAGTCGGTGCCGGGGTAGACGAGCAGCTGGGCGGCCAGGGGCGTCCCCTCGTCGCGCAGCGTCTGCGCCACCACCGCGGCCAGGTTGCCGCCCGCGCTGTCGCCGGCCACGCCGAGCCGGTCGGTGCCGCCGAGCTCGTCGAGATGGGCGGCCGCCCAGCGGGCGGCAGCGAGGGCGTCGTCGACCGCGGCCGGGAAGGGGTGCTCCGGCGCGAGCCGGTAGTCGACCGAGACCACGACGCAGTCGCACAGCGTGGCGATGCTGCGGGCCATCACGTCGTGGGTGTCCAGGTCGCCGATCACCCAGCCGCCGCCGTGGAGCAGCACCACGGTCGGCAGCGGGCCCTCCGCCGGCCGGTAGACCCGGGCCGGCCGGTCGCCGGCCCCGCCGGGCACCGTCGTGTCGACCACCGACGCCACGTCGGGGACCGAGGCCGGGTCGCGCAGGTCGACGGCCAGGGTGCGGAAGCCCTGCCGGGCCTGGGCGGGGGTGCCCTCGCTCATCGGTGGGGTGCCGGCCGCGGCCAGGAAGGCCAGCAGCCCGGCGATCTCGGGGTCGAGGCGGGGGTCGAGCTCGGTCATGTCTCTCCCTGTTCCGGACGTGGTCAGACGAACGCGCTGATGCCGGTCTCGGCGCGGCCGATGAGCAGCTTCTGGATCTGGCTGGTGCCCTCGTAGAGGGTCATCACCCGCGCGTCGCGGAGGTACTTCTGGGCGGGGTACTCGTCGACGTACCCGGCTCCGCCGTGCACCTGGATGGCGTTGTTGGCCGCGCGTACGGCGGCCTCGGACGCGAACAGCTTCGCCTTGGACGCGGCCACGCCGAACGGCAGCCCGCGGTCGATCAGGTCGGCGCACCGCCAGACGAGCAGCCGGGCCGCATCGGCGTCCAGGGAGATGTCGGCGATCATGTCCTGGACCAGCTGGAAGCCGGCGATCGGGCGGCCGAACTGGGTGCGGCTCGTGGCGTACTCGACCGTCGTCTCCAGGCAGCCCTGGACGATGCCCACGCAGCCGGCGGCCACGGAGACCCGGCCCTTGTCGAGGGTGGTCATGGCGATCCGGAAGCCCTGGCCCTCCTCGCCGAGCAGCGCGTCGGCCGGGACCCGGACGTCGGCGAGGAAGAGCTCGGCCGTGGCCTGCCCGCGCAGACCGAGCTTGCCGGTGATCTCGCGGGCCTCGAAGCCGGGGGAGTCGGTCGGGACCAGGAACGCGCTGACGCCCTTCGGGCCGGGTCCGCCGGTGCGGGCGAAGACCAGGGCGACGTGGGCCCAGGTGCCGTTGGTGATGAACAGCTTCTGGCCGCTGATCAACCAGTCGTCGCCGTCGCGGCGGGCCTTGGAGGTCAGGTTGCCGGCGTCGGAGCCGGTGTCGGGCTCGGTGAGCCCGAAGCAGCCGAGGATCGTCCCGTCGGCGATCCCGGGCAACCAACGCTGCTTCTGCTCCTCGGTCCCGAAGCCGAGGACCGACTTGCCGACGAGGCCGTTGGAGACCGACACGATCCCGCGCAGGGCGGAGTCGGCGCGGCCGAGCTCCTCCATCCCCAGCACGTAGGTCAGGTAGTCGCCGCCGAGGCCGCCGTACTCCTCGGGGATGGTGAGGCCGAAGAAGCCGATCTCGGCGAGCTTCGGGACGATGTCGAGGTCGACCTGCTCGTCGCGGTCCCAGCGGGTGCGGTGGGGCACCGCCTCGCGGTCGAGGAAGTCACGGGCCAGTGCCCGGAACGCCTCCTGCTCGTCGCTGAGTCCGAGGTCCATGCGGGCCATCCTGCACCCCGGGCGGTGGCGACGGCGGCTAGACCGCCCGGCGGCGCTCCCACGCGTTCGCGGCGACCAGCACCAGGAAGGCCAGCAGGCCGCCCGCGAGCACGTCGATGACGTAGTGCTCGGCGAAGTAGACGAGGGCCGTGGACATGGCCAGCGGGTAGAGCAGCAGCGCGAAGCGCCACGGGGTGCGCAGCCGCTGGACGGCGTACATCGCGACGAGGAAGGAGATGCCGGCGTGCAGCGACGGCATCGCCGCGACCGGGTTGCCGACACCGTGCAGGATCAGGTCGATCCGCTCCAGGCCGATGTCGGACCAGCCGCGGCTGGTGATCCGGGTGACCTCGCCCATGTAGCCCTGCTCGGAGGCCATCCACGGCGGCGCCATCGGGTAGACGATGTAGATGACCAGTGCGCCGAAGTTGATGCCGACATAGCGCCGCATCCACATCATCCAGTCGCGCCGGTTGCGCACCCACAGCACCGCGGCGATGGTCAGCCCGGTCAGGAAGTGCGTGGCGTAGACGGTGGTGAAGAACAGGTCGTACCACCGGGCCTCGGTGGTCTTCAGGCACGGGTCTCCGCACCACGCGTCCTGGAGCCGCTCGGTCGGGGTGATCCCGCCGCCGAGCCACTCGTCGAACCGGATCGGCATCGTGATGTGCACGGGCAGCCCGAGCTCGTCGGTGAGGCCGCGGCTGTAGAAGTAGATGACCAGGCCGACGACCGGCAGCCACCAGTCGCGCAGGAAGTACAGGTGGTAGCGCGGCTCCGCCTCGATGTTCCACGCGATCGTCCCGAGCCACAGCCACAGGAAGACCTGCAGGGTGTCGTTGGGGATGCCGAGCAGGTCGATCCAGATGCCGAGGAGGACGGCGTAGCCGACCATCGCGGCGATCCGCGCCTTCCGGCGGGTGCCGCGGGCCGGGACGGGGCGGCCCTCCTCGGCGAGGACGTCGTTCGGCTCCTCGGCCTGCTGCACCATGCGGAGGAGTCTAAGAGTTCGCCCTACGTTCCCGGTCAGGCGGTGGCGAGCGGGTCGAGCCCGGGGTGCTCCTCCACCCGCGCGGCGAGCACGGACAGCTGGTGCTGACCGTCGCCGAGCAGGTGGTCGAGGGCCGAGAGTCGGGCGGCGTAGCTGCCCACCGAGTACTCGGCCGTCATCGCGATCCCGCCGTGCAGCTGGATGGCCTCCTGGCCGACGTGGCGGGCCGCCCGGCTGACCTGGAGGGCCGCGCGGGCGGCGGCGTCGGCCGCGCGGGCCGGGTCGCCGGTGCCGAGCACCATCGTCGCCCACTGCACGAGGCTCGAGGCGAGCTCCAGCGAGACGTACATGTCGGCCGCTCGGAAGGTCAGGGCCTGGAAGGTGTTGAGCGTGACCCCGAACTGCTTCCTGCTCGTGAGGTACGACGTGGTGGTGGCCAGCGCGACCTCCATCGCGCCGAGCGCCTCGTGACCGGCCATGATCCGGCCGATGTCCTGGATGGTGGCGATGGTCGCCTCGAGGTCCTGGCCCGGGGTGCCGAGCGGGGTCGCGGCGGTCGCGTCGAGGACGATCCGGGCCGCGCGGCCCCCGTCGTACGTCGGGTAGGCGGTGCGCTCGAGACCCGCCGGGTCGACCAGGAACAGGCCGGTGCCGCCGTCGGGCAGCGCGGCGCTGACCACGAGCACGTCGGCGCGGGCGCCGTGGGGGACCGGCTCCTTGACGCCGCTCAGCGTCCAGGCGTCGCCGTCCTGCGCGGCGGTCACGGCCGTGGCGGTGGGCGCCCAGCGGCTGCCCTCCTCGTCGTGGGCGAAGGCCAGCACGCTCTCGCCGGCCGACAGGGCGCCCAGCACCTCCTGGCGCTGCTCGGGGGTGCCGGCCGCGGAGACGAGGCCACCGGCCAGCACGACGCTGGTGAGGTAGGGCTCCGGCGCGAGCACCCGGCCCAGCTCGTGGGCGACGATCCCGATCTCGACCGGTCCGGCACCGACGCCGCCGTCGTCCTCGGCGAAGGGCAGCCCGAGCAGGCCCATCTCGGCCAGCTGGCCCCAGACCCTCTCGCTGAAGCCCGGGTCCTCGGCGACCGCCTTGCGGCGCTGCTCGTAGTCGCCGTACGCCTTCTTCAGCAGGCCACGGGTGGCGTCTCGGAGGGCGTCCTGCTCGTCGTCGAACGTGAAGTCCATGTCCGTCCCCTCTCAGAGGCCGAGGATCGTCTTGGCGATGATCTGGCGCTGGATCTCGTTGGACCCGCCGTAGATCGACGCCTTGCGGAGGTTGAGGTACGTCGGCGCCGCGTGCCGGGCCCACTCGGGGACGCCGCTGTCGCCGCCGGACGCGAGGCCGGCCGGGCCGGCCAGGTCGAGCACCAGCTCGCTGACGGCCTGCTGGATCTCGGTGCCCTTCAGCTTCAGCAGCGAGCTGGCGGGGTGCGGCTCGCCGCCCTCGGAGTGCGCGACCACGCGCAGCGCGGTCAGCTCCAGGGCGAGCAGCTCGTTCTCGAGCTCGACGAACCGGGCCCGGGTGAACGGGTCCTCCAGCTGGCTCCCGGCCAGCTGCTTGGCCTGGGCCAGCACCCGCTTGGTCGTCCCGATCGGCGCGACGCCGACCCGTTCGTTGCCGAGCAGGAACTTGGCGATCGTCCAGCCGCCGTTGAGCTCGCCGACCAGCAGGTCGGCGGGGACCCGGACGTCGGTGAACCAGACCTCGTTGACCTCGAAGCCGCCGTCGATCAGCTCGATCGGTCGGACCTCGACGCCGGGCAGGGTCATGTCGATCAGCAGCATCGAGATGCCGGCCTGCTTCTTCACCTCCGGGTCGGTACGGACCAGGGTGAAGATCCAGTCGCCGTACTGGCCGAGCGTGGTCCAGGTCTTCTGGCCGTTGACCACGAAGTCGTCGCCGTCGCGGACCGCGGTCGTGCGCAGGCTGGCCAGGTCGGAGCCGGCGTCGGGCTCAGAGAACCCCTGGCTCCACCAGATGTCGAGGTTGGCCGTCGGTGGCAGGAACCGGTCTTTGATCTCCTTCGACGCGAAGTGCGCGAGGACCGGGCCGATCATGTTGGCGTTGAACGCCAGCGGCAGCGGTACGCCGGCCGCCTGCATCTCGTCGTTCCACAGGTGCCGCTGGAGGTCGGACCAGCCGCGGCCGCCGTACTCCTCGGGCCAGTGGGGTACGGCGAGCCCGGCCGCGTTGAGCACCTGCTGGCTCTCGACGATCTGGTCCTTGGTCAGCTCACGCCCGGCGATGACCGCGTCGCGGATCTCCTGCGGGAACTTCGTCGTGAAGAACTCGCGCATCTCCTCGCGGAACGCCTGGTCCTCCGGTGACAGCTCCAGCTGCATGCTTCTCCCCTCCCCTGGGTGTCGCGCCCATCATGCCGTGACAGTGCAACTGTCACGATGTGCGCGCCGCACGGATCCGGTGATCCGGGAAGCAGGACAACGCCCCACGACGTAAAGAAGATGCCCGCAACCCCCCGATGACGGACAATTCGTCGACGTGGGTCACGTCGATGTCGCAGGAGTCCGCTACGAGCTGCCCGACGGGCGGGTGCTGCTCGACGAGGTCTCGTTCCGGGTCGGCGAGGGGGCCAAGGTCGCGCTGGTCGGCGCCAACGGGGCGGGCAAGACGACGCTGCTGCGGATCATCACCGGCGACCTGCAGCCGCACGCCGGCGCGGTGACCCGCAGCGGCGGTCTGGGCGTGATGCGCCAGCACGTCGCGGTCGGCAGCACCACGGTGGCCGACCTGCTGCTGAGCGTCTCCCCGCCGCGGGTGCGCGAGGCCGCCGCCGAGGTCGATCGCCTCGAGCTGGCGCTGATGGACAGCGACGACGAGAAGACCCAGATGGCCTACGCCACGGCGCTGGGGGAGTACGCCGACGCCGGCGGCTACGACGTCGAGGTCACCTGGGACGTCTGCACCATCGCCGCGCTGGCGCTGCCCTACGACCGGGCCAAGTACCGCGAGCTGACCACGCTGTCGGGCGGCGAGCAGAAGCGGCTGGTGCTGGAGTTCCTGCTCCGCGGTCCCGACCAGGTGCTGCTGCTCGACGAGCCGGACAACTACCTCGACGTACCGGGGAAGATCTGGCTGGAGCAGCGGGTCCGCGAGTCGGACAAGACGATCCTGATGATCAGTCACGACCGGGAGCTGCTCAACAACACCGCGACCCGCGTCGTGACGGTCGAGCTGGGGGCCGCTGGCAACACCGTGTGGACCCACCCGGGCGGGTTCGCGTCGTACCACGAGGCGCGCCGCGACCGCTTCGCGCGCTTCGAGGAGATGCGCAAGCGCTGGGACGAGGAGCACGCGAAGATCAAGGCGCTGGTGCTCCGGCTGAAGGTCAAGTCCGAGTACAACGACGGGATGTCGAGCCAGTACCGCGCCGCGCAGACCCGGCTCCGCAAGTTCGAGGAGGCCGGGCCGCCGATGGAGCAGCCGCGCGAGCAGCAGGTGTCGATGCGCCTCAAGGGCGGCCGCACCGGCAAGCGCGCGGTGGTGTGCGAGGACCTCGGGCTGACCGGGCTGATGGAGCCCTTCGACCTCGAGGTCTGGTACGGCGAGCGCGTGGCCGTGCTCGGCTCGAACGGGTCGGGCAAGTCCCACTTCCTGCGCCTGCTCGCGGCCGGCGGCAGCGACCCCGACGTCGAGCACCGGCCCGTCGGTGACGCCGAGATCCGCCCGGTCCCGCACACCGGCAAGGCCAAGCTCGGCGCACGCGTGCGCCCGGGCTGGTTCGTCCAGACCCACGAGCACCCCGAGCTGATCGGCCGGACCCTGCTGGAGGTGCTGCACCGCGGCGACGGACACCCCGACGGTCGGCAGGGCATGGGCCGCGAGCAGGCCGCGCGGGTGCTGGACCGCTACGAGCTGGCGCACGCCGGCGAGCAGCCGTTCGAGTCGCTCAGCGGCGGCCAGCAGGCGCGCTTCCAGATCCTGCTGCTGGAGCTCTCCGGCGCGACCCTGCTGCTCCTCGACGAGCCCACCGACAACCTCGACGTGCAGTCCGCCGAGGCGCTGGAGGAGGGCCTGGCCGCGTTCGAGGGCACCGTGCTGGCGGTGACCCACGACCGCTGGTTCGCCCGCGGCTTCGACCGGTTCCTCGTGTACGGCGCCGACGGCGCGGTCTACGAGTCGGACGGTCCCGTGTGGGACGAGGGCCGGGTGCAGCGCGCGCGATGATCGAGGTCCGCGAGCTCGACCCCGACGACGGCCCCGCGGTCGACGCCTGGCACCACGTGTACGCCGTCGCCCAGGCGCACGGGATGGGCGAGCACGCGGTCGTCTGGCAGCTGGAGGAGGTGCGGGTCCTGCTGCGCGAGCGCACCAGCCGCGCCTGGCATGCCGGCTGGAGCGGGGTGGTGGACGGAGAGGTCGTGGCCACCGGCTGGATGCGGGTCCCGCTGCTCGACAACCTCGACCGGGCGGAGCTCAGCGTCCACGTGCTGCCCGCTCACCGGCGCCGCGGCCACGGCGCCGCGATGGTCGCCCACCTCGAGCGGGTCGCCCGCGAGCACGGCCGGACGATCCTCGGCGGCGAGGCCGCCTTCGCCTACGACGCCGGCGCCGACGGCGCGGGCGCGCCCGGGCCGGACTTCGCGCGGGCCGCCGGCTACGCGCTCGCCCTGAGCGACGTGCAGCGGGAGCTCGCGCTGCCGGTGGCCGACGGGCTGCTCGACCGGCTGGCCGCGGAGGCGGCGCCGCACCACGCGTCGTACACGCTCCGGTCCTGGGTGGGCCCGGTGCCCGACGAGCTCCTGCAGGGCTGGGCCGACCTCACGTCGACCCTGATGACCGAGGCCCCGACCGGCGAGCTCGACGTGGAGCCCGAGGCGGCCAGTGCCACGGCGGTGCGCGAGGGCGAGGCCGTGGTCGCCCAGCAGGGGCGCAGCAAGATCAACACCGTCGCGCTCACGGCCGTCGGCGAGGTGGTCGCCTACACCGACCTGGCCGTCACCGTGCACGAGTCCGACCGCGCCTACCAGTGGGGCACCCTGGTGCGCACCGACCACCGGGGTCACCGGCTGGGGCTCGCGCTGAAGGTGGCGAACCTGCGGCTGCTGCAGGAGCGCCACCCCGGCCTGGCGAAGGTCGTCACCTACAACGCCGAGGTCAACGACCACATGATCGGCGTCAACGACCGGCTCGGCTTCGTGCCGGTCGCCCGGCTGGCGGAGTTCCAGAAGCGGCTCTGAGACCTGCTCCCCGACGGCCCCCGAAATGCCACGGACCCCGCCACCGGCGTACCGGTGACGGGGTCCGATCTCTCCCCCCGGAGAGCCCGACGTCAGGACCGCGAGGTCGAGCCGTCGGAGTCCAGCTTCAGCTCGGCGGTCTTCTCGGACCCGTCGCGCTGGAACGTGATGGTGACGGTGTCGCCGGGCCGGTAGGACCGGATGGTGGCGATCAGGTCGTCGGAGCTGGAGACCAGCTGGTCGTCCACCTTGGTGATGACGTCGCCGCCTTCGAGGCCGGCCTTGCCGGCCGCGGAGCCGTCACCGATCTCCTGGATCTCGGCGCCCTCGACGGTGGCCTCCGACTGCTGCTGCGGGAGCCCGCCGCCCTGACCCTGCTCGGCGCCGACGTTCGAGACCGTGATGCCCAGCCGGGCGTGGGTCGGGGTCTCGCCGTCGATGATCTGCTCGACGATCGGCATCGCGTCGTCGATCGGGATGGCGAAGCCCAGGCCGATCGAGCCGCTCTCCTGGCTGGACGACGAGGCGGTGGACTGGATCGAGGAGTTGATCCCGACCACGTGGCCGTTCATGTCGACCAGGGCGCCACCGCTGTTGCCGGGGTTGATCGCGGCGTCGGTCTGGATGGCGGGGTACGCCGTGGTGTTGCCGTTGCCGTCGGAGCCCACGTCCACCGGTCGGTTGAGCGCGCTGACGATGCCGCTGGTGACGGTCGCGTCGAGGCCGAACGGCGAGCCGATGGCCACGACGCCCTCGCCCACGGCGAGCTCGTCGGAGGACCCCAGGGTGGCCGGCGTGAGGCCGTCGACGTCCTGGGCCTGGATCACCGCGAGGTCGGTCAGCGCGTCGGTGCCGACCACCTCGGCGTCGGCCTTGGTCCCGTCGTTGAACGAGACCGAGATCTTGCCGCCCTCGCCGGCGAGCGACGCGACGTGGTTGTTGGTGAGGATCTGACCGTCGGAGCTCAGGATGATGCCCGAGCCGGACCCGGCGCCGTCGGAGCCGCTGACGTTGATCTTGACGACCGAGGGCAGCACCGAGGAGGCGACCGACTCGACCGAGCCGTCGGCGGCCGGGCCGTCCGGGGTGTCGACGACCTGCGAGGTGGTGCGGCCCGACGGGGACGCCGTCCCGCTCGCGGGCTCGTCGTCGAAGGCCGACCAGGCGGCCGCGCCCCCGACACCGGCGGCGCCACCCACGACGAGTGCGGCGGCGACGACGGCGGCCGCGAAGCCCTTGCGGCCGCGGTGGGGCGGCTGCTGCACCAGGACCTCGGTCTGCGCCGGGCCCGAGGTCGCGCCGGGGGGCGGGAAGGACGGGGGCGGCGGCGGGGGACCGAACACCGGGTGGTTCGCGGTGTCGGTCGCGGGGTCCTGCGGGGTGCCGGGGTAGACCGGCTGGGTGTCGTCGTGGTGGCGGTCGTTCATACCCATGACTGTGACCAGGAAGCCTGTGATGATGCTGAGACCGGGCTGGAAGACCGCGAAGAAGCGCCCTTGCCCCCGTCTGTGATGTGGGTCACCATCGGCGCATGAACGCCACTGCCGCCCCCGAGGCCGTCGACGCCGCCACCCACACCCCCTTCGGCGACGCGCCGGTCGCCCGCTTCGTCGACGACCGCGTGGCCCACTGGGCCGCGACCCGCCCCGACGCCGAGTGCCTCACCTACCTCGGCCGCACCTGGACCTGGCGCGAGTGGGACGACCGCGTACGACGGGCTGCGGGCGGGCTGCAGGCGCTCGGGATCGGTCGCGGCGACGTGGTCGCGTTCCTCGACAAGAACCACCCCGCGTGCGTCGAGATCAGCCTCGGCGCCGGGTCGCTCGGCGCGGCCAACGCGATCATCAACTGGCGCCTCGCCGGCGACGAGATCGACTACGCGGTCAACGACAGCGGGGCCCGGGTCCTGGTGGTCGGCACCGAGCTGATGCCCGCGATCGAGAAGATCCGGGACCGGCTCACGCAGGTCGAGACGATCATCGAGGTGACACCCGACGGCGCCGAGGGCGACGCGTACGAGGCCTTCCTCGCGGCGGCGACCCCGGTCGGGCGGTCGGCCGACGTCGAGCCCGACGACGTGTGTCTGGTGATGTACTCCTCCGGCACCACGGGGCGGCCCAAGGGCGTGATGCTCACCCACACCAACATGGTCGAGCACACCGTCTGCTCCCACGAGGGCCTCACGCTGGACGCCGACGACAAGATGATGGTGGCGATGCCGCTGTTCCACGTCGGCGGCTCGTCGTACGTCCTGCTCGGCATGCACGACGGCGTCGCGAGCGTGATGACCCGCGAGCCCGACGGGGCCTCGCTGGCCGGGGCCATCCTGAACGGCGCCAATCGCACCTTCCTGGTGCCGGCCGTGCTCGCGCAGGTCCTGCAGGCCGGGCCGGACGCCGTCCGGCTCTTCGGGGCCCTGAAGACCTACACCTACGGCGCCTCGCCCATGCCGCTCCCGCTGCTGCGCGCCGCGATGGAGGCCTGGCCCGACACCGACTTCGTGCAGGTCTACGGCCTGACCGAGGTGGCCGGCGTCGCCACCCACCTGATGCCCGAGGACCACCGCGACCCCGACCACCCGGAGCGGCTGGTCTCCGCCGGACGTCCGATCCCGGGGGTCGAGGTCCGGATCGTCGACCCCGGCACCCTGGAGGACCTGCCGGTCGGCGAGCACGGCGAGATCTGGCTGCGCTCGAAGCAGGTCATGAAGGGCTTCCTGGGCAAGCCCGAGGAGACCGCGCAGGTGCTGGTCGACGGCGGCTGGTTCCGCACCGGCGACATGGGCAAGGTCGACGACGGCGGCTACGTCTTCGTCGAGGACCGGCTCAAGGACATGATCATCAGCGGCGGCGAGAACATCTACAGCCCCGAGATCGAGCGGGTGCTCGCCGAGCACCCGGCGGTCATGGAGGTGGCGATCATCGGCGTCCCCGACGACCGCTGGGGCGAGTCGGTGAAGGCCGTGGTCGCGCTGAAGCCCGACACCTCCGCCACCGAGGACGAGCTGATCGCGTGGTGCCGCGAGCACCTCGCCCACTACAAGTGCCCCAAGTCGGTCGACGTCCTCGACCTGCTGCCCCGCAACCCCACCGGCAAGATCCTCAAGCGCGAGCTGCGGGCGCCGTACTGGGAGGGGCGCGAGCGCTCCGTGAACTGACCGGTCCACGGGGCACCACCAGTGCGCCCACAGGCCGGTAACGGCTCCTCCACAGCCCTTCCGTGCGCGCTCGCGGCCCTGCCAGGGTCACGGTGACGACGAGAACTGGGGGGTGGTGTCGTGGGAGGGTTCGCACGCGTCCGCGTCGCCGCACTGGCGGCGCTGGCACTCGCGCTGGCCGGACTGACGGTGACCGTGACCGGGCTGCCGGCCTCGGCCGGGACCGTGTGCGTGGACACCGTCCACCCGCTCGGCCAGGCCACCGGCTGGACCGAGTTCGTCGAGGGCGACGGCCACCGCACCTCGGAGTCGGAGGGCTCGGTCGCCTACGGCGGAAACCTCCCGACCGGCATGACGGTCGGGTCCGACCTGACCGTGGCCAAGACCTTTCCGACCCTGGTCGTCGCGGGCAGCCACGGCGAGTGGTTCAACCTCAACAAGGGCAGCGCGTACGTCGTCCCGAAGTCGGGCGTCAACCACAACAGCGGCGGCAGCTACCTCAGCGCCAACCCGATCGACTTCGCCACCGCCTTCGCCCAGCTGCGCGCGGCCTCCACCCAGTGGGGCGCCGCCGCGGCCACCGGCACGCTGGTCGAGCAGAGCGACGTCGTCAACCGGATCATCGTGCTCCGCGGCTCCGACCCGAAGCTCAACGTCTTCACGCTCACCCAGTCCGAGCTGACCGCCGCGAAGACCATCGCGTACGACGTCCCGACCGGTGCCGCGGTGCTCGTCAACGTCCGCGGCGCCTCCGTCAGCATCACCAGCAAGATGACCCTCACGCCGGGCGGCGCGCAGCCGACCACGGCCGGGGTCCGCGCCCGCGGGCCGTTCATCTGGAACTTCCCGGAGGCCACCAGCCTCCGGTTCGACGTGGGCTCCGACTTCGGAGGTCACGTGATCGCCCCTCGTGCGGACGTCACCGTGCAGCTCGGCGTCCTCGTCGGGCAGGTCGTGGCGAAGTCGTTCCGCTCGCCCAACGAGACCCACGTCGCCTTCCTGCCCGCCACCGTCTGCCTGCCGGGGACGACGTCCACGCCGACCGAGCCGGAGGCACCCGAGCAGCGCTCCGACGTCTCCGTCGCCAAGACCGTGTCGACCGTCAGCCCGCGCGGCGGCGACCAGGTCACCTACACGCTGACCGCCCGCAACCTCGGTGCGGCCGCCGCGACGGGGGTCGTCGTCCGCGACGTGCTGCCCGTCGGCGTCACGCTCGAGTCCCTGTCGAGCGGCTGCACCGTCTCCGGCCGCACGGTCACCTGCGCCGCGGGCACCCTCGCCCCAGGCGCGTCCCGGTCGTACGGCCTCGCCGTCACCGCGGACCCCGTCGCCGGAGCGGGCGCTTCGGACGACCGCTGGGCGCTGCACGAGCTCACCCCGACCAAGCACGAGTGGCAGGTCGACCTGGAGCCGGGGGAGACCAGGACGGTGTCGGTCGGCTGCCCGAGGGTCGGCGCGATCCTCAGCGACGGCCAGCTCCGCGTCGACCACGTCGACCAGGGCACCGGTGCCCTCACCGACGTCCGGGTGCTGCGTCAGGAGTCCACCGGCCTCGGCACCTGGAAGGCGGTCGTGCGCAACGACGCCGCCGGCCGCGCCCAGGCCAAGGCGTTCGTCGTCTGCCTGCCGCCGACGACCGAGGTCACCCAGGGCCACCGTCACGCGCTGGACGCGGACACCAACCCCGTGACGGCGTCGTACTCGTGGGCCGCGGGGCGGCGCACCGCCACCCTGTCCTGCCCGACCGGCACCGTCCCGATCGTCCCCGGCTACACGACCACCGGCGGCGCCCCGCGCTGGTCGGGGTCCGAGCCCGTGGGCGCGACCGGCTGGCGGTTCGTCTTCGACCTGGACGACGCGACCACCGTGGTCCCGTCGCTGCGCTGCCTGCGGCGCGAGGTGTCCGCGGCCGACGGCCACACGCACGACCTGGCGCTGCAGCACGTCGCCCGGACCGTCACCGTCCCGCCGGGCGCCGTCGTCGAGGAGCAGGTCATCTGCTCCGACCTGGCCAAGGGCATCACCGCGACCTGGTCGCTGCCCGCCGGCGTCGTCCACCTCGGCAACGACCCGCGGCTGAAGGCTCGCGCCTTCCGGCTGCTCAACACGACGGGCAGTGCCCAGCAGGTGCTCCTCGACCTGGAGTGCCTCGGCGACCGGCCGGGTCCGGAGGTCCGCGGCCACGACCTCCCGGTGGTCGTCGACAACACCGCCACGGTCACCTCGACCTCCGAGGACGCCAACCCGGCCAACAACAGCGCCTCGGTCTCGATGAGCGTCCAGCCCGGCGCCGTCACCGCCACCGCCCTTGCCGCCGCCGGGGCGACCGCCAAGGTCGCCGTCGTCCGCGTCGTCTCGTCCATGCCCGGCACCGGGACGGTCGTCCTGCGCTCCGGCCGCACGGTCCTCGCCCAGGGCAAGGCCGCGCTGCGCGCCGGCACGGTCACGGTCGTGACGGTGAAGCTGACCAAGAAGGGCCGCAAGGCCTTCCGCAAGCGCCGTACCGCCCGGGTGGTCGACGTCGTGGTCACCCCCGCCCGCGGCGCCCGCGACGTACGACGGGTCGTGCTGCGGCGGAGCTGATCGCCCGCCCTGCCCCGCCATGCCCCGGCCCACGAACAGCGCAATTGCGCTGGTTACGGGCCGGTAGCCGACCTACTCACCCGTAACCAGCGCAATTGCGTCGATCGTGGGCGGCCGACGGCCGCGGGCGACCCGGGGCGGCTCAGACCGGCAGGCCGCGGGAGGCCAGTGCGGCGCGGAGCGCGGCGGCGTCGGTGAAGAGCAGGCCGTGCATGCCGAGCGCGGTCGCGGCGGCGACGTTGTCGGGCCGGTCGTCGACGAAGACCAGGTCGCCGAGCGGCAGGCCGGCGCGCTCGCCGACGATGGCGAAGACCCGCGGGTCGGGCTTGGCGACGCCCTCGGTGCCGGAGACGACGACGCCGTCGAGCAGGGCCAGGAAGTCGAACATCGCCGGCGCGTGCGGCCAGAGCTCGTCGGACCAATTGGTCAGTCCCCACTGCGGGACGCCCGCCGCGTGCAGGGCGCGTACGACGTCGACCGTGCCCGCCACCTCGCCGACCAGCGAGAGCGGGAAGTGCTCGCGGTAGGCCCGCGCGTGCGCGGCCCAGTGCGGGTGGGACCGGGCGACCGAGGCCTCCGCGTCGGCCCAGCGGCCACCGGCGTCCTGGACGTGGTTGTAGGCCAGGAAGTCGAAGTCGTCAGCCGCCAGGAAGCGCGCCGCCTCCGCCGCGCCGACGCCTGCCGCGATCGCCGCGGCCGGCTGCCAGTCGATCAGGACGTTGCCCAGATCCCAGACGACCCCCGACGGTGTCGTGCCGTCGGGGGTCGTCGTGGTCTGCTTGCTCAAGCCGGTGTGGTCTCGGTACGCGGGTCGCGGCTTCGTTCCTCAGCCGCGCCGCTGCTCGACCCGTCCCGTGCCTCGTCGGAGCGCTGGGGCCTCGCTGCGCTCAGCGCCAGCGCTCCGACGCGGGCGCAAACGTCAGCTGGCGGTCACCCGTGTAGATCTGCTTCGGGCGCGCGATCTTCTGCTCCTTGTCCTGCACCAGCTCGTGCCACTGGGCGAGCCATCCCGGCGTACGGCCGATGGCGAAGAGCACCGTGAACATCTCCGGCGGGAACTGGAAGGCCTCGTAGATGAGGCCGGAGTAGAAGTCGACGTTGGGGTAGAGCTTGCGCTTGACGAAGTACTCGTCCTCCAGCGCGATTTTCTCGAGCTCCAGGGCGATGTCGAGCAGCGGGTTGGTGCCGGTGACCTCGAAGACGTCCTCGGCGGACTTCTTGATGATCTTGGCGCGCGGGTCGTAGTTCTTGTAGACCCGGTGGCCGAAGCCCATCAGCTTCTCGTTGCCGTTCTTGACCCCGTCGATGAAGGACGGGATGTTCTCCTTCGAGCCGATCCGCCGCAGCATCCGCAGGACCGCCTCGTTGGCCCCGCCGTGCAGCGGCCCGAAGAGGGCGCCGACGCCGGCCGCGACCGCGGAGTAGGGGTCGACCTGCGAGGAGCCGACCGAGCGGACGGCGTTGGTCGAGCAGTTCTGCTCGTGGTCGGCGTGCAGGATGAACAGCACGTCGAGGGCCTTGACCAGCCGCTCGTCGGGCTCGTACTTCTGCTCGCTCATCTTGAACAGCATCGAGAGGAAGTTCGCGGTGTACCCGAGGTCGTTGTCGGGGTAGACGAACGGCTTGCCCTGCGCGTGCCGGAAGGACCAGGCGCCCAGGGTCGGCATCTTCGCGATCATCCGGACCATCTGCATGTGCCGGTTGTCGGCGTCGGAGATGTTGCGCGCGTCGGGGTAGAACGTGGAGAGGGCCCCCACCGACGCCATCAGCATCCCCATCGGGTGCGCGTCGTAGCGGAAGCCCTCCATGAACGACTTCACGTTCTCGTGCACGAACGTGTGGTAAGTGATCTCGTGCACCCACGCGTCGTACTCGGCCTTGGACGGAAGTGTGCCGTTGATCAGCAGGTAGGCGACCTCGAGGAAGTTGGACTTCTCGGCCAGCTGCTCGATCGGGTACCCGCGGTACTCCAGGATGCCCTTCTCGCCGTCGATGTAGGTGACGGCGGAGCGACAGGAGGCGGTGTTGACGAAGCCGGGGTCGTAGACCGCGAGGCCCGGGGTCTCCTCGGTGGCCTTGATCTTCCCGAGGTCGGCAGCGCGGATGGTGCCGTCGACGATCGGTACGTCGTACTCCTGTCCGGTGCGGTTGTCACGGACGGTGAGGGAATCAGTCACCCTCGCAACTTATCCGTTGCCGGTAAAGCACCGACACCCGGTGTCCGCGTCACGGTCCCCTCGGCGTTTTGACCGGCGCCTCGCGGGGCCCGTATCTTGAGTGGTCGCGCCCCTGCCGCTCTCTCTTCGAGGGCAGATCCGGACGAGTTCGAGCCGGGCAGTGTTCGTCAGAAGGCGCGTCTTCACCCACCCGGTCGGCAGACCGCCCGGGTCCCAACGAACGAGAAGGCTAGACCTGTGCCTACGTACAGCCCGAAGCCCGGGGACATCACCCGCCAGTGGCACGTCATCGACGCCACGGACATCGTCCTCGGCAAGCTCGCCGTCACCTCGGCGAACCTCCTGCGTGGCAAGCACAAGGCGATCTTCGCTCCCCACGTCGACACCGGTGACTTCGTCATTGTGATCAACGCGGAGAAGGTGGCCCTGTCCGGCACCAAGAAGACGACGAAGATGGCCTACCGCCACTCCGGCTACCCGGGCGGCCTCTCGGCCACCCCGATCGGTGAGCTGCTGGAGAAGGACGCCCGCAAGGCGATCGAGAAGGCCGTCTGGGGCATGCTCCCCAAGAACAAGCTCGGTCGGCAGATGCTGAAGAAGCTGAAGGTCTACTCCGGCCCGACGCACCCGCACGCGGCGCAGCAGGCCGTTCCCTTCGAGATCACCCAGATCTCCCAGTAATCGCACCCGCCGAACCGAGATCTGAAGAGGATTTGACAGTGGCTGACACTGAGACCAACGAGGTCGAGGAGACCTTCCAGGCCGACGAGCAGGGCGTTGCCTACAGCTCCGAGAGCGCCCCGTCCGCCGACGCCCCGCTGCGTCCCGCGACCATCGCTCCGGCGGGGGCCACCGGCCGCCGCAAGGAGGCCGTCGCCCGCGTCCGCATCGTCCCCGGCACCGGCCAGTGGCGCGTGAACGGCCGGACGCTGGAGTCGTACTTCCCGAACAAGCTGCACCAGCAGGTCGTCAACGAGCCCTTCGCCGAGCTGCAGCTCGACGGGCGCTTCGACGTCATCGCCCGCATCCACGGCGGTGGCATCACCGGCCAGGCCGGCGCGCTGCGCCTCGGCGTGGCCCGCTGCCTGAACGCGATCGACGTCGAGGCCAACCGCCCGGCGCTGAAGAAGGCCGGGCTGCTCACGCGTGACGCCCGCGTCATCGAGCGCAAGAAGGCCGGCCTCAAGAAGGCCCGCAAGGCTCCGCAGTTCAGCAAGCGCTGACGTCTCCTTCGTGGGACGTCTGTTCGGCACGGACGGGGTCCGGGGTCTGGCGAACGGTCGACTGACCGCTTCGCTGGCCCTGGACCTCTCCGTCGCCGCCGCCCGGGTGCTGGTCGACCGAGGCGAGTACGCCGGCAAGCGGCCGCTCGCCGTGGTCGGCCGGGACACCCGGATCTCGGGCCAGTTCCTCGAGCACGCCGTGGTGGCCGGTCTGGCTTCCGCGGGCGTCGACGTGCTGCGCGTCCGGGTGGTCCCGACGCCGGGCGTCGCCTACCTGACCGACTCCCTGGGCGCCGACCTGGGCGTGGTCATCAGCGCCTCGCACAACCCGATGCCCGACAACGGCATCAAGTTCCTGGCCCGCGGGGGCGTCAAGCTCGACGACGCGATCGAGCAGGCCATCGAGGAGCGGATGGGTCAGCCGTGGGAGCCGCCCACCGGCGGTGACGTCGGCCGCGTCACGCCGTACGCCACGCCGATCCAGGAGTACGTCGCCCACCTCGTCGCGACGACCAAGCCGCTCAGCGGCCTGAAGGTCGTCCTCGACTGCGCCCACGGGGCCGCGTCCGAGGCCGGACCGCTCGCGCTGGCCGAGGCGGGCGCGACGGTGATCGCGATCAACGCCGAGCCCGACGGGCTCAACATCAACGACGGCTGCGGTTCGACGCATCTGGAGCCGCTGCGCGCGGCCGTGCTGGAGCACGGCGCGGACGCCGGCTTCGCCCTCGACGGGGACGCCGACCGGTGCCTGGCGGTCGACCACCGCGGCGAGGTCGTGGACGGCGACCAGATCCTGGCCATCCTGGCCCTCGGCCTGCGCGACGCCGGCCGGCTGGCCGACGACACGGTCGTGGTGACCGTGATGAGCAACCTCGGGTTCCTCCGGGCCATGGAGGAGCACGGCGTCCGCGTGCGCCAGACCGCCGTCGGCGACCGCTACGTGCTCGAGGACATGAACGCCGGCGGCTACCTCCTCGGCGGCGAGCAGTCGGGCCACGTCATCCAGCGCGAGTTCGCGACCACCGGCGACGGCCTGCTCACCGCGCTGCACGTCCTGGAGCGGATGGTCGTGACGGGGGAGTCGCTGGCCTCGCTGGCCGGCGTGATGACCCGGTTCCCGCAGGTCCTGCTGAACGTCCCCGGCGTCGACCGCGCCCGCACCGACGACCCGGTCCTCCTCGAGGCGGTCGCCGCCGAGGAGGCCGCCCTGGGGAGCAGCGGCCGGGTGCTGCTGCGGGCCTCCGGCACCGAGCCGCTGGTCCGGGTGATGGTCGAGGCGGAGACCCAGGACGGCGCCCAGGGCGTCGCCGAGCGGCTGGCCGCGGTCGTCCGCGACCGGCTCGCCCTCGGCTGAGGTCGACTCGGCCTCTCACTAGGGTGGTCCCATGACTGGGCCGACACTGACCCTGGAGGGCGTGACCAAGCAGTTCGGACGGGTCCGCGCCGTCGACGACCTGTCCTTCACCGTGCGCCCCGGGGTGGTGACCGGCTTCCTCGGACCCAACGGGTCCGGCAAGACCACCACGCTGCGGATGCTGCTGGGCCTGGCCGAGCCGACCTCCGGCCGGGGCCTCGTGGGCGACCGCCCGTACGCCGAGCACCCGCAGCCGGCCCGGCTCGTCGGCTCGTCGCTGGACCCCGGGTTCCACCCCGGGCGGACCGGCCTGGCGCACCTGGAGACCTACGCGCCCCAGGTCGGGGCCGGGAGGGCGCGCTGCCGCGAGGTGCTGGAGCTGGTCGGGATGGGCGACTTCGGCGACCGCCGCGTGGGCGCGTACTCGATGGGGATGAAGCAACGGCTGGGCCTGGCGACGGCGCTGCTCGCCGACCCGCCGGCGGTGGTCCTCGACGAGCCCGCCAACGGCCTCGACCCCGAGGGCATCGTCTGGCTCCGTGGGCTGCTCCGCCGCTTCGCCGAGGAGGGCCGGACCGTGCTGGTCTCCAGCCACGTCCTCACCGAGGTCCAGCACACCGTCGACGAGGTCGTGGTCATCGCCCGCGGCCGGCTCGTGCACGCCTCCTCGCTCGCCGAGCTGGCCGCCTCCGCGGAGTCGGGCACCCTCGTGGTCGCCGCCGACCCCGCCGGGCTGGCCCGGCTCGTCGCCGACCGGGGCTGGACCGCCGAGCCGGAGGGGGCCGGCCTCCTGGTGCGTGGAATCCCCGCCGCGGAGGCGGGCGCGGCCTGCTTCGCCGCCGGCCTGGAGCTGCACCAGCTCGCCACGCGCACCGAGGACCTCGAGGCGGCCTTCCTGCGGCTCACGGCGGTGCCGGAGGTGGCGGCATGAGGAACGCCCTGCTCGCCGAGCACCGCAAGCTGGTCTCGACCCGGCTCTGGTGGGTGCTGCTGATCGGCATGGCCGGCTACCTCGCGTTCATCGGCGCGGTGATGGCCTTCACCTTCACCGTCACCGCCGACGGGGCCGAGGCCCCGCTCACCGGCGTCGACGCCGCGACCGCGACGTACTCGCTGGTGAACGCGATCGGCTACGTCTTCCCGCTCGTGGTGGGCAGCCTCTCGGTGACCTCCGAGTTCCGGCACCGCACGATCACCCAGACGCTGCTGGTCGAGCCGCGACGCACGGTCGTGGTGGTGGCCAAGCTGCTCGCGACGGTGCCCGTCGGCCTGGCCCTCGGGCTGGTCGGCGTCCTCGCCCTGGTCGCGACCAGCGCGCCGCTGCTGTCCTGGCGCGGCGACGGCGCGTTCCTCACCGACCCCGAGGTGATCGCGGTCCTGGTGCTCGGCGTCGTGACGACCGCCGTGTGGGCGGTCGTGGGCGCGGCCCTCGGGACCCTGCTCACCAACCAGGTCGCCGTGGTCGTCGTGATCCTCGCCTTCACCCAGCTGGTCGAGCCGATCGCCCGCACCGCCCTGGGTGCGTTCGACGCCGTCGCCGGCGTCTCGGCGTACCTGCCCGGAGCGGCGGCCGACGCGCTCATCGGCGCCAGCCTGTTCGGCGAGATCGCGGGGGTCGACCTGCTGCCGCGGTGGGCCGGCGCGCTGGTGCTGCTCGGGTACGGCGCGGTCTTCGCGCTGCTCGGTCGGCTCACGACCTTCCGGCGGGACATCGGGTGAGCGGCGTCGCGCTCCGGGAGGTCGACCTGGCCGACGACGCCGCCCTGCGTGCGTGGTGGGAGGTCGGCGCGGCGGTCACCGCCCACGACCGACCGTACGACGCCTGGCCGTCCTGGGACGTCGGGTCGGCGTCGATGCGGGCGGTCCGCAGCGACCTGGCCCGCTCCCGCCTGCTGGCCGTCGTGGACGGCGAGGTGGTCGGCCACGGCCTGGTCGTGTGGTGGCTGCTGGAGAACCGGCACCTCGCCGAGATCGAGGTCCGGGTGCGGCCCGAGTACCGGCGGCGCGGCGCCGGCCGCGCACTGCTGGCCGAGCTGGAGCGCCGGGCGGCCGCGGAGGGACGGACGACGTACGTCGGGACCACCCACGCGCCGGTCGACGGCGAGAGCCCGGGGTCGCTGTTCGCCGCTGCGTACGGCTACCCGGTCGCCAGCGCCGAGGAGTCCAAGCTGCTCGACCTGGCGGTCGCACCGGACCGCTGGCCGCCCCTGGAGGTCGACGTCGCCGGGCACCTCGACGGCTACCGCGTGGCGGCCTTCGAGGACCGGGTCCCGCCGGAGTGGGTCGACGACTTCTGCGGCCTGCTGTCGCGCTTCATGTCGATGGTCCCGAGCGGCGACCTCGACCTCGAGGACGCCGCCTGGACCCCGGAGCGGCTGCACGAGCACGAGGAGCGGATGGCCGCCTCGGCCCGGGCCTGGCTGGTCGCGGTCGGGGTGGCGCCGGACGGTCGACTGGCCGGGTTCCACGAGCTCGGGGTCGGTCGGGCGGACCCCCGGCTGGCCACCGTCGGCGGCACGCTGGTGCTGCCCGAGCACCGCGGTCACCGGCTCGGGCTCGGCATGAAGCTGGCGACCCACCGGCGGCTGCAGGAGCTGTTCCCGGCCTGTCCGGTCGTCGTCACCACGAACGCCGGGGTCAACGCGCCGATGAACGCGGTCAACGAGGCGCTCGGCTACCGGGTCGTCGAGCGCTGCCTCGACGTGCAGAAGCGCTCCGCTACAGCTTCCTGAGCCGCACGTAGCGGACCGAGTGGTCGCGGTCCTTGCGCAGCACCAGCGTGGCGCGGGCGCGGGTCGGCAGGATGTTCTGGACCAGGTTGGGTCCGTTGATCGTGTCCCAGATGCGCTGCGCCTCGGCGACCGCCTCGTCGGGCGTGAGGGCGGCGTACTTGGCGAAGTAGGAGCCCGGGTCGCGGAACGCGGTCTCGCGCAGGCGCAGGAAGCGGGAGACGTACCAGTCGCGGATCTTGTCGCGGCCGGCGTCGACGTACACGCTGAAGTCGAAGAAGTCGCTGACCGCCAGGCCCGTGCGGCCGTCGTCGCGCACCCGCGCCGGCTGCAGGACGTTGAGGCCCTCGACGATCACGATGTCGGGCCGCTTGATGACGACCTTCTGGTCGGGCACGACGTCGTAGACGAGGTGGGAGTACGTCGGCGCCTCGACCTCGTCCTTGCCGGACTTGATGTCGACCACGAAGCGGAGCAGCGCGCGGCGGTCGTAGGACTCGGGGAAGCCCTTGCGCTGCAGGATCCCGCGGCGCTCGAGCTCGGCGTTCGGGTAGAGGAAGCCGTCGGTCGTCACCAGCGCGACGTTCGGGTGCTCGGGCCAGTGGGCGAGCATCTGCTGCAGCACGCGGGCCGTCGTCGACTTGCCGACCGCCACCGAGCCGGCCAGCCCGATCACGAACGGCGTGCGCGGCGGGGTGCGCTGGTGGAGGAAGGCCTCCTGGGCGCGGTGCAGCTGGCCGGCGGCGCCGACGTACAGGCTGAGGAGGCGGCTCAGGGGGAGGTAGACCTCCTGGACCTCGTCGAGGTCGAGGGACTCCCCGAGGCCGCGGAGGCTCTGGACCTCCTCGACGCTGAGCGGGTTCTCGGTCTCCGCCGCGAGCGCCGCCCAGGCCGACCGGTCGAGGTTGGCGTACGGGGAGGACTCGTGGGCACCGTCGTGGTGACCGCCGGAAGACATGGGCGCGATTGTTGCAGCAAGGTTGCCGCCGCCGGGTGTGGCGTCCGCCTCACTGCCCGGCGGGCGCTCCCGGGCGGGGCGGGGACACCGCCCTAGAGTGGGGCCCATGTGCGGCATCGTGGGCTACGTCGGGGAACAGCAGGCCCAGAGCGTGGTCATCGAGGGACTGCGGCGCCTGGAGTACCGCGGCTACGACTCCGCCGGGATCGCGCTGGTCGACGGCGACGCGCTCGCGGTCGACAAGCGGGCGGGCAAGCTCGCCAACCTCGAGAAGGCGATCGTCGACGCGCCGCTCCCGCCCTCGACCACCGGCATCGGGCACACCCGCTGGGCCACCCACGGCGCGCCCAACGACGCCAACGCGCACCCGCACCTCGGCCACGCCGGCCGGGTCGGGCTGGTCCACAACGGGATCATCGAGAACTTCGCCGACCTGCGGGCCCGGCTCGAGGCCGACGGGCACGACCTGCTCTCCGAGACCGACACCGAGGTCGCCGCCCACCTGCTGGAGTTGCAGGTCGCCACCGGCGTCGACCTGACGACCGCGATGCAGCGGGTCTGCCAGCAGCTCGAGGGCGCCTTCACCCTGGTCGCCGTCGACGCGCTCGACCCCTCCCGGGTGGTCGCGGCGCGGCGCAACAGCCCGCTGGTCGTCGGCCTGGGCGAGGGCGAGAACTTCCTCGGCTCCGACGTCGCCGCGTTCATCGAGCACACCCGCGAGGCGCTGGAGCTGGGCCAGGACCAGGTCGTCACGATCACCCGTTCCGGCGTGTCCGTGACCGGCTTCGACGGGACGCCCGCCGAGGGCAAGCGCTACCACGTCGACTGGGACCTGTCGGCCGCCGAGAAGGACGGCCACGACTGGTTCATGCGCAAGGAGATCTTCGAGCAGCCCCGCGCGGTCGCCGACTCGCTCCTCGGCCGGCACACCCGCGGCGGGCAGCTGCAGCTCGACGAGATGCGGCTCTCCGACCAGGAGCTGCGCGACATCGACAAGATCATCATCATCGCGGCCGGCACGTCGTTCTACGCCGGCATGGTCGCGAAGTACGCCATCGAGCACTGGTGCCGGGTGCCGGTCGAGGTCGAGCTCTCCTCGGAGTTCCGCTACCGCGACCCGATCCTCGACTACTCGACCCTGGTCGTCGCGATCAGCCAGTCCGGCGAGACCGCCGACACCCTGCAGGCCATCCGGCACGCCCGGCTGCAGCGCTCCAAGGTGCTGGCGATCTGCAACACCAACGGCTCGACCATCCCGCGCGAGTCCGACGCGGTCATCTACACCCACGCCGGCCCGGAGATCGGCGTCGCCTCGACCAAGGGGTTCCTGACCCAGCTGGTCGCCTGCTACCTGCTCGCGCTCTACCTCGCCCAGGTCAAGGGCACGCGGTACGGCGACGAGATCGCGCTGGTCATGGAGCAGCTCGAGGCGATGCCGGCCCACATCTCCTCGGTGCTCGACGCGGCACCCGAGATCTACGACCTGGCCCGGGAGCACGTCGGCACCCGATCGGTCCTCTACCTCGGCCGGCACGCCGGCTACCCGGTCGCCCTGGAGGGGGCGCTGAAGCTCAAGGAGCTCGCCTACCTGCACGCCGAGGGCTTCGCCGCGGGCGAGCTGAAGCACGGCCCGATCGCGCTGGTCGAGGAGGGGCTGCCGGTGCTGTGCGTCGTCCCGCCCCGCGGGCGCGACCAGCTGCACGACAAGATGATCAGCGGCATCCAGGAGGTGCGGGCCCGCGGCGCCTACACGATCTGCCTGGCCGAGGAGGGCGACGAGGCGATCACGCCGTACGCCGACCACGTCATCCGGCTGCCCCGGGTCCCGGTGCTGCTCCAGCCGCTGGTCGCCGTCGTACCCCTGCAGCTGTTCGCGTGCGAGCTGGCCACCGCGATGGGCCACGACGTCGACCAGCCGCGCAACCTCGCGAAGTCGGTCACGGTCGAGTGATCGTCGGGGTCGGCATCGACGTCTGCGACATCGAGCGCTTCGGCGCGTCCCTGGCGCGGACCCCCGGCCTGCGCGACCGGCTGTTCACCCCCGCCGAGGCCGGCCGCCCGCTCGCCTCCCTCGCCGCCCGGTTCGCCGCCAAGGAGGCCCTGGCCAAGGCGCTGGGCGCGCCCGTCGGCCTGGCCTGGCACGACGCCGAGGTGGTCAACGAGTCCTCGGGCCGGCCGCTGCTGGAGATGCGCGGCTCGGTCCTCGCTCGGGCCACCGAGCTGGGCGTCGTCTCCGTGCACGTCTCGCTCTCCCACGACGCCGGCATCGCCTCGGCCGTGGTGGTCCTGGAGGGCTGAGCCCGAGAGTCGTGCTCCTGGAGGTGCGCCTCGACGCACGCCCGGGGTCACGACTCGGGTACGCCGAGGCGCCGCAGGTCGGCGAGCATGGTGCCGCATGGCCCCGATCCAGGCGATGAGCGAGATCGGGGTGGCCAGACGCCAGTGGCGAAGCCCCTGGGCCTCGGCCGCCGTCGGGTCGATGAGCAGTGCGTGAGGTCCCGTGTGCAGGACACCGAGCCACCTCGTCTGGGTGCGGCTGAGCGGGCCAGCGGTCGTCGCGACGACCCGGCCGGACAGGGCGGGTCGATCCACAGCCCCGCGGTCGTGCGCCTGGACGCGCGCCGAGGAACACGGTTCGAAGTCGTCCCTCCCGGACTCGCTGCCGAAACGGTTCGGTAATCCCGTCTCCTTACGGTCACGGCGGTCTCGGGATCGACCAGGGGAGGAACAACGTGAAGAAACTCAGGAGGTCGCGGGCGTCGTTCGCCGCAGCGGCTCTCGGCACGGCCGTGCTGACGGTGGGCGCCACCGGTCCGGCCAGCTCGCAGGAGGCGGCTCCCGCCGCCACGGGCGACGGCGTCTACCTCGCCCCGTACTACACGAAGGGTGACCTCACCGGGGACCAGCAGATCGACGGCGACGACCTCGACCTGCTCGTCGCAGCTCTCGGCACGAAGAAGGGCGACGCCGGCTGGGCGGCCGTCTCCGCGGCCGACTACGACGGTGACGACGAGATCGAGCTGACCGACGTCGCCGACCTCTCGCAGCGGATGCTGTACGACGACGGCGCGTTCGACCTGGTCGAGGCGTCGGCGCTCGACATGCAGAAGGCGATGAACGCGGGCGTCACCAGCTCGGTGAAGCTGACCCAGGCCTACCTCGACCGGATCGCGGCGTACGACGCGAAGACGTTCGAGGCGACCGGTACCCGGGCCCTGAACTCGATCGTCACGACCGGCGGGCCGAAGGCCCTCGCCGCGGCCGCGGCCAGCGACGCGGCCCGGGCGGCCAACGGCGGCCCGTCGAGCATGCTCGACGGCATCCCTGTCCTGCTGAAGGACAACTACGACACCGTGGACATGCCGACCAGCGCCGGCACGGGTGGCTGGAAGAACAACCAGACCGTCGACGACGCGTTCATGGTGAAGGGCCTGCGCGACGCGGGCGCCGTCATCCTGGGCAAGGCGTCCCTCGACGAGTTCGCGCTCGGCTTCACCTCGGAGTTCAGCACCAACAGCGACGCCGGCAAGTCGCTGCTGATCTCCAGCCCCTACGTGATGACCAGGACCGCCGGGGGCTCGAGCGGCGGCACCGGCGCCTCGATCGCGGCCAACCTCGGCGCGATCGGCTTCGGCACCGACACCGGCGGCTCGATCCGGGTCCCGTCGTCGTACAACCAGCTGGTCGGCATCCGGCCCACGGTCGGCCTGTCCAGCCGGGACGGGATCGTCCCGCTCGCACTGAGCCAGGACACCGGCGGCCCGATCACCCGCTCGGTCGCGGACGCGGCGATCGCGCTCGACGCGGTCACCGGCGTCGACCCGAAGGACCCGATCACCAGCGAGCAGGCCGGCAAGGTGCCGGCGTCGTACACGGCGGCGCTGGACCCGAACGCCCTCCAGGAGAAGCGGATCGGCTACCTGACGAGCATGGTGGGCACCAACGCCACGACCGTGCGTCTGTTCAACCAGGCCGTCGCGGACCTGACCGCTCAGGGCGCCACCGTCGTGCCGATCACCACGACGTCTCTCAACGCCACCCTCAACGAGGGCAGCGGCAGCACCAACGAGTTCAAGCACGACCTGAACATCTACATCGAGCAGCACCTCGACCCGACGCTCACCCAGCGCAGCATCGCGGACCTGCTGGCGGGCGGTCAGATGGTCCCGGGCCGGTCCGGCACCTACTCGGGGCGCAACAACGTCACCCAGACGCAGTACGAGACCTGGATGGGCACCCACCTCAAGGCCATCGCCGACGGCGAGGTCGCGGTGAACGCCCTCCTGGCGGAGCACAATGTGTCGGCGCTGATCTACCCGAGCGGCAACCCGTACGGCACGCAGAGCACCAACATGCGGCTCAGCCCGAACACCGGCATGCCGGCGGTGTCGGTCCCGATGGGCCAGGCGGCGGCCGGGGACGGGACTAGCCCGATCCTGGGCGCCGGCGTCAACCTCGAGCTGCTCGGCCCGAGCTACTCCGAGGAGATGCTGCTCGGCTACGCCTACGACTACGAGCAGGCCACCCACCACCGCACCACCCCGGCGCTCTTCCCGGCCCTCGGGGAGGACTGATGAGCGCGATCGAGAAGAGGAAGCAGATGAGCAAGCGCCGGCAGCAGATCGGCGGGGTGGCCGCCCTGGCCCTCGGCCTCGGGGCCCTGGCCTGGATCCCGAACGCCGTGGCCGGTCCGGACGACACCGTCATCACCGAGGCCGCGGCCCTCGACGGCTACGGCATCGAGGTGTCGGCCGACGAGGTCGTCGTGGGTGACACGGTGACCGTGAAGGTCACCGCCACCGACGTGAGCGACCTCTACGCCTACGACCTGAAGCTCGCCTACGACGCCGACGTGCTCGACTACGTCGACGACAGTGCGAGCACCGACCTCACCGGCTCGACGTACGGGCTGGAGTCGGCGGGGGCGGTCGAGGTGGTGCACACCAAGCTCGGCACCTCCCCGGCCGCGACCGGTCCGGTCACCCTGGCCGAGGTCACCTTCACGGCGGTCGGCGTCGGCCCGGCGGCGGTCTCGGCGCCGTCGCTGGAGACGGTCACCACCGCCCGGACGTCGACCACGACGACCGGCATCGGCGTGATCCCGGTCGAGGCGCTCGCCAAGGCGGCCCCGGTCGCGACGACGGCGCCGAAGGTGTCCGGCACGGTCCGGGTCGGCCGGACGCTCGCCGTCTCGGGCGGCAGCTGGGACGTCTCCGGGGTGTCGCTGGCCTACCAGTGGCGCCGCGCGGGCCGGCCGGTCGCCGGGGCCACGGGCCGGTCCTACGTCCTGCGCCCGGCCGATGCCGACGCGTTGGTCGACGTGGTCGTCTCGGCGGCGAAGAAGGACCACGTGACCGGTTCGGCCACGGCCGCCGCCGGCACCGTCGCCCGGGCCACCACCTCCACCAGGGTGGCCGCGCCGCGGACGGTGAAGAAGGGCAAGCGCCCGACGGTGCGGATCGCGGTGGCGTCCTCCGGGATCACCCCGGCCGGCACCGTGAAGGTGACCTACGGCGGCAAGGTGGTCAAGGCCGCCGCCACGCTGAAGAACGGCAAGGTCACCGTCACGCTGCCCCGCAAGAAGGCCGGCAGCTACCGGCTGAAGGTCGTCTACCGGCCGGCTGTCGGCTTCACGGCCAGCAGCAAGACGGTCACGGTCCGCGTCCGTCGCTGACCCGGCTGCTCCACGCCGCACCCGGCCGACCCTGCGCTCAGTAGGGTCGGCCGGGTGAGGCACGCACACACCGTCGAGCAGGTACGCCGGGCCGAGTCGGCGCTGATGGCCCGGCTGCCCGAGGGTGCGCTGATGCAGCGGGCGGCGCACGGGCTGGCGCACGCGGTCCTCGACCTGCTGGGGTCGTCGTACGGGCGGCGGGTGCTGCTGCTCGTCGGCTCGGGCGACAACGGCGGCGACGCCCTGTACGCCGGCGCGGTCCTCGCCCGGCGCGGCTGCGCGGTCGAGGCCTGGCTGCTGTCCGAGCACGCGCACCCGGGCGGTCTCGCGGCTCTGCACGCGGCCGGCGGCCGGGTCGTGACCGACGCCCCGGTCCGCCCCGACGTCGTCGTGGACGGCGTGGTGGGGATCGGCGGCCGACCGGGTCTGCGGCCCGACGCGGCGGCCGCCTTCGCCCGGGTCGCCGGCGTGCCGCTGGTCGCCGTCGACACGCCGAGCGGCGTGGACGTCGACACCGGTGAGCTCCCCGACGCCCACGTCGTCGCCGACCTCACGGTCACCTTCGGCACCCACAAGATCGCCCACCTCGTCGACCCGGCCGCGGCGGCCTGCGGCGCGGTGCAGCTGGTCGACCTCGGTCTCGAGCTGCCGCACGCGCACGTCGAGGCCCTCCAGCCCGCCGACGTGGCCCAGCTGCTGCCGCGGCCCACGAGCGACGCGCAGAAGTACACCCGCGGCGTCGTCGGCGTCCGGGCCGGCTCGACGCAGTACCCGGGCGCCGCGCTGCTGAGCGTGGCCGGCGCGGCGAGCGGCCTGGCCGGCATGGTCCGGTACGTCGGCGAGCCCGCCGTCGCCGACCGGGTGCGGACCGCGCACCCCGAGGTCGTCGGCGCCGGCCGGGTCCAGGCCTGGGTGGTCGGCTCGGGCGGGGGTGAGCACGCCGGGGCCGAGCTCCGGGCCGCGCTGGCCGACGGCGTCCCGACCGTCGTCGACGCCGACGCGCTCCACCACGTCGACCAGACCCTCCCGCGCCACACCGTCCTGACGCCGCACGCCGGCGAGCTCGCCCGGATGCTCGGCGTGGAGCGGGCCGAGGTCGAGCGCGCGCCGCTGGCGCACGCGCGGCACGCGGTGACGTCGTACGGCTGCGTGGTGCTGCTGAAGGGGCGCCGGACCCTGGTGGCGGCGCCCGACGGGCGGGTGCGGGTCACCGAGACAGGGGTCCCGTGGCTGGCCACCGCCGGCGCGGGCGACGTGCTGGGCGGGCTGATCGGTGCGCTGCTCGCCGCCGGGCTCCCGTCGTACGACGCGGCCTCGGTGGGGTCCTGGCTGCACGGCGCGGCCGCGGCCCTGGCGTCGCGCGGCGGCCCGGTCGTCGCGGGTGAGGTGGCGCACGCGATCCCGGACGCGGTCCGCAACCTCCCACGCGTCTGAGGGAGGATAGAGGTCATGCTGCCCGCCGCCCGCGCCGAGATCGTCGTCGACCTCGCGGCGATCCGGCACAACGTCCAGGTGCTGCGTGAGCTGGCCGGCGTCCCGGTGATGACGGTCGTGAAGGCCGACGGCTACGGCCACGGGATGGTCCCGGTCGCGCGCGCCGCCCGCGAGGCGGGCGCCGAGTGGCTCGGCGTCGCGACCCTCGACGAGGCGCTGGAGCTGCGTGCCTCCGGCGACACCGGCCGGATCCTGTGCTGGCTCTACGTCCCCGGCGAGGAGTACGACGCCGGCGTCGCCGCCGGTCTCGACCTGACCGCCTACACCCCGGCCGAGCTCGACGAGATCGAGGAGTCGGTGGGCGACACCGGCCGCACCGCCCTGGTCCAGCTGAAGATCGACACCGGCCTGTCCCGCGGCGGTGCGTCGCCCGCGTCCTGGCCGGCGCTGATCGAGCGCGCCCGGGAGGGCGAGCGGGCCGGGCATTGGAAGGTCACCGGAATCTGGTCCCACTTCTCCTCCAGCGACGAGCCGGACGACCCGGCCAACGACGCGCAGGAGGCGTCGTTCCGATGGGCGCTGACGGTCGCGGAGGCGGCCGGGCTGCGGCCCGAGGTGCGCCACCTCGCCAACTCCGCGGCCACCCTGCTGCGGCCCAGCTCGCGCTTCGACCTGGTCCGGTGCGGCATCGCGTCGTACGGCCTGGACCCGGCGCCGGGGGAGACCTCCGGGGTCGACCTGCGGCCGGCCATGACCGCCCGGGCCTCGCTGGCCCTGGTCAAGGACGTCGAGGCGGGTGACGCCGTCTCCTACGGCCGCACCTGGATCGCCGAGACGCCGACGACGATCGGCCTGGTGCCCGTCGGGTACGGCGACGGCGTCCCGCGCCGCTCCGGCAACCACGCCGAGGTGCTGGTCGGCGACCGGCGCCGGCCGGTGCGCGGACGGGTCTGCATGGACCAGCTGCTGGTCGACCTCGAGGGCGAGGAGCACCGGCCCGGCGAGGACGTCGAGCTGTTCGGCGACGGTCACGACGGCGGCCCGACCGCGCAGGACTGGGCCGAGGCCAGCGACACCATCAGCTACGAGATCGTCACCCGGATCGGCAGCGGCCGGATGCCGCGTCGGTACGTCGACAGCGAGACCGATCCGGGGGCGACCGCGTGAGCGTCACCCGCAAGCTTCTCGGCGCCGCGGCCGGGGCCGCCGGTCTCGCCGCGGCCGGCACCGCGGTCGGCGTCACCCGCCGGCGCCGCTCGATCGCCCGCCGCGACCCCGACGGCACCGAGTTCGGCAGCCTGCGCGGCACGCCCACCACGGTCGTCGCGTCCGACGGCGTCCCGCTCCACGTCGAGGTCGACGAGGCCGACTCGGAGCTGACCGTGGTGTTCTGCCACGGCTACGCGCTCAACCTGGACTGCTGGCACTTCCAGCGCGCGGCCTGCCGGCGCGCCGGGCTGCGGGCGGTCCTCTACGACCAGCGCTCCCACGGCCGCTCGGGCCGCTCCGACCGTGGCAACGCCACCATCGAGCAGCTCGGCACCGACCTGGCCCAGCTGCTCGACGAGGTGGTGCCGGACGGGCCCGTCGTCCTCGTCGGGCACTCGATGGGCGGCATGACGGTCGTGGCGCTGGCCGAGGAGCGCCCGGAGCTGTTCGGCGACCGGGTCGTCGGCGTCGGGCTGGTCGCGACCACCGCGGGCGGCCTCGACCCGAGCCGGCTGCTCCTGCCGTTCATCCCGTCGCGGCTCGGCAGCGGGCTCACCGACGGCGCCGTCCGCACCCTGGCGCGCAGCCACCGCACCGTCGACGGGCTGCGCCGGCTGGGTCGCTCGGTCGCCACGGTCGCCACCGACGTCTTCGCCTTCGGTGGACCGGTGCCGCCGGCGTACGTCGACTTCGTCGACGACATGCTCTCCGCCACGCCGTTCGAGGTGGTGGCCGAGTTCTTCCCGAGCTTCCGCGGCCTGGACAAGTTCGACGCGGTCGAGGTGATGGGCAAGGTGCCGACCACGATCGTCTGCGGCACCGACGACCGGCTCACCTCGATCGGGCACAGCCGCAAGCTGCACGAGCGGATCGCGGGCTCGCGCCTGCTGGAGGTCGAAGGGGCCGGGCACATGGTGATGATCGAGTCGCACGACCAGGTCGACCCGGCCCTGGGGCAGCTCTACGCCGAGGCAGGAGCCGGACGATGAGCACGACCCGGATCGTCCCGTCGGTGCACCGCGTCGGGCCGGAGGCCGCCGCCGAGGTGCTGGGCGTGGTCCGCGAGGCGTTCGCGGCCCGCCCGCCGCTCGACCCGCCCGCCGACGCGCTGACCGAGACCGAGGAGAGCCTGGCCGCGCTGCTCGGCAAGCACGGCGGCCTGGTGGCCCGGCTGGGCGAGGTGAGCGTCGGCGCCCTGGTCCTCGACCCGATCGGCGGGACGATGTACCTGCGCCGGTTCGGTGTGCTCCCGAGCGCCCAGGGCCACGGCGTCGCGGGCCGGCTGATCGATGCGGCCGTCTACGCCTCGTCCGGCTTCGACGACCTGACCGTGGTCGCCCGCGAGGAGCTGCCCCGCACCGTGCGCTTCTGGCAGCGTCAGGGCTTCCGGGAGGTACGCCGCCACTCGCCGAACGTCGAGCTGCGCAGGCCGCTGAACACCTTCGTCTTCGACGCGCCCGACGCGGAGGCCATGCGCGAGATCGGCGAGACCCTCGCCGCCCAGCTGGCGGCGGGCGACCTGCTGGTCCTCAGCGGCGAGCTCGGCGCCGGCAAGACCACCTTCACCCAGGGCATCGGGACCGGGCTGCAGGTGCGCGGCGACGTCACCTCGCCGACGTTCGTCATCGCCCGGGTCCACCCGTCCCTGGTCGACGGCCCGGCCCTCGTGCACGTCGACGCCTACCGGCTCGGCGGCATCGAGGAGCTCGACGACCTCGACCTCGACACCTCCCTCGACGAGGCCGTGACCGTCGTCGAGTGGGGGGAGGGCGTGGCCGAGGGGCTGGCCGAGTCGCGGCTGGAGGTCCGGATCATCCGGGCGCTCGCCGACGACGACCCCGACCTCGACGACCCGTCCGAGCTCGACCCGCGTCGGGTCCTGATGACGCCGGTCGGCCCGCGCTGGTACGAGCTCGACGTCCCCTCCAGCCACCGGCCCCCCCTGGCCGAGAAGCTCAACGAGAACCTGCTGCTCGACTTCCGCCGCTGCCCCGAGGCCGAGCTCGACCACCTCGACCCCGAGATCCCGCTGGTGCTGTCGCTGACGGTCGCCGAGCACCGCGACGGCTCGCAGGTCCGCGCCCTGATGGTCCGCAACCACTGGAGCCGCGAGTGGGAGCTGTCGGGCAAGGAGGTCGACGACGACCTGGGCGAGACCCCCCGTCGGGCCGCGGCGACGGCGTACCTCACCGAGACCGGTGCCGAGGCGCCCGAGCTCGACTTCGTCGGGGTCGCCACGGTGCAGTTGGGCCACGAGCGCCGCATCGAGTACGCCGCCATCTACCGCTGCGTCGTCGACCACCCCTCCGACGCGGCCCCGGCCGGCGACGTGAAGCAGATGGTCTGGTGGGACCTCGAGTCCGACCTGCCCGGTCTGTCGCCGATCGACGCCCATCTGGCCCGGCTCGCGCTGGGCCTCTCGTAGGTCTCTCGTAGGCTCGCGCCCGTGCTGCTCGCCTTCGACACCGCCACGCCCCTGGTCGCCGTCGCCCTCCACGACGGCGAGGACGTGGTCGTCGAGCTGACCTCCGAGCGGCCGATGAAGCACGGTGAGCAGCTCGCGCCGCTGATCGCGTCCGCCCTGGAGCAGGCCGGCCTGGTCCGCCAGGACCTGACCGCGATCGCGGTCGGCGTCGGCCCCGGCCCGTTCACCGGCCTGCGGGTCGGCCTGGTCACTGCCCGCACGCTCGGCTTCGTCCTCGAGGTCCCCGTGTACGGCGTCTGCTCGCTCGACGTCCTCGCGGTCGAGGCGGCGTCCTCGCTGGGCGGGGACTTCGTGGTGGCGACCGACGCCCGGCGCAAGGAGGTCTACCTCGCGTCGTACGACGCCACCGGCGCCCGCCTGGACGGCCCCGTCGTGTCGAAGCCCGCGGACGTCGCGACCGACCTGCCGGTGGTGGGGGAGGGCGGGTCGCTCTACCCCGACGCGTTCCCGCACGCCACCGGCCCGCAGCGTCCCAGCGCCGGCTGGCTGGCCCGTGCGGTCGCCGAGGAGCTCGCCGAGATCGTCGACCCGGAGCCGCTCTACCTGCGCCGGCCGGACGCCGAGCTGCCGCGGCCGCCGAAGAAGGTGTCGTGATCCGCGCGGCGACCCTCGCCGACGTCGAGGAGGTCGCTGCGCTCGAGGCCGAGAACCTCGGCGCCGACGCCTGGTCGCCGCACCTGGTCGGCGAGGGCATCGCCGGCAACCTGCCGACCGTGTTCTACCTGGTCGCCGAGGTCGACGGGGCCCTGGTCGGGCACGCCGTCGTGAGCGCGGTCGCCGACATCGCCGAGCTGCAGCGCATCGCCGTCACCCCCGCGGCCCGTCGTACCGGGCTGGCGACGACGCTGCTGGACGAGGGCTGCCGCCTGGCCCGCGCGTCCGGCGCGGACCGGCTGCTGCTGGAGGTCCGCGAGGACAACGCCGGCGCGCTGCGCTTCTACGCCGCCCGCGGCTTCGTCGAGATCGACCGGCGACCGCGCTACTACGCCGACGGCACGACCGCGATCGTGCTGCGGCTGCCGCTGGTCAGCGGCTGCGGGTAGGACCCGCGAGTTCCGGCCGGGCGACCCGGTCGGGCACGATGGTCGGGTGAGCGACGAGCCCCTGGTCCTCGGCATCGAGACGTCCTGCGACGAGACGGGTGTCGGCATCGTGCGCGGCCGCACCCTGCTGGCCGACGCGGTCGCGAGCAGCGTCGAGGAGCACGCGCGCTTCGGCGGGGTGGTCCCCGAGGTGGCCAGCCGTGCCCACCTGGAGGCGATGGTCCCGACCCTCGAGCGTGCCTGCGAGACCGCGGGCGTCCGGCTGCGCGACGTCGACGCGATCGCCGTGACCAGCGGACCCGGCCTGGCCGGCGCGCTGCTGGTCGGCGTCGCCGCGGCCAAGGCGCTGGCGCTCGGTCTCGGCAAGCCGATCTACGGCGTCAACCACCTCGCCTCGCACGTCGCGGTCGACCAGCTCGAGCACGGGCCGCTGCCCGAGCCGTGCCTGGCCATGCTGGTCAGCGGCGGCCACTCCAGCCTGCTCCGGGTCGAGGACGTCACCAGCGGCGTCCAGCCGATGGGTGCCACCATCGACGACGCCGCCGGCGAGGCGTTCGACAAGGTCGCCCGGCTGCTCGGCCTGCCGTTCCCGGGCGGTCCCCACATCGACCGGGTCGCCCGCGAGGGCAGCAGCGTGTACGTCGACTTCCCGCGCGGCCTGTCCTCCCGCCGCGACCTGGAGCGGCACCGCTTCGACTTCTCGTTCTCCGGGCTCAAGACGGCCGTCGCGCGCTGGGTCGAGGCGCGCGAGCGGTCCGGCGAGCCGGTGCCGGTCGCCGACGTGGCGGCGTCGTTCCAGGAGGCGGTCTGCGACGTGCTCGTCCGCAAGGCGCTGGACGCCGCCACCTCGGAGGGGATCGAGGACCTGCTCATCGGCGGCGGTGTCGCCGCCAACTCGCGACTCCGCGCGGTCGCCGAGGAGCGGGCGTCGAAGCTGGGCATCCGGGTCCGGGTCCCGCGCCCCGGCCTGTGCACCGACAACGGCGCGATGGTCGCCGCCCTCGGCGCCGAGATGGTCGCCCGCGGCCGGACGCCGTCGCCACTCGACCTGCCCGCCGACTCCAGCCTGCCGGTGACCGAGGTCCTCGCCGGCTAGGTCCGAAACTGACGGGCGGGGCCACCCGGAGCGCGCGTCCCGTCGAGCCGGCCCGTCAGTTTTCTGGCCTCGCCGCGGCGTGCCCGGGAGGTCAGCCCTCCGCGGTCTCCGGCTCCGGCTTCTTCTCGTCGCCGTGACCCGGCCACCAGGCGGCGTGTCCGATCAGCGCGGTGATGGCCGGGGTGAAGAACATCGACATCACGAAGGCCGCGACGAAGATGCCGAAGGCGATCGAGAAGCCCATCGTCACCAGCAGCGAGTTGCCGGCCAGCATGAGGGACGCGAACGTGCCCGCCAGGATCACGCCCGCGGCGGCGATCGTCGGCCCCGCGTGGTGCACCGCCTCGGCCGCGGCGTCGCGCGAGCTCTTGCCCTCCCGCGACTCCTCGCGCAGCCGGGCGATCATCAGGATGTTGTAGTCGGTGCCGAGGGCGACCACGAACAGGTAGATGTAGATCGGCAGCAGGAAGATCAGCCCGCTCTCGCCAGCGGCGTGCTGGAAGACCAGCACCGCGGCGCCGAGGGTCGCGCCGAAGCCGAGCCCGACCGAGGCCATGAGGTAGAGCGGCGCGACCAGGGAGCGCAGGAGCAGGGCCAGGATGATCATGATGATGACGGCGGCCACCGGGAAGACCACGGCGTAGTCGCGGTTCATCGCCGCCTGGAAGTCGACGAAGACCGAGGTGAGCCCGCCGACGTACGCCTCGCTGCCCTCGGGAGCGGCCGCGTCGGCCGCCGGTCGGAGCCCGTCCTTGACGTCGCCGAGCGCCGCGTCCGAGGACGGGTCCTCCTTCAGCGTCACGATGAAGAGCGCGGTCGTGCCGTCCTCGGACGGCACCGCGTCCGGGGAGACCGCGGCCACGCCCGGGGCCTTCGCCAGGGCGGCCGAGAAGGCGGCGAAGTCGGCCGGGTCGAGCCCGTCGTCGGCGTGCAGGACGATCGGCGTCGGCTGGGTCGCACCGGCCGAGAAGCCGCCGTCCTCCAGCGTCTCGGTCGCCTGTGCCGACTCGACGGTCGACGACGAGCCGGCCGAGCCCAGGTCGAAGGTCGGGTTGAAGCCCAGCGCGAACACGGCGAGTACGGCGAGGGCGCCGCCCGAGGCGAGCGCGAAACGGACCGGGTGCTTGCCCAGCGACGTGCCGATCGACCCGAACCGGGTGCCGGTGGCCGGCTGCTTCCAGTTCTTCGAGGGCCAGAACAGGGCGCGGCCGAGCACGGTCACCACGGCCGGGACCAGGGTGAGGGACGCGACGAGGGTGACGGCGACCGCGATGGCCAGGGACGGCCCGATGGACCGGAAGATGCCCAGGCTGGAGAGGGCGAGCGTCATGAAGGCCACGAAGACCGCGGCACCGGCCGAGGCGATCGCCTCACCGGCGCGCTCCAGCGCCTGGGCGACCGCCGAGCGGTGCTCCTCGCCCGCCCGCATCCGCTCGCGGTAGCGGAACAGGAAGAACAGGATGTAGTCGGTGCCGATGCCGTAGAGGACGACGATCAGGATGACGCTCGTCGAGTCGTCCTTCTGGAGGTCGAAGACCTTGGCCGCCACGTCGATGAGGCCGTTGGCGATGACCGAGATGCCGCCGACCAGGAAGATCGGCATGATCGCGATGATGACGCTGCGGAAGATGATGCCGAGCAGCACGACGATCAGCACGATCGTGGCCACGCCGACGATCAGCTCTGCGTTGCTGCCGGACTCCGCCTGGTCGTAGGTCTGGGGCAGGGACCCGGTCGTCTGCGCCCGCAGGTCGGTCCCGTCGGTGGCCTCGGCCAGGTCGTCGCGCAGGTCCTCGACCTGGTTGTACTCGTCGGGGTCCTGCCCGGTCACGTCCGGGTCGAGGGCCAGGTTGGCGATCGCGACCTGCTGCGTCGGCGACACCTGCAGCTCCCCGGCGGCGGTGAAGACCTCCGGCAGGTCCAGGCCGCTGACGATCTCGCCGGCCCTGGTCTGGTCGTCGGCCGTGAGCGGCTCGCCGTCGGTCCGGTCGAACACGATCGTGGCGCCGGAGTCCTGCTGCTGCGGGAACGCGTCGCTGATCAGGTTGGTGGCCTTGATCGACTCGTAGGAGTCGGGCAGGAAGTCGGCCTGGTCGGTGGTCGACTCGACCTTGGGGGCGAAGGCGACGACCAGGACCGCGAAGACGAGCCACGCGGCGATGACGTACCAGGGACGACGGGACGCGAGGCGACCGAGGGCTCCGAACATGATCCTCAACCTAGCGACGCCGTACCCCGGGGTGCATGCGACTTAGGTAGCGATGTTCGGGGTCATTCGGAGAAGACGTACTCCGTCACCAGCTCGGGCTCCCCGCCGGGTGCGGGGCCGTCCACGACGTCGCTCGTCGCGCCGCCGATGCCGATCCGGGACAGCGTCCAGCCCTCGCCCTCGAGATCGGCCGTGCTGACGAGCAGCTGGTCGGCGTCCGCCCAGGCGGCCCGGCTCACGACGGCACCGTCGGCGGGCTCGTAGCGCAGGACGGTCGACTTGAGATCGAGGTCCAGCACCGTCACCCCGTCGTACATGCTGTTGTCGCCGCGCATGCCGGTCAGGTGCCGCCCGTCGGGGGAGAAGCGCAGGTTGGACGTGTCGCAGGTCCGGGCGGTGATCGTCGCGGCCGCGGCGTCGTACACGCCGGAGCAGCCGAACTGGGGGTCGCCGTCGTCGGCGTACTGCACCGTCCAGAGGCCGCCGTCCGGGCTGACGTCCTCGACCCGGAACGGCGCGGACGTGGTCAGCGGCGCCGCCCCGCCCAGGGTGATCTCGTACGACGTCGTCGTGTAGTCACCCGCGAGCACGCGGCACCCGCCGCCGGCGCAGTCGGAGCCGAGCACCGCGTCGATCGAGCCCTCGGCCTCGCCCTCCATCGGGACGCCCGGGAAGGCGACCGGCTCGGCGACCTCGCTCTCGAGGACCTGGATGCGGTAGTCCGGCCCGGTCCAGGCCACGGTCCGGTGGCCCTCGCCCATCCTGATCACGGTGCTGAGGACCGGGTACTCCGCGATCGGCGCGCCGTCGGGGGACAGGACATGGACGCTCTCCGTCTCGTTCACCGGTACGACGAACCGCCCGTCGGCCAGCACGCCGAACATCGTCACGTCGTCGGGGAGGTCCACCGCCACGGTCCGGCCGTCCGCCAGCGTGATCACGCCGTCGTGGAGCGTGGCGGAACCGGGCTCCACCACGGGCTGCGGAGCCGGGTCGACGGCGCGGTCGTTCCCGCCGCCGACGAGCAGCGCCGTGGGGACGACCACCGCGAGCACGGCGGCGACCGCGCCGACCGCGATCCCGCGCCGCCGGCGACGGATCGAGGAGGCCCGGTCGCGGACGTCGTCCAGGCCGAACGGGGCGTCGTACACGGCGCCGGCCTGCTGGTCGAGGGAGCGGACGAGCCGCTCCTCAAGGGTCTGGTCGTTCATCGCTCCTCCTCCCGGGGGTCGAGTGCGGCGGGGGTGCGCTCACGCAGGGTGGCGAGCGCCCGGCTGGCCTGGGACTTCACGGTCCCGACGGTGATCCCGAGGACCTCGGCGGTCTCGGCCTCGGTCAGCTGCTCGTAGTAGCGCAGCACCACCACGGCGCGCGCCTTGCGGGGCAGCGTCCGCACGACCTGCCAGAGCGCGTCGCCGGTGCCCTCGTCGTACGCGTCGACGTGCGGGGCGCCCTCGGGCACGACCTCGGTCGCGTGCTCGCGGCGCTTCCACCCTCGCCGCCACACGGAGTTGTTCTCGTTGACCAGGATCCGCCGTACGTAGCCGTCGACGGCGCCGCGGTCGCGCACCTTGTCCCAGCTCAGGTAGAGCTTGGCCAGCGCGGTCTGCAGGACGTCCTCGGCCTGGTGCCGGTCGCCGGTGAGCAGGTACGCCGTCCGCAGCAGCGCCGGCTGCCGCGCGACGAGGTACGCCGTGAACTCCGCGTCCCGGGCCTCCGAGCGGCTCATGCCCCCAGTGTCGGGGCCCGCTCTCTCGGTGGTCTGCATCTGCCTCTCCCGTTCGTGTCGAGAGGAGGACGCGATCGCCGCGGAAAGGGTTGCAAGAGCCGTCAGGGGAAGTCGTTGGGCGCGAGCCCGAGGCGCCGGTCGGCGTCCTCGTCGTACGGCGCGGTGTCGGTCGCCCGCTCGAGGGTCCCGTCGAGGGTGGTGCGCAGGATCGTCTCCGTGCGGCCCTGGCTGACGACCACCAGCAGGTGCTCGTCGTCCTCCCAGCCCACCTGCCAGACCTGGACCCCCGCCGGCATAGTGAGCTCGTGCAGCCGGTCGCCGGCCGCGCTGTCGAAGGCCGCCAGGACGAGTGGGTCCCCGGACCTTCCGGCGAGGACCATCGACCCGTCGGGGCTGAACGCCAGCGGACCCCAGCCGGGCGCGGTCCACCGGACCGAGCCGGTGCGCGCGTCGACCACGGCGCCGGTCGACGTCGCCTGCTCGGGCGTCGGCTCCCCGGCCAGGCGACCCGCGACGAGACCGAGCCGCTCGTCGACGTCGACGGCGGTGCCCAGCACGTCGAGGCGCGTGGGGGAGTCGCCCGGGGTGACGATCGCCGGCGGTCCCTCGTTGAGCGAGTTGACGACCACCCCGTCGCCCAGGAAGCCGACCGGTCCGGCGTCCACCATCGGCAGCGGTGCGGTCCGCTCGCCGCCGTCGCCGCCGGTCGGACCCACGTGGAGGACCGGGTCCGAGCGGTCGCAGCCGCTGGTGGTGTACGCCGTGCGCAGGCCGTCGTCGCTCACCGCGAACCCGCCGCCGGCGTAGCAGCGGCGCGACACCTCGCGCAGCCGCCCGTCGAGCAGCGTGATGCGCCTGTCACCGAAGGAGGTGACCAGGAAGCCTCCGTCGTACGGCGTCGCCCGGGTGACCTGGTCGAGGGGCAGGGCGGTGCGGGTGCCGTCGGCGGCGACGTAGTCGCTGCCGTCCAGCCACGCGACGCCCGGCGGGTCGCCGAGCGGGACGTCCCCGAGCCGGACGTCCGGCGTCGGCGGCGTCGGATCGGGGGCGCTGTCGGGACGGTCCCCGGCGGTCAGGACGAACGGCGTCGTCAGCACGGCGACGACGACCGCAGCCACCGCGGCCGTCGTGGCCCGGCGACGGCGCCGGATCCGCCGGGCGGTCGAGACGACCTCGGCCAGCGGGGTGCGCGGGTGGTCGGTGTGGTCGACCCGGGCGCGCAGCGCGTCGCCGAGCAGGTCCTCGGTGCTCATGCCAGCTCCTCGGGGAGGTGGGTCCGCAGCGCGGCGAGGGCCCGGCTCGCCTGCGACTTGACGGTGCCCACGGAGATGCCGAGCACGTCCGCGGTCTCGGCCTCGGTCAGCTGCTCGTAGTAGCGCAGCACGATCACGGCCCGCTGCCGCGGCGGCAGGGTGGCCACGAAACGCCAGACCGCCTCGCTGCGGCCGTCGTACTCCTCGGCGGCGGAGCCGCTGTCCGGGATCTCCTCGGTCAGGACCTCGCGCCGGCGCCACGGTCGGCGCCACGCGGAACGGTGCTCGTTGACGAGGATCCGGCGTGCGTAGGCGTCGACGTTGTCGCGGTCGGCCAGTCGGTCCCAGGCCAGGTAGAGCTTGGCGAGCGAGGTCTGGACGAGGTCCTGCGCGGTGTGCGCGTCGCCGGTCAGCAGGTGCGCGAGACGCTGCAGGGCAGGCTCGCGGGCGACCAGCCAGGACTCGAAGTCCGTCACTGATCCGCTCCTCGTCCCTGTCTCCTGCACACCCCCTACACGAGGACGGCCCGCATACGGTTGCATGAGCCCGTCAGGTTTCGAGGAGAGGGAGCAGCATGCAGCAGGTCAAGGCCGTCGTCGCGAAGGCCAAGGGGGCACCCGTCGAGGTGGTCACCATCAACGTTCCCGACCCGGGCCCGGGCGAGGCGGTCGTGCAGGTCCAGGCCTGCGGGGTCTGCCACACCGACCTCCATTACCGCGAGGGTGGGATCAACGACGAGTTCCCGTTCCTGCTCGGCCACGAGGCCGCGGGGATCGTCGAGGCGGTCGGCCCGGACGTCACGGGCGTGGCCCCGGGCGACTTCGTGATCCTCAACTGGCGCGCGGTCTGCGGCGAGTGTCGTGCCTGCAAGCGCGGTGACCTGCAGTACTGCTTCAACACCCACAACGCGACCCAGAGGATGACCCTCGAGGACGGGACCGAGCTCTCCCCGGCCCTCGGCATCGGCGCGTTCGCCGAGAAGACCCTGGTCGCCGCCGGGCAGTGCACCAAGGTCGACCCGTCGGCCCGCCCGGCCGCGGTCGGCCTGCTCGGCTGCGGCGTGATGGCCGGCATCGGCGCGGCGATCAACACGGGCGCGGTCACGCGGGGCAAGAGCGTGGCGGTCATCGGCTGCGGGGGCGTCGGCGTAGCCGCGGTCGCCGGCTCCGCGCTGGCCGGCGCGAGCCCGATCATCGCCGTCGACATCGACCCCAAGAAGCTCGCCAAGGCGAAGGCGATGGGCGCGACGCACACGGTCGACTCGTCCCAGGTGGACCCGGTCGAGGAGATCAAGCGGATCGCCGCCGAGACCTACGACGGCGCCGACGGCGCCGACGTGGTCATCGAGGCCGTCGGGCGCCCGGAGACCTGGAAGCAGGCGTTCTACGCCCGCGACCTGGCCGGCACCGTGGTCCTGGTCGGCGTCCCGACCCCGGACATGAAGGTCCCCGACCTGCCGCTGATCGACGTGTTCGGCCGCGGCGGAGCCCTGAAGTCCAGCTGGTACGGCGACTGCCTGCCGACCCGCGACTTCCCGATGCTGGTCGACCTCTACCAGCAGGGTCGGCTCGACCTGGACGCGTTCGTGACCGAGGAGATCGGCATCGACGACATCGAGGCCGCCTTCGAGAAGATGCACCACGGCGACGTGCTGCGATCGGTCGTCATCCTGTGACCGCCCGGGTGGACCACGCGGTGGTCAGCGGCACCTTCAGCCTCGACGGCGAGACCTTCGACGTCGACAACAACATCTGGGTCGTCGGCGACGACGCCGAGTGCGTGGTCATCGACGCCCCCCACGACGTGGACGCGATCCTGGCCGTGGTCGGCGACCGCGCCGTACGCGCGATCCTGCTGACCCACGCCCACGACGACCACTCGCGGAAGGCGCCGGAGCTGCGCGAGCGGGTGGTGGCGCCGATCATGCTGCACCCCGATGACAAGCCGCTGTGGGAGCTCACGCACCCTCAGGACGATCGGGGCCACCTCTGGGACGTCGACCTCGGCGACGGCTTCGAGATCATGGTCGGCGGCACCCTGCTCCGGGCGCTGCACACCCCCGGCCACGCCCCGGGCGCGGTCTGCTTCCACGCCCCCTCGCTGGGTGCCGTCTTCACCGGAGACACGCTCTTCCAGGGCGGCCCGGGCGCGACCGGGCGCAGCTTCAGCGACCGCCCGACCATCGAGGCCTCGATCCGCGCGAAGCTCTTCGCGCTCCCGGACGAGACGGTCGTGCACACCGGCCACGGCGACGACACCACCATCGGTGCCGAGAAGGCCGCGCTCGGCGCCTGACGCCAGACGTCCCGGGCCGGCAGGACCTCCGGCCCGGGACCCGGTCACCTTCGCCTCTGCCGACACGCCGACGGCCGACGACAACCTGGACTCATCAGCACGGGACACCAGGTCCCGGGCAGGAGATCCAGGAGGGTCACCATGCGCGCCGCATTCGACAGACTCATCTCGTGGACGGGGGTGCTCCTGGCAGCGGTGCTGCTGATCGCGGGCGGCCTCCTCACCTGGGCCAACACCTTCATCGGGGACCAGGTCGAGCAGCAGTTCTCGGCCCAGGACATCGTGATGCCCGAGGGCGACGCGCTGACCTCCCTGCCTGACGCCGACCGCGAGGCCCTCGAGGAGTACGCCGGCAGCCCGCTCGACACCGGTGCCGAGGCCAAGGCCTTCGCGGACCACTACATCCAGGCCCACATGAACGCGCAGGGTGCCGCCCTCAACGACGGCGAGGCCGTCACCTACGAGGAGGCCAGCGCCAAGGGCCGCGAGCTGTCGGCCGCCGTCGCCGACAACCCGGCCGCCACCCAGGCGCAGATCGACGAGGCGGACGCCTGGATGGGCCTGCGCGAGTCGCTCTTCATGGGCAACACCCTCCGCGGCCTGCTCCTCTACGGCTACGCGTTCGCCACCATCGGCACCATCGCCGGGATCGCGGCGATCGTCTCCTTCGTCGGCGCGGGCTTCCTGCTCCTGCTCGGCGCGGTCGGGCTGGTCCACGCCCGCCGGACCGCCACCCGGACGGCAGGCGCGCCCGTCCCGCAGATGGCCTGAACCCCAGGTCGTCGTACCGGTCCTGCTGGGTCGGCCCTCAGAAGGGTCGGACCAGCAGGGCCGTTCCCTGTCCGGCGACCCGGGTCAGCACGATCGTGGCCTCGTCGTCGCCGCGCAGGTCGAGCCGCTTGCGCAGCTGCTCGGGTACGACGTCCACGCCCCGCTTCTTGATCGTCAGCCGCCCGATGCCGCGCTCGCGCAGGGCGGCCCGCAGCTGCTTCTCGCGGTAGGGCAGCTCGGTCAGCACCTCGTACCCGCGGGCGAACGGGGTCGCGAACGACTGCTCCGAGGTCACGTAGGCGATGTGCTCGTCGACCAGCCCGCCGCCCACCCCGGACGCGACCGCGGTGACCAGCCCGGCCCGGATGACCGCGCCGTCGGGCTCGTAGAGGAACCGTCCGACCGGGACCACGCCGACCGTGCCGGGCCCCGGGTCGTCCTCGTCGGTGATGGTGGCCAGGCCGCCGTCGCCGATCACCGTCGCGCGGCGCGCGGTCGTGGCCAGGCTGCCGGACCAGAGCGCGGCCTCCTTGACCTCGCCGTGGTCGCTGACCCACTCCGCCTCGACGGCGGCGGGCACCAGCCCGTGCGGGATGCCGGGCGCGACCTTCACGCAGGAGTCCCGGCGCAGCAGCTGCTCGACGAAGGGCCACGGCGGCGTCCAGTCGTCCACGTCGAACGACCGTCCCCGTCCGGTACGGCGGGCCGGGTCCGCGAACGCCACGTCGAACGGCGCCGGGTCGACCGTGGTCGCGTCGGCGACCATCACCGCGCCGGGCAGGCCGAGCGCCTCCAGGTTGGCGCGGGCGACCTCGACCCGCACCGGGTCCAGGTCGACCCCGGCGCAGGTGATGCCGGTCCGGGCCGCGGCCATCAGGTCGCCGCCGATCCCGCAGCCCAGGTCGACCAGCGTCGTCGTACGGAACGCCTCGAGACGCGCGGCGCGGTGCTCGGCCACCGGCACCCGGGTCGCCTGCTCGAGGCCGTCGGGGGTGAAGTAGAGCCGCGGTGCCAGGTCGCCGAACTTGGGGACCGCGCGCAGCCGCAGCGTGGCCTGGGTCAGCGCGGCCGCCACCTGCTCGGCGGAGGCGTCGCGGCGCAGCGCGGACTGGGCCCGCAGGGGGTCGTCGCCGGCGACCTCGGTGGCCCGGGCCAGCAGCTGCTGGCCGGGCTCGGTGAGCAGCCAGCGGAAGGCGTCGAGGTCCACGTGGTGATCCTGTCAGGCCCGGTTTCAGGGAGCGCGGGCGGCGGAACCTTCTCGTCGTGCCCCGACGCCTCCTCGCCCCGATCGCCGCGGTGCCCCTCCTGCTCGGGGGATGCAGCCCGGGGGACGGCGCGACCGGCGACCACGACGACCGGCCGGTGGTCGCCGTGGGCGACGTCATCGAGGGCCGGGCGGTGCTGCCCGAGGTGACTGGGGGCATCGAGGTGCGGCTGCCGTCGGGCCCGGCGTACTTCGAGGTCGACGACGACCTGCGGGCCGTGCCGGACGACGAGGTGCCGGGGGAGTTCGAGGACGTGCCCGCGGCCGACGACGCCCGCGTCCTCCGGCTCGCCTGGGGACGCGAGTTCCTCGGCTACGGCTCGGACGTCATGCGCCTGATGACCGGGTCCGACGTGAGCGACGAGGGCCTCGACGTGGGGCTCGCCGTGCTCGTGGACGGCCGGCGTACCGAGGTGCCCGACGTGGGGCAGCTCAGCGGCGTCGGCGACCCCGACCGCGTCTACGTCGGGGTGCCCCGCGATGCCGACGACCTCGCGCTGGAGGTGACCTACGACGGCGTCACCCAGACCGTCGACCTCGCGACGCGTGCGGTCGACCCCGGCCGGGCGGCCGGCCTGTACGACGTCCCGCTGGGGGCCGACCGCTCGCTCGGCGACGGCGGGGGCTCCTGCCCCGTCTCCGAGCGCACCCGCGGGCTGGAGCCGCTCTTCGCGTGCGGCGTCCTGGACTCGTGGGAGGTGCCGTACGTCGACGGCCTGGGCTGGGCGGGCACCGGCCAGGTCTGGTTCGTCGCCGACGCCTCGAGCGACCTGCTCGCGCTGCGGTGGATCGGCGACAACGACCTGACCGACTACCGCACCCGCCTGCGGACGTGGGAGGTGCTCGCCGACGGGATGCGCCCCGTCTCGACGTTGCCGCGGCGCCTCGGCAATCAGCAGGACGACAAGCGGGTCGTCTTCGCCGTCGAGCCCCGCGAGCGCCACCGGGTCTCTTTCCGGGCGACCTACGTGGGCCGACCCACGGGCACCCTCCTGCCCGGTGCCCCCGAGCGCCCGACGGTGTCCCTGGCGCGGTCGGTGCGCGTGCCCGACCCCGGTGCCGACGACTGAGCAGGGGTGGCCCTGGCACTCAGTTGGGCAGAGTGCTAGTTTCGGAGCTGGCACTCTCCCCGCGAGTGTGCCAGCGCTTGTGAGGCCGGTTCGACCCCCGCGACGGCGTACCGGAACCGCAGGCACCAGACGTGTTCCACCCGCCATCCGAAGTTCGAAAGTGGAGGTCGACATCGTGTCGGTCAACATCAAGCCCCTCGAGGACCGCATCGTCGTCAAGACGCTCGAGGCCGAGCAGACCACGGCTTCCGGCCTGGTCATCCCGGACACCGCCAAGGAGAAGCCCCAGGAGGGCGAGGTCATCTCGATCGGCCCCGGCCGCATCGACGACAACGGCAACCGGGTCCCGCTCGACGTCGCCGTGGGCGACAAGGTCATCTACAGCAAGTACGGCGGCACCGAGGTCAAGTACGCCGGCGAGGAGTACCTCATCCTCTCCGCGCGCGACGTCCTCGCCGTCGTTTCCTGATTTCACTCCGGGTCGTGTGGCTCAGCGTGCGCTCCGGCGCCCGTTGAGCCGCACGACCCGAACTCGTTAGAGGAGAGCAATGCCCAAGATCCTGGAGTTCGACGAGAACGCCCGCCGCGCGCTCGAGCGTGGCGTGGACAAGCTCGCCAACGCCGTCAAGGTGACGCTCGGCCCCAAGGGCCGCTACGTCGTCCTCGACAAGAAGTGGGGCGCCCCGACCATCACGAACGACGGCGTGACCGTCGCCCGTGAGATCGAGCTGGACGACCCGTTCGAGAACCTCGGCGCGCAGCTGACCAAGGAGGTGGCCACCAAGACGAACGACGTCGCCGGTGACGGCACCACCACGGCCACCGTGCTCGCCCAGGCGATGGTCCACGAGGGTCTGCGCGCGGTCGCCGCCGGCGCCAACCCGATGGGCCTCAAGCGGGGCATGGACGCCGCGGCCGCCGCCGTCGGCGACGCCCTGCGCGCGGCCGCCCGCGACGTGGACTCCAAGGAGGACATGGCCTCGGTCGCCACGATCTCCAGCCGCGACGCCCACATCGGCGAGCTCCTCGCCGAGGCCTTCGACAAGGTCGGCAAGGACGGCGTGATCACCGTCGAGGAGTCCAACACCATGGGCACCGAGCTGGAGTTCACCGAGGGGATGCAGTTCGACAAGGGCTACATCTCGGCCTACTTCGTGACCGACCAGGAGCGCATGGAGGCCGTCCTCGACGACCCCTACATCCTCCTGCACCAGGGGAAGATCTCCTCGATCCAGGAGCTGCTGCCCCTGCTCGAGAAGGTCATCCAGGCCGGCAAGCCGCTGTTCATCCTCGCCGAGGACGTCGACGGCGAGGCGCTGTCGACGCTGGTCGTCAACAAGATCCGCGGCACGTTCAACGCCGTCGCGGTGAAGGCCCCGGCCTTCGGCGACCGCCGCAAGGCGATGATGCAGGACATCGCCACCCTCACCGGTGGCCAGGTCATCGCCCCCGAGGTCGGGCTCAAGCTCGACCAGGTCGGCCTCGACGTGCTGGGCACCGCCCGCCGCGTCGTGATCACCAAGGACGACACCACGATCATCGAGGGCGCGGGTGACTCGGCCGAGGTCGAGGGTCGCGTCAACCAGATCAAGGCCGAGATCGAGAACACCGACTCCGACTGGGACCGCGAGAAGCTCCAGGAGCGCCTCGCGAAGCTGGCCGGCGGCGTGTGCGTGATCAAGGTCGGCGCCGCCACCGAGGTGGAGCTGAAGGAGAAGAAGCACCGCATCGAGGACGCCGTCTCCGCGACGCGCGCCGCGATCGAGGAGGGCATCGTCCCCGGCGGCGGCTCCGCGATCATCCACGCGGTGTCGGTGCTCGAGGGCGACCTCGGCCTCACCGGTGACGAGGCGACCGGCGTCCGCGTGGTCCGCAAGGCGGCCGACGAGCCGCTGCGCTGGATCGCCGAGAACGGTGGCGAGAACGGCTACGTCGTGACCACCAAGGTCCGCGAGCTCGGCGTCGGCAACGGCTACAACGCCGCCACCGGCGAGTACGGCGACCTGGTCGCCCAGGGCGTCCTGGACCCGGTCAAGGTGACCCGCTCCGCGCTGGTCAACGCGACCTCGATCGCGGCGATGCTGCTGACGACCGAGACGCTGATCGTCGAGAAGCCCGAGGAAGAGGACGATGCCCCGGCCGCTGGCGGCCACGGGCACGGCCACGGTCACTGAGTGCCCCGTCCGGAGCTCGCTCCGGACGGAAGCAGGCACGAAGGTCGAGTAGCCCCGCGGCCGAGGAAACGAGGTCGCGACGGGCGTCCCGAGACCCGACCACCGCACCACGCACGAGGGCCGAGTCAGCACTAGTAGTGCTGACTCGGCCCTTTGTGGTCAGTCCTTCAGCACACCCAGGTGCTGGGTCGCGCCCCTGCCGCCGTTCTCGGGGGTGTGCCAGAGGAACTGGCGAGGTTCCCCGGTCGGGCCGCCGAGGCCCCAGGACGACAGCGCGTCGCTGACCCGCAGGAACCGGTCGGTTCCGAGGTCGTAGACGTAGGTGCCGGCCTCGTCGTCGGAGTAGACGGTCACGTTGACCACGTCGCTGCCCCGCGGCAGCCAGCCCTCGGCGCCGCTGTCCTGGAGGGTGACCACCTGGTCGCCGTCGGTGCTGAGGACCTGCACGCGGTCGTCGCGCTCGCCCCCGGCGTAGGTGCCGCAGTACTGACTCATCACGATCCGCTCGCCGCTCGCGCCGAAGCCGAGCAGGTTGCACCGTTCGCCGGTGTCGGGGTCGAAGACGTTCTCCTCGCCCGAGTCGAGGTTCCGCACGTGCACCCGGCCGGCGTCGCCGTTCGTCGAGTCGGTCCAGACCATCGCGGTGTCGGTGAAGGCGACGTCGCCGACCACCAGCCGCTCGTCCCGGACGTCCTCGGGGTCCGTCAGCGAGACCGACCAGAGCCGGTAGGTGTCGCCCTCGGCGTCGGCGTCCTCGGCGTCGCCGTCGGCGCTCACCGGCCATCCGCCCTCCGGGACCGCGCCGCGGGTGTCGGGGGTCCGCACGTAGAGCCGGCCGTCGGGCCCGACGTCCCCGGTGCCCATCTCCACCGGGGGAAGGTCCGCCCAGGTCATCGTGGTCCAGGCCCGGGCGTCGCGGTCGAAGACGTAGGCGAGCAGACCGCCCTCCAGGCCGTCGTCGTCCATCTCGGACTCGTCCACCCCGAGCAGCACCAGGCGGTCCGCGCCGAGCTCGATCGGCCAGGTCTGGCTCTGTCCGATGTCGAGGCGGGGGAGCCAGTCCTTCTCGCCGGTCGCCGGATCCATCAGGGCGAAGCGCGGCCAGCGCTGAGCCGCCCGCGGCCCGTCGCGGAAGAGCACCAGCCCGTCCGTCGTGACGCCGTCGAGGTACTGCCCGTTGTCGGCGTCCAGGTCCTCGTTCGTGTACGACGTCAGCTCGTCGTAGTCGCGTCCTGCCACGGCCGCCTCGGCATCGGCCAGCCGGAGCACGGGCGCGTCCGGGCGCGGCGGGCTGCCGGCGACCGGCCCGTCGGTCCCGGTCCCCGGGCCGCCCCAGCTCAGCGCGCCGGCCGTCGTGACGGCCGCGGTCGCCAGGGCGACCGCGCCGACCGCCCCGCGGCGGCGCCGTACCCGCCGGCGGGCGGTGGTGACCACCGCCGCGACGTCGACGTCGTCCGGGGGCGCGTCGTCCGCGCTGCCCCGCATCAGGTCCACCAGGTCGTTCACCATCACTGCCTCCCCATCACGTCGAAGACGAGCGCGTCCCGCGACGCGCTCTCGAACACCGACCGCAGCGACGCCAGGGCGCGCGAGGTCTGGCTCTTGACCGTCCCCTCGCTGCAGCCGAGCGTGGCGGCGGTCTCGCGGACGTCGAGCTCCTCGAAGTACCGCAGGACGACACAGGCCCGCTGGCGCGGCGGCAGCCCGGCCAGGGCCGCCATCAGGGCGGCCCGGTCGGTCACCGCCGCGGCCACGTCCTCGGTGGACGGCCGGTCCAGGTCGGGGTCGGCCGGGAGCTCCCGGCTCGACCGCCGCCGCGACTCGTCGATGACCACGCTGGCCACCGCGCGCCGGGCGTAGGCGAGCTCACCGCCCTGCTTCTGCAGCCTCGGCCAGCGCACGTAGACCCGGACCAGCGCCTCCTGCACGTGGTCGCGGGCCCGGTCCCAGTCGCCGCACAGCAGGTACGCCGTACGCCGCAGCCGGGTCCGCGAGGCCAGGGCGAACTCGGTGAAGGCCTGCTCGTCCGTCCGGTTCACCCGCGTCCCTCTCGTCGTCCCATGCCGAGAAGAACGGGGTCAGGGCCGGATCGGTTGCATGACGGTCTCGCCACAGTTCGGCGCCACCGGTCCGCGGTCGAGTCCCCGCAGGAGGTAGACCGGTCGGCCGTCGCAGCCGGCGCCGTGGACGTCGTACCGCTCCTCGACGAGGCGGCGCAGGCGCGCACCACCGTCCTCGCTCCAGGTCGTGAAGCCGACCCACTCGACCAGCCAGGTGGGGGCGTCGGGGCCGGCGACGAGGGTGTCGAGGTCGTCGAGGTCGGGGTCGAGGGTGCGCATCGGCAGGCTCCACAGGTGCTCGTACGGCGACCTCAGCCCACTGGCCAGCTGCAGGTCGGCCCGGCCGCCGAAGACCACGAGCGTGTCGCCGGGCTCGGCCGCGGCCTCGATGGCGACGCCGGTGTCGTGCTCGTGGAACTCCTGCAGCCCGGCCGCGTTGAGCACGGACCAGCCGACCAGGCAGGCCAGCGCCGAGACGGCCGCCCCGAGCACGACGGCCCGCATCCGGCGCCCGCCGGGGTCGGGCCGGGTGACCAGCAGGGCCGCGGCCAGCGCGGCGCCGGGGACCAGCGGGAAGAGGTAGTCGCGCCAGAAGCTGCCGCCGTAGACCAGGGCGAGGGTGTCGGTGACCAGCAGCGCGGCGGTCGCGGCGGTCAGGGCCCGGTCGGCCGACCACAGCTCACGCACGTGCCACACGAAGCCGCCCACCACGATCAGCAGCCCGGACACCAGGGCGGCCAGGAGCAGGACGCCGGCGCGCAGCACCGGGGCGTCGGGCGAGCCGGCCGCGATCGCGGACGCGGCGTCGGAGCGGAAGCCGACCAGGTCGTACCAGAGCACGTCGAGGTGCACGCCGGCCGAGAGCGCCCAGGCGATCGTCGCCACCGTCGTCACGGATGCGCCGACCAGGCCGGCGGCCGTGAGCCGGGCCACCTCGCCCGGGCGCAGCACCCGGGTGAGCCCCGACGCGAGCAGCAGCACCGCGGCGAAGACCAGCCCGCCGACCAGGTTCTGCTTGATGTGCGGCGCGGTGCCGGCGGCCAGACCGGCCAGCAGGGCCAGCCACGCCGAGCGCCGTCGTACGGCGAGCAGCGTGAGCGCGCACGCCGCCATCACGAACGGCAGCCCCAGCAGCTCGCCCTTCACCGCGACCGCGTCGATGACCGTGGTGGAGGTGATGGTGGCGACGCAGACCGCCGTCCAGCGGGCCGATCGCTCGTCGGCCACGAGTCGCGCGGTCCAGGCCGCCAGCACGACGAGGAGCGCACAGGCGAGCGCGCCCAGGACCCGGATGAACAGCGGACCGCCGAGGTCGTCGGAGCCGCGGAAGATCGCGATCAGCAGCGGCGGGCGGTCGACGAAGAACGGTCCGTAGAGGTGCTCCGGCGACGGGTCCCAGGCGCGGGCGACGAGCGTGAAGCCGGCCTCGTCGGCGCGCACCGGCCGGGTCAGCCCGGGCAGCCGCAGCAGGAACGCGGCGACGGCGGAGATCGCGATCGTGTGCCGGGCGTCGACCCAGCCGATGAGCCGGCCCATGCCGGACACCTTCTCAGACACCCCTCGATCTGATTTGTTGCACGCAGGTAACAGGGTCGACGCGGGTGCGCAACGTCGTGCGAGGAGGGTGGGGAGCATGCTGTGGAGAGTTCGTACGACGCTGCCCGACCGCCCCGGAGCACTCGCCGTCCTCGCCCAGCACTGCGGGGCGGCCGGCGTGAACATCCTGGGGTTGCAGATCTTCCCCGACATCGAGAACGTCACCGACGAGCTGGTGCTCCGGACCCCCGACGGGTGGGGGAGTACCGAGATCGGCGGGCTGATCGAGGGCTCCGGCGCCGTCTTCGTGAACGCGGCCCCCTGCACCGAGGCCGCGCTCTCCGACCAGCCGACCCGCTACGTGCAGGCCGCCCGGACGATCCTGGCCCAGCCGGCGTCCTTCCCGGAGGTCGTCGCCCAGCTCTTCGACGCCGAGGCCGACCCGGCGACCGGCGCCGGGATCGCCCAGGACGTCATGGAGATGACGGTCGGCGACGTCCAGGTGCAGGTGCGTCGACAGGCGCCCTTCACGCCGACCGAGCACGCGCGCGGCGCGGCGATGGCCGACCTGGTCAGCGACGTCCTGCAGCGCAGCAAGGAGTCGGCCGCGATCGGCTCCAACACCACCGGTCGCCGTCTCGGCGGCGGGCAGACGCCCGACTACGTCAACGAGGGCGACTCGGTCTCCGCGATCATGGGGGACGTCGTGGTCGGCCTCGCGACCGTCCAGCCGGCGCTGGCCGACGACCCCGAGGTACGCCCCGTGATCCTGCGGGTCGACCCGACCTGGCAGCGCCGCGGCATCGGCACCCGGCTGCTCGTCGACGCCTCCCGGCTGGCGCACCGGATGGGCGCCGCCGAGATCATCCTCACCACCCGCTCCGACAACCAGGCCGTGCTCCCGATGGTCCTGGCCGCGGGCATGCGCGGCCGGATCCGGATGGCCGCCGACGTGCTCACCGTCCGGGTGCCCGTGCGCGACCTGAAGCCGCTGGGCTAGTCGCAGCCGAGGGGCTCGACGGTCGCGGGCCAGAGCTCCGCGTCGTCGCGGGTGCCGACGTAGGCCCGTGAGCGGTCGGCGGCCAGCCACAACTGCTCGCCCTCGCGCTCGAAGCCCGTGTCGACCGCGTCGCGCGGAACGCGCACGCCCTCGGCGTACTCCTCGGCGAAGAAGTCGGAGAGCTCGGCCAGCGGCTCCCGCACGTAGGTCCGCTCGCCGAGGGTCAGCAGGACCATCGACTCCCAGCCGCAGTGCACGGGGCCGAGCCAGGCCTCGAGCCCCGACTTCGGCACCGGGCGCCCGTCGGCGTCGGTCCAGACCTGCAGCCCGATCTCCTCGGCGTACGCCGGCAGCTCGACCGGGTCGCACTGCGCCCACGACTCCAGGTACCAGCCGTCGCCACCCGCGCCCTCGGACCCCTGGCCGTCGTGCACGATCAGCGCCTGCTTGGGCCGACCGTCGACCTCGGCCACGTAGAGCACCCGGTCGTCGGTCTCGGCCGCGACCCGGAGGTCCTCGGCGCGGAAGGCCCACGGGCCGCCGCCCTCGCTACGCGCCGTCTCGAGCGCCTGGTCGGGACCGTCGGCGGTCGCCCCCTCGGCGAACACCTCGGCGTCCTCGAACCCGCCGCCGCCCCAGGTGTCGCACGCGACGACGTCGCCGGCCGCACCCGCCCGGGGGCGGGTCGCCTCCTCGCGGGTCACGAACAGCGGGCCGTCGTACGACCGGCTGGCCGCCGCGGCGGAGGTCGCCTGCTGCGTCTCGTCGCCGCACCCGGCGAGCAGGGGCACCAGGACGGCGAGGGCGAGGAGTCGACGCATGCTCGTACGACGCGTCGCGGCGGCGGCGAGTTCCTCAGCCCAGCGCCCGGTCCAGGTTCAGCGCGGCGCTGATCAGGCCGAGGTGCGTGAACGCCTGGGGGAAGTTGCCCAGCTGCTCGCCGGTGAGGCCGACCTGCTCGCCGTACAGGCCGAGGTGGTTGGCGTAGGTGAACATCTTCTCCAGCGCCAGCCGGGCGTCGTCGAGGCGACCGAGCCGGGTGAGCGCCTCGACGTACCAGAACGAGCAGAGCGAGAAGGTGCCCTCGGTGCCGTCGAGGCCGTCGGTGGCGTGGCCGAGGTCGTAGCGGAAGACCAGGCTGTCGGAGACCAGCCGCTCCTCGACCACCCTCAGCGTCGAGACGAAGCGTGGGTCGTTCGGCGCCACGAACTTCACCATCGGCATCAGCAGCACGCCGGCGTCCACGGTGTCGGCGCCCTCGTGCTGCATGAACGCGCCCACGGAGTCGTCCCAGCTGTGCTCCATGATCCGCGCGTAGATCGCGTCACGGACCTCGGCCCAGCGAGCCAGCTCGCCGGGCAGCCCGCGCTGGCGGGCGGTGCGCATCATCCGCTCGATGGCCACCCAGCACATCAGCCGCGAGGTGGTGTGGGCCCGCGGGTCGTCGCGGATCTCCCACATGCCGGCGTCCTCGCGCTCCCAGTTGTCCAGCACCCACTCCAGCAGCCGGGTGAGGTCGGCCCAGGCGTCGTGGCTGATGCCGGGCCCGTACTTGTTGAACAGGTAGACCGAGTCGATGAGCTCGCCGTAGATGTCGAGCTGGAGCTGGTCGACCGCCCCGTTGCCGACCCGGACGGGGAGGGAGTCGGCGTACCCACGCAGGTGGTCGAGCTCGGACTCGTGCGGCAGGTTGCCGTCGATGTCGTAGAGCACCCGCAGGGGTCCGAGGTCGTCGTCGGTGGTCTCCGGGGAGCCGATCCGTTCGGACAGCCACTCGATGAATGCGCCCGCCTCGTCGGTGAAGCCGAGCCGGAGCAGGGCGTAGAGGCTGAAGGCGGCGTCGCGGATCCAGACGTAGCGGTAGTCCCAGTTGCGCCCGCCGCCGACCTCCTCGGGCAGGCTCGTGGTCGGCGCGGCGATGATCGCGCCGCTCGGCTCGTGGGTGAGCAGCTTCAGGGTGATCGCCGAGCGGTCGACCATCTCGCGCCAGCGTCCGGCGTACGTCGACTGCGCGAGCCAGTCCCGCCAGAACCGGGCGGTCTGCTCGAAAAGGTGCTCGGTGTCGGCGCAGTCGTCGGGGCGCAGGTCGTCGTCCTCGTCGAGCACGTGCAGCACGAAGAGCGCCTCGTCGCCGGTGTCGAGCGCGACCTCGGCGCTGACCGTCCCGTCGGTGGTGTCGAGGTCGACGGTCGACGTCAGCCCCAGCCGTACGCCGGCGCCCGTGACCAGCACGCCCCCCTCGACGGGCTCGGTCGTCGGGTCGCAGCGGCCGTAGTCGGGCCGCGCGGTCAGCTCCATCCGGATCCGGGCGTGCCCGCGGACGGCCACCACCCGGCGGGTGATCCGCTGTCGGTGGTCGGGGTCGTGCGAGCGCAGCACCGGCATGAAGTCGTGCACCTCGGTGACGCCCTCCTCGGTGAGGAAGCGGGTCACCAGGATGGCCGAGTCGGGCAGGTAGAACTGCGTCGTCCGGGCCGCGCCGCCGACCGGACCGAGCCGCCAGGACCCGCCGCGCTCGGGGTCGAGCAGCGAGCCGAAGACGCTGGGGGAGTCGAAGCGCCCCGCGCAGAACCAGTCGATCGTCGCGTCCGCCCCCACCAGCGCGCAGGTGCGCAGGTCCCCGATCAGGCCGTGGTCGGCGATCGGCAGGTAGCCCTCAGCCACCGAGCCGCCAGCCACCCGCCGGGAGGTCGAGCGCGGCCTGCGGCCCCCACGACCCCTGCTCGTAGGGATGTACGGCGGGCCGTGCGTCCAGGACCGGCTGGCAGACCTGCCAGAGCCGGTCCACCTCGTCGGCGCGGGTGAAGAAGGTCTGGTCGCCGCGCAGCACGTCGAGCAGCAGCCGCTCGTAGGCCTCCAGCGGCTCGGCCGGGTCCTCGTCGCCGAGGTCCAGGTGGAAGGTCGCCTCGGTCAGCCGCATGTCGGGCCCGGGCTTCTTGGCCCGGACGTCGATGCTGATGACGGCGTCGTCGGCCAGCTCCAGCACCAGCTCGTTGCGACCGGGATCGCCGGCGAGCAGGGGCGACTCCGGCGTCCGGAAGCGCAGCGTGATGGTCCGCCGGCCCTCGGCCAGCGCCTTGCCGGTGCGCAGGTAGAAGGGCACGTCCTGCCAGCGGTCGTTGTCGACGAAGGCCTCCAGCGCGACGAACGTCTCGACGTCCGACTCGTCCTCGACGTCGTCCTCGTCGCGGTAGCCGTCGTACTGGCCGAAGACCACGCGGTCCGGGTCGAAGGGCCGCAGGTCGGCGAAGAGCGCCGCCTTCGCGTCGCGTACGGCGCGCTCGTCGAGGCTGCCGGGGTCCTCCAGGGCGACGAAGCCGAGCAGCTGGGAGAGGTGGGTCGAGACCATGTCGCGCAGCGCCCCGGTCGACTCGTAGAACGCGGCGCGGCCCTCCAGTCCGAGGTCCTCCGGTACGTCGATCTGCACGCTGGCCACGCTGCGCCGGTCCCAGGCCGGCTCGAACAGCCCGTTGGCGAAGCGCAGCGCCAGGATGTTCTGGACCGCCTCCTTGCCGAGGAAGTGGTCGATCCGGAACACCTGCTCCTCGTCGACGACGTCCTTCAGCGCCGCGTCCAGCGACCGCGACGACTCGAGGTCGAGGCCGAACGGCTTCTCGACGACCAGCCGGGCCCGCTCCACGATCCCCTCGCGGCCGAGCATGGCGACCATGTCCTCCATCGCCGAGGGCGGCACGGACAGGTAGACGAGCCGTCGTACGTCGTCGCCCATGCCGTCCTCGGCCTTCGTGACGGCGGCGGCCAGGTCGGCCCCGTCGTCGGCGTCGGACGTCTGGAAGGAGACCCGGGCGACCAGGTCGTCGAGGACCTGCTCGTCGTACTCCTCGACGGAGTCGGTCAATCCGTCGCGGACCTGCTGGCGGAACTCGTCGTCGGTGCCGGGGGAGTGCCGGCCGCTGCCGATGACGGCGTACTGCTCGGGGAGCCGGCCGGCGGCGGCCAGGGCGTAGAGGCCCGGGAAGAGCTTGCGCTTCGCGAGGTCGCCGGTGGCGCCGAAGAGGACCAGGACGTGGGGAGGGAGCTGGGCATCGGAGGTGGTGTCGTCGGGCACCTCCGCCCGGTGCCCGGACGTGCCCGGCGGCACACGGTCCGCGGCGCCCGGACGGGTGAGGCGCCGGTAGGCTGGGGGCGTGGAGCTCCCCGACAAGTTCGCCGCCCTCGGTCTCACCTACGACGACGTCCTCCTGCTGCCGGGTCACTCCGACCTGGCGCCGGCCGACATCGACACGACCTCGCGGCTGACCCGCGGGATCTCGCTGAAGGTGCCGCTCGTCAGCGCGGCCATGGACACCGTGACCGAGTCGCGGATGGCCATCGCGATGGCCCGCCAGGGCGGCCTCGGCGTGCTCCACCGCAACCTGTCGATCGAGGACCAGGCCTACCAGGTCGACCTCGTCAAGCGGACCCAGACCGGGATCATCTCCAACCCGGTCACCATCGGCCCGGACGCGACGCTGGAGGAGCTCGACCGGATCTGCGGCGAGTACCGCGTCTCCGGCCTCCCGGTCGTCGACCTCGACAACCGGCTGATCGGCATCATCACCAACCGCGACCTGCGCTTCACCCCGGTCGCGGAGTGGGCGACCACCAAGGTCGACGAGGTGATGACCCAGATGCCGCTGATCACCGGCCCGGCCGACATCAGCCGCGAGGACGCCACCGTCCTGCTGCGCAAGCACAAGCGCGAGCGGCTGCCCCTGATCGACGGCCAGGGCCGGTTGGCCGGCCTGATCACCGTCAAGGACTTCGTCAAGGGCGAGCAGTTCCCGAACGCGTCGTACGACGACCAGGGCCGCCTGCTGGTCGGCGCGGCCATCGGCTACTTCGGCGACGCCTGGCAGCGCGCCACCACCCTGATCGACGCCGGCGTCGACGTCCTGGTCGCGGACACCGCCCACGGCAACGTGCGGCTGCTGCTCGACATGGTCCAGCGGCTCAAGAGCGACCCGGCCACGAAGCACGTCCAGGTCATCGGGGGCAACGTCGGCACCCGCGAGGGCGCCCAGGCGTTCGTCGACGCGGGCGTCGACGCGGTCAAGGTCGGCGTCGGCCCGGGCTCGATCTGCACCACCCGCGTCGTGACCGGCGTCGGCGTCCCGCAGGTCACCGCGGTCTACGAGGCCTCGCTGGCCTGCAAGCCCGCCGGCGTACCCGTGATCGCCGACGGCGGCATGAAGCACTCCGGCGAGATCGCCAAGGCGCTGGTCGCCGGCGCCGACACCGTGATGCTCGGCTCGCTGCTCGCGGGCTGCGAGGAGTCGCCGGGCGAGCTGGTCTTCGTCAACGGCAAGCAGTTCAAGTCCTACCGCGGCATGGGCTCGCTGGGCGCGATGTCGAGCCGCGGCAAGAAGTCCTACTCCAAGGACCGCTACTTCCAGGCCGAGGTCACCAGCGACGACAAGATCGTCCCCGAGGGCATCGAGGGCCAGGTCGCCTTCCGCGGCCCGCTGGCCGCCGTCGCCCACCAGCTCATCGGCGGTCTCAACCAGTCGATGTTCTACGTCGGCGCGGCGACCGTCCCGGAGCTGCAGGAGAAGGGCCGGTTCGTCCGGATCACCTCCGCCTCGCTCCAGGAGAGCCACCCCCACGACGTCCAGATGACAGTCGAGGCCCCCAACTACACCGGCCGCTGACCCCACGCTGACCCGTCACTGAATGCCTCATTTTCGCGGCGTGTCGGGCAGCGATCGACGGGTCGATCCCGAGCCGCCGCCGCGAGGACGCGGATCGACCCGTCACTTCCGGATCGACACGCCGCGAAAAGCGGTCACTCAGTGACGGGTCGGCGGGGCTAGAGGTACATGCCGGACGTCGCCGCCTGCTTCGGCGGGGGCGGGACGGGCGGGAGGTCGGCGGGCAGCAGCTCGCGGACCTGCTCGGGCGTGGGCGAGACGAGCGCGGTGATCCGGAGCGCCTGGCGGGCGACCGCCTCCTCGAAGACGTTGCGGACGAAGCGGCCGTTGCCGAAGCCGACCGGGCGCGGCGACGGCACCAGGCGGCGCAGCCCGTCGAGCACCTCGGGGCCGTAGGCGTAGCCCGCCCTCCCGGCGACCAGCTCGAAGATCGCGACCAGCTCCTCGACGGCGTAGTCGGCGAAGCCGATGGTGGTCGGGAAGCGCGAGGCCAGGCCGGTGTTGGAGGTCAGGAAGCGGCGCATCTCGACCGGGTAGCCCGCCACGATGACGACCACGTCGTCGCGGCGGTCCTCCATCAGCTTCAGTAGCGTGGCGATCGCCTCGTGCCCGAAGTCGCGGGCCGAGTCGGGCGGGACCAGCGCGTAGGCCTCGTCGACGAAGAGCACCCCGCCGACCGCACGCTCGAAGGCGGCGGTGGTGCGCGGGGCGGTGTGGCCGATGTACTGCCCGACCAGGTCGGCGCGGGCCACCTCGACGAGGTGACCGTTCTCGAGCACGCCGAGCTGGGCGTAGATCCGGGCCAGCAGCCGGGCGACCGTGGTCTTCGCGGTGCCGGGGTTGCCGAGGAAGACCATGTGCCGGGCCCGCTCGGAGGGCGGCATGCCGGCGTCGACGCGCAGCTTCTCCGCCTGGACCTCGGCCACCAGCCGTCGTACCTGCTCCTTGACGTCTGCGAGGCCGATCAGCTCGTCCAGCTCGCCCAGCGGGTCGCCGATCTCCACCTGACGCTCGTTCGGGTCGCCGAGCACCACGTCGGGGTCGGCGCCGGTCGCGACCAGCGGGGTGCCGCCGACCGGGGCCAGATGGTCGAGTCGGCTGACGAGCGGGTTGTCCGGCCGGCTCGGCGGGCGGAACACGTTGGCCAGGTCCTCGACGTACCCGGAGCGGTTCGGAGCCCCGGACGAGCGCTTCCAGTCCGGCAGGCCGACCACGAGGTGGCCGACCTGCGAGGCCGTCACCAGCCAGAGCCGTACGGCGTCCAGGTGGCCGCCGACCATGGCGCGGGCCAGCCAGCCCCGGGTGTCGCCGAGCCAATCGTCGCGGTCGAAGCCGGGGCGAAGCCGCTCGAACTCGGTGTGGACCAGCCCGTAGCGCGTCGCGCCGACCGCCGCCACCAGCGCGGACGGCAGCTCGTCGACGCCGCCGTGCAGCGCGAGGGCCGCGACCAGCTCGTCGACGCCCTGGGTGCGGCTGGTCCGCGCCGCGAGGTGGGCGTGCGCGGCGTCGAGCCCGTCCAGCGACCAGGCCAGGTGGGCCGGCCAGCCGCGCGCCTCGGGCAGCAGTTGGGCCTCCTCGTCGGTGAGGACGGAGGTGCGCCAGGCGGTCTCGACCTCGGCCCAGGTGCCGGTCGCGTGCACCGCACGCAGCGCGGGGTCCTCCAGGACCCGGTTCAGCAGGGTGGTCAGCAGTCGGGCGCGCGGCTGGAAGGGCGGCACCGGCTCCAGGACCGCGATCCCCTCCAGGCTCAGCTCGAGCGAGGCGATCCGGGCCTCCGCTCCGGAGCTGAAGGCCGAGCGGAAGGTGTCGAGGAACCACAGGTGCTCGGTGTTGCGGTACATCGTGACCTCGCGGTCCACGACCTGGTAGTCGGCCGTGAACCACGGCTCGATGATCCGGCCCGACAGGGACGTGCCGGCGCCGGTCCACACCGGGATCGCGCCCGGCAGGTAGGTCAGCAGCCGCCACATTAGCGGCACGACGTACGACGTGGTCGGGAGGAAGCTGCCGCCCATCTTCTTCTCGCCGAACCCGCGCGGGTCCTCGGCCAGCTCGCGCACCCGCTGCTGGACCTGCTGCGTCCAGCCCTCCGGGATCGGCCACGGGTCGGCGTACCCGACCGCGTCCAGGACGGGTCGACCGGAGAGCAGGGGGGCGAGGTGCGGCGGGAGGACCAGCATGGTGGGCTCATCCTAGGAAGCGACCCCATGGGAGACTCGCCCCGTGACCGACATCGAGATCGGCCGGGCCAAGCGGGCCCGCCGCGCGTACTCCTTCGACGACATCGCGATCGTGCCCTCCCGGCGCACCCGCGACCCCGAGGAGGTCAGCACGGCCTGGCAGATCGACGCCTACCGCTTCGAGCTGCCCGTCCTGGCCGCGCCCATGGACTCGGTGATGTCCCCGGCCACCGCCATCGCGCTCGGTCGGTACGGCGGGCTGGGGGTGCTCAACCTCGAGGGGCTGTGGACGCGCTACGAGGACCCGAGCGACCTGCTGGAGGAGGTCGCGGGTCTGCGCGGCACGGACGGCACCCGGCGGCTGCAGGAGATCTACACCGAGCCGGTCAAGGCCGAGCTGATCACCGAGCGGCTGCGCGAGATCCGCGAGGCCGGCGTGACGGTGGCCGGGTCGCTGTCGCCGCAGCGCACCAAGGAGTTCGCGAAGGCGGTCGTCGACGCGGGTGTCGACATGTTCGTCATCCGCGGGACGACGGTCAGCGCCGAGCACGTCTCGTCGCAGTCGGAGCCGCTGAACCTCAAGGAGTTCATCTACGAGCTCGACGTGCCCGTGGTGGTCGGCGGCTGCGCCACCCACCAGGCGGCGCTCCACCTGATGCGCACCGGCGCGGCCGGCGTACTCGTCGGCTTCGGCGGCGGGGCCGCCCACACGACCCGGACCGTCCTGGGCGTCGCGGTGCCGATGGCCTCCGCGGTGGCCGACGTCGCCGCCGCCCGCCGCGACTACCTCGACGAGTCGGGTGGCCGCTACGTCCACGTCATCGCCGACGGCTCGATCGGCAAGTCCGGCGACCTGGCCAAGGCGATCGCCTGCGGGGCCGACGCCGTGATGGTCGGCTCGCCCTTCGCCCGGGCCAGCGACGCCCCCGGCCGCGGCTTCCACTGGGGCACCGAGGCGCACCACGCCGAACTGCCGCGCGGCCAGCGGGTCGAGTTCGAGACGGTCGGCACCTTCGAGGAGATCCTGTTCGGTCCCTCGCGCGTCGCCGACGGCACCATGAACCTGATCGGTGCGCTGAAGCGGTCGATGGCCACCACCGGCTACACCGACCTGAAGGAGTTCCAGCGGGTCGAGGTCGTCGTGGAGTAAATCTCCGCTGGGGAGTGTCTTCACCTTCCCGGGGCGAGGGCCTACGTTCCAGGCTCCAGGGTCATCGGGGATCCTGCCGATCGTGGGGTCCCTGAGGACCGTCGTTCTCGGGAAAGAAGCACCCCCATGACTCACCCCTCCCGCCGTCGGCGGCTGCTCGCGCCGCTGGCCGGCGCGCTCGGCCTCGCGCTGGCCGCGCTCGCGGTCCCGGCGTCCACCCTCGCGGCTGATCCCTCCCCAGGATCCGCGGCCGCCCCCGACCTGACCCCGGGTCAGCGCACCGCCCTCGAGGCCGGCTTCCAGGTCGCGCCCAAGACGCTCGCGGCCCGGCAGGCCAAGGCGGCCGGCGCCGTCGTACCCAACCCGTTCCTGGCGGAGGTCCCCGACGTCACGAAGGTCGACTACGCCGGGTGGAAGCAGCGCCTCGCGGCCGCCGGCGCGACCCGGCAGTCGTCGGCCTCGCTCCGGAACGCGCGCCAGCAGGCCGCCACCGCGACCCCGGCCGCCCAGGCCGCCGTGGTCTGGGACGAGCAGGAGCCCGACGGCACGGGCGGTTCCAACGACACCCTCGAGACCGCCGAGCGGATCACCACGTTCGGCACCGGCGCGAAGAAGAACAACGTCGTGCGGATCCTGGGCGAGCGCGCCGACCTGTTCACCGGCACCCCGGCCGCCCTCGCGCCGGTGGCCGAGGACAACGGCGCCATCCCGCTGGCCGGCGACACCGGCCTGGAGGGGGAGGCGGCGGTCACCACGACCGGCACCCTCGGCGACGGGCCGCACGGGTCGGAGGGTGACGGCTCCGGCGACTTCGACTTCTACGCCGTCGACGTCGCCGCGGGACTGAGCATCGTGGCCGACACCTCGGCGACGACCACCGACACCGTTCTCGCCCTGTACGACGAGGCCGGAGAGCTGGTCGCCGCCGACGACGACGGCGGCGCCGGCTACGCCAGTCTGCTGAGCTACACGCCCGAGACGGTCGGCACCTACTACCTGATGGTCGGCGGCTTCAACTTCTTCGGCCCGCTCCCGAACGACCCGTTCGACTCCGGCTCCGGCAACGGCGTCGGCGAGGAGGGCGACTACGGCCTGTCGATCGCCGCGACCACCGTCGACTCCGACAAGTACGCCGTGCGCCTGAAGCCGGGCGACGTCGTCGGTGCGGTCGCCGAGAAGGCCGCGTCGGGTCTCACCGTGCACCGTCCCGACGGCTCGGTCGCGGTCGGCTCCGAGCTGCTCGACGCCTCGGCGCTCTACGCCCCGGAGTCGCCCCTGCCCGGTGGCGGCAACACCACGCTGGCCTACGTCGCCGAGGAGGCCGGATGGTACGTCCTCGACATCGGCGCGACCCTCGGCGACTACCAGGTCCGCCTCGAGGCCTACCGGCCCGGTGCGGAGACCGACCCGAAGCAGAAGCAGACCGTCTACCTCGACTTCGAGGGCGGGCGGGTCAACACCGGCCTGTGGGGCGGGCCCGGCGTCCGCGAGCTCTCGCCGTTCTCCGCCTTCCTCGGCAAGTGGGGCCTGACCCGGGCCCGCGAGGACGCGATGATCACCAAGATCACGCGAGAGGTCCGCGACAACCTCCGCGACGAGGTCGCCGAGGGCGGCCTCAACCCGAACCTCCAGGTCCGGGTCGTGAACTCCCGCAACCACCCGGAGGTGGCCGGGAAGGAGAACGTCTCGCGGGTCGTCGTCGGCGGCACCATCGCCGAGTCGGGCATCAGCACCATCGGCATCGCCCAGTACATCGACCCCGGCAACTACGGCCACGAGGACACCGCGCTGGTCCTGCTCGACGTGCTCAGCGACCCGGCCGGCGACGACGCGTCGCTGAACACCTACCTGACGAGCGCCAGCGACCGCGAGGCGTTCGTCGCGCAGGCCGTCGGCAACGTGACCGCCCACGAGGTCGGCCACATGGTCGGCAGCTACCACACCGACAACCTGTCCGAGACCGTCAACATCATGGACTCGGGCGGCGCCGGCTTCGACAACCTCTTCGGCGTCGGGCCCGACGGGATCGGCGGCACCGCCGACGACCTCGACGTGCACTTCACCGAGGACACCTACACCCCGGCGGAGGGCTTCACCGGCCTGGAGGACACGCTCAACGTGACCGCCTGGGCCTACCCCTCCTCCTGATCCACCCCCGGGCACGGGAGGATCGGCGCATGGACGTCGATCCTCCCGTGCTCCGCGTCGCGGCCGGCCAGGCCGCCGCGGTCGCCGGCGACCTGGCCGCCAACGTCACCACCGCCGCCCGGCTCACCGAGCTCGCCGGCAGCCAGGACGTCCGGCTGCTCGTCCTCCCCGAGGCCTTCCTGACCGGGTACGACGCCGCCGTGTTCGCGGGCCCGCTCCCGACGGCCGAGGACCTGGCCGGCCCGGTCCTCGACCCGCTCCGCGCCGCCGCGGCCGCGACCGGCACCACGGTCGTCGCGAGCGCGGCGCTGGAGCGCGGAGGTCGTCGTACGCTCTCGTCGGTGGTGGTGCGGCCCGACGGCGGGACGGACGCGCCGTACGACAAGCAGCATCTCGACGGGGCCGAGAACGACCACTTCACGCCCGGCGACCACGGCGCCTCGATCACCGTCGACGGCCACGAGCTGGGCCTCTCGATCTGCTACGACGGCTGCTTCCCCGAGCACGCGCGCGCGGCGGCGGACGACGGGGCGGTCGGCTACCTCAGCTCGATGGCCTACTTCCCGGGCGGCGCCCACCGCCGCGACCTCTACTACGCCGCCCGCGCCCTCGAGAACGGCTTCTACGTCGTCGTCGCCGGCCTGACCGGCAGCTGCGGCGCGTCGTCCTTCATCGGCGGCTCGGCCGTCTACGACCCCGAGGGCCGCCCGCTCGCGCGCCTGGCCGAGGAGGAGGGCCTGGCGGTCGCGGACCTCGACCCGGCCCTGGTCACGGCCACCCGCGCCCGCCACCGCATGCACCACGACCACCGCCCCACCCTCGGCCCCCGCCTCCGCCGATAGTCCCTGACCATCTGCGGGTCGGCGACCAGCAGGACGTCAGGGACTGTCGGGGCCGAGCAGGCCGCCGAGCAGCAGGGCCGACAGCGACTCGACCCAGTCGTCACCCAGGACGCCGTCGGGACGGTTGAGCAGGGCCAGCAGGGTCGCGCCACCGACGGTCTCGATGAGGACGTCGGGGTCGACGTCGGGGCGGGCCTCGCCGGACTCGACGGCGCGGACCAGGCGCTCGTGCATCGACCCCCAGGTGCCGGCCCGGAAGCGGGCGAGCACGGCGGCGTTGAGGACCGGGTCGCCGACCACCTCGGCGAGCAGGCCGGGCAGGGCGGCGCGGGCCACCGGCCGGGCGAACACGTCGCGGCAGGCGGCCACCATCGCGCGGACGTCGTCGGCGAGCGGTCCGTCGTCGGGCGCGGGGCCTGGCGCGAGGTCGGGGAAGGCCGCCTCGTGCACCAGGTAGGCCTTCCCGGGCCAGCGTCGGTAGACGGCGGGCTTGGTGGTGCCGGCCCGCTCGGCGATCGCGCCGACGGTCAGGTCGGCGTACCCGACCTCGACGACGAGCTCCTCGGCCGCGCGCAGCACGGCCTGGTCGATGCGCGGGTCGCGCGGTCGACCGGGGGCGGCGGACTGGACCGGTGAGGCCATAACGAGACGCAGCGTAACGGAACCCGTTGACAACTAGAACACGTTCCAACAATGCTGGCCGTCTCATGACCTACGTCACACCCCGGGAGGAACCGTGACCCAGGCACCGCCGCCCGCCGACATGAAGCTGCAGGTCTCCAGCCGCGACGCCAGCACCGTCCCGGGCCTGCTGGCCGACTGGCTGGCCACCCTGCTGCCCGCCGGTGCCGACCCGACCGTGGTGCTCCACGCCGGCGTCGACAGCAACGGCATGTCGTCGGAGACCCTGCTCTTCGACGCGACCTGGACCGAGGACGGCGAGCGGCAGGCCCACCGGTTCGTCGCTCGAGTGGCCCCCGCCGAGACCGACTTCCCGGTCTTCGCCCACTACGAGCTCCAGCACCAGTACGACGTGATGCGGCTGGTCGGGGAGCTCACCGACGTGCCCGTGCCCGGCGTGCGCTGGATGGAGCCGACCGGCACGGTCCTCGGCAGCCCGTTCTTCCTCATGGACCGGATCGACGGCATCGTCCCGCAGGACGTGCTGCCCTACACCTTCGGCGACAACTGGCTCTTCGACGCCACCCCCGAGGAGCAGCGCCGACTGCAGGACTCGAGTGTCGAGGTGCTGGCCCAGCTGCACGCGATCCCCGACGCGGAGCAGACCTTCGCCTTCCTCGACCCCGACCACCCGGGGGAGGACCTGCTCGACCGGACCCTGGCCCGGGCCCGCGAGTGGTACGAGTTCGCCGTCGCCGACATCGGCCGCTCCGCGGTCGTCGAGCGGGCCTTCGCCTGGCTCGAGGCGAACATGCCGGAGGGGCACGACACGGTGCTCTGCTGGGGCGACTCGCGGATCGGCAACATGATGTACGCCGACTTCGAGCCGGTCGCCGTGCTCGACTGGGAGATGGTCGCCATCGGCCCGCGCGAGCTCGACGTGAGCTGGATGATCTTCGCCCACCAGGTGTTCCAGTCGATCACCGACATGCTGGAGATGCCGGGCATGCCTGACTTCATGCGCGACGAGGACGTCGCGGCGACGTACGCCCGGCTCACCGGCGTCGAGCTCGGCGACCTGCGCTGGTACCACGTCTACAACGCGGTCCAGTGGGCCGTCGTCTTCATGCGCACCGGCGCCCGGTCGGTGCACTTCGGCGAGATCGAGCCGCCCGCGGACGTCGAGTCGCTCTTCCACCACAAGCCGCTGCTCGAGCGGCTCCTCGACGAGGCGGCTGCCTCACAAGGAGGTAACTGAGATGTCCGGCATCAGCCCCCTGGACGAGTACCCGATCCACCAGGCGCCGCTGCCGATCGCCTGGCCGGCGTCCAGCGACCGCAACTTCTACGACCGCAACTACTTCAACTGCCACGACCGCAGCGGCGACATCATGGTGATCACCGGGCTCGGCTACTACCCGAACCTCGGCACCAAGGACGCCTACCTGCTCGTCGCGCGCGACGGGAAGCAGACCGCCCTGCACTTCTCCGACCTCTGCGACGGGGACCGGCTCCACCAGCAGGTCGGCGGCTACCGCGTCGAGGTGGAGGAGCCGCTCCAGCGGATCCGGATCCAGGTCGACGAGACCGAGGGCATCGCGGCCGACCTGACCTGGCAGGGCCTCTTCCCGGTGATCCAGGAGGAGCACCACATCCTGCGCTCCGGCGCCCGGACCACCCTGGACGCGCAGCGGTTCGCCCAGCTCGGCAGCTGGTCCGGCCACCTCGAGATCGACGGAGAGCGGATCGAGGTCACCCCGGACCGCTGGATCGGCAGCCGCGACCGCTCCTGGGGCATCCGGCCGGTCGGGGAGGCGGAGCCTCCGGGCGCGCCGAGCGACCCGCCGTTCGAGGGCATGTGGTGGCTCTACGTGCCGCTGGCCTTCGACGACTTCGCGGTCGTCCTGATCCTGCAGGAGGACCCGAACGGCTACCGCACCCTCAACGACTGCCACCGGGTCTGGCCCGACGGCCGCGTCGAGCAGCTCGGCTGGCCGCGGGTGGAGGTCCACTACACCGCCGGGACCCGGACCCCGACCGGCGCGACGATCCGGTGCACGAACGGCGCGGGCGACCTGATCGAGCTCGAGGTCTCCTCGCTGCTGGCGACGCCGCTCCACGTCGGGGGCGGGTACGGCGGCGACCCGGACTGGACCCACGGCGTGTGGAAGGGCGAGAAGTTCGTCGAGCGCGTCACCTACGACATGGCCGACGAGGCGGTGACGGGCCGCTTCATGTTCGGCTGCGTCGACCACGTCGGCCAGGGCCTGCTCACCGAGGGCGGCCGCACCGTCGAGGGCTGGGGCCTCTTCGAGCACTTCTGCATCGGCCGCCACGACCCCAGCGGCTTCGTCGACTACTTCACCCTCGCCCCCTGACCCCGACCGACGGTGGTCGAGGAGGGACGAAGTCCCGTCTCGAAACCCCCGCACCCCTCCAGGAGACCCTGCTATGAGCCTCGACCGCGACTCCTTCTTCATCGACGGCGGCTGGGCCGCCCCCGCCACCTCGGCGACCCTGCAGGTCGTCTCGCCCCACTCCGAGCAGGTCGTGGCGACCGTGCCGGAGGGCAGCAACGCCGACGTCGACGCCGCGGTGGCCGCGGCCCGCCGGGCCTTCGACGAGGGACCGTGGCCGCGGATGAGCCCGGAGGAGCGGATCGAGGTGATCCAGGCCTTCTCGATGCTGTACGCCGGCAAGCTGACCGAGATGGCGGGCCTGATCACGACGGAGATGGGCTCCCCGACCTCGTTCGCGAACCTGGCGCAGTCGCCGGCGCCGTGGATGCAGATCGAGTCGTTCCTGACCATCGCCCGCGCCTTCGCGTGGGAGGAGACCCGGCCGGGGGCGCTGGGGGCCGACGTCATCGTGCGGCGCGAGCCGGTCGGCGTGGTCGCGGCCATCCCGCCGTGGAACGTCCCGCAGTTCACCACCATCTCGAAGGTCGTCCCGGCGCTGCTCGCCGGCAACACCGTGGTGGTGAAGCCGGCGCCCGAGACCCCGCTGGACGCCTACCTGATGGCCGAGCTGCTCGCGGAGGCCGGCGTACCCGCCGGGGTCGTGAACATCGTGGCCGCCGGCCGCGAGGTGGGGGAGCACCTGGTCGCCCACCCGGGCGTCGACAAGGTCGCCTTCACCGGCTCGACGGCGGCCGGCCGCAAGATCGCCGCGGTGTGCGGCGAGCAGCTCAAGCGCGTGTCGCTGGAGCTCGGCGGGAAGTCGGCGGCGATCGTCCTCGACGACGCCGACCTGGCCGCGACCATGGAGGGCTTGAAGTTCGTGGCCTTGATGAACTCGGGGCAGGCCTGCGTCGCCCAGACCCGGATCCTGGCGTCGCGGAAGAACTACGGCGCCGTGGTCGACGCGCTCGCCGAGACCGTCTCCGGGATGGCCGTCGGCGACCCGGAGGACCCGGCGACCGAGATCGGCCCGATGGTCGCGCAGCGCCAGCAGGAGCGGGTGGAGAAGTACATCGCCCTCGGTCAGGAGGAGGGCGCCCGCCTCGTCGTCGGCGGCAACGGCATGCCCGACGGCCTCTCCTCGGGCTGGTACGTCCGGCCCACCGTCTTCGCCGACGTCGACAACCGGATGCGGATCGCCCAGGAGGAGATCTTCGGCCCGGTCCTCTCGGTCATCGCGTACGACGACGTCGACGACGCCGTCCGGATCGCCAACGAGTCCGACTACGGCCTGGCCGGCACGGTGTGGACCGCCGACCAGTCCGCCGGCCTCGACGTGGCCCGCCGGGTCCGCGCCGGCACGTACGGCGTGAACACCTACACGATGGACTTCGCCGCCCCGTTCGGCGGCTTCAAGGCCTCCGGCATCGGCCGGGAGTTCGGGCCCGAGGGCCTCGCGCAGTACACCGAGCTGAAGGCGATCTACCCCAGCGCGCCGGCCATGTGACCCCCGACGCTGGTTGAGGTGCGAGGCGCGCTCGCGCCGAGCCTCGAAACCCGATGAGTTGAGAAGCCCCCTCGGACGAGGCCGACTCTCGGCAAGACGGGTTTCGAGGCTCGCTCCGCTCGCACCTCAACCACCAGAGCGCGGCGTTGACAGTGACCCCGCTCTTGTAAATCCGGACACATTCCTACTGGAAGGTAGTTCCGGAGACGGGGGTCACATACCCTCGGAATCATGAGTGCCTCGAACCCCACCCCGTCCGGCGGTCCGCTCGTCGAGGGACCGCGCGACCCCGAGCACGACCCGGCGGCGTCGTACGCCCTGGAGCCGGAGTACGTCGAGGCGCTGACCGCCCGGCTGCTCGCGACGTCCGGGCGCACGGTCGAGGTGCGCTCGCCGCTGAACGGCGCGCCCCTGGCCCACATCCCGCAGTCGACGGACGCCGACGTGGACGAGGCGTTCGCGCGGGCCCGGCGCGCGCAGGCGGCCTGGGCGCGCACCGGCATCGAGGCCCGGTCGGCCGCCCTGCTGCGCCTGCACGACCTGGTGCTCGACCGCCAGGACGAGATCATCGACCTGATCGTGTGGGAGTCGGGCAAGGCCCGCAAGCACGCCTTCGACGAGCCGCTCCACATCGCGCTGACCGCGCGCTACTACGCCCGCACCGCCCACCAGCACCTCGACACCCAGCGCAAGCTGGGCGTCGTCCCGGGCCTGACGCGCGTCGAGGTCAACCGGGTGCCCAAGGGCGTCGTCGGCATCATCTCGCCCTGGAACTACCCCTTCACGATGGCGCTGTGCGACGGCCTCCCCGCCCTGCTCGCCGGCAACGCCGTGGTCGCCAAGCCGGACGCCCAGACCATGCTCTCGGCCCTGCTCGCGGCCGAGCTGCTCGAGGAGGCCGGGTTCCCGCGCGACCTGTGGCAGGTCGTCGCCGGCCCCGGCGCGGAGACCGGTCCGGCCGTGATCGCCCGCTCCGACTACGTCTGCTTCACCGGGTCGACCGCCACCGGTCGGACCGTCGCCCAGGCCTGCGCCGAGCGGCTGATCGGCTGTTCGCTCGAGCTCGGCGGCAAGAACCCGCTGCTCGTGCTGCGCGACGCCGACCTCGAGAAGGCGGCCGAGGGCGCCGTACGCGCGTCGTTCTCGAACGCGGGCCAGCTCTGCGTGTCGATGGAGCGGGTGTTCGTGGCCGACCAGGTCTACGACCGGTTCGTCGAGCGGTTCGTGGCCCGCACCGAGGCGATGACCCTCGGGGCCACGCTCGACTGGGGCAACGACATGGGCTCGCTGATCTCCCAGGCCCAGCTCGACACGGTCGTCGCCCACGTGGAGGACGCGGTGGCGAAGGGCGCCCGGGTGCTGACCGGTGGCCGCGCCCGGCCCGACCTCGGCCCCTACTTCTTCGAGCCGACCGTCCTGGAGGGCGTCACGCCCGACATGACCTGCTTCGGCAAGGAGACCTTCGGTCCGGTCGTCTCCCTCTACCGCTTCCACGACGAGGCGGACGCCGTCGCCCGCGCCAACGAGGGCGAGTACGGCCTGAACGCGTCGATCTACAGCCAGGACGGCGCCCGCGCCCGGGCGATCGCGCCCCGGATCAAGTGCGGGACGGTCAACATCAACGAGGCCTTCGGGGCCACCTTCGCGAGCATCGACTCCCCGATGGGCGGCATGCGGCAGTCCGGCATGGGTCGCCGCCAGGGCAGCGAGGGCATCCACCGCTACACCGAGTCGCAGTCGGTCGCGACCCAGCGCCTGATCCGGTTCGCACCCATGCTCGGCATGTCCGACGCGGCGTACGCGAAGGTGATGACCGCCAACCTGCGGCTGATGAAGAAGCTGGGGCGAGCCTGATGAGCGGCAAGCACGAGGACTTCGACTTCGACGTCCTGGTCGTCGGCTCCGGCTTCGGCGGCTCGGTCACCGCGCTGCGGCTGACCGAGAAGGGCTACCGGGTCGGTGTGATCGAGGCCGGCGCCCGCTTCGAGGACGCCGACCTGCCCGACACCTCGTTCGACGTGAAGAAGTACCTCTTCCGTCCCGAGGTCGGCTGCTACGGCATCCAGCGCATCGACGCGCTCCGCGACTGCCTGATCGTCTCCGGCGCGGGCGTCGGCGGCGGCTCGCTGGTCTACGCCAACACGCTCTACGAGCCGCTCCCGGCGTTCTACGAGGACCCGCAGTGGGGTCACATCACCGACTGGCGCTCCGAGCTCGCGCCCTACTACGACCAGGCCAAGCGGATGCTCGGGGTCGTCGAGAACCCGCTGCGCACCCCGTCCGACGAGGTGATGGAGAAGGTCGCCTCCGAGATGGGCGTGGCCGACACCTTCCACCCGACCCCGGTCGGCGTCTTCTTCGGCGGTCCCGGCCAGGAGCAGGGCGAGCGGGTCGCCGACCCGTTCTTCGGCGGTGCCGGCCCCGAGCGCACCACCTGCATCGGCTGCGGGGAGTGCATGACCGGCTGCCGCCACAACGCCAAGAACACCCTGGTCAAGAACTACCTCTACCTCGCCGAGCAGCACGGCGCGGCGGTGCTGCCGCTGACCACGGTGACCCGGGTCAGCCCCCGCGACGGCGGCGGGTACGACGTCCAGGTCAAGTTCACCAAGGCCAAGCGACCGAGCCGCGGCGCCCGCCGTACCCTCACGGCCGAGCAGGTCGTCTTCTCGGCCTCGGCGCTGGGCACCCAGCGGCTGCTGCACCGGATGAAGGACGAGGGGCACCTGCCCGGCGTCTCGGGGCGGATCGGCTACCTCGCGCGGACGAACTCGGAGTCCATCGGCGGGGCGATCGCCTACGACGGCGACGTCGACTACAGCCAGGGCGTCGCCATCACCTCCAGCTTCCACCCCGACCCCGACACCCACGTCGAGCCGGTGCGCTATGGCAAGGGCAGCAACCTGATGTCGCTGCTGCAGTCGGTGCTGACCGACGGCGACGGCGACGAGCCGCGCTGGCGCACCTGGGCCCGGGAGATGTGGCGGCAGCGTCGCGATGTCCCCAACCTCTACGACATGAAGCACTGGTCGGAGCGGACGGTCATCGCGCTGGTCATGCAGAGCCTCGACAACTCGATCACGACCTACACCAAGCGGATCCCGTTCACGCGCAAGCGCTACCTCACCTCCAAGCAGGGCCACGGCGTGCCGAACCCGACCTGGATCCCGGCCGGCAACGAGGCGATCCGGGCGATGGCGCGGATCATGAACGGCTTCCCCGGCAGCGCGGTGGGCGATGCGTTCAACATGCCGCTGACCGCCCACTTCCTGGGCGGCTGCGCGATCGGCGACTCGCCCGAGACCGGCGTGGTCGACCCCTACCAGCGGCTCTACGGCCACCCCGGCCTGCACGTCGTGGACGGCTCCGCGGTCACCGCCAACCTGGGCGTGAACCCGTCGCTGACCATCACGGCGCAGGCCGAGCGGGCGATGGCGTTCTGGCCCAACAAGGGCGAGCGCGACCAGCGTCCCGGCCTCGGGGAGAGCTACGTCCGCCTCGAACCGGTCGCCCCGGCGGCGCCCGTCGTACCCGCCGACGCGCCGGGGGCGCTGCGGCTGCCCATCGTCGGGGTCAGCTGACGGCACGCTGGTCCAGACCTCGGCGGAACTCGTACGGCGCCCGCCGTAACCCGCCCGTCGAGGGGTCGTTGGAGCAGCAGAAGACCCGGACCACTTGCTCCCTCCCACCACCGGGTCGACGTGTCCAGGCGCTGTCCAACAGGTGCGTGGACGGATCAGGGCCCGGCCACCCTCCCTCCCCGGCCGGGCCCTGATGCACGTCCGGGGGCGTCTCCCGACTGGGGGGAGGGGCCCGCGCGCCGATAGGCTCAGCCCATGACGCAGCAGCCCGACCACGACCTGGTCCTGGTCGTCGACTTCGGCGCCCAGTACGCCCAGCTGATCGCCCGCCGGGTCCGCGAGGCGCGGGTCTACTCCGAGATCGTGCCGCACACGCTGCCGGTCGAGGAGATCCTCGCGCGCAAGCCGAAGGCGATCATCCTGTCGGGTGGTCCGTCCTCGGTGTACGCCGAGGGCGCGCCCGGGATCGACACCGCCATCTTCACGTCCGGGACCCCCGTCTTCGGCATGTGCTACGGCTTCCAGCTGATGGCCAGCGGCCTCGGCGGCGAGGTCGCGCACACCGGGGCCCGCGAGTACGGCCGCACCGACGTGGTCGTCGGCGAGCCCGGCACCCTGCTGGCCGACATCCCCGCCGAGCACCGGGTCTGGATGTCGCACGGCGACTCCGTCACGGCGGCCCCCGAGGGCTTCACCGTGCTCGCCTCGACCGCGTCCACGCCGGTCGCGGCGTTCGAGAACGTCGACAGCGGCCTGGCCGGCGTGCAGTGGCACCCCGAGGTGCTGCACTCCGAGCACGGCCAGGCCGTCCTCGAGCACTTCCTCCACGACATCGCCGGCTGCCGGCAGACCTGGACGATGCTCAACATCGTCGAGGAGCAGGTCGAGCGGATCCGCGAGCAGGTCGGCGCGGGGCGGGCGATCTGCGCGCTCTCCGGCGGTGTCGACTCCGCCGTGGCCGCGGCGATCGTGCAGCGCGCCATCGGCGACCGGCTCACCTGCGTCTACGTCGACCACGGGATGATGCGCCTCGGCGAGACCGAGCAGGTCCGCCGAGACTTCGAGGAGGTCTTCGACGCCCTCGACGTCGTGGACGCCGCCGACCAGTTCATCGACGCGCTCGCCGGGGTCAGCGAGCCCGAGCAGAAGCGCAAGATCATCGGGCGCGAGTTCATCCGCACCTTCGAGGCCGCCCAGGTCCGGGTGTTCGGCGACGCCGAGGAGGGGGAGACGGCGTACCTCGTCCAGGGCACCCTCTACCCCGACGTGGTCGAGTCCGGCGGCGGCGCCGGCACCTCCAACATCAAGTCCCACCACAACGTCGGCGGGCTGCCCGACGACCTCAAGTTCGAGCTGATCGAGCCACTGCGCACCCTGTTCAAGGACGAGGTCCGCGCGGTCGGCGAGCAGCTCGGCCTGCCGTCGACCATGGTCTGGCGCCAGCCGTTCCCCGGCCCCGGCCTGGGCATCCGGATCATCGGCGAGGTCACCCGCGAGCGGCTCGACCTGCTCCGCGAGGCCGACGCCATCGCCCGCGAGGAGCTCACCCGCGCCGGCCTCGACCGCGACATCTGGCAGATGCCGGTCGTGCTGCTGGCCGACGTACGCTCCGTCGGCGTCCAGGGCGACGGCCGCACCTACGGCCACCCGGTCGTGATCCGCCCGGTCACCTCCGAGGACGCGATGACCGCCGACTGGGCCCGCCTCCCGTACGACGTCATCGAGCGCATCTCCACCCGCATCACCAACGAGGTCGCCGAGGTCAACCGGGTCACGCTCGACGTCACCTCGAAGCCCCCCGGCACCATCGAGTGGGAGTAGCCGGGGTCGGTCGGCTGCGCGGCGTCCGGATAGCGGACGAATCAGCCCGCGGCGGCCCGGAGCGGCTCGATGACGTCGGCAGCGAAGCGGGCCATGCCCTCGACCTTCTGGTCGACGCCCGCGTCCAGACCGAAGTAGTAGGCCCACGGCATGGTCATGCAGTCCGTGACGCCGCCGGCCCGGGCGCGCTCGAAGTGCTCGGGGAGGAACGCGTCGGTGAGGGCGACGATGACCGAGAAGTCGCCGGTCGCGCCCTTCTCCTCGCGCACCTCGGCGAGCCGGGTGGCCCAGCCGATGGCCTCGTCGGTCTTGTACATATCGCCGATCCAGCCGTCGTGCCGGGCGGCGCGCGCGAAGGCGATCTCGGAGAGGCCGCCGACGTAGACCGGGGGCTGCTCGGTCGGGGTCGGCTCCATCACCAGTCTCGGGGCGTCGTAGAAGTCGCCCTTGAACTCCGTCCAGCCGGGCTCCCAGAGCTCCTTGACCAGGGCGAGCCCCTCGTCGGTGCGCTTGCCGCGGGTGCGGAAGTTCTCCTCCAGCAGCGCGAACTCCTCCTCGCACCAGCCGATGCCCACCCCCAGCGCGACCCGGTTGCCCGACAGCACGGCCGCGGTGCCGACCGACTTCGCGACCTGGAACGGGTTGCGCATCGCCGGCACGTAGACCGAGGTGAAGAACCGCAGCCGGGTCGTGACGGCGGCGAGCGCGCCGACCAGGACCCAGGGATCGGGCCACTCCGCGGAGAAGTCCCAGCGGCGGGCGCCGTCCGGCGTATAGGGGTACGGCGTGCTCAGCGTCTCCAGGTCGACCACGTGGTCGGGGATCGCCAGGGCGTGGTAGCCCAGCTCGTCGGCCGCCCGGGCGATGGGCGTCAGCTGGTCGGTCGGCAGGAACGCCGTACTGATGGAGAAGCGCACGAGGCCAGACTAGAACCTGTTCTCGTTTCGTGCGCGGCGGACGGGACTTAGGGTGGCCCGATGATGCGTGCGCTGCACCACCTCGATCTGTGGGTGAGTGACCCGGACCTGGCTGCGGAGGAATGGGGCTGGCTGCTCGGGGAGCTGGGCTGGGAGGCCGATGAGGCGGTCCGCTCGTGGGCGCACCCGGACGGCACCTACGTCTTCCTGGAGCGCTCGGGCGACCAGGTCGACGAGCCGCACGACCGGCTCCGGCCGGGGGTCAACCACCTCGCGCTGCACATCGGCGACCGCCGTACCCTCGACCGGCTCCGGGCCGAGTCGAGCGCGCACGGCTGGCACGAGATGTTCGCCGACCGCTACCCGCACGCCGGAGGCGACCGGCACACGGCGCTCTACCTGGAGAACGACGAGGGGTTCGAGGTCGAGGTCGTGCTGGCCGACGAGCCCGAGGACTGAGAAATGACGATCGCCCGTCCGACGGGGTCGGACGGGCGATCGAGGAGCGGGCGCTACTTGAAGATGCTGTAGCCGCCCGGGCCGACGGCGAAGCCGACGATGATCAGCACGATGCCCCAGAGGGTCTCGCCCTTGAAGAGCTGGAAGATGCCCGCGATCACCAGGATGACGGCGATGATCCAGAGAATGAAGCCCATGAGTGTTGCTCCTGTCGTAGAGGTCTAGCGGTAGTCGTCGTCGGAGGAGGGGTCCTCGACGATGTGGACGGCGGCCTCCTCGGCCGACGCCGCGGCGCCGTCGATGCCGACGTCCTCGCCGACCAGGTCGGACTCGGTGTCGGTGCCGAAGCCCTGGTCGGGGTCGACCAGACGGCCGGCGCGGCGATCGCCCACCTCGCCGTCGCGAAGGTCCTCGGTGACCTTCTCGTCGTACGGGTCGGGCTCCGGCTCCTCCTGGTCGAGGCGCTGGTCGATGGTCTCGCGGTGCTCCTCCTCCCAGGGCGTGTTGCCGTAGCCCTGGCCGGCGGAGTACCTCTCGGGCGGGCTGTACCCGCGGTCGGCCTCGTCCGCGACGTCCTGGTCGAGGAGCTGGTCCTCGGCGACCGGCTGGTCCTCGTCGTCGACGCTGTAGTCGCCGTAGGTCTCCTGGTCGGCCGGATCCGGGGTGCTGTCGCCCTGGGTCATGGTCCCTCCTCGTCTGTCGTGTCCGTCCGATCGAGTACCCGGCCGTCACGAGCGTCATGCCCACTCCTTGACTTTAGTTCGAGTCTCGTACTTAATTGCGGGTGTGACCCTCGTCCTAGGCGTCGACTCCTCGACGCAGTCGACCAAGGCCCTGCTCGTCGATGCCGACGACGGCACCGTCGTCGACAGCCGTACGGCGCCGCACCCCGCCGGCACCGAGGTCGACCCGCGCGCCTGGCTGAGCGCCTTCGACACCGCCACCGCCGGCCTGCTGGAGCGGGCCGACGCGGTCGCGGTGGGCGGCCAGCAGCACGGCATGGTGGCCCTCGACGAGGCCGGCGTGCCGGTCCGCGACGCCCTGCTGTGGAACGACACCCGCAGTGCCGGGGCCGCCCGCGACCTGATCGAGGAGATGGGCGGCCCGCAGGCCTGCGCCGACGCGATCGGCAGCGTCATGGTCGCCTCGTTCACCGCCAGCAAGCTGCGCTGGCTGCGCGACCACGAGCCGGAGAACGCGGCCCGGGTCGCCGAGGTGCTGCTGCCCCACGACTACGTCTCGCGCCACCTCTCGGCGCCGGGCACCCCGGCCTTCACCGACCGCGGCGACGCGTCCGGCACCGGCTACTTCGCCACCGCGGCGGGGGAGTGGCGACCCGACCTGCTCGAGCTCGCACTCGGCCGCGTCGTCGGCCTGCCGACCGTGGTCGCCCCCGACGCCGTCGCCGCGCACACCGCCGGCGGCGCGCCGGTCGCGGCCGGCTCCGGCGACAACGCCGCGGCCGCCCTCGGCATGGGCCTGGAGGCGGGTGACGTCCTGGTCTCCATCGGCACCTCCGGGGTCGCGTCCACGATCAGCGCGGTCCCGGTCGCCGACGGCAGCGGGGCGATCACCGGCTTCGCCGACGCCGCCGGAGGCTTCCTGCCGATGGCCACCACCATCAACGCCGCCCAGATCCTCGACCTGCAGGCCCGCTGGCTCGGCGTCGACCACGACGAGCTGGCCGCGCTCGCGCTCGCCGCGCCGGCCGGGTCGAACGGGCTCACCCTGCTGCCCTACTACGGCGGCGAGCGCACCCCGAACCGGCCCGACGCCACCGGCACCTGGGTCGGGCTCACCCCCCGCACCACCCGCGAGGACCTCGCCCGCGCCGCCGTCGAGGCGCTGCTCTGCTCGCTGGCCGACGCCGTCGACCTCGTCGTCGGCGCGACCGGGCAGGAGCCGCGCCGGATCCTCATGGTCGGCGGGGCGACGCGCAGCGCCGCCGTACGCGCGCTGGCGCCGGCGGTCCTCGGCCGTCCGGTCGTCCTCCCGCCCGCCGGGGAGTACGTCGCCCGCGGCGCCGCCCGCCAGGCCGCCTGGGCGCTGACCGGTCGGCTGCCCGACTGGGAGCTGGCCGCCACCGAGACCCTCACCGCAGACCCCACCCCCGTCGTACGCACGGCCTACGCGGCCGTGCGCGACGCCTGACCGGCTCAACGAAGAGAGGCACCACCATGACCATCGAGATCCCCACGCCGCAGCCCGAGGACAAGTTCTCCTTCGGTCTCTGGACCGTCGGCTGGCAGGGCGTCGACCCGTTCGGCGGCGCGACCCGCCCGCCGATGGACACCATCCACGCGCTGGAGAAGCTCGCCGAGCTGGGCGCGTACGGCGTGAACTTCCACGACGACGACGTGATCCCCTTCGGCAGCGACGACGCCACCCGCGACGCGATCATCGAGCGGTTCAAGAAGGGCCTGGCCGACACCGGCCTGGCCGTGACGACCGCGACCACCAACCTGTTCAGCCACCCGGTCTTCAAGGCCGGCGGCTTCACCAACAACGACCGCGACATCCGCCGCTTCGCGCTGCGCAAGGTGATGCGCAACGTCGACCTGGCCGCCGAGCTCGGCGCCAAGGTCTACGTCGCCTGGGGCGGCCGCGAGGGCGCGGAGTACGGCGCCTCGCAGGACACCGCGGTCGCGCTGGACCGGATGAAGGAGGCCTTCGACCTCCTGGGCGAGTACGTCACCGAGAAGGGCTACGACCTCCGCTTCGCCATCGAGCCGAAGCCGAACGAGCCCCGCGGCGACATCCTGCTCCCGACGATCGGTCACGCGCTCGCCTTCATCAACGAGCTGGAGCGGCCCGAGCTGGTCGGCGTCAACCCGGAGATCGGGCACGAGGAGATGGCCGGCATGAACGCCGCGGCGGGCTACGCCCAGGCGCTGTGGGCCGGCAAGCTCTACCACATCGACCTCAACGGTCAGAACGGCCCGAAGTACGACCAGGACCTGCGCTTCGGGGCCGGCAACGTCCGTGGCGCGTTCTGGGTGGTCGACACCCTCCTCGCCGGCGGGTACGACGGCCCGGTCCACTTCGACTACAAGCCGGCGCGCATCGAGGACGAGGCCGGCGTGTGGGTCTCGGCCGCGGCCAACATGCGCAACTACCTCATCCTGCGCGAGAAGGTGAAGGCCTTCCGCGCCGACCCCGAGGTCCAGGCCGCGCTGGCGGCCGCCAAGCTCCCCGAGCTGGCGCAGACCACGCTCGGTGAGGGCGAGGGGTGGCAGCAGCTGCTCGACTGGCCGCTGCCGGACCCCGAGCTCCTGGCCCAGCAGGGCGCCGCGGTCGAGCACCTCGACCAGCTCGCCCTCGAGCACCTCTACGGTGTCCGCTGACCGACCGGCCAGCACGGAGCGCCTGAGGCGGCAGAACGCCGCGCTGGTGCTCCGCAGCCTGCGCCAGCTCGGACCCGCGACCCGGGCCGAGCTGGCGCAGCGCACCGCCCTCGCCAAGGCCACGGTCGGCGTGATCGTCGCCGGCCTGGAGGAGGCGGGGGCGGTCACCGAGTCCTCCGCCGAGAGCGAGGTCCGCAGCGGCGCCCGGGGTCGGCCCGGGCGCCCGGTGGCGCTGCGCGGTGAGCCCTGGGTCGGCCTGGGCCTGGAGCTCAACGTCGACTACGTCGCCGCGGTCGTGCTCGACCTCGCCGGGCAGGTGCGGCTCACCGAGACCCGCCCGGTCGCCCTCGACGGGGGCGTCGACGAGGCGGCCCTGGCCGGGCTGGCCCGTGACGTCACCGCCCGCTGCCGGGCCGCCGGGCAGGTCCTGGTCGGCGCGACGGTCGCCGTACCCGCGCTGGTGCGGGGCGACGACCGCACCGTCGCCTGGGCGCCGAACCTGGGCGTCGAGGGCCCGGGCCTGGCCGACGGGGTCGAGGCACTGGTCGGCGCGCCGGTCCGGGTGCTGAACGACGCCAACTGCGCGGCGTACGCCGAGTCGCACCACGGCGCGGCGGTCGGCGCCGAGCATGCCCTCTACCTCACCGGCACCGTCGGTATCGGCGCCGGCATCGTCGACCGCGGCGAGCTGGTCCGCGGTGCAGCGGGGTTCGCCGGGGAGGTCGGCCACATGCCGATCGGCGACTCCTCGGCCCGCTGCGGCTGCGGGCGGCAGGGCTGCTGGGAGGCCTCGATCGGCCTGCACGCGGTGCTCGCGGCGGTCGGCATGCCGGAGCTGGACACCCCGCTGGAGACGGCCTCCGCGGTCGCGGAGCGGGCGGCGCTCGACCCCGGCGTACGGGCGGTGCTGACCCGGGTGGGGGAGGACGTCGGTCTCGGCCTGGCGATGCTGGCCGGCGTACTGGATCCGGAGGTGGTCGTCCTCGGCGGCTATTTCGTGCCGCTCGGCGAGCTGGTCCTGGCCCCCGCCCGGGCCACCCTCGACCGGCGACTCGCGTCGGCGGCCCAGGTGCGGCCCGAGCTGCGGCTCAGCACGCTCGGCATCCAGGCGGCCGCGCTGGGCGCCGCCGAGCAGGCCTTCGCGGACGTGTTCGCCGGCGATCTCGACCTGACGGCGCGCGAGGCCTCAGCCGGCGAGGCGTGAGCGCACGTCGACCAGGGCGTTGCCGAGTGCGGCGACCGGGTCGACGAAGAGCGGCTCGAAGGCGATCTCGGCGGCCCCGAGGAGCACCGAGTCCTCGCCCAGGCCCGGCAGCGCGAGGGTGACCGACTCCAGAGGAGCGGGCAGCGCGCGGTCGGCGAGACCGGCGTTGACCTCGGCGCCCACCAGCATGAAGAGCGAGCGGAAGTAGCCGCCGAGGACCACCAGACGCGGGTTGAAGGCGTTGACGATGCTGGCCAGGCCGTGGCCGAGCGCCGTACCGGTGGCGCGCAGTTCGCGGGTCGGCTTGTCGAAGCCGCCGAGGACCTCGCCGAGCTGGGCGACCTTGTCGGCGGGGCAGTGGATCGCCTCGGCGATCGCGTGCGCGCCGACCTCGGTCTCCCAGCAGCCGAGGTTGCCGCAGTGGCAGGGCCGGCCCTGCGGGTTGAAGCGCAGGTGGCCGAGCTCGCCGGCGTACCCGCCCGCGCCCTGGAGCCGGTGACCGCCGGTGATCACACCGGCACCGACGCCGACGTTGCCGGAGACGTAGATGAGGTCGTCGATCCCGACGCCCGCGCCGCGCTGGTGCTCGGCGAGGGCGCCGAGGTCGGCGTCGTTGGCGATCGACACGGGGATGTCCAGGCCGAGCGCCGCCAGCACGATGCTGCCGAAGGAGACGTCGTGCCACTCCAGGTTCGGGGCCAGCCGGATCAGCCCGTCGCTGCGCCGGACCAGACCCGGGACGCTGACGCCGATCCCGACCAGGGGAGCGGCGGCCGGCGCGCCCTCGACGACGCCCCGGATCAGGGCGGCGACCGAGGCGCCGACCTGCCAGGCCTCGCCCCCGCCCCCGTCGATGGGGGCCTCGGTGCGCTGCTGGACGACGCCGCCCAGCCCGACCCGGGCCACCGCCGCGCGATCGACCCCGAGGTCGACCGCGATGACGTACGGGCCGTTGTCGGCCAGGGCGACCCCCGCGGAGGGTCGCCCGGCGCCCTGGCGCGCGCCGACCGGCAGCGCGCGCTCGGTGACGCCGAGCGACTCCAGCTCCGCGACCAGCCCGGCGATGGTGCTGCGGTTCAGCCCCATCATGCTGGTCAGCTCGGCGCGGGAGATGTGTCCCGCCCGGTGCACGTGGCGCAGGAGGGTCCCGAGGTTGTGGCGGCGCACGGCCTCCTGGTTGGTGCCGAGGCCCGCCCGTTGGCGGCTCATGGTGATCGGTCCGGTCTCGACCTAGACGCCCGCTGCGGAGCGACGGCGGCGCGAGATCGCGTCGACGCTCGCGGCGAGCAGCAGCACGCCGCCGGTCACCACGAAGTTGATGTACGCCGCCTGGTTGAGCAGGCCCAGACCGTTCGGGATGGTCGCGATGACCAGGCCGCCGATGACCGCGTCCATGGCCCGGCCGCGACCACCGAAGAGGCTGGTGCCGCCGATGACGGCCGCCGCGACGGCGTACAGGAGCACGTTGCCGCCGCCGGAGCCCGGCGAGACCTTGCCGGTGTACGACGCGGACAGCAGGCCGCTGATCGCCGCCATGCCGGTGCAGATCATGAAGGCGCTGATCTTGATCCGGGTCACATTGATGCCGGCGCGGCGCGCGGCCTCGGCGTTGCCGCCGACGGCGTACAGGTGTCGGCCGAAGCGGGTCCGGGTCAGCACGAAGGTCCAGAACAGCAGCAGCGCGATGACGACCGGCAGCACCCGCGGGATCCCGGAGATCTCGAACAGGTTCGGGTTCGGGGCGCGGTTGGCGCTGAGGAGCGCCGTCAGGCCCAGGACGATCGCGGCGAGGACGACGATCTGGATGACGACCAGGGCCAGCGGCTGGTGGACCAGGCCACGCGCCGAGCGCGACCGGTAGCGCCACAGCGACAGGGCGGCGAACCCGACGACGATGAGGCCGGCTGCGATCCAGCCGGCGGTCACGGGGATGTTCTTGATCGACAGGCCACGCAGCACCGAGTCGTCGAACCGGAGCGAGCCGCCCGAGCCGATGAGCTTCAGCGGCACCGCCTGGAGCGCGAGGAAGAACGCCAGGGTGACCACGAAGGACGGGATGCCCAGGAACGAGACCAGTGAGCCGATCACGAAGCCGATCACGGCACCGGCGGCGATGCCGGCGATCGTGGCTGCCCACCACGGCCAGTCGTAGTCGATCATCACCAGGGCGATGATCGTCGCCGAGGCGCCGCCCGCGACGCCGGCCGAGAGGTCGATCTCGCCGAGCAGCAGGACGAAGACGATGCCCATGGCCAGCACGATGATCGAGCTGGCCTGGATGACCAGGTTCGCCATGTTGTAGGTGGTGAGGAACCGGTCGTGGAGCGTCGTGAAGACGCCGAAGAGCACGACCAGGCCGAGGATGGCCGGGAGCGAGCCCATGTCACCGCCACGGAGGCGGTTGAGGTAGTCACGCGCGGCGTCGCCGATGGTGGCGGCCTGGCGGTTGTCGTTGGCGAAGTCGCTGTCGGCGGTCTTCGCGGGGATGTCGGATCCGACGGTCATGATGAGGTCTCCGGTCCTTCTCAGACGGTCGCGGTCGCGGGGTTCTCGGCGATGCCGAGCTCCCCGGAGCGTCCGGTCGTGATGAGCTCGACGATCTGGGTCTGGTTGACGTCTTCCTTGAAGACGTCGGCCGCGACCCGGCCGAGGTAGAGAGCAGTGATGCGGTCGGCGACCTCGAGCACGTCGGTCATGTTGTGCGAGATCAGCACCACGCCCAGGCCGCGGTCGGCGAGGCGGCGCACCAGATCGAGGACCTGGCGGGTCTGGGCCACACCGAGGGCGGCGGTCGGCTCGTCGAGCAGCACGACCTTCGAGTTCCACAGCACGGCCTTGGCGATGGCGACGGTCTGGCGCTGGCCGCCGGAGAGGCTGGCCACGCTCTGGCGCACCGACTTCACGGTGCGGACCGACAGGGAGGCGAGGGTCTCTCGCGCCTTCTCCTCCATCGCGTTGTCGTCGAGCACGATGCCTGAGCGCAGCTCGCGGCCGAGGAACATGTTCTCGACGATGTCGAGGTTGTCGCACAGCGCGAGGTCCTGGTAGACGACCTCGACGCCGAGGTCCGCGACGTCGCGCGGGCCGTGGACGTTGACCTGCTCACCGTCGAACAGGTAGTCGCCCGTGTCACGGCCGTAGATGCCGGCGATGATCTTGACCAGGGTGGACTTGCCGGCGCCGTTGTCGCCGACGAGGGCGGTCACCTGGCCCGGGTAGACGGCGAAGTCGACGTCGTGCAGGACGTGCACCACACCGAAGCTCTTGTTGACCCCGCGCAGCTCGAGCAGCGGTTGTGTCATGAGGTCCCACTCTCCTCAGTAATTGTTGTTCGGAAGAACGAAAGGCGCCCGGGCCGAGGGTACGAGCCAGGCGCCTCTCGTGGAAGGAGGCAGGCCGCCGACCGATCCGGTCGGCGGCCTGCCCGGCGGGGATCAGGAGATCCCGGCCTCCGTGCAGAGAGCGGCGAAGTCGCCGGTGCAGACGTCGGCGGCCTTCTGGCCTCCGTCGTCGATGACGTCCTTCACGTTCTCCTTGGTGATGGACTGCGGCTCCAGCAGGATCGAGGGGACCTCGCTGTCGTCCGAGGAGTCGACCGTGGTGCCGGTGACGTCGGCCTCCTCGCCCTTGGCCAGGGCGATGGCGACCTCGGCCAGCGCGCCGGCCTCCTGCGTGGCGGACTTGTAGACCGTCATGCACTGCGTGCCGGCGAGGACGTTCTGCAGACCCTCGACCGTGGCGTCCTGACCCGTGACCGGGACCTTGCCGGCCTGGCCGTTGCCCTCGAGGATGCCGATGGCGGCGCCACCGAGACCGTCGTTGGCGGCGAGGACGCCGTCGACCTTGCCGTCAGCAGCGGTGTAGAGCTGCTGGAAGATCGTGGCCGCCTGCTCGTTGTCCCAGTCCGGGACGGCCTGCTCGCCGACGACCTTGTAGTTGGTCTTGGCGTCGAGGACGCTGTGGGCGCCCTCCGCGAACAGGGTCGCGTTGTTGTCCGTGGGCGACCCGTTCAGGTAGACGATGTTCGCGTCCTTGTCGCCCAGGCAGTCGGCCAGGCCCTGGCCCTGCAGCTCGCCGACGACGGTGTTGTCGAACGAGACGTAGTACTCGGCCGTGCCGCCCAGGGTCAGGCGGTCGTAGTCGATGGTGGCCACGCCGGCCGCCTTGGCCTTCTCCTGGATCGCCGCGCCCGACTCGGAGTCGAGGTTGACGATGGCCAGGACGGTGACGCCGTCGCCGATCATGGTGTCGGCGATCTGGGTCATCCGCTCGGCGTCGCCGCCGGCGTTCTGGATGTCGGCCTCGACGCCGGCCGCCTTGAAGGCCGCCTCGAGGGCCGGCCGGTCCGCGCTCTCCCAGCGGACCGACGACTCCGTGTCGGGCAGGATGACGCCGACCTTGCCGACCTCAGACCCACCCTCGTTGCCCGAGCCGCCACCGCTGCCGGACGACGAGTCGTCCCCACATGCGGTGAGGGACATCGCCACGCCGAGCATCCCGACGATGGCCAAGCTGTGCTTTCGCTTCACGCGAACCGCCTCCTTGCGATTTTCGACCGCGCCCGCCCGTCCGTCCGTCGGAGGTTCGCCGCGCGTTTGTTGTGCGCCACAACATATGAGGTGACTGCAGTCACGTCTACCTGTGACGAGCGACGTTTCCGATCTGTTACCAAGCGGTCCGTACGACCCTTGACGAACGACGCGCGACCACGCTCAGGACGGGTCGATCCGGAGACGCTGGCGGGGGAGGCCCTGCGGGGCCTCGGTCCGCAGCCAGCGGACCAGCGCCTCGCGGACGTGGCAGCGCAGGTCGAACAGGGTCGGGGCGTCGACGGCGGTGAGCAGCACCCGGACCCGGACGTAGCCGCCGACCGCGTCGACGACCTGGAAGTGCGCGACCCGGCCGTCCCAGAGATCGGCCGTCGCCATGATCCGGTCGAGCTCGAGCCGCAGGGCGTCGGTGTCGACGTCCCAGTCCAGATCCAGCTCGACCGCGCCCAGCAGCTCGGAGTTGCGCCGGGTCCAGTTCTGGAACGGGGTCGTCGTGAAGTAGGTGCACGGCAGGATCAGCCGCCGGTCGTCCCAGAGCCGTACGACGACGTAGCTCAGCGTGATCTCCTCGATCCAGCCCCACTCCTCCTCGACGATCACGACGTCGTCGATCTTGATCGCGTCGTTGAACGCGAGCTGGAGGCCGGCGAAGACGTTGGCCAGCGTCGACTGGGCGGCCAGCGCCGCGACCACGGAGATCAGGCCGGCCGAGGCCAGCACGCTCGCGCCGACCGCCCGGACGCCGGGGAAGCTGAGCAGGATCGCCCCCACTGCCATCACGACGACCGCGGCGACCGTGAGCCGCCGGATGATCAGCACCTGGGTGCGGACCCGGCGGGCCACCCGGTTGTCGCGGGTGTCGGTGCGCGCCCGGCCCATCCCGAGGTCCTCGACGAACAGCAGCGCGGCCGCGAGCAGCCAGGCGCCGGCCGAGATCGCCAGGACGCGACAGCCCAGGCCGGCGGCGTCCCACCAGAGGTCCCCGCCGTCGTGCGGACGGACTCCTGCGACCCAGCCGTTCACCGCCAGGATCAGCACGAGCGCCCGGAACGGCAGCTTCGCCGTACGCACCAGCTCGTCGGCGGGCGGCCACCGTCGTACCAGCACCTTGGCGAGCAGGTGCACCACCAGGATCAGGACGAGTGCGCCGCCCAGCGCGGAGCCGGCGGCGACCAGGGCGTTCACGGGAGAGACAGCCATGTGGCCACCGGTCCCCGCGTCACCGCCCGCCGATGCGCCCCGTCCCGGTGCGGTCGGTCACTCCACAGGCGCTCAGCGGAGGGAGTACGTCGTGGTGCGCTCGCGGACGGGTCGGTCGATGCCGCTGCCGATCTCGACCAGCTCGGCGACGGTCTTGGCCGAGCCGTGCTCGGAGCCGGCCATCCGGGAGATGGTCTCCTCCATGAGGGTGCCGCCGAGGTCGTTGGCGCCGGCGTTCAGCATGGCGCGGGTGCCGTCGATGCCGAGCTTGACCCAGGAGGTCTGGATGTTGCGGATCCGGCCGTGCAGCAGGATCCGGGCCATCGCGTGCACCGCGAGGTTGTCGCGCAGGGTGGGTCCGGGGCGGGCCACGCCGGCGAGGTAGATCGGCGCGCTGGTGTGGACGAACGGGAGCGGCACGAACTCGGTGAACCCGCCGGTCTCGTCCTGGATCCGGGAGAGGACCCGGAGGTGGCCGACCCAGTGCTTCGGGTTGTCGACGTGGCCGTACATCATCGTGCTGGTCGTGGGGATGCCGACCCGATGGGCGGTGGAGACGATCTCGATCCAGGTGCGGGTCGGCAGCTTGCCCTTGGTGAGCACCCAGCGGACCTCGTCGTCGAGGATCTCGGCGGCGGTGCCGGGCAGCGAGCCGAGGCCGGCCTCGCGCGCCTTGATGAGGAAGTCCTCGATGGACAGCCCGGTGCGGGCGGTGCCGTTGACGACCTCCATCGGCGAGAAGGCGTGCACGTGCATCTCGGGGACGCGCTGCTTCACCGCCGCGACCAGGTCGAAGTACGCCGTCGAGGGCAGCTCGGGATCGATGCCGCCCTGCATGCAGACCTCGGTCGCGCCGAGCTCCCAGGCCTCCTGGGCCCGGTCGGCGACGTCGTCGTACGACAGGGAGTAGGCGTCGGCGTCGGTGCGCCGCTGGGCGAAGGCGCAGAAGCGGCAGCCGACGTAGCAGACGTTGGTGAAGTTGATGTTCCGGTTCACCACGTAGGTCACGTCGTCGCCCACGGTCTCCCGGCGCAGCGCGTCGGCCAGCTTCACGACCTGCTCGAGGAGCGGGCCCTCGGCGGTCATCAGGGTCAGCGCGTGCTCGTCGGAGAGGTTGCCGGGGTCGGCCTCGGCGGCGGCCATCGCCTCGCGGCCCTCGGCGTGCAGCACGGCGGGAGCGCCGGTCGCGGACGCGGCGTCCTTGACCGAGTCCCAGTCGCCGTACACGTCGGTGAAGTCGGAGCGCCGGTCGTCGGTGCGGCCCTCGGTGTCGACGGCGGCGAACAGGTCGGTGCGTCCGACGCTCGCGAAGCCGCCGTCGGGCTCCTGCCACGGCAGCCCCGTCGGGCGTACGCCGGGCCGCGCCAGTCCGTCGTCGGTCGCGAGCGCGGCGACGTGGGCCGAGATGCGCGGGTCGAGCCACGGCTCGCCCTGGCGGACGTACTCGGGGTGCACGGTGAGCCGCGCCTGCAGGTCGAAGCCGCACTCCGCCGTGATCGAGCGCAGCCGCTCCAGCGAGGGCCAGGGCCGCTCGGGGTTCACGTGGTCGGGGGTCAGCGGCGAGACGCCGCCCCAGTCGTCGACGCCGGCGTCCAGCAGCGCGCGGCACTCGGCCAGGTCGACCAGGTTGGGCGGCGCCTGCATCCGGGCCTTGGGGCCGAGGACGAGGCGGGTGACGGCCAGCGCGGCGCGGTACTCGTCGAGGTCGAGGTCGTCGGTGTGCCGCATCGCGGTGTCGGGCTTGGCCCGGAAGTTCTGGACGATCACCTCCTGCACAGCGCCGTACGCCCTCGAGGTGGCGCGGAGCGCGAAGATCGTCTCGGCCCGCTCCTCGAGCGTCTCGCCGATGCCGACGAGGATCCCGGTGGTGAACGGGATGGAGAGCCGACCGGCGTCCTCCAGCACCCGCAGGCGTACGGCGGGGTCCTTGTCGGGCGAGCCGAAGTGGGCCAGCCCCTTGGTCTCGAACAGCCGCGCCGAGGTGGTCTCCAGCATCATCCCCATCGAGGGGGAGACCGGCTTGAGACGGTTCATCTCCTCCCACGACATGACGCCGGGGTTGAGGTGCGGCAGCAGGCCGGTCTCCTCCAGGACCCGGATCGCCATCGCCCGGACGTAGGCCAGCGTCGAGTCGTAGCCGCGCTCGTCGAGCCACTCGCGGGCCCCGGGCCAGCGGTCCTCGGGGCGGTCGCCGAGGGTGAACAGCGCCTCGAGGCAGCCCAGCGCCGCCCCCTGCGAGGCGATCTCGAGGATCTCGTCGGGGGAGAGGTAGGGCTCGCGGCCCTCGCGCCGCGCGTGGCCGGGCGTCTCCACGAAGGTGCAGTAGTGGCACTTGTCGCGGCACAGCTTGGTGACCGGGATGAACACCTTCGGCGAGTACGTCACCACCCCCGGCCGGCCGGCCGCGACCAGGCCCGCGTCGCGCACCTTGGCCGCCGCCGCGGTCAGTCGCTCCAGGTCGGGTCCGGTGGCGGCGAGCAGCGCCGCCGCCTCCGGTACGTCGAGGGCCGCCCCTCGCTCGGCCCGCGCCAGGGCTCGTCGTACCTGCTGGGGAGTGGGCCGGTCCGTCACCTCGTCAGGCTAGCCTCGCCGCCCTGGTCCGTGGGTGAGGGACCGGTCACTGGGCCCCGGTCGAGCGACGAGGGCCACCAGATCCGTCCCCCGAGATCGAGGTTGAGCGCGGTCACCAGCACCGAGCGCACGATCATCGTGTCGAGCAGGACGCCGAGGGCGACCGCGACGCCGAGCTCGGCCAGGAAGACCAGCGGGATCGTGCCGAGCACCAGGAAGGTCGCGGCGAGCACCAGGCCGGCCGACGTGATCACCCCACCGGTCGAGCCGAGCGCGATCAGCGACCCCTGACGGGTGCCGTGGACCGCCGCCTCCTCCCGGACCCGGGTCATCAGGAAGATGTTGTAGTCGATGCCCAGGGCGACCAGGAACACGAAGGTGAACAGCGGGAACGACGGGTCGGAGCCGGCGAAGCCGAAGACGTACTCGAACAGGAGCGCGGAGATCCCGAGCGCCGCCCCGAACGACAGCACCACCGTCAGCATCAGCAGGAGCGGAGCCAGCAGGGCCCTCAGGAGCAGGACCAGGATCAGGAAGACCACCACCAGCACGATCGGGATGATCACCACGTTGTCGCGGTTCGAGGCCACCTTCGTGTCGAGGTAGAAGGCAGAGCCGCCACCCACCAGGGCATCGGCGCCGTCGACCCCGTGCACCGCGTCCCGGGTGGCCTCGACGATGTCGAAGGCGGCGGTCGAGGAGATGTCGGCGTCGATCGTGGCCTCGACGTACACCCGGGTGTCGGAGACCGGCTTCGGCTCGAGCGGCGCGCCGAGTCCGTCGACGGTGCCGAGGGCCTCGCTGACCGCGCCGGCCGCCTGGGTGTTCGTGACGACCTGCACGGTGTTGGAGTTGTCGACCATGCCGTGCTCGACCAGCACCTTCTGGCCCTTGATGGAGTCGAACTCCTTCGTGTAGGTGTCCTCCGTCGACAGCCCGGACGCGTCGAGGCGGAAGAGTCCGAGGCAGGCGATGGCCAGCAGACCGGCCGTGACGACCCAGACCCGGCGGGGGCGGCGGTCGATCCGCTGGCCGACCCGGGACCAGAAGCCGGTCGTGTTCGGCTCGTCCGAGCCGAAGGTGGGGCGCTTGGGCCAGAACACCCAGCGGCCCACGATGACCAGCAGGGCCGGCAGCAGGGTGACCATCACCAGGAACGTGATCGCGACCCCGACCGCGAGCACCGGGCCGAGGCCGGCGGTCGAGTTGAGGTCGGCGAAGACCAGGCAGAGCAGGCCGACCACGACGGTGGCGGCGCTCGCCAGGATCGCGGGTGCCGCGCGGTGCAGGGCGAAGGCCATCGCCTCGTGCCGGTCCTCGTGCCGGCGCAGCTCCTCGCGGTAGCGCGCGACGAGCAGCAGCGCGTAGTCGGTGCCGGCGCCGATGACCAGGATCCCCAGGATGGACTGGCTCTGTCCGTTGACGGTCAGGTCGGCGTACTTGGCGAGCAGGTAGACCACCCCGCCGGACACCGTGTAGGCGAAGACGGCACTGATGATGGGCAGCAGCCAGAGGATCGGGCTGCGGTAGGTGAAGAGCAGGATCACGATCACGACCAGCAGGGTGATCAGGATCAGGTTGGTGTCGATGCCCTCGAAGGACTCGGCCGCGTCGGCCGCCTGACCTCCGAAGCCCGCGAGATGGACCGTGACCCCGTCGATCTCCGCGATGTCCCGGATCTCGTCGGCCGCGTCGGGGATGTCGTTCCAGCCGTTGGCGCCGAAGTTGAAGGTCAGCGATGTCACGGCGACCGCACCGTCCTCGGAGTAGCCGCCGAACCCGGCGGCCGCAGCGGCCTCGGCCGACAGCACCTCGCCGGTGACGCCGTCGATCTCGCCGAGCTCGACCGCTTGCTCGGTGATCGCCGCGCGGTCGTCGTCGGTGAGGCCGCCCTCCCGGTTGTAGACCACCAGCGTCGGGATGTCGTTGGGGTCGATGGTCGCCGAGAGCTCGTCGGCGACCTTGGTCGACTCGGCGCTCTCGGGCAGCCACGAGGACGCCTCGTTGTTCTGGACGTCGATCAGCTTCGAGCTCAGTGAGCCCATGGCCGCGAACATGGCGATCCAGAAGACCACGACGATCCACTTGGTGACCGGGCTCGTGAGTCGGCCGGCGATCTGACGATGCATGGGGAGACTCCAGCAGGGAGGGGGGATGGAGGACATCGGGGATGTCCCTGATCCGACCACCCGCGCGGGTGAGTCTCATCGGCATTTTGCCGACTGGTCCAGACCGGTCAGCCGTGCTGCAGGCGGCGGCCGGTGATCTCGTCGACGTGCACCACCACGACCGTGTGCCGGGAACCGGCCGCCCACGGCTCCGGCAGCGGTACGGCGCCGTCGCGGCCCCCGTCGTACCGGACCTCGGCGCGGCCGCGGGCGACCACGCTCCACCCGGTCCGGCTCGCGGGGTCGATCGCGTCGGCCTCGAAGGCGACCCGCTCGGCGTCGACCTTCTGCGCGAGGGCGGCGTACGCCGCGGTCCGGAACCGGACCGTCCCGGCATCGACGACGTGGTTGACCGGGACCACCGCCGGGCCGGCCGACGTCGTCCACGCGACCCGCCCGACCGGCACCGAGGCCAGCAGCTCCCAACACTCCGCCGGGTCCAGCTCCACCGCGTGCGCCTGCTCGTCCGTCATGGGTCCAGCGTCCGGCCGCGGGCTCGGTGCCGACAGGTGCGGAGGTCCCACGGACGCGGGACCTTGGGCACCGAACTCACGCCGACTCGGCGATGGGGGTCAGGCGGGCTGGTGGCTGCGGGTGCGACGGGCCCGGCCCCGACGCAGGGTCGCGGGCAGGGTCAGCACCACGCCGACCACGATGCCGACCAGGGCGCCCGCGGTGTTGGCGAGCAGGTCGCGCTCGTCCGGCACCCGCCCGGGGATGGAGCGCTGGGCGGTCTCGATGGCGGAGGTCATCGCGAAGGCGAGGCCGGCGGCGACCCACCAGAAGCGGGTGCCGACCAGGAGCAGCAGGAACAGCCCCACCGGGACGAAGAGGGCGACGTTGGCGAGGAACTCGGCACGGTCGTAGGTCAGCCAGGTGAGCTCGTCGTACCGCTGCAGGCGGGCGAGGACCCGCAGCACCAGGTCGCTCGACGTCGGCGCGGTGGAGGCCGGCGTCAGGGTCAGCCAGGCCACGAACCCGAGGTAGGCGAGCGTGGCGAGGCTGAGGAACGGGTGGCGGTGCAGCATCCCCTCAGTCTGCCGAGGTGCTGGTGGCGGTGCTGGTGCCGCGAGCGGCGCGCCGGTTCTCCCAGACCTGGCAGCCGACCAGCACGAGCAGGGCGACCAGAGCCCCCGCGATCGCGTCGATGACGTAGTGCTCGCCGGAGTAGACGAGGCTCGCCGACATCGCGACCGGGTAGGCGAGCAGCAGCCAGCGGGCGGGGTGGCGCAGCCGCTGGATCGCGTAGAAGACCAGCAGGAACGAGAAGCCGGCGTGCAGCGACGGCATCGCCGCGACCTTGTTGGGCAGGCCGCCGAAGAAGATCGACTGCCGGTGCAGGCCGATCTCGGACCAGCCGCGTCCGGTGATCCGGACGACCGTGCCGATGAACCCGTCGCGCCCGGCCATCCACGGCGGTGCCATCGGGTAGAGGAAGTAGATCGTCAGGCCGGCGAAGTTCATCGCGACGAAGCGGCGGATCCAGCGCACGTACTCGTCGCGGTTGCGGACCCACAGCACCCCGGCGAGGCCCAGCGAGGCCAGGAAGTGGGAGGCGTAGACGCTCGTGACGACCGTGTCGTACCAGCGCGGCGGGTCGGTGACGATGCACGGGTCGCCGCACCACGCGGCCTGCAGCTGCTCGGTCGGGGTGGTGCCGCCGCCGAGCCACTCGTCGAAGCGGATCGGCGCCGTGACGTGGACCGGGATGAAGGTCTGGTCGGCGAAGCCGCGCAGCAGCGAGTAGGCCACCAGCAGCAGCATCGGCAGCCACCAGTCGCGCCACCAGGCCCGTGCCGTGTCGACCGGCGCGGCCGCGTGCCACGCGACCGTCCCGATGAAGATCCACAGGCACACGCCGAGGGTGTCGCTCGGGATGCCGATCGTCAGGCTCCACACGAGCAGGGCCAGGGCGTACGCCGTCATGGCGAGGCGCCGGGTCGCCCCGCGCGTGGGCGGTACGACGACCTGGGCGGGCGCGGACGTCACGGGGTGTGGTCCTTCCGGTGGTAGACGGTGAAGCGGCCGGGGCTGCCGACCAGCTCGTAGTGGGTCTCGACCTGCTCCTGGGCCGTGCCGGCGTCGACGCCCCAGGTGCCGATCGTGCGGCCCGCGAGGACCAGCCAGGTCGGCCGCCGGGGGCCGGCGAGCAGCTCCGAGAGCCGCTCGAGGTCGGGGTCGCGGACCCGGACCGGCAGGCTCCAGAGGTCAGGGTAGGGGCTGCGCAGCCCGGACTCCTGCAGGATGTTCGCCGCGCCGAACGCGACCATGCCGGTGTCGCCCGGCCGGACCTTGTCGCTGAGGTAGTCGATGACCGGCTCCTCGGGCCGCTCGACCGGGTGCACCGCCACGACCAGGATCGCGACGACCGAGGAGAGCGCGGTGACGGCGTACGCCGTGGACAGCAGGCGGGTGCGCGGGGGCCGGCGCTGCGCGGCGGCGGCCGCGACCAGCACGATGCCGGGCACCAGCCCGGTGAGGTAGTGCAGCCAGTAGCTGCCGCCGAGGTAGGCGGCCAGCAGGTCCCAGCCCAGCACGACCAGGGCGGCCCAGCGCAGGTCGCCGGGGCCGTCGGCGGTGCGGAGCGGCCGGCGGGCGGTCAGGGCGAGCGCGGCGACGAGCAGCGGCGCCCCGCTGGCGACCAGGGCGCCGATCATGCCGAGCAGCCGGCGGGTGGTGGTCTCGGTGGCGGAGGAGACGATCTTGGCCGCGGCCTCGCCGCGGAAGGAGACGACCGCGTCCCACAGTGCGCCCGGGTCGGTGCCCCGGAGGGCGGCCAGCCAGACCGCCAGCGCGACGGCGGCGAGCGCCCCGGCGCCCGCACCGGCCAGCGTGCGCGTGAGGGCCGCCGACCCGTCCCGCCGTGGCCGCCACTGGAGCACCACCAGGGCGGCCAGGAGGACGAAGACGTCGATCAGGTTCTGCTTGACCATCGCCCCGCAGGCTCCGGCGACGCCGGCGAGGAGCGCCCAGCCGAACCCGCTCCGCCAGTCGGTCGCCGTCCGCGAGCGCAGCAGGGCCGCCGTGCCGCCGAGCAGGAACGGCAGTCCCAGCAGCTCGCCGTTGACCGCGCCGCCGCCGAAGAGCGGGGTCGCGACCAGCGCGGCCGCGGCGGCGGCCGTGAGCAGCGGCGCTCCGCGCGAGGAGGGTACGGCGAGCCGCCCGATCAGACCCGCCAGCGCGACCGAGGCGACCACGGCCAGCACGCCGAGCACCCGCAGCGCGACCGCGCCGCCCAAGGCGTCGGCGAGCGCGAACAGGGCCACCAGCACCGGCGGCCGGTCGACCCAGTAGTCGCCGTAGAGCGAGCTGCCGGGGGCCCACTGGCCGGCCACGATGAGCATGCCGCCCTCGTCGGGGCTCAGCGTGCGGCCGGCGAACGGCACCCAGCCCAGGCAGGCCAGCAGTGCGAGGCCGGCGACGTACAGCCACGGGGACCGGAGGGTCCAGGGGCTGGTGACGCGGCGGTGCACGGATTCCCCTCACAGGCGGTTGACAGGCGACAACTCTAGGGTGAGGAGTCCTCTCAGGTCGCGCCAGATACCTGGGTCGGTGTCTCAGCCGACGTTGGTCGGCTGGTGGATCGCGTGCCGCACCCGGTCGCAGAGGGCGACGTACTCGGGCAGGGCGCGGATCTCGTCGGCCGGCACCCGGGCCCCGTGCTCGCCGAAGACGGCTGGCTCGTCGAAGACGATCCGGCCCGGGCGCGGGCTCATCACCAGGACCCGCGAGCCGAGGAAGACCGCCTCGTCGACGCTGTGGGTGATGAACAGGATGGTTCGACCGGTGGCCCGCCAGATCTCCAGCAGCTCCTCCTGCAGCCGCTCCCGGGTGAGCGCGTCGAGTGCCCCGAACGGCTCGTCCATCAGCACGATGCCCGGCTCGTTCGCCAGCACCCGGGCGATCTGGCAGCGCTGCTGCATGCCGCCGGAGAGCTCGTACGGCCGGTGCTGTGCGAAGTCCTGCAGGCCCACCAGGCGCAGGTAGCGGTCGGCCAGCTCGGCCCGCTCCGCCTTCGCCACGCCACGCAGCCGCGGTCCGAGCTCGACGTTGCCGCGCACGGTCAGCCAGGGGAAGAGGGTGGGCTGCTGGAAGACGACCCCGCGCTCCTCGGCGGGGCCGCGGACCGGCTCGCCCCCGACCGTGACCGAGCCGGTCGCGGGCGGGAGGAAGCCGGCGACCAGCCTCAGCAGGGTGGTCTTGCCGCACCCCGAGGGCCCGGCGAGCGTGACCAGCTCGCCGGGCTCCAGGGTGAGGTCGATCCGATCGAGCGCGGGCACGGGCGTGCCACCGACGTCGAAGTGGTGCTCGACGCCGTCGAACGCGATGGCCCGCCCGTGGCTCACTCGGCGGCCCGGGTGGCGGGGCCGGCGTCGACGTGCTCGGCGTACTGGGCGGCGTCGCCGACCGCCTCGATCTCGCCCTGCTCCAGCAGGAACTGGGCGGTGGTGAGCAGGTCGTCGGCGAACTTGCCGCCGAGGAAGTCCGGTCCGGCCTGCTCGGCCGCCCCGTGGAACTCCAGCCCGGCGAACTGCGCCTCGGCCGCGGCCGGGTCGATGCCCAGCACCACGGCGACCGACTCCGCGGCCTCGGCCGGGGAGTCCTGGATCAGCTGGACGGCCCAGTCCTGCGCCTTCGCCCAGGTGGTGAGGAAGTCCTCGTTCTCAGCGGCGAAGGCGCGGTCGACCGTCCCGACGTCGAAGGTGGGACGGCCCGCGGCGGCGGTGTCGGAGCTGGAGATCAGCCGGGTGCCGCCCTCCTCGAGGAGCTGGCTCTGCACCGGGTCCCAGACCCAGGCGGCGTCGATCTCGTCGCCGAGCCAGGCCGCCGGCATCTTGTCGGGGTCGAGGTTGATGACCGTGACGTCCTTCGCCGGGTCCAGCCCGGCGTCGGCCAGGGCCTGGAGCAGCGAGTAGTGCGCGGTGCTGCTGAACGGGGTGGCGATGGTGCCGCCCTTCAGGCCGGCGAGGTCGGTGACCGCGGCGTCCTTGACGACCAGGGACTCGGCGTCGCCGATCACGTCGTGGATCCAGATCGTCGCGATGTCGACGTCGCGCACCACGGGCTCGGAGGAGGACCGGGCCGCCGGTGCCGAGCCCATCAGGCCGAGGTCGACCTCGCCCGCGCCGTAGTAGGTGATGACGTCGCCGCCGGAGGCCGCCTGCACCCAGGTGATCTTCGCGTTCGGGAGGCAGGCCTCGAGGATGCCGCGGTCCTTGACGACCGCGTCGCCGTTCGGGATGGCCTGCCAGGCGATCCGGGCGGTCGTGGTGACCGACTCGTCCGGGGTCCAGGGGCAGTCGGTCTCGGCCGCCTTGCTCTCGGCGTCGGAGGCCTTCCGCTCGTCGGCCGACTCGACGCAGCCGCTGAGTGACAGCGCGAGTGCGGCGGTCGCGAGCACGGCCGCGCCGGTGGTCCTTCGGGTCATGCGAGTTCTCCTTCGTACGCCGTGGCGGCGTGGTTCACGCCTTGCCCCGCCAGGGGACAAGGACCTTCTCCAGGAACTTCAGGCCGAGATCGAGGGCGATCGCCGCGAGGCCGATCACGAGGATGCAGGCGACGACGAGGTCGGAGTTCAGCTTCTGGCCCGACAGGTAGGCCAGCGCGCCGATGCCGGGGATCCCGTTGGCGATCTCGGCCGCCACGACGGTGGTCCACGCGAAGCCCACGGCGACCCGGACGCCGGTGAGGATCTCGGGCAGGGTCGCCGGGATCATCACCGCGGTCAGCGTCTGGCGGCGCGACGCCCCGAGCGAGAGCACCGCGTTGACCATGTCCTCGCGCACGCCGCGCACGCCGGAGATCGTCGCCATCGCGATCGGCGGGAAGGCGGCCAGGAAGAGCAGCCAGACCTTCGAGGTGTCGCCGATGCCGAACCAGACGATGAGCAGGCCGATGTAGGCGAGCGGCGGCAGCGCGCGCAGGAAGCTCAGGTAGGGCTCCAGGACGACGCCGAGCCAGGTGGTGGCCATGACCAGGCCGACGGGGATCCCGACCACGACGGCCGCCCCGACGCCGATGCCGATCCGCTGCAGGCTGGCGAGCAGGTGCTCCCACAGGTAGTAGTTCTGCTCGCCGCGGACGATCCGGTCGGACCCCGGGCTCAGCGGGTGGTCGGTGTTGGCCCGGACGAACGCGTCCCAGACGTCGCCGGGCGGTGGCAGGAACAGCGGTCGCACCAGCCCCAGCCGGGTGACCAGCCACCACAGGGCGACCAGGGCCACCAGGGTCCCGACGTGTAGCGGGATCCGGCGCAGGCGCTGCCGTCGTACGGCACGGGCGCGCACGGTCGTGGGGGAGGCCATGCGGCCGATCAAATCATAGTGATCCGATCGTCTTTATCGGGGAGGTGTATTTCGAGACGATCGGTCTAGTCCCGCTCGCGACCGCGGCCGCCCCTCGCGGGGGGCGGCCGCGGTCGCGAGCGGATCGAGACTCCTCAGATCCCCAGGCTCCGCCCGATGATCTCCTTCTGGATCTCGGTCGTGCCCCCGTAGATCGTCTGGATCCGGCTGTCGACGTACGCCTGGGCGATGGGGTACTCGTTCATGTAGCCGTAGCCGCCGTGCAGTTGGACGCCCTGGTCGGCGAACTTCTTCTGCAGTTCGGTGGTCCAGTACTTCGCCATCGAGGCCAGCGCGGTGTCGACCTTGCCCTCGTTCAGCTTCATCACGCAGTCGTTGACGAACAGTCGGGCGATGTGGGCCTCGGTGGCCATCTCGGCGAGCAGGAACCGGTTGTGCTGGAACTTGCCGATCGGCTTGCCGAACGCCTCGCGCTCCTTCGCGTAGGCGAGGCAGAGATCGAGGATGTGCTCGATCGCGGCGATGGCGATGGCGGCGATGGAGACCCGCTCCTGGGGCAGGTTGACCATCAGCGAGATGAAGCCGGAGCCCTCCTCGCCGAGCAGGTTCTCCTTCGGGACGACGACGTTGTCGAAGAACAGCTCGGAGGTGTCTTGGGCCTTCAGTCCCATCTTGTCGAGGTTGCGCCCGCGCTCGAAGCCCTCCATGCCGCGCTCGACGACCAGGAGGCTGATGCCCTGGTGGCCGGCGTCGGGGTTCGTGCGCGCGACGACGATGACGACGTCGGAGAGGATGCCGTTGCTGATGAACGTCTTGGAGCCGTTCAGGACGTAGTGGTCGCCCTTGTCGACGGCCGTGGTCTTGATGCCCTGGAGGTCCGAGCCGGCGCCCGGCTCGGTCATCGCGATGGCCGAGATCAGCTCGCCGCTGACCAGGCCCGGGAGCCAGCGCTGCTTCTGCTCCTCGGTCCCGAGCTGGCTGATGTAGGGGACGATGATGTCGGTGTGGACGGGGAAGCCCAGTCCGCTGGCGCCGACGCGCGAGATCTCCTCGGCGACGACCATGTTGTAGCGGAAGTCCTGGATCCCCGGGCCGCCGTACTCCTCCTCGACGTCGAAGCAGAGCAGCCCCTGCTCGCCGGCCTTGGTCCAGACGGCTCGGTCGACCTGGCCGTCCTTCGCCCACTGCTCGTGGTGGGGCACGACCTCGCGCTCGAGGAAGGCGCGGACGGTGCCGCGGAAGTCCTCGTGCTCCTGCTCGTAGACGGACGGGCGCTCGGGCATGGGGGTCTCCTTCGGTGCGGACGTGACGGTCTTACTGTGACAGCCATACTGTCACGGTTCAACCGTTAGGGTTCGTTTCGTGACCACCTCGCCGACCGGGCTGCTGACCGTCGACGAGCTGGCCGCCGCGGCCGGTATGACCGTGCGCACGACGCGCTACTACGCCTCGCTCGGCCTGCTGCCGCCGCCCGAGCGGCGCGGTCGGATCGCCTACTACGGTCCGCTGCACGAGGCCTACCTGGAGCTGGTCCGGGCGCTGCAGGACCACGGCTTCACCCTCCAGGCCGTCGAGCGGTACGTCGCGTCGCTGCCCGCGGGCGCCACGGTGGAGGATCTCGCGCTGCAGCGCGCGATGCTGACGTCCTGGACGTCCGAGCCGCCGCGCGAGGTCACCCGGGCCGGCCTGGAGGAGGAGGCGGGCCGCCGCCTGTCCGCCACTGACCTGGACCTGCTGGTCCGCCTCGGTGCCCTGGAGCGGCAGGGCCGCGGCTACCGCGCGCTTCCCAACCTGCGGATCGGGCTGGACCTGCTCGAGCTCGACATCGCGCCCGAGGGCGTGGCCGCCGCGGGGGAGGCGATCGCCCGCCACATGGACGCGCTCGCCGAGGAGCTCACCCAGATCCTCCGGGCGGAGGTGCTCGCGCCGTACCGCGAGGGGCACACGCCCGAGGAGGCCGCCCGGCTGGAGCAGACCCTGCCGCGGCTGCGGCAGCTGACGCTGGAGGCGCTGGTCGTGCGCTTCCAGAGCGCCGCCAACGCGGTCATCACGAGGTCGCTGGCTCGATGACCGACGTCGGGATCTCGATCCCGATCCGCTCCGCCAGGGGTACGGCGAGCTCGGCGGCGTAGACGGTCGAGATGTGGTGCTTGTCGCGCATGGTGATGACGTCGCCGACGACGGCGGGGCAGCGGTCGTCGGCGCAGAACCAGTCGTCGATCGGGACGAAGCGCGCGGACGTGCCGCGGGTCGCCTCCCGCATCGCCTCCGTCATCATCTGGTTGCGCTCGACGGGCCGCTCGAGGCAGTCCTCGAGCGTGGCGCCGCGGGCGCCGAGGCAGCTGCCGGCCAGGGTCTGGCGCCGGGGCACGTCGCCGAGCACGACGACCTCGCCGGCGAGGGGGGTCAGCTCGTCGATCGTCTCGCGGTAGCTCTCGAGCACCGTGTCCCGGGCGGTGAGGTCGTCGGTGCGGACCTCGCCGTCGATCGAGAATCCCGGTGGCACCGACCCGGACAGCACGACCAGGTCGGGACGGAGGTCGGCGACCTGCTCGCGCGCCCAGTCGGCGAAGTCGGCGCACTGGTCCCAGTCGCCGCTGAGGTCGCGGGCGGCGACGTCCCGCAGGCTCGGGTTGCAGCCAGACTTGACCAGGTAGTAGGTCGTGAAGCCCATCTCCTCGAAGGCCGGGATCCAGTGCCGTCCGTGGGAGTCGCCCAGCACGACCAGGGTCCGGTCGGCGTCGGGGTCCCCGCGCTGGCACCGCTCGAACGGGGTCCCGTAGAACTCGCAGCCCCCGAGGTCGGCGCGGTCGGCGTCGAGGTCCAGAAGCCCCGGACGCAGGACCGACGGGATGTCGGTCCCGTCCTGAGCGGCCACCACCGAGGCCTGGACGAGAGCCACCGCCGGCTCCTCGGAGACGGGCTCGTCGCCGGGGCCCTCGTCGAGGTCGGCGGAGGTGATGGCGGGCTGGAGCGTCCCGGAGGGCGCCTCGGCCCAGCGGACCGCCCAGGCGCTGCCCCCGACGACCAGGACGACGGAGAGCGGGTAGAGCACGAGCGCGCGCGGCAGGCGCAGTACCGGTCGGCGGAACGGCTGCTCGACCAGGCGCCAGCTGGCCAGCGCGACGAGCACGCTGAGCCCGAGCATGGCCAGGGTCTCGCCCAGGCGCAGGTCGCGTCCCGCGTGCTGGGTCGCGATGACCAGCACCGGCCAGTGCCACAGGTAGAGGGAGTACGACGCGTCGCCCACGAACCGCAGCGGGCGGCAGCCCAGGGCGCGCTGGACCAGGGCGGGTCGCCCGGTCGCCTCCGCGCCCGCGACCAGCACCGCGCCGGTGCCGAGGACCGGGAGCAGGGCGAGCACGCCCGGGTACGGGTCGGACTCGGTGACCGTGAAGCAGGCGATGACGATGAGGGCCAGCCCCGCGCCGGCGAGCAGGTTGCGGGCCCGGTCGGTGAGCAGGTACGCGAAGCGCGGGGCGGCCAGCGCCAGCAGGGCGCCCACCCCGAACTCCCAGGCCCGCGTGAAGGTCGAGAAGTACGCCGTGTCGGGGCTGACGGTCGAGGCGTGCGTCGACCAGAGCAGGCTGACCGAGGTCATCACCGCGATGCTCAGCCCGATCGCGTGCCGGGTCGTGCCCCGGTCACCACCCCAGCGACGTCGTACGACGAGGACGCAGGCGAGCATCAGCAGGGGCAGGACGACGTAGAACTGCTCCTCGACCGCGAGGGACCAGTAGTGCTGGAGCGGGGACGGTGGCTGGTCCTGGGCGAAGTAGTCGGTCTCCTGCGTGGCGAACCGGACGTTGGCGGCGAAGAGGCTCGCCCAGATCCCGTCGGTGGCGGTGTCACGCACCTCGACGACCCCCAGCCACAGCCAGGTCGCGAGCAGGGTGCCGAGGGTCGCGACGGTGGCGGCCGGCAGGATCCGGCGGGCCCGGCGGGCGTAGAACGAGGTGAGCGACACGGTGCCCGTGCGGTCGATCTCGCGCAGCAGCAGGAACGTGATCAGGAAGCCGGACAGGACGAAGAAGACGTCCAGGGTGACGAACCCGCCGGGGTAGGGACTGAGCCCGGCGTGGAAGACCATGATGGCCAGCACGGCGAGCGCGCGCATGCCCTGGATGTCGTCGCGGAAGCCGGGCCGGCCGGTGGCCGGCGCCCGCGTCAGGCGGTGCCGACCGGGGCGTTCGGTCGGGACGCGGACGCGTCCGTCCGGTCGCTGGGGCACGGGGTGGGTCCTTCCGGCGCGGCCAAGATCGTCGGGGACCCTACCCACTCAGACTGAGAGGACTCCTCACCAGGCCATGACCTCGGTCTCAGTCCTCGATGACGTCCAGACCCTGCTCGCGCAGCCGCGCGAGGTTGTCGAGCATCCCCGCGAGCACCTCGGGCGGGTGCCCCTCCCAGTCCTCGACCTCGCCGACCACCCGCAGTGCGGACCGGGTGCGGTAGGAGCGGGTGGGGTTGCCGGGGAACTTCTTGTCCGTGACGTTCGGGTCGTCCTCGAAGGGACCCTGCGGCTCCACGACGTAGACGTGACCGCGCTCGTCGAGCCCGGCGAGCGCGGTGGCCAGCTCGGCTCCCCAGACCGCGGTCTCGACGATCGAGGTGAAGTAGACGTGGTTCATCACCCGGTCGGCCTGGAAGTTCGACCCGAAGCCCGCGACCAGGTCGTCGCCGATGGCGAGCGTCGCCCTGGTCCCGTGGAAGAACGGCCCGGGGTCGTCGGGCGGGTTCAGGAGACCAGCTCCTTGACCTCCGCGATGGTGGCGGCGGGGTCGGCGGTGGCCGGCACGATCGACAGGTTGGTCACCCCGGCCTCGCGGAACGCGGCGATGCGCTCGGCGACGTACGACCTCGGGCCGACCAGGTTGCCGGCCTCGAGCCACTCGAGCGGCACCTTGGCCTCGGCGTCCCGCTTGTTCCCGCCGAGGTAGAGGTCCTGGATCTCCTGCGCCTCCTTCTCGTAGCCGTACTGGCAGGCCAGGTCGAAGTAGAAGTTCTTGCCGCGCGCGCCCATACCGCCCACGTAGAGGGCGTAGAGCGGACGGGCGAAGTCGAGCATCGCCTTGGTCTCCGGACCCTCGCCGATCGCCACCATGGCGTTGGCGCTGATCTCGAGCGGGCCGAGGTCGGCGGAGCGCTTGGCGGTGCCGCGGGCCAGCGCCTCACCCCACACGTCGGCGGCCTTGCCGGGGTGGAAGAGGTGCGGGAGCCAGCCGTCGGCGATCTCGGCGGTCATCTCGACGTTCTTGTCGCCCAGGGCGGCCACCCAGATCGGGACGTCGGCGCGCTCGGGCCGGGTCAGCAGCTTCAGCGGCTTGCCGAGGCCGAGACCCTGGTCGCTCGGGAGCGGGAGGGTGAAGTTGCGGCCCTCGTGCACCAGCGTCTCGCGGCGCAGGCCGGCGCGCAGGATCTCGATGACCTCGCGGGTGCGACCGAGCGGGCGCTCGTAGGGCATTCCGTGGAAGCCCTCGATGACCTGCGGACCGGAGGCGCCGAGACCGATCACGGCGCGGCCACCGGAGACGTTGTCGAGGCCGGCGGCGGTCTGCAGCAGCGCGCCCGGCGTCCGCGAGAAGACGTTGAGGATGCCGGCGGCGATCTCGACCGTCTCGGTCTTCGCAGCCAGGTAGCCCATCAGCGTGGGGGAGTCGAAGCCGTACGCCTCGGCCACCCAGACCATGTCGAGGCCGGCCTTCTCCCAGGTGGCGATCTGGTCGGCGGACTCGCGGGGGTTGCCGGCGTACATCAGAGCGGTCGAGAGCTTCATGGCGTTGCCTTCGTGGTCGGTGTGACATTCATCGTGACAGCGTTGCTGTCACGTTAACAATGCCATGATCCGAGGGGGTCGGACGACCCCGAGACGAGTGGAGGAGAACACGTTGACGACGTACCGCATCGCCGTGATCGGTGGCACCGGACCGCAGGGCAAGGGGCTGGGCTACCGGTTCGCCAAGCACGGGCATGAGGTCATCCTGGGCTCACGGGCCGCCGAGAAGGCCGAGCCGGTGGCGGCCGAGGTGACCGAGCGGCTGGCGGGCGTGTCCGGCGCGGGCACCGTCACCGGTCTGGCCAACGCCGACGCCGTCGCGGCAGCCGACGTCGTCCTCCTCGCGGTGCCGTACGACGGCCACGACGAGCTGGTCGCCACGCTGCCGCTGGCCGGCAAGACGGTGATCTCGTGCGTGAACCCGCTGGCCTTCGACAAGCGCGGCGCCCACGGCCGGGTCGTCGACGGCGGCGAGGGCTCGGCGGCCGAGTCGGCCCAGCGGATCGCGCCCGAGGCGACCGTGGTGGGCGCGTTCCACAACGTCTCCGCGGTGCTGCTGTGGAGCGAGGAGGAGTACCTCGACGAGGACGTCCTCGTCGTCGGCGACGTGGTCGAGGCCAAGCAGGTGGCGATGGAGCTGGCCGCGTCGGTGACCAGCCGGGTCGGCATCGACGCCGGCAAGCTGCGCCTGGCCCGCCAGCTGGAGCCGTTCACCGCGGTGCTGATCTCGATCAACCGCAAGTACAAGGTGAACTCCGGCATCCGGGTCTCCGGGCTGGAGCACGCGGCGACCGAGTGACCCTCACGCGACGGTCAGGCCCAGCCCCTCGATGACCTCGGCGCCGGGCAGCTCGCCGACCAGCCGACCGGGGACCAGCAGCTTGCTGCGTCGTACGCCGGAGCCGAGCACCGCGACGTCGACGTCGAGGACCCGGCTGTCGACCAGCACCCGCCAGGCCGGGGGCAGGCCGACCGGCGTGATGCCGCCGTACTCCATCGAGGACTCCTCGACGGCACGGTCCATCGACAGGAACGAGCACTTGCGGACGTCGAGGGTGCGCTTGACCAGGGCGTTCACGTCGGCGCGGGTGTCGGCCCGGACCACGCAGGCGGCGACCCGCTCCTCGCCGTCGCGCTTGCCGGAGACGACCACGCAGTTGGCGCCGGTGTCGAGCGGGAGGTCGTAGGCCGCGCTCATCGCGGCGGTGTCGGCGAGGTCCGGGTCGATCGCCACCACGGCGATCTCGCCGGCGTACGGCCAGGTCGCGAGCGCGGCGGCCACGTTCGGGCCGAGCAGGTCGGGGTGGTCGAGCACGGGCAGCGGGTCCAGCCCGCCGAGCGTGGGGAGGGTCATGGGCCCATCATGTGGCATTCACCTGACGGCCACGCGCGGGCCGTCGCCGGGACGTGCGGGCATGCGATCCATGTCCTGTGAGCGTCCTGACCGTTCCACTCCCCGGCGGGTCCCGGACCCGGCCGCGCACCGCCAGCCTCGTGGTCACGCCCGCCGTGGTCGCCCACCGGGGGGCCAGCGGCTACCGACCCGAGCACACCCTCGACGCCTACCGGACGGCGATCCGGCTGGGCGCCGACGCCATCGAGCTCGACGTGGTCCCGACCGCGGACGGCGTGCTCCTGGCCCGCCACGAGAACGAGCTCAGCCTGACCACCGACGTGGCCGCCCACCCGGAGCTCGCCGACCGGCGCACCACCAAGGTGGTCGACGGCGAGACGATGACCGGCTGGTTCGCCGAGGACCTGACCCTGGCCGAGGTGAAGACGCTCGCCGCCCGCGAGCGGCGCCCCGGGCTGCGCCCCGGCAACACCGTCCACGACGGCCGCGAGGGCGTGCCGACGCTCAACGAGGTGCTGGCCATGGTCGGTGCCGAGTCGGTACGACGGGGCCGCGCGGTCGGCGTCCTGGTCGAGCTGAAGTCCCCGCCGTACTTCGACGCGCTCGGGCTGTCCCTGGACGAGCCGCTCCTGGCCGACCTGCGTCGGCACGGCCTCGACCACGCCCGCTCGCGGGTGACCCTGATGTCCTTCGACCCGGCGGTGCTGCGCCGCCTGGCCCGGCGCACGCTGGTGCCGCTGGTGCAGCTGCTCGACGTCGGCGACCCGGTCGACGGCCCCGCGCTGGACGCGATCGAGGAGTACGCCGACGCGATCGGCGTGCACCAGGACCTGGTCCTGCCCCGCACCGCCGACGGCGCCCTGGACGAGCCGACCCGGCTGGTCCGCGACGCGCACCGGCGCTGGCTCGACGTCTACGTCTGGACGCTGCGCGCGGAGAACCACTACCTGCCGACCGACCACCGCGTCGGCGACGACCCGGCCGGGCTCGGCGACCTGCGCGGGCTGGCCGACGCGTTCCTGGACGCGGGCGTCGACGGGCTGATCACCGACCACCCCGACCTGGCGATCCGTGCGGTGGTCGCCGCCGCCTAGTCGGTGCCCGTTCACCCCGTGCACACCGGGCGCGGCTGGGATCGATGCATGACCTCTCGGACCGTCTCCCTCCTCGCGGGGCTCGCCCTCGCCTCCACCGCCCTGCTCGTCGGCCCCACGGCGCCGGCGTCCGCCACCGGCCACTCCACCGGCCACTTCACCGGCCACCGTGGCCTCGACCAGCTCGACGAGCCGCTCGTCGTCGGCCACCGGGGTGCCTCCGGCTACCGGCCCGAGCACACGCTGGCGTCGTACCGGCTGGCGATCCGGCAGGGCGCCGACTACGTCGAGCCCGACCTGGTTCCGACCAAGGACGGCGTCCTGGTGGCCCGTCACGAGAACGAGATCGGGACGACGACCGACGTCGCCGACCACCCCGAGTTCGCGGACCGGCGGACCACCAAGGTCGTGGACGGCGTGCCGCTCACGGGCTGGTTCACCGAGGACTTCACCCTGGCCGAGCTGAAGTCGCTCCGTGCGATCGAGCGGCTCCCGCAGGTCCGCCCCGACAACACGGCGTACGACGGCCGCTTCGAGGTCCCGACCTTCGACGAGGTGCTGGACCTGGTGGTCGAGCACCACCGCCGGACCGGCGAGTGGGTCGGGGTGGCGCCGGAGACCAAGCACCCGTCGTACTTCGACTCGATCGGGCTCTCGCTGGAGGAGCCGATGCTGCGCAGCCTGCGGAGGCACGGCCTGGCCTCGAAGCGGGCGAAGGTGCTGCTGCAGTCCTTCGAGGTCGGCAACCTGCAGGAGCTCGACCGGGTCACCGACCTGCCGCTGGAGCAGCTCGTCGACTCGCGCGGCGGGCCGGCCGACCGGCCGGGGACGTCGTACGCCTCGATGCTGAGCCGGCGCGGGCTGCGCGACATCGCGCGGTATGCGGACTGGGTCGGCCCGCAGAAGGACTGGGTGCTGCCGCGCGACCCGGCCACCGGGGCGACCGGTCGGCCGAGCGCCGTGGTCCGCGACGCGCACGCGGCGGGGCTGCGGGTGCTGGTCTTCACCGTCCGCGCCGAGAACCAGTTCCTGGCCACCAACTTCCGGCGCGGCACCGACCCGAACGCTCACGGCCGGGTCGGCGCCGAGATCCGGGCCCTGCTCGACGCCGGGGTGGACGGCCTGTTCGCCGACCACCCCGACCTCGCCGTCACGGCCCGGGACGCCTGGGCTGACTGATCCTCAGCTGAACGACCGGGTGTCGTCGGCCGGGTCGTCGGCCGGGTCCGCCTCCTCGGCGGTCCCGGCCGGCGGCACCCAGCCGACCTGGCGCTGGGTGTGACGCCGCCCGCTGAGGACCGAGGCCACCAGGCCGGCCGCGCCGGCCAACACCCACGGGACGGGCAGCAGCCAGCGGATGGCGTCGTCGTCGATGACGTCGCTCTGCACGACGGCCCACACGGCGACCAGGCCGAGGAAGGCCAAGCCCATCACGAGGTGGCCCACGTTGACGGGGTGGCGTCCGCTGTCCAGGGGAGTGCTCATCGGGTCCTCACCTCGATCTCGCCGACGTTGATCTCGGCGTCGATGGACAGCTCGGGGTGGTCCCCGAGTCCGGGGTCGTACGACGCGCTGGCGGTGCTGTCGATGCCGCCGCGGTCGTTGCCGAACAGCATGATGTTGCCGGGGCCGTGCGCGGCCGCCTGCACCTCGACGGCGAGGTCATCCGGCACGATCACCTCGATCCGGCCCACGCTGACGTCGAGCTGGAGGGTGCGGCCGTCCAGCGCGTCGAGGTCGGTGATCCCGGTCAGGTCCACCACCATCTCGCCGGCACCGAGCCGGTAGTCGTCCTGCAGGCCGGCCGCCGTGAGCGGGCGCTCCGTCACGCCCTCGGCGTCCCACCGGTCGGCGGCGGTCGAGGCGACCACGCCGATCGCGGCGACCAGGCCGAGCGCGATCAGGCCGCCGGCTCGCCCGTAGACCGACCCGACGAGCAGCATCACCGCGACCAGGCCGAGGGCCAGGGCGGGGTACGCCGAGTCGGCGACCGGCGCACCGGCGAGGTCGGCGGTGCCGAGCAGTCCCTCCGCGAGGGCGATCAGGGCCAGGGTGAACCAGAAGAGGCGCGGCCCGCGCTTGCGGGGGTTCCGCGGCGGCGGCACGTAGACGGGCGGGGCGGCGTAGGTCGGCGGTGCGGCGTACGGCGGCGGTGCGGCGTACGGCGGCACGCCGGGGGCGTACGACGGCGTCGGCGGTCCGGCGTACGTCGGGGTGGGCTTCTTCGTGCGGGTCAGCACCACGAGCGCGATCGCGCCGATCACGACCACCGGCCACGGGAAGCCGATGAAGCCCCACGAGTCGCCGATGAGGGCGGCCGCAGCGACGATGCCGACGACGACCAGCGCGACCGTGCGGGTGCGCTCGTCGAGCCTGACGACCGGCTCGGAGCCGTCGTCCTCGGGGACCAGCAGCCAGCAGGCGCCGTAGATCATCAGCCCGGCGCCGCCGAAGAAGACCAGCACCACGAGCGCGACCCGCAGCAGCAGTGGGTCCACGTCGAGGTGGCGGCCCAGGCCGCCCGCGACGCCGGCGATCTTGCGGTCGGTGGTGGAGCGGCGGAGGCGGCCGAGGTCGCGGACCTCGTCCCGGGTGGTGCGCGGCCCCTCCTGGGGGCCGGGACCCGTCGGTGCCTCGGGTGGTGTCGTCGTCATGTCATCACCATCGTCGTCGAGCGGCCCGCGGACCATCGGGGTCGACCCTGATCCTGCCCGAGGCGGGCCGGGGTTCTCTCGGGGTCGATCCTCATGGTCCGGCATCGTGCCCGATGAGACGATGGAGGGGCGATGAGCATGACGACGAACCCGCCGTACGAGCCCCGGAAGGCCTACCGCGACTCCCACGACTCCGTCCTCGGTGGCGTCGCGTCCGGACTGGCCCGGCACCTCGCCGTCCCGGTGCTGTGGGTGCGGGCCGGGTTCCTGCTCACCTCGCTCCTGGGCGGGCTCGGCGTGATGGTGTACGCCGGGCTGTGGCTGATGCTGCCGAGCGACACCCGGTTCGAGGACGGTCCGCCCGGCCTGGCCAGCGCGACCCGCGGCGGTCGGCGGCCCGGTCGGCTGCGGCGGCTCGGCGACGTCGGGCCGGCGATCGCGCTCGCCGCGCTGGGTCTCGGCGGCGTGCTCGCGCTGCAGGCGCTCGTCGGGCGGGGGGCGGCGTTCTGGCCGGCGTTCTTCGGTCTGGTGGGCCTGGCGCTGCTCTGGCGGCAGGCCGACGAGGCGCAGCGCGAGCGCTGGAACGACCAGAGCGGGCGGATCGACCCGGTCCGGATCGTCTTCGGCAGCGGCGGCTGGGCGTCGTACGCCCGGGTGGCCGCGGGGGCGCTGCTCGTGGTCTCGGCGGTCTTCATCGTCGGCTTCGAGGGGGCCTCGGCGAGTGACGCCCGGGCCGGGCTGATCGCGGGTGGCCTGGTGCTGATCGGCCTGGCGATCGTGATCGGCCCCTGGGTCTTCGGCCTGGCCTCCGATCTCAGTGCCGAGCGCGAGGAGCGGGTGCGCTCCCAGGAGCGCGCCGACGTCGCCGCCCACCTGCACGACTCGGTCCTCCAGACCCTCGCGCTGATCCAGAAGAGCTCCGGCGACGCCGCCACGGTCGCCCGGCTGGCCCGGGCCCAGGAGCGCGACCTGCGCTCCTGGCTGTACGCCGGGGAGTCGGCCGACGAGTCCTCCGCGGCGAGCGCGCTGCGCGGCGCGGCGGCCGAGGTCGAGGACGCCCACGGCGTCTCGGTCGACGTGGTCGCCGTCGGCGACTGCCCGCTGACCGACGACCTGCGCCCCGTGGTCCAGGCGGCCCGCGAGGCCGTCACCAACGCCGCCAAGCACGCCGGGACCGGCCGGGTCGACGTGTACGCCGAGATCACCCCGGCCGCCGTCGACGTCTTCGTCCGCGACCGCGGGGTCGGCTTCGACCCCGAGGCGGTGGCCGACGACCGGTACGGCGTCCGCAACAGCATCGTGGACCGGATGCGCCGCCACGGCGGCACCGCCGAGATCCGCACCGGCCCCGGCGAGGGCACCGAGGTGCGCCTGCACCTGTCCCGCACCACCACCCAGGAGGCATCTCATGACTAGCCCCGTGCGGGTCGTCGTCGTCGACGACCACGCCATGTTCCGCCGCGGCGTCATCGCCGAGCTCGAGGCCGCGGGCGCGGGGGAGGTCGAGGTGCTAGCGCAGGCCGCCGACGTGGACGAGGCCGTGACCGCGGTCGCCGCGCACCGGCCGGACGTCGTACTCCTGGACGTGCACCTGCCCGGTGGGGGCGGCGTCGAGGTGATGCGGCGCGGCCAGTCGCCGGAGACCCGCTACCTCGCGCTGAGCGTCTCCGACGCGGCCGAGGACGTCATCGGCACCATCCGCGGGGGAGCGCGCGGCTACGTCACCAAGACCATCACCGGGCCCGAGCTGGTCTCCGCGATCCGCCGGGTCGCCGACGGCGACGCCGTGTTCTCGCCGCGGCTGGCCGGGTTCGTGCTCGACGCCTTCGCCGGCTCCATCGAGGTGGCCGCGGTCGACGAGGACCTCGACCGGCTGACCGAGCGCGAGCGGGAGGTGATGCGGCTGATCGCCCGCGGCTACGCCTACAAGGAGGTCGCCAAGGAGCTGTTCATCTCCATCAAGACCGTCGAGACCCACATGTCGAGCGTGCTGCGCAAGCTGCAGCTCTCCTCGCGCCACGAGCTGAGCCGCTGGGCCTCGGACCGCCGTCTGCTCTGAACGGCGGGTTTGCCGTACGGCGCGCTGCGGTACGGGGGCCCGGTGACGCCGCTCACCCGACCGGCGCGGTTCTCGGGAGCCAACCTTGACCTCAGCACGTCGCTCGATCCTGCTCCTGGCCGGGGCGCTCGCCGCGGTCCTGACCGTCTCGCTGCTCAGCCCGTCCGGGTCCGCCTCCGCCAACGAGCGGCGTGGCGGGGAGACCGTCTCCCGGTCCTACTCGAGCTACCGGTACGTCGACGTGCCGCAGTTCGGCTTCTGCCTCGGCGTCTATGCCACGGCGCGTCTCCAGGCCACCTACAAGCGGCGGCCCATCTCCCAGGGCGTCGTCTCGGAGCTGCGAGACCCCAAGATCATCGACCCGAGCCTGCAGGTGACCGTCAAGCGCACCTGCGACGACGACGCGAAGTACCGCAAGAAGCACCGCGCGAACAAGATCTCGTACAGCAACTATTACTACGGCTACAAGTGCTCCTTCGACCCGTCGTTCTCCGCCGGGGCACCCTGGACCGTCGGCGTGGGGATCACTCCCGACTGCGGCAGCGAGAAGGTCGCCAAGGTCGGCGAGGTCAACGGCCGGGCCCGGCGCGCCTACCGGTTCGTGCTGGACACGGAGGGCTACGCCTTCGGGTGGGACGGCTCGGACTCCGTGGTGGAGCCGGGATCGGTGAAGCTGTGCACCAGCCTGTCGGGCTACTTCCGGATGAAGGACAGTCAGGGAGCGGAGCGGCAGACGGTGGCCAAGAAGGTCTCGTTCCCCGACCTCTGTCTGACCAAGTAGCTCGCCGTTTCGTCCCCGGGGGCGAGGGGTACTCGCCGAGGATCGCGATCCAGGAGGCCCGATGACGGCGACCGCTGAGACCACCGAGCAGCTCGAGGAGACCGAGCTCAACCGGACCATCACCGGCCGGTTGCTCTTCTTCTACGTCCTCGGCGACGTGCTCGGGTCGGGCGTCTACGTGCTCATCGGCGCCGTCGCCGCGGCGGTGGGCGGCGCGTTCTGGCTCGCGTTCCTCCTCGGCATCTCCGTCGCCACGCTCACCGGGCTCGCCTACGCGGAGCTGGTGACGAAGTACCCCCGTGCAGCCGGTGCCTCGCTCTACGTCAACCGGGCGTTCCGCCGTCCGGGACTGACGTTCTTCGTCACCGTGGCGATGCTCTCCTCCAGCTTCGCCGCCGCGGGTTCCTTGGCGGCCGGTTTCTCGGACTACTTCGCCGAGGTGTGGTCGCTGCCACCGGCGCTCCTGGTGTCCCTCGCGTTCGTGGTGATGCTGTCGGTGATCAACTTCGTCGGCATCACGGAGTCGGTCGTGGCCAACCTGGTGATGACCGTCGTCGAGGTCCTCGGCCTGGCGATCGTGATCGCGATCGGGCTGGTCCATGTGTTGAGCGGCGACGCCGACTTCGGTGTGCTGACCGAGTTCGAGACCGGGGACCAGAACGCCGTGCTCGCTCTGGTGGCCGGTGTCGCCACCGGGTTCTTCGCGATGACCGGGTTCGAGAACGCCGCCAACGTCGCCGAGGAGTGCACCGCGCCCCGCCGTACCTTCCCGAAGGCGCTGATCGGCGGCATGATCGGAGCCGGCCTCATCTACGTCCTCGTCGCCGTCTCGGCCGCCTTGACGGTGCCCATCGACACCCTCGCCACCTCCCCGGCCTCCCTGATGGAGGTCGTCGAGACCGGGATCATCCCGCTGCCGATGGGGGTGTTCACCGTTGTCTTCGCGCTGATCGCGATGACCGCGATCACCAACACGACGCTCGTGGCCGTGGTCACCCAGTCGCGGATCCTCTACGGCATGGCCCAGGAGGACGTCGTCCCGAACGTCTTCGCCCGGATCCACGGCTCGCGCCGCAGCCCCTGGGTCGGCCTGGTCTTCTCGGCCGTCGTCGTCGGCGCGCTCCTGGTCGTCGGCACCATCCTCCCGAAGGCGGGCGTCGAGGTCGATCTCGTACGCCGGCTCGCCGCGGTCACCGTCGTCCTGCTGCTCTTCGTCTACGCGATGGTCATCGTGTCCGCGCTGAAGCTGCGGGGGCAGGACGAGTCTGACGAGACCTACCGGGCTCCGACCGCGCTGCTCCTGCTCGGCCTGGTCGGCAACGCGGGTCTGCTCGTGTACGTCGTCCGGGACGACCCGGCCACGCTCATCTGGTCGGCCGGTCTCATCGCCGTGGGCGGGGTGCTGTTCGTGCTCGAGCACCTCTTCGGCTCGACCGACCGGCCGGCCGAGGTGGGTGGGGGCGGTCCGACCGCCTCCCGGTGACCCGGCGCCCGCCGCCCCCGACCGTCCCCGGCGGAACGTAGGCTGAGCGCAGCATGAGCACCCCCTCCCTTCCTGGTTTCGAGCACCTCACGTCCGCGCCGCCGCCCGAGCCGCGCACGACCCGCAGCGGCCCCAGTCGCGAGGAGCTGCTCGAGGGGCTGAACGACCCTCAACGCGCCGCCGTGGTCCACGAGGGGGCGCCGCTGCTGGTGGTCGCGGGGGCCGGGTCGGGGAAGACCCGGGTGCTGACGCGGCGGATCGCGTGGCTGATCCAGGAGCGCAAGGCGCACCCGGGGTCGATCCTGGCGATCACCTTCACCAACAAGGCCGCGGCCGAGATGAAGGAGCGGGTCGAGGACCTGGTCGGCAAGCGCGCGCGGATCATGTGGGTCAGCACCTTCCACTCCGCGTGCGTCCGGATCCTGCGCAAGGAGATCGACCGCTTCGGGTTCAAGTCCAGCTTCTCGATCTACGACGCCGCCGACCAGAAGCGGCTGATGACGCTGGTGCTCAAGGACCTCGACCTCGACCCGAAGCAGTACCAGCCGGGACCTGTCCTGCACTGGGTGTCGAACCACAAGAACGAGCTGCGCGACGCCGAGGAGGCGGCCAAGGACGCCCGCAACAAGCTCGAGGAGCAGTACGCCGCGGCGTACTCGCTCTACCAGCGGCGGCTGACCGAGGCCAACGCGCTCGACTTCGACGACCTGATCATGCTGACCGTCCACCTCTTCCAGTCGTTCCCCGACGTGCGCGAGGTCTACCGGCGCCGGTTCCGGCACGTGCTGGTCGACGAGTACCAGGACACCAACCACGCCCAGTACGCCCTCATCCACCAGCTCTGTGCCGAGCAGATGGAGGAGGTCCCGGAGCACAGCGGCGGCGAGCGGGTCGAGCCGGCGGAGCTGATGGTGGTCGGCGACGCCGACCAGTCGATCTACGCGTTCCGCGGGGCCAACATCCGCAACATCCTCGACTTCGAGCAGGACTTCCCGAACGCGACCTCGATCCTGCTGGAGCAGAACTACCGCTCCACGCAGACCATCCTCACCGCCGCCAACTCCGTCATCGGCCACAACAAGGGCCGCAAGGAGAAGCGGCTGTGGTCCGAGGCCGGCGACGGCGAGCGGATCGTCGGGTACGTCGCCGACGACGAGCACGACGAGGCCCGCTTCGTGTCGGACGAGATCGACCAGCTGACCGACGCCGGCACCAAGGCGTCCGACGTCGCGATCTTCTACCGCACCAACGCCCAGTCCCGGGTGTTCGAGGAGATCTTCATCCGCACCGGCCAGCCCTACAAGGTGGTCGGCGGGGTCCGGTTCTACGAGCGGCGCGAGGTCCGCGACGCCCTGGCCTACCTGCGGATGCTGGCCAACCCCGACGACCAGGTCTCGCTGCGGCGGATCCTCAACACCCCGAAGCGCGGCATCGGCGACCGGGCGGTCGCGTGCGTGACGGTGCTGGCCGAGCGCGACCGGCTGACCTTCTGGGAGGCGCTGCGCCGGGCCGACCAGGCCCCGGGCCTGGCCACCCGCTCGCTCACCAACATCCGCGGCTTCGTCGGCCTGGTCGAGGAGCTGCAGTCGATGGTCGAGGCGGGGGAGCGGGCCGACGTGGTCCTCGAGACCGTGCTGGCGCGGTCCGGCTACCTCACCGAGCTGGAGGAGTCCGACGACCCGCAGGATGCCACCCGGCTGGAGAACCTGGCCGAGCTGGTGGCCGTGGCCCGCGAGTTCAGCGACGACCCGGTCGCCGGCCCGTCGGCCGACCCCGCCGACGTCGACGCCGGCACGGTCGCGCCCGGCCTCACCGACTTCCTGGAGCGGGTCGCGCTGGTCGCCGACACCGACCAGATCCCCGAGACCGACGCCGGGGTGGTCACCCTGATGACGCTGCACACCGCCAAGGGCCTGGAGTTCCCGGTCGTCTTCCTGACCGGACTCGAGGACGGCGTCTTCCCGCACGCCCGCTCGCTGGGCGACCAGCCCGAGCTCGAGGAGGAACGACGCCTCGCGTACGTCGGCGTCACCCGGGCCCGCGAGCGCCTCTACATCTCCCGCGCCGTGGTCCGCTCGGCCTGGGGCGCGCCGTCCCACAACCCGGCCTCGCGGTTCCTCGACGAGCTGCCGGTCGACCTGGTCGACTGGCGCCGGACCGAGGCCGCCCAGACCCGCTGGGGCCGTCCCGACCTGGCCAGCGGCTCCCCGGCCCGGATGGGGGAGCCCACGGCCGCCGGCCGCCGCAACTTCTCCTCGGCCGCCGCCCGCGCCGACGCGGCCCGGAAGGCCAAGCCGGCCCGCGAGGTCCCGTCCCTGGAGCCGGGCGACCGGGTCCAGCACGACACCTTCGGCCTCGGCACCGTGGTTGCGGTCGAGGGGGCGGCCGACAAGGCGGTCGCGTCGATCGACTTCGGGACCGAGGGCGTCAAGCGGTTGCTGCTGCGGTACGCCCCGGTGGAGAAGCTGTAGGAGCGAGCGAAGCGAGTTCCAACAGCTTGATGGGTGGTCGAGCGAGCCGCGCGACTGGGGGGCGAAGTCGCGACCGACTCGTTCCTCGCCGGGCTACTCGACCAGCGAGGTACGCGAGACCTGGATTGGTGTCGATACGCTCGGCGCGGCTTCGCAGGCTCAGCCGCGGACGCTACTCGACACCGATGTGACTCTCTGATCTGCTCGGCAGATCAGGGAGTCACCCCGTTGACGACCATCGCGGAGTACGGGTCGACCGGGTCACCCGCCCCCGGGCGGACCTCGAGGTGGAGGTGCGGGCCGGTGACGTTGCCGGTCGAGCCGACGGTGCCGAGGTGCTCGCCCGCCCGGACGACGTCGCCGACGTTGACGTCGATCGTCGTCTGGTGGCAGTACCAGAGCTCGGTGCCGTCCTCGAGGGTCACGACGGTCTTGTTGCCATAGGCGCCGTCGTAACCGGTCTCGGTCACCGTGCCGTTGGCGACGGCGTTGATCGGGGTGCCGGTGGGCGCGGCGAAGTCGAGGCCGGTGTGGTAGCTCGACCAGAGGCCGTACTCACCGAAGCGGGCCGTGAGGCGGTAGCCGCTGAGCGGCAGCACCCACTTGTTCTCCTCGAGGACGGCGGCGAACTTGCCGGCTTCCTTGGCGAGGCTCTGCAGCGCGCCCGTGTGGGCTTCGTACTGCTTCTCGACGGCCGCCTGGAGCTCCTGGTCGGCCGCGTCCGCGAGCGCGTCACGACGGTGGTCGCGGCTGACGACCTGGCGGCGCTTGTCCTTCATCAGGTTGACGGTGGAGCCGGCGCTGGCGCCGCTGAGGGCACTGGCCTGGCTCAGGCGGGGCGGCTCGCCGACCCCGGTGCCCGGGCCGCCCGCGAGGACGGCGCCGCCGGCCGACACGGCGAGGGCGGCGATGCCGACGAGGACCGGCACCGACGGCAGCCCGCGGAACAGGGGGCCGCGGTCGCCGACGTGCTTAACGGCCTTGCGCTTGCCCGGGGCGGTCACGAGCGGCAGCGAGGCGGTGGTGTCGCTGTGGAGCGGGGTCGTCACGTCGGAGCGGACGTACGAAGGCGTCGGCTCCGGCTCGGCGAAGAGGGCGGGCTCCGCGGCGACGACCGGCTCGGCGAAGAGGGCCCGCTCGGGCACGACCGGCATGGTCGGCGGCGCCTCGGGTACTGCAGGGCGAGCGACGCGACGTCCGACGTAGGTCGAGGGCGTCTCCTGGGTCTCCGAGGGTCCACGACGTGAGCCGCGGTATTCCGCTCGGTGGTTACCCATGGATCAAGTCGCTCCGGAGGTCTCGTTCACGAGGTCGTGCAGAGGTGTGACAAGCGCCCCAGACTGTAACGGATGGCTTCGGCAGGCCGAAACCGGGCGCCGTCCGATTGTGCACGTTTCACTGCCCGGTCGTGATCGATTCGGGGATATTCGCAGGTCAGCCCGCCCGGACGCGGGCGCGTGTCAGGCTGACCACATGGTGCGCATCGTCCTGGGGGGACCGGGTCCCGGTCCCGAGGCGCTCGCCCGGGCCCTGCGCGACGCCGGGCACGAGGTCGTCCTGGCCGGCGGGTACGACGAGGCGGGCCTCGCTGCCGTCGTGCTGCAGGAGGACGCCGACCTGGTCGTCACGCTCGGCGGCCCGCTCGACGGCCTGCTCGTGGCTCTCGCTGACCGGGACGTCACCGACGTGCCGATGGTCGTCGCCGACCCGGCGGACCTCGCCGGGACGCTGCGCCGGGTGGCGGCGTACGACGGCTGACGACGGGATACCCGGCCCGCGTATGTCCTCCGTCACGTCGGCCCCCCGGCCCTTATCGGGGGCGACGTGACAGGGCTATCGTCCCGTGGGATACGTCCCGTGGGATACCCGCGACTAGAGACTGGTGGATCAGTGGACCTGATGGAGTACCAGGCGAAGGAGCTCTTCGCCAAGCATGGTGTGGCAACGACTCTGGGTGTCGTCGTCGAGACCGCCGAGGCCGCCAAGGCCGCTGCCGAGCAGATCGGCGGCGTGACCGTCATCAAGGCGCAGGTCAAGGCCGGCGGCCGCGGCAAGGCCGGCGGCGTGAAGCTCGCCAAGACCCCCGACGAGGCCTTCGAGCACGCGACGAACATCCTCGCCCTCGAGATCAAGGACCTGCCGGTCAACCGCGTGCTCGTCACGCCCGCGACCCCGCCGGAGGAGGAGTACTACTTCTCGTTCCTGCTCGACCGCGCGAACCGCCAGTACCTCTGCATCGCCAGCGTCGAGGGCGGTGTCGAGATCGAGGAGGTCGCGAAGACCAACCCCGACGCCGTCAAGCAGATCCCGATCGACCCGGGTGCCGGTGTCGACGAGGCCAAGGCGCGCGAGATCGCGACCGAGGCCGCGTTCCCCGAGGCCGTCTTCGAGCAGGCCGTGGCGATGATCCAGTCGCTCTACACGGTCTTCGTCGAGGAGGACGCCACGCTGGTCGAGGTCAACCCGCTCGCGCGGCTGGCCGGCGACAAGCTGGAGGCCCTCGACGGCAAGGTCTCGCTCGACGAGAACGCGTCCGAGGTGCGGCACCCCGAGCACGAGGCGTTCGAGATCAAGGACGAGACGGACCCGCTCGAGGCCAAGGCCAAGGACAAGGGGCTCAACTACGTCAAGCTCGACGGCCAGGTCGGCATCATCGGCAACGGCGCGGGCCTGGTCATGTCGACCCTCGACGTCGTCGCGTACGCCGGCGAGGCGCACGGTGGGGTCAAGCCCGCCAACTTCCTCGACATCGGTGGCGGCGCGAACGCCCAGGTGATGGCCGACGGCCTCGACGTGATCCTGAACGACGCGCAGGTCAAGAGCGTGTTCGTGAACGTCTTCGGCGGCATCACCGCCTGCGACGAGGTCGCGAACGGCATCAAGGGCGCCCTGGAGATCCTGGGCGCCGAGGCGACCAAGCCGCTCGTCGTACGCCTGGACGGGAACAACGTGGAGGAGGGCCGTCGGATCCTCGACGAGCTCAACCACCCGCTGGTCACCCAGGTCGACACGATGGACGGTGCGGCCGACAAGGCCGCCGAGCTGGCGAACGCCTGAGATAGAGAGCAGAGAACAGTGAGCATCTACCTCAACAAGGACTCCAAGATCATCGTCCAGGGCATCACGGGCGGCATGGGCTCCAAGCACACCACCCTGATGATCCAGTCCGGCAGCAACATCGTCGGCGGGGTCAACGCCCGCAAGGCCGGCACCACGGTCGAGCTCGCCGGGACCACGCAGCCGGTGTTCGGCACCGTGGCCGAGGCGATCAAGGAGACCGGCGCCGACGTGTCGGTCGTCTTCGTGCCGCCGGCGTTCACCAAGGACGCCTGCATCGAGGCCATCGACGCCGGCATCGGCCTGCTCGTGGTCATCACCGAGGGCGTGCCGGTGCAGGACACGGCCGAGGTCTGGTCCTACCTGCAGGGCAAGTCCACCCGGATGATCGGCCCGAACTGCCCCGGCATCATCACGCCGGGCGAGTCGCTGGCCGGCATCACGCCGCACACCATCGCGGGCACCGGCCCGGTCGGTCTCGTGTCGAAGTCCGGCACGCTGACTTACCAGATGATGTACGAGCTGCGGGACTTCGGCTTCTCGACCGCCATCGGCATCGGCGGCGACCCGATCGTCGGGACCACCCACATCGACGCCCTCGCGGCGTTCGAGGCGGACCCCGACACCAAGGCGATCGTGATGATCGGCGAGATCGGCGGCGACGCCGAGGAGCGGGCGGCGGCCTACATCAAGGACAACGTCACCAAGCCGGTCGTCGGCTACGTCGCGGGCTTCACCGCCCCCGAGGGCAAGACGATGGGCCACGCCGGTGCGATCGTGTCGGGCTCCTCCGGCACCGCGCAGGCGAAGAAGGAGGCCCTCGAGGCCGTCGGCGTGAAGGTCGGCAAGACGCCGTCCGAGACGGCCGCGCTGATGCGGGAGATCCTGCAGAGCCTCTGATCCATCCGCTCGTACGACGGCCCCCGGCGACCTTCCCGGGGGCCGTTCGTGCGTCCGGGGGTCGGTCAGCCCAGCCGGACCATCTCCTCGACGATGCCCGCGATCGCCCGGCCGTCGGCTCGGACATTCCGCTCGATGGTGCCGTCCGGCCCGGCCCCGCCCTCGCCGAGGGTCTCGCTGACGAGCACGGCGGCGCCGACTCGGACGACGTAGGTGATCCTCAGCCCGGTGCCTGCGTCCTCGCGCGTGGCCGCTGCTCCACCCTGGTCGCCGAGGTCGGTCGGGTGGACCTCGGTGTGGGTGACCCACCCGTTCTCCTCGTGGGTCGGGCAGGCGCGGTACGCGTCGAGCACGGCGTCGACGTACGACGTCGCGGCCGCTGCGTCGGCGAAGGTGACGAGGTGGCGGTCGCGGACGTCCTCGACGTTGCGCCAGCCCGCGGACAGGAGGTCCTCGGTCGTGGGTGCGGGGAACGTCACGCCGCAGACGTCCAAGGCGAAGCCGTCCCCGCGGTGCGGCTCCTGCCGGCCCAGGTCCGGCGACTCGGCCTCGTCGTCGGCCGGATAGTCGGCCGTCAGGGGGATGCCCTCCGGGACGGGCGTGACGGGTGCGGGAGCCGGGGAGGACGTGGTGGTCGTCGTGGTCGGGTGGCCGCTGCCGCAGCCGGCCAGCAGCAGCCCGAGAGCGAGGAGGACGGTGGGAGCGCGCACGGGCCTGGGACGCAGCGGACCCGCCCGAGGTTGTCGGACGGGTCCGCTGGTCGACGGGTGGGTCAGTCGGGCTCGGGGGAGAAGGCCTTCATCGCGCTGACGACATCGGTGACGTCGTCCTGCACGTCCTGGATCTTCTGGTCGTCCACCGTGATGCCGGGGGTCACGGTGACCAGCACGGCGTTGCCGGTCCGGGCGACGACGACGTAGTCCACGCCCAGACTCGGGTAGTCGTCCCCGTCGCCGTAGTAGCCCTCGGTGACCACCAGGGACTCGTCGGCGGCGAGCTGGGCGTTGTCGACGCGGGTCCGGGTGGTGTCGCCGTCCGCGGCGCCCGCCGCCGAGGGGCAGGAGCGGGCCGCGTCGCGCAGGTCGGCCACGGCGGTCGCCGCCGCAGCATCGTCCGGGTAGAGCGCCAGGGTGCGGCTGAGCACGGACTCGTCGGTGTTCGGCCGCCCGCGGCTGACCGCGCCGGCGACGTCGACCGTCTGCCGCTCGGCGTCGAAGGCGGTCTGGTCGCACAACGTCAGCTGTGAGACTCCCGGCTCGTCCGAGGTCTCCGCACCCGCCGCGAGGCCCGCAGCGACGTCGAGGTCGGCCGGGATCTCCTGCAGCCACGAGACCCGGGGTGCCTCGGTCGTCTGCGTGGCGACCGGCGGGCTGGGATCGTCGGTGCCCTGCTGGGTGATGACCGCGACCGGGGCCGCGATCACGACGAGCGCGGCGGCGACACCCCCGACCGCGGCCAGGGCGTTGTTGCGCCGGCGCATCCGGTCGCCGCGGCGGCGTACCTCGGCGGCGGGCAGGGGGTTCACGGTGGGTCCTTCGGTCCTGAAGCTCGAGAAGAGCTCGTCGTTGAGGTCAGGCATGACTGGCTCCCTCCTGGAGGCCTCCGTCGTCGGAGAGCAGCGCGGCGAGCGCGGCCCGGCCGCGGCTGAGCCGGGCCTTGATGGTGCCTTCGGGGACGCCGACCTCGCGGGCGACGTCGTGGACGGACATGTCGGCGATGTGGTGCAGCACCAATGCTTGGCGCTGCGCCTCGGGCAGCTGCTTGAGGGCCGTCACCAGGGCGACGTGGCTCTCGCTCGGCGCCGGCGCCTGGGTGACGGCGCCGAGGGCGCGGTCCTCGGGCCGCCTGGCCCGGACGGTACGGCGCCAGCGGCTCACCGCCAGGCGGTACGCCGTCGTCCGCACCCAGGCCTCCGGGTAGTCCGCCCGGTCGAGCTTGCGGCGGTGTGCCCAGGCGCGCACGAACGCCTCCTGCACGCACTCCTGCGCCTCGTCGCGGTTCCCGATCATGGCGTAGAGCTGGCCGACGATGCGGGTGAACGACGCGGTGTAGAAGGCGTCGAACTCGCGTTCGTCCATCTCCTCGTTCCCGTCTGCTGGGGTTCTCCGTGGTGCTTGTCGGAGTGGATACGCCCCACCTGGCAGCACGGTTGCATACGACGTGCCCGTCTAGACGTCACCACGCGTCGGTAGGTTGGCCGGGTGCGGACCGACGAGGTGCTGACCCTGCTCCAGGACGTGGCGGCCGAGGTGATCGAGCCGCGGTTCCGGGCGCTGGCCGACGACCAGGTCGACGAGAAGGGCCCGGGCGACCTCGTCACCATCGCCGACCGCGAGGCGGAGGTGCTGATCACCGCGGCGCTGACCGACGCCTACCCGGACGCGCTCGTGCTGGGGGAGGAGGCCGCCGCGGCCGACCCGGGGCTGCTGGAGCGCTTCCAGGCGGCCGAGCACGCGTTCACGGTCGACCCCGTCGACGGCACGCGCAACTTCGTCCACGGCTCGCCCGACCACGCCGTGATGGCCGCCGAGCTGCGGGGCGGGGTCGTCGTACGGAGCTGGATCTGGCAGCCGCAGCACCGCGTCGCCTACGTCGCCGAGCGGGGCGCCGGCGCCTGGCGCGACGGCGTGCGGCTCGAGCGTCCGCCGCTGGGCGAGGACCTGCGCGGCATCACCTCGCGGCGCAGCTGGCTCGGCCGCGCGCTCGGCACCCTGCGCAAGCTGGAGACCACCTGGGTCTGCTGCGGCGTGGACTACCCGAAGCTGGTCGAGGGCGACGCCGACTACGTGCTCTACCGCGGGACCAAGCCTTGGGACCACGCGCCCGGCTCGCTGCTGCTCACCGAGGCCGGCGGCTTCGTCGGCACCTTCGCCGGCGAGCCGTACGACGCCCGCGCGCCCCTGCCTTCGGGCCTGGTCGCGGCCGCGGACCGGCCGACCTACGACCTGGTCCAGGGCCTGCTGGGCGCGCTGCCCGGCCTCTGACGCAGCGCCTGGGCAGCGTCTGACGCAGGGGCCGCCGTCAGCTGCCCGGGCGGGGCAGCCGGGTCAGCCGGGTCAGGGCCCGCTCGGCCAGGGCGACGAAGTCGTCGTCGCTCATCCGCACGTCCGCGGTGGGCACGAAGCTGATCTGGGCGACCGAGGTGCTGGTGCGCAGGATGGCCATCCGGAATTCCACCGACTGGTCGTCGGAGACCTCGGTCGTGATCCGCCAGACGGTGAGGTCCTCGCCGTCCTCGCGGCGGTCGGTGATCCGGCTGACGTCGGTGCCGAGATCCTCCTCCGGGCAGGTCCGCATCGCCTCGCGGACGTCCTCGACGAAGGCCCGCGCCCGCTGGGGGCCCAGCGCGCCGACGGTCTGGGTGAGCCCGAACTCCGCGGGCAGCCGCGCCTCCGGGACCAGGAACGTGCGGGTGAGGTTGCTGGACCAGCCCCGGCCGCGGAACTCCGCGCCGTCGCACCGGGTCGCGGCCAGGTTGGTGCGGGCCAGGCGGGGCTCGGTGCCGGCCCAGGTGCGCCGCCGGACGTCGCTCAGCGGCGGCAGGTCGACGACGTCGAGCATCGCGGGCACCACCCCGACCGGCAGCGGGTCCATCGGCTCCAGCCGCGGCGCGACGCCGCATCCGCCGGCGTCGGGGAGCGTGCACAGGTCGCCCACGGCGGCGCTGAGCAGCTTGGCGGCCGGGCGGGCGCGGGCCTCGTCGTCGGAGGCGACCGTCGTGAAGGTCGTGGTCGTCAGCTGCCCGGTGCGGGCGACCGCGGCCACGTAGGTGGCCTCGCCGGCCCCCCAGCGACGCAGCGTCAGCAGCACCGCCTCGTCGCCGACCCCGGTCACCCGCTGCGTGGTCAGCAGCTGGGTGCGCGGGTCGGTGCAGCCGGCGAACCAGCGCAGGGTGGTGCGGAACGCCCGGTGGGCGGCCCGCTCGGAGGCGGAGGCCTCGGCCAGCTGGACGGTGGTGCGCGCGGGCTCGCGGCGCTGCGGGGCGGCCGCGAAGTCGCGGACCAGGGCGACCGAGCTGCGGGCGTCGGCGTACCGCTCGCGCTGGCAGGGGAGCACCAGCCCGTCGCCCGCGCTGTTGTCGTGGGTCGTCCCGACCGCCCAGGGTCGGCCGGGGACGCTCGCGTCGACCTGGGCGGCGGTGAGCAGGGCGTCCTCGGAGAGCGCCGGGGGCGGCGGGGGCTCGGGCTGCGGGTCCGGCTCGTCGGACGACGAGACCAGGCCACGGTCGAGGGTCGGCCGGACGCCGCCGCCGTCGGTGACGGCCGTGCCGGTCAGGACCAGGGCGGCGACGGCGGCGACGACCCCCACCGTCGTGTGGGTACGACGGCGCGTTGCCCCGGCCCGCCGCAGGATCGAGGCCCGGGGCAGCCGGACCTCCCCGACGGCCTCGGCGAGCGGGGCGAAGAGCGTGCGGGCCACCGGGGTGCCGAGGTCGAGGTGGATGGCCAGCTGGGAGGTGGCGGTCTGCAGCTCGCGCTCGGCGTCCTCGCGGGTCAGCCCGACCTCGCGGGCGAAGTCGGCGAGGGTCCCGCTGGCGAGCACGGTGAGCAGCAGGATCTTGCGCTGGTCGACGCTCAGCTTGCCCAGTGCGTCGAGGGTGGCCCGGACCTCGGGGGACAGGCCCTTCTCGCGGTGCCAGAGGCGTGCGGTGTGCCGGCGCTGCGCGTGGGCCCAGGCGATCGGGCGGATCCAGGCCTCCGGGTCACCGTGGCGGGTGGCCTTGCGCCAGTGGTGCCACGCGACGACGAACGCGTCGCGGACGGCGGCCCGGGCGGCCGAGAGGTCGCCCGTGAGCGCGTAGGTCTGCAGCAGCAGCCTGGTCCGGGCGTCCTGGTAGCACGCGTCGAACTCGTCGGGGTCCCTCATGGCCCGACCACGGTACGCGACGGCGTGGCAACGCCGTCGCCCCGGACGCTCCGGTCATGATGGATCGACCATGACCTCCGTGCTCCCTCACCGGCCCGACGCGACCCGTGCCCGGGACGACCTGCGGCACCGTCGCCCGCTCGTCCTGCTGGCGACGCTCGGTGGCGCGACCGCCGCGGCCGCGACCCTGGTCGTCTGCCTGGGGGCCGGGGTGGCGGGCTGGTTCCTCACCGATGCCGGTGCCCACGGGGAGCCGCGCGACGCGCTGCGGGTCGGCGCCCTGGGCTGGCTGATGGGCCACGGCTCGGGCGTGCACGTGCAGGGCACGCCGGTGACCGCCGTACCCCTGGCGCTGACGCTGGTCGTGGCCTGGACGATCTGGCGGGTCGCGACCCGGGTCGGCGACGCCGTGTCCGGCCACGGGCCCGACGCCGACGCCATCGCCGACGGCGAGCGCGACTGGACGGTGCCGACGGCGACCGGCCTGTTCGCGCTCGGGTACGCCGTCGTGGTGGTCGTCACCCACGCGGTCGCCGCCACCCCCGCGACCGACCCCTCGCTGGTCCGGCCGCTGCTGTGGACGGTCCTGCTGTGCGGCCTCGTGGGCGGGTCTGCGGTCGCCGTCGGCTCGGGGCGCGCGGCGATCTGGGCCTCGTTCCTCCCGGTCGCGCTGCGCGAGGCCGCCGCCACCTGCCGCCGGATCCTGCTCGGCTGGGCACTGGTGGCCGGCCTCGTGCTGCTCGCTGCGCTGATCGTCGACCTCGACACCGCCGTGAACGTGATGTCGCAGCTCCACACCGACGCGGGCGACGCGACCCTCTTCACCCTGCTCAGCGCCACCGTGGTGCCCAACGCCGTGATCTTCTCCGGCTCCTACCTGCTCGGGCCGGGCTTCGCCGTCGGCGTCGGCACGCTGGTCTCGCCGTCGGCCGTCGCGCTCGGCCCGCTGCCGATGTTCCCGCTGCTGGCCGCGCTGCCCGACGCCGGGACACCGCCGGTCTGGACGGCGTACCTCATGCTCCTGCCGCCGCTGGTCGCCCTGGTCGCGACCATGCGCTCGCAGCGGCTGGCCCCGACGACCCGCTGGGACGAGGGCATCATCCGCGGGCTGGCCGGCGGCGTCCTCGCCGGCCTGCTCTTCGGCGTCCTCGCGGCGCTCGCCGGTGGCGCCGTCGGGCCGGGGCGGATGGCCGAGGTCGGGCCGCTCGTGCTCGACACCACCGTGTACGCCGTGACCGCGTTCGGCCTCGGCGGCCTGCTCGGCGGGGTGCTCGCGACCGCGCTGCAGCGACGCCGCGCCCGCCGCGACGCCATGCCCTAGAGTGCCGCCCGTGCCAGACGAACCCGCCGCCATCGTCGTCCTCGTGTCGGGGTCCGGCACCAACCTCCAGGCCCTGATCGAGGCCTGCCGGGACCCCGCGTACGGCGCCCGCGTCGTCGCCGTCGGCGCCGACCGCGACGGGATCGAGGCGCTGGCCCGGGCCGAGCGCGCGGGGATCCCGACGTTCGTGCTGAAGGTCGCCGACTTCGGGACCCGCGAGGAGTGGGACGCGGCGATGGCCGGCGCCGTCGCGGCGTGGGACCCCGACCTCATCGTCTCCGCGGGCTTCATGAAGCTCGCGGGCCCGACCTTCCTCGCCCTCTACGGAGGCAAGTACGTCAACAGCCACCCGGCGCTGCTCCCGGCCTTCCCGGGCATGCACGGCGCCGAGGACGCGCTGTCGTACGGCGTGAAGATCACCGGCGCGACCCTGTTCGTCGTCGACCCGGGCGTCGACACCGGGCCGATCATCGCGCAGACCGCCGTACCGGTGGAGGACTACGACACGGTCGAGACCCTGCACGAGCGGATCAAGGTCGCCGAGCGCACGATGCTCGTGGAGACCCTCGGTCGGATGGCCCGCGAGGGGTTCACGGTCGAGGGACGCCGGGTCCGCTACGGCCGGTAGACTCTCGTCCACACGACTGGCGCAGGTGGGTGACCACCAGGGAGTGAACGCGGGAGCATCGACCGCCTGGGTGCCCCGACCGCCCCAGCCCCACCCCTCAGGAGCGTTCCGTGTCTGAAGCCCGTGTCCCGATCAAGCGCGCGCTGGTCTCCGTCTACGACAAGTCCGGTCTCGAGGACCTCGTCCGCGGACTGCACGAGGCCGGCGTCGCGCTGGTCTCGACCGGCGGCTCGGCCGCCCTCATCGAGGGCCTCGGCCTGCCGGTCACCAAGGTCGAGGACCTGACCGGCTTCCCCGAGTGCCTCGACGGCCGCGTGAAGACCCTGCACCCGCGCGTGCACGCCGGCATCCTGGCCGACCGTCGCCTCGACTCCCACGTCGCCCAGCTGGCCGACCTCGGCGTCGAACCGTTCGACCTGGTCGTGTCCAACCTCTACCCGTTCACCCAGACCGTCGCCTCGGGCGCGGGCCCGGACGAGTGCGTCGAGCAGATCGACATCGGTGGCCCCTCGATGGTCCGGGCGGCCGCCAAGAACCACCCCTCGGTCGCCATCGTGACCTCCCCGGAGCGCTACGCCGACGTGCTGGCCGCGGTCGCCGACGGCGGCTTCACCCTGGCCCAGCGGCAGACCCTGGCCGCGGAGGCGTTCGTGCACACCGCGTCGTACGACGTCGCCGTGGCGTCGTGGATGGGCAACGTGCTGACCGACTCCTCAGAGGGCACCGGCTTCCCGGCCTGGGCCGGCGCGACCTGGGAGAAGAAGGCGGTGCTGCGCTACGGCGAGAACCCGCACCAGCCCGCCGCGCTCTACGTCTCCGCCCCGGGCGCCGGCCTGGCCGCCGCCGAGCAGCTGCACGGCAAGGAGATGTCCTACAACAACTACGTCGACACCGACGCGGCGCGCCGTGCCGCCAACGACTTCGCCGAGCCGGCGGTGGCGATCATCAAGCACGCCAACCCGTGCGGCATCGCGGTCGGCGCCGACGTCGCCGAGGCCCACCGGCGCGCGCACGCCTGCGACCCGGTCTCCGCGTTCGGCGGCGTGATCGCGGTCAACCGGCCGGTCTCGGTCGAGCTGGCCCAGCAGGTCGCCGAGGTCTTCACCGAGGTGATCGTCGCGCCGTCGTACGACGAGGGCGCGGTCGAGGTGCTCCAGGGCAAGAAGAACATTCGCATCCTCGTGGCGCCCGCGGACGGGGGCGCGGCGGTCGAGACCCGCCCGATCAGCGGCGGCCTGCTCATGCAGCACGTCGACCACGTCGACGCCGAGGGCGACGACCCGGCGACCTGGACGCTGGCCACCGGCGAGGCGGCCTCGCCGGAGGTCCTCGCCGACCTGGCCTTCGCCTGGAAGGCCTGCCGCGCGGTGAAGTCCAACGCGATCCTGCTCGCCAAGGACGGCGCCTCGGTCGGCGTCGGCATGGGCCAGGTCAACCGGGTCGACTCCTGCAAGCTCGCCGTCCAGCGGGCGGGGGAGCGCGCGGTCGGCTCGGTCGCCGCCTCCGACGCCTTCTTCCCCTTCGAGGACGGCCCGCAGATCCTCATCGACGCCGGCGTCGCCGCGATCGTGCAGCCCGGCGGCTCGGTCCGCGACGAGCTGACGATCGAGGCCGCCAAGGCGGCGGGCGTGACCATGTACTTCACCGGCACCCGCCACTTCTTCCACTAGGGGACGCGCCAGCGGCCCCGTAGGTGGAAAGGTCGAGCGAGCGCTCCGACTGAGCTTGCGAAGTCGGAACGCGCGTGTCGAGACACCAGTGAGTGAAGAAGCAGCAGCAACCCTGACAGGATTGAACGCGATGACCGCACAGAAGCTCGACGGCAGCGCCACGCTGAAGACCATCAAGCTCGAGCTCGCCGAGCGCGTGGCCCGGCTCAAGGAGCAGGGGATCGTCCCTGGCCTCGGGACCGTGCTGGTCGGCGACGACCCGGGCTCGCACTGGTACGTCGGCGCCAAGCACAAGGACTGCGCCGAGATCGGGATCGAGTCGATCCGGGTCGACCTTCCCGCGACCGCCACCCAGGCCGAGGTCGAGGCCGAGATCGACCGGCTCAACGCCGATCCGTCGTGCACGGGCTTCCTCATCCAGCAGCCGACCGGGCTGGACGAGTTCGCGCTGCTGTCGCGCGTCGACCCCGACAAGGACGTGGACGGTCTGCACCCGGTCAGCCTCGGCCGCCTGGTGCTGGGCGAGACCGGCTCGCTGCCCTGCACCCCGATCGGCTGCATCGAGCTGCTGCGCCGCCACGGCGTCGAGCTCAACGGGGCCGAGGTGGTCGTGGTCGGTCGCGGCCTGACCGTCGGCCGGCCGATGGGCCTGCTGCTCACCCGCCGCAGCGAGAATTCCACCGTCACGCTGTGCCACACCGGCACCCGCGACCTCGCTGCCCACACCCGCCAGGCGGACGTGGTGGTGGCCGCGGCCGGCGTACCCGGGATCATCACCGCCGACATGGTCAAGCCCGGTGCGGCCGTCCTCGACGTGGGCGTCTCGCGCGTCGACGGCAAGATCGCCGGCGACGTCGACCCCGGCGTCTGGGACGTCGCGGGCTGGGTGTCCCCGAACCCGGGCGGGGTGGGTCCGATGACCCGCGCCATGCTGCTGTCCAACATCGTGTCGATGGCCGAGCAGTCGGCCGCGGCGTCCGCCTGAGATCGAGCCCGCGTGAGCGACCCCGGCGTACCGCCGTCCGAGCAGCCGGAGGAGACCCCTGTCCCGACGCCGGACGAGGTCGCCGCGGAGCTCGCCGCGGCCGAGGCGGGGGACGGGGTCGGACCCGAAGAGTCGGGGGAGCCCGACGACACCCGCCGCTACCCCTCGACGATCGGCGGGGCGTTCTACCTGCTCGTGCTGCTCGCGACCGGCGTCGGCCTGGGCATCGTCTGGTCCGGCAACTGGCGGCTCGGGGTGCAGTGGATGGCGGGGGCGCTGATCGTGGCCGCGGCGGTGCGCCTGGTGCTGCCCCGCCGCGACGCCGGCATGCTCGCCGTCCGCCACCGGCTCTTCGACTGCGTCCTGCTCGGTGGCGTGGGCGTCGCGCTGATCTTCCTGGCCCAGACGATCCCGGACCAGCCGGGGTTCTGAGGGGGCGGGAGAGTTTTATCGGCTAGCCGATGAAACTCACGCCTGGACGACAAAGCTTCGTCGTCCAGGCGTGAGGTCCGTCGGCCAGCCGATGAAACTCTCACCGGGCGGTCGCGGGCGGCTAGATCAGGCCGAGCTCGGTGACCGCGGCGCGCTCCTCGGCGAGCTCGTCGGTCGACGCGGCGATCCGGCCGCGGGAGAACTCGTCGATCTCGAGACCCTCGACGATCGACCAGTCGCCGCCGGAGGTGGTGACCGGGAACGAGGAGATCAGGCCCTCGGGCACGCCGTACTCGCCCTGCGAGCGGACGGCCATCGAGACCCAGTCGCCCTCGGCGGAGCCGAAGAGCCAGTCGCGCGCGGCATCGATGGTGGCGGACGCGGCGGAGGCGGCCGAGGAGGAGCCGCGGGCGTCGATGATGGCCGCGCCGCGCTTGGCGACGGTGGGGATGAAGGTGCTCTCGAGCCACTCCTGGTCGCCCACGACCTCGGCGGCGTTGCGGCCGGCGACCTCGGCGTGGAAGAGGTCGGGGTACTGGGTGGCCGAGTGGTTGCCCCAGATCGTCATCTTCGTGATGTCGGTGACGGGTGCGCCGGTCTTGGCCGCGAGCTGGGAGATCGCCCGGTTGTGGTCGAGGCGGGTGAGCGCCGAGAACCGCTCCTGCGGGATGTCGGGGGCGTTCGACATCGCGATCAGGGCGTTGGTGTTGGCGGGGTTGCCGGTGACGCCGATGCGTACGTCGGACGCCGCCACCTTGTTGAGAGCCTTGCCCTGGGCGGTGAAGATCGCGCCGTTGGCCGAGAGCAGGTCGCTGCGCTCCATGCCGGGGCCGCGGGGGCGGGCCCCGACGAGGAGGGCGAGGTTGACGCCGTCGAAGATCTTCTCGGCGTCGTCGCCGATCTCGACGCCGGCGAGGTTCGGGAACGCGCAGTCGTCGAGCTCCATCACGACCCCCTCGAGCGCCTTCAGCGCCGGCGTGATCTCCAGCAGGCGCAGCTCGATCGGCCGGTCGCCCGCCAGGGCGCCGCTCGCGAGGCGGAAGAGGAGGCTGTAGCCGATCTGGCCGGCGGCGCCGGTGACGGCGACCTTCAGGGGGGCAGTGCTCACGGGGACTCCTAGTCGGTTCTGGTCCGATGACGTATCCGTCTCGGACGCTAGCAGCGGGGGGAGGCCCGCGGCCGGGTGGCTCGGGGCGTGAGAGATGCTTCCCCCATGCAGCGACGAGTACGCCGGGCCGCGGTGACCGTGGCGGCGGCGGTCCTCCTGACCGGCTGCGCCTCCGACCCCGAGGCCAGCCCGCCGGCCGGGGTCGACGAGCTGACCATCCCCACCCCGTCGCCGGACCCCGACGACTTCGTCGACCGGATCGACAACCCGTGGCTGGCGCTCGGCCCGGGGGAGAGCACCACGCTGACCGGTCCGACCGGCGACCTGGTGCTGGCGGTCGGCGACGAGACGACCACCGTCGGGGGCGTCGCGGTCACCACGATGACGCTCGGCGACACGTCGTACCTGCTGGCGCAGGACGACGACGGCAACGTGTGGCGCTTCCTGGAGGAAGGGGAGGCCGGGCTGTTCATGGCGGCCACCCCGCGGTACGGCGACGGCTACCGCACGGCGTACGACGAGGGCGTCGTCGAGGAGCGGGCCGAGGTGACCGAGCTGGAGGGCGACACCCTCGAGATCACGACCATCGACCCGGCCCGACCCGGCGAGCACACCGTGGCGACCTACGAGAACGGCACCGGCCTCGTACGGATCGAGACCGGTGCCGGAGTCTTCGAGCGGTAGCTCAGACCTGCGGGGGGCGGATCTGGGTGTGGCCCTCGTCGGTGTCCGGCGGGGCCGGCTGACCCGGGGTCACCGGACCGGTGGGCGCAGCCGGAGCCGCGGGCGCGGCCGGGGCGGCCGGGGGCGCCGGGGGCGCGGCACCGGGCTGCGGGGCCGGGATCCACTGCTGGGCGTAGGGGTCCCACTGCCAGCCGTCCTGGATGATCGGCTCGCCGCTCCAGACCTGCTGGTTCCACTGCTGCTGGTACTGGTCCGAGGCGCCGTAACCGGGCACGGCCGCCGCGGCGGTGCGCTCGGGGAAGCGGAAGCCCGAGCCGGGGACGGGCTCACCGGCGTGGCCGAAGACGGCCGGGTAGGCCAGACCGGCGATGACCGCGCCGAGCAGCGGCGCGACGATGAAGAGCCAGACCTGCTGGATGGCGTCGGTGCCGGCGAAGAGGGCCGGGCCGATGGAGCGGGCCGGGTTGACCGAGGTGCCGGTGGCGGGGATGGCGACCAGGTGGATCGCGGTCAGCGTGAAGCCGATGACCAGCGGCGCGAGGGCGGGGTGCTCGTTGCGGGCGTCGGTGACGGCCAGGATCACGAAGACGAAGATCGCGGTCAGCAGGAGCTCCAGGATCAGCGCGGCCCACAGCGAGTAGCCGGACCCGTCGTCACCGAAGGAGTTCTGGCCGAGGCCGAAGCGGTCGACGTCGTAGACCTCGAAACCCTGGAGCAGGCCGAGCAGCGCGCCGCCGGCGGCGATCGCGCCCGCGAGCTGGGCCCCGACGTAGATCGGGACCTCCCGCCAGGCGATCCGGCCGCCGATGGCGGCGGCCACGCTGACGGCCGGGTTGAAGTGGCCACCGGAGATCCGGCCGACGGCGTAGGCCATCACCAGCACGGCCAGGCCGAAGGTCAGGGCGATGGCGAGGATGTCGAAGGTCTCGCGCATCCCGGCGTAGACCACGGAGCCGCAGCCGAAGAACACGAGCACGAACGTGCCGAGGACCTCGGCGACGATCTTCTGGAGGGTGGTGGGCGCGGGTGGCGCCTCGACGACGGCTTCAGTCATGGGGGTGGCTCCTGGAGGCGTATCCCGGCGGGTCCGGGCGTGAGAACTGTAGTCATCCCTCCCCACATTGCGGCCGGCCTACTCACGTTGCCGACGACCTCCTCGGGTGCGAGGGTGAAGGGGTCGGAGCCGTCAGGTATCTTGACGTCGAGAAACTTCCTCCACCAGCTCAGGAGTCGCTGCGCCATGGCCACGATCATCTACACCCACACCGACGAGGCGCCGCTGCTGGCGACGTACTCCTTCCTGCCGATCATCCAGGCGTACGCCGCGCAGGCCGGCGTCGAGGTGGAGACGCGCGACATCTCGGTCGCGGCGCGGATCCTGGCCCAGTTCGGGCTGGCCGACGACGCGCTGGGCGAGCTGGGCGAACTGGCCACCAAGCCCGAGGCCAACATCATCAAGCTGCCCAACGTCTCCGCCTCCGTCCCGCAGCTGAAGGCCGCGATCAAGGAGCTGCAGGAGAAGGGCTACGACCTGCCCGACTACCCCGAGAACCCGCAGAGCGACGAGGACAAGGCCACCGCGGCCAAGTACGACAAGGTCAAGGGCTCCGCGGTCAACCCCGTGCTGCGCGAGGGCAACTCCGACCGCCGCGCGCCGCTCTCGGTGAAGAACTACGCGAAGGCCCACCCGCACCGCATGGGTGCCTGGAGCGCCGACTCGAAGACCAACGTCGCCACCATGGGCGAGCACGACTTCCGGTCCAACGAGTTGTCCGTGGTCATCCCCGCCGACGACACCCTGACCATCAAGCTGGTCGCCGCCGACGGCACCGAGACCGAGCTCAAGACCGGCATCAAGGTCCTCGCGGGCGAGGTCGTCGACGGCACCTACATGGACGTCGCCGCGCTGCGCCGCTTCCTGGCCGAGCAGGTCGCGCGGGCCAAGGCCGAGGGCGTGCTGTTCTCCGCCCACCTGAAGGCGACGATGATGAAGGTCTCCGACCCGATCATCTTCGGCCACGTCGTGCAGGCGTTCTTCCCGACCCTCTTCGAGCAGTACGGCGAGCAGCTGAAGGCCGCCGGCATCTCCCCGAACGACGGCCTGGGCGGCCTGCTCAGCGCGGTCGAGGGCCTTCCCGAGGGCGAGGCCATCAAGGCGGCCGTCCAGCAGGGGCTGGCCGACGGCCCGGCGCTGGCCATGGTCGACTCCGACAAGGGCATCACCAACCTGCACGTGCCGAGCGACGTCATCATCGACGCCTCGATGCCGGCGATGATCCGCACCTCCGGCCACATGTGGGGCCCGGACGGCGAGGAGGCCGACACTCTCGCGGTGATCCCGGACTCGTCGTACGCCGGGGTCTACCAGACCGTCATCGACGACTGCCGCGCCCACGGCGCCTTCGACCCGGCCACCATGGGCTCGGTGCCCAACGTCGGCCTGATGGCCAAGGCGGCCGAGGAGTACGGCTCGCACGACAAGACCTTCGAGATCCCGGCCGCCGGCACGGTCCAGGTCGTCAACGCGGCCGGCGAGGTGCTGATCAGCCACGACGTGCAGCCGGGCGACATCTGGCGCGCCTGCCAGACCAAGGACGCCCCGATCCGCGACTGGGTCAAGCTGGCCGTCACCCGCGCCCGCGCCACCGGCTCGCCGGCCGTCTTCTGGCTCGACGAGACCCGCGCCCACGACGCCAACCTGATCGAGCTCGTGAAGAAGTACCTGCCCGAGCACGACACCGACGGCCTGACCATCGAGATCCTGGCTCCGGCCGAGGCGACGGCGTACTCGCTGGAGCGGATCCGCAAGGGCGAGGACACCATCTCGGTGACCGGCAACGTGCTGCGCGACTACAACACCGACCTGTTCCCGATCCTCGAGCTCGGCACCTCGGCGAAGATGCTCTCCGTCGTCCCGCTGATGAACGGCGGCGGCCTGTTCGAGACCGGCGCCGGAGGCTCCGCGCCCAAGCACGTGCAGCAGCTCGTCAAGGAGAACTACCTGCGCTGGGACAGCCTGGGCGAGTTCTTCGCGCTCGCGGCGTCGTTCGAGCACCTCGCGGGCTACGACAGCAACCCGCGCGCGCAGGTGCTGGCCGACACCCTCGACAAGGCCACCGGCACGTTCCTCGAGAACGACAAGTCGCCGACGCGTCGCGTGGGCGGCATCGACAACCGCGGCTCGCACTTCTACCTGGCCCTCTACTGGGCCCAGGAGCTGGCGCAGCAGACCGACGACGCCGCGCTGGCCGAGATCTTCACCCCGTTCGCGGAGGCGCTGACCTCCCAGGAGGAGAAGATCGTCGGCGAGCTCAACGGCGTGCAGGGCAGCCCGGCCGACATCGGGGGCTACTACCAGCCCGACGACGCCAAGGCGGACGCCGTGATGCGCCCGTCGGCGACGCTCAACGAGGCACTGGCGACGCTCGCCCGATGACCGACCAGCAGGCCGAGCAGCCGGGCCAGCCCGTGGGGCCGGATCCGACGTACGGACGACGGGCCCTCTCGACGAGGGGGTACGTCGCCGCCGTCGTGATCCCGGTCCTGATCGCCGCCGGGCTGTTCGGGCTGGTGGTCTGGAACTACGACGACGCCGACATCCAGGGCACCACGGCGCCGCTGCTGGCGTCGTCGTGGCAGCCGGGGCAGCCGTCCGGCACCGAGCCGGTGATCGGGGTGCTGGCGGCGGACGACGACGACTGCGCGGTGCTGGTCACCGACGACGGCGAGGTCGCCGTGGCCTGGCCCGCCGGGTTCTCCGCGCGGCTGAGTCCGGGCGGAACGCTCACGGTCTACGACCCCGACGGCAAGCCCGCCGCCCGCGCCGACCAGGAGGTCCGGGCGACCGGCAGCCTGGTCGACGTGGCGGGCTCGCCCTTCGCGGGCAAGCCGTGCGCACCGGCCGACGGCCAGGTCCTGGCCATCGAGTCCGCCGTCCAGGTGGTGGCCGGCTGACGTGCCGAGCTCCCAGGACGTCCTCCACGCCCCGCTGCGCGATCAGCTCGTGGTGTTCGTCGACGAGCACCGGGCCGGGCTGGTCGCCTGCCTCGACGGGCTGAGCGAGGAGGAGGCGCGCCGCTCGCTGGTGCCGTCGCGGACGACCCTGCTGGGGCTGGTCAAGCACGCGGTGTTCGTCGAGCGGGTCTGGTTCGAGGAGGCCTTCACCGGCCGGTCGCGGGCGGAGCTGGGGCTGCCGGAGCATCCGGACGACTCGTTCGTGCTGGCGCCCGAGGACACGATCGCGTCGGTGCGGGCGGCGTACGACGAGGCCTGTGCGGCGTCCCGGCGCGCGGCGGCGGGGCTCGGACCCGACGACGTCGTCACCGGCAACCGCCGGGGACCGCTGCCGCTGCGGTGGATCTACCTGCACCTGCTGCGCGAGCTGGCCCAGCACGGCGGGCACGCCGACATCCTGCGCGAGCAGGTGCTGGCCTCCCGGCCTTGAGACCGCCTGTCACCCTCGGTGGCGTGACCCGTCTCGCGCCGCTCGCCCTGCTCGCCGTCCTCGTGCTGTCCGCCTGCTCGGACGCGGAGGACGCCGTCCGCGACGCCGCCTCCGACGCCGCGTCGGACGCGGCCTGCGCGGTCGCCGGCGGCATCGTCGACGACGCGCGCAGCCGGGTCGACGGCATCGCCCGCGACCTGGCCTCGGGCACCGCCTCCGAGCGCGCCTCCGCCCGCCGTGAGCTGACCGCCCTCCGGGACAGCCTCGCCGCCGCCGAGCGCGGGCTCGGCGGCGAGACCCGCGAGCGGCTGGAGCAGGCGCGGAGCGCCGTCGACGACCTGCTCGACCAGGCGAGCGCCGCCGCCGACGGCACCCGGGTCGACGACGAGGCCGTCGCGTCCGCTCAGGAGGAGTACGACGAGGCCGCCCGCGGGCTGACCGACGTCTGCTGAGGCGTGCCGGCCACGACCCGCTTCTTCCGGCCCGGGCGGACCAGCGTCTCGTAGGTCAGCTCGACGGTGAAGGAGCGGACGAGGTAGCGGCTGCCGGAGGTGAGTCCCGTCGACCAGAGCACGTAGGGCTTGTCCTTCGTGCGGTCGAAGACGTAGCGCGACGGCGACGTGACCCGGGACCCGCGGTGCACCGAGCCGCCGTGGAACTCGCGCCGGTTCATGAACCGCTTGCCGCGCAGGTAGCCCATCACCAGGTAGTCGTCGCGGGCGGCGCTGGCCGCGCCTCCTCGCAGCGTGATCCGCAGCGAGCGGTAGCCGTTCGCGGTCAGGGCCCGCGGGACGTAGATGCCGTGGTTGGTCGCGACCACCGACTGCGCCTCGTCGCGGCAGCGCGCCTGCGAGGCGAAGAGGAGGGCGCCGCGCGACTTGCGGGCGAGCGTCGAGCAGCGACCCACGGACTTGTTGACCAGCGAGGCCGAGGCCGAGACGGTGCGGCGGTAGGTCACGACCTTGCGCTGCAGGTGCGAGACGCGAACGGGGCGGGTGGTCGAGGTCGTGTTGCCGGCGGGGTCGACGAGGCTGAGTCGCATCGTGTAGCTGCCCTCGGGAGCCATCCGGCCGCCGGCGACGTACCCGTTCCAGCGGACGGACTCGCGCTGACCGTCCCAGACCTCCGCGGGGCCGCTGCGGTGGATCACGCGCTTCCGGGAGTCGAGCACCTCCAGGGTGCGGGTGCCGGACTCGCTGGCCGAGAAGTCGATGACCGCCTGGTCGCCGTAGCGGTCGCGGTAGGGATAGACGACGTCGCTGCTGCTGTGGACGCGGAGGGTGGGCGCGACGGTGTCGACCAGCACGGTGAGGCCGACCACGGACGTGCCCTCCAGATGCCCGAAGGCCTCGGTGTCGGCCACGACGGTGATCAGCAGTTGGTAGCGGCCCGGCCGGACGCCGGCCGGCACCGTGAAGGAGGTTCGCAGCAACCCGGTCCCGGCCTCCGGCACCAGGGCGGTCGATCCCGAGGACAGGGTGCGGGCAGGGGTCACGGCGTCGTCGACGAGGCTCCAGGTCGCGGTCGTGCCAGCCGGGGGCGCGGGGTTGACCGCGATCCGGGCCTTCGCGGGACCGGCCGCGACGGGACCGTTGTCGGGTAGTACGTCGAACCCGTCGACGAGGAAGCGGTCGTAGACCTGCAGGACCGGGGACTCCGAGACGGGGGTGCAGTAGCCCTCCCAGGTCGTCTCGGCGCTCGGGCACCGGGTCAGCAGGACGGGTCCGGTGCCGGGGGTCGAGAACTCGATCTCGGTCGTCCCGGACGTGGCGACGGGGGTCGGCGTGCCGGCCCACCAGGCGAGGAGCACGCCCTCGCCCTCGCCGTCGGTCACCGTGACGTCGTACGACGTCTGCGCGGGGTTGAAGGCCGTGATGGCCGGCCAGCTGACGACGGGCCCGGCCGCGGACGCGGGACCGGGGGCGGCGAGGACGCCGAGCAGCGTGGACAGGCCGGTGAGGAGCAGGAGGGCGCGACGCACAGGGGATCTCCGGGAGGGTGGGACGGGGGAGCGGGAACGCTAACCCGGCCCGCGCACCGTCGTCCGGGGAATCGGGGACGCGGGTGGAAGGAAAACCCGTCGAGGATGGTCGGTTGATCGACGTACCGTCCTCCCTTGATGAGCAGCGCCACCCTCGGGGACACCACCACCGCCACGACCACCCTCCTCCCGACGACGGAGGACCCGCGCCGCCGCGTCGACTGGCGCCGGCTCCGCAACGGCGTGGCGATCGCGGCACTGGTCGCCTCGATGATCTCCGCGATCGGCCAGGCCCTCGGCACCGTGGTGGCCGGCCGGCTGGCCGACGACCCGACCGGGCGGCTGGTCGGGCTGCTCGCGATCTGCGTGGTCGGCTCCGCCGTGCTCGACACGATCGGCCGCACCGCCTGGGCGGGGGTGTCGGACCGGGCCGAGGGCCAGCTCCGCGCCGACCTGCTCGAGGCCGCGCTGCACCAACCCCTGGCGCTGCTGTCCGAGCAGGCCGTCGGCGAGGTGCTCGACCGCGTCGACGACGACACCCACGAGGTCGGCGCGCTCGTGCGCCGGCAGGTCTGGGACGCGCTGCGCACCGTCTTCACCACGGTGCCGATGTGGATCGTCGCCGGGGTGACCTGGTGGCCGGCCTGGTTCCTCTTCCCGGTGGTCGGGGTGGTCACCTTCGTGATCGTCCGGCCGCTGCTCGGCGAGATCGCGCGCCGCAAGGTCGTCGAGGAGATGGCCTGGACCGATCACGCGGCCGCGATGGAGGAGGGCGTCACCGGCCGCGACGACCTGCGCACCAGCCTCGGCCAGGCCCACGTCGTACGACGGCTCGCGGGGCTGTCGGCCCGCGTGCACGAGCTGTTCGGCCAGGTGCTGGCCGTCGAGACCCGGCTCGCGCGGCGCGCCGGCCTGCTGCTGCACGGCCTGCTCGCGGGGGTGGGCGTGGTCGGGGTCGCGCTGGCCGCGGGCGGCGACCTGTCCGTGCCGCGCCTGGTGACGCTGTTCCTGGTCACGACGATGTTCGTCGGCCAGATCGACCAGGTCGCCCGCCACCTGCCCGACCTCCAGGCGGGGGTCGGGGCGCTGATCCGGCTGCGCCAGATGCTGGGCGCGGAGCCGGAGCCGATCGGCGGCCGGCCGCTGCCCGACGGCAGCCTCGAGGTGGAGCTGCGCGGGCTGCACTTCTCCTACGCCGAGGGCACCTTCGCGCTGCGCGACGTCGACCTGCGGGTCCCGGCGGGTCAGACGATCGCCCTCGTCGGCCGCACCGGGTCCGGCAAGTCCACCCTCGCCTCGCTGCTGTCGCGCGCGGTCGACCCGGAGCCGGGCAGCGTCCTGCTGGGCGGGGTCGACGTCCTCGAGCTCGACCTGCAGCGGCTGCGCGCCTCGGTCGGCGTGGTCACCCAGCGCACCGAGATCCTCGCCGGCACGCTCGCCGAGAACGTCGCCCTCTTCGCCGACCTGCCCCGGCCGCGGATCGAGGCGGCGGTCGCCGAGCTGGGCCTCGCCGACTGGGTCGCGGGCCTGCCCGACGGCCTGGACACCCGGCTCGGTCCCGGCGGCACCACCCTCTCGGCGGGAGAGGAGCAGCTGGTCGCCTTCGCCCGGCTGCTCGTCCGCGACGTCCGGGTCGTGGTCCTCGACGAGGCGACCGCGCGGATGGACCCGCTCACCGAGGCGCGCGTCGTACGAGCCTCCGAGCGGCTGCTCGCGGGCCGCACCGGCGTCCTGGTGGCCCACCGGCTCTCGACGGTGGCTCGGGCCGACCTGGTCGCCGTGCTGGAGCTCGGCCGGGTCGTCCAGCAGGGTCCGCGCGCGCTGCTCGCCACCCGCCCCGGCCACTTCCGCGACCTGCTCGACGCAGGCGGCTCCGAGCAGGCCGAGGAGCCGGAGGACGAGCCCGTCACCGCCGTCGGCGGCGTACGACGCTCCGGCGCGCCGCCGGATCTCCCGGTGGTGCCCGACGGGCCGAGCCTGACCCGCGGCATCACCCACGCCCTGCTGGTCGAGCCGCGGTGGGGCGTCGCCGGTGCCGTGCTGTTCCTGCTGGCGGCCGTCGTCGGCGCCTACGGCGCGGTCACCGGCCTGGTCTGGGGCCACATCGTCGAGGACCTGCAGGCGGGCGGCCAGCCGGTGCTGCTGACCTTCGGGCTGGTCGTGTCGCTGCTCGCGGCGCCGCTGCTGCTGGCGAGCGCGTTCGTCCGCTACCCGCGCTGGTGGATCGAGGTGATGCTGCGCGTGCGGATGGGCGTCCTCGCCGGCCAGACCGAGCAGCACCGGCTGACCCGCACCCCGCCCGGCGAGGTGGTCGCCCGCGCGATGGACGCCGACCGGTTCGCCCGCTACGCCGACCGCTGGGTCGACTTCGTCAACGGCCTGGCCATCGTGGTCGTGACCGCGATCCTGGGCGGCAGCCTGCTGGCCGGTGGCGTGCTGCTGGCCGTGATGGTGGCCTCGGCCCTGGCCTCCTCGGTCGGCCGGCCGATCGCGGGCCGCTCGGCGACCGCCTCCTCCGCGGCCCGGGCCCGGTTCGGTCGCTCGCTGGTCTCCGCGCTGGAGTCCGCGCGCACGGTCAAGCTGGCTGCTGCCACCCCCGACGTCCACGCCCACCTGCGCCGGGTCGACGGAGGCCGGGTGGACGCCGCCGTCCGCGAGCACCGCGTCCAGGCGGTCCTCGACGGCGTCCCGGTCGTCATGGTCCAGGCCGGCGTGGTCGCGGCCTGGGCGGTCTTCTTCTCGGGCGGCTGGGGGTTGGCGACCGCGCTGCTGGTCGCCAACGCCGTCAACGGCTTCGACTGGTTCGGCCGGGTCGCGGGCGCGGTCATCACCGAGGCGCCCGGCACCCGCTCCTGGCAGCAGGCGACCAGCCGGCTCGCCGGCGGGGTCGATCTGATGGACCTCCCGCCCGGGGTCGACCTCGTGACCGGCGCCGCCCCGGCTCCTGCCACCGCTGAGCGGGTGCCCCTGCGCGAGCTGGAGCTGCGGGGAGTCGAGGCGGTCCACGACGACGGGGTCCGCGGCGTGGTCGGGGTCGACCTGACCCTGCAGGCCGGCGAGCTGGTGCTGCTGCTGGGCCAGGTCGGTTCCGGCAAGTCCAGCCTGCTGGCCGCCCTGGCCGGCCTGGTCGAGCACACCGGGTCGATCCGCTGGAACGGCACTGAGGTGGCCGACGCCCAGACCTTCCTGCGGCCGGGGCAGGTCGCCCACATCGCCCAGGTGCCGCGGGTGCTCTCCGGCACCTTCGCCGACAACGTCCGACTCGGCCACGAGCGGCCGTTCGACGGCGCGGTCGCCGACGCCCGGCTCACCGCCGACGTCGCCGACGCCGGCGGCCCCGACGCCCTGGTCGGCCACCGCGGGGTCCGGCTCTCCGGCGGTCAGGTCCAGCGGCTCGCGCTGGCCCGCGCCCTGGCCGCCGAGACCGAGCTGCTGCTCGCCGACGACGTCTCGAGCGCCCTCGACGCCGCCACCGAGATCGAGCTGTGGCGGGCCCTGCGCGAGCGCGGCACGACCGTCCTCGGCGCGACGTCGAAGCAGGCGGCCCTGGCCCAGGCCGACCGCGTCGTGGTCCTGGTCGACGGCACCGTCGCCGGCGTCGGGCCGTGGGCCGAGCTGGCGCCGACCTGGGGGCACCTGGCGGGGTAGCCCGGCACCTCGGGCCACGGGGCCGGTACCTCCGGCCGAGGTGAGCGACCCGGCCGGTGACCTAGCGTCGTGGTGTGCCGTTCACGCTCGTCCACCCCGCCGCCGTCCTCCCGCTCGTGCGCACCCCGCTGGTGCCGTCCGCGCTCGTCCTCGGCTCGGTGGCTCCGGACCTGCCCTACTTCGTCTCGTCTCGTTGCGGTGGATCGGCGGCGACTACAACCTGACGCTGACCCACTCGGCGTCCTCGCTGCTGTGGCTGAACCCGGCGATCGCGCTGGTGCTCCTGGCCGTGTTCCACGGCGTGCTCCGCCGGCCGCTCGTCGCGCTGCTGCCACCTGCCGTGGCGGGTCGACTGTCGCCGGACGGACTCGTCTGGCGCAGCCCGCGGGCCGCCGCCCTCATCGTGGTGTCGCTGGCGGTCGGGGCGGCGACCCACCTGCTGTGGGACGCGGCGGCCGATGCGGCCGGCTACGGCTGGTCGACCCGCCTCAACCTGATCAGCGACGTCCTGGGCGCGCTCGTCCTGCTGGGCTGGGCCGTGCACTGGTGGCGCACCACCGCCCCGCGCCCGCTGCCCGACGGGCGCCTCCTCGCGCCCGGCACCCGCACGGCGGCCCTGGGCGCACTGCTCGCGCTGCCGCTCGCCTGGGGCGTCGTCCGGGTGGCCCAGGTCGCCGGGCAGGTCTCCGACGACCTGCACGAGTACGGCGGCTTCAGTCGCTCCGCCCTCGCCGACCACCTGGCCCGCGAGTTGGTGGTCCAGGCCGGAGCCGCCCTCGTCGTGGTCGTCGTCTGGTACGCCGCGGTCTGGCACCTGACCCGGCTGGCCCGGGCGGCCTCCGCCCGCCCGGTCCGCGAGGGCTAGCCTCGACGACCGTGGAGACCCTGACCGTCCCGACGCCCGACGGCTTCGGGATCGCCGTCCAGCTCGCCGGTCCCGCCGAGGGACCACCGCTGCTCCTGCTGGCCGGCCAGGCCAACAACCACCACTGGTGGGACCACGTGCGCGGTGGCTTCGAGGACCGCTGGCGCACGATCAGCCTCGACCAGCGCGGCACCGGCGACAGCCGCGGTCCCGTGACGGAGTGGTCGACGCGGCTCTTCGCCGCGGACGCCGCCGCGGTCGTCGAGCATCTGGTGGGCGGGCCGGTCCCGGTCTACGGCACGTCGATGGGCGGTCGGGTCGCCCAGGTGCTGGCGGGGGAGCACCCGGAGCTGGTCGACCGGCTGGTCCTCGCTTGCACCTCGCCCGGCGGCGCACACGCCCACGAGCGCGACGCCGCCGTACGACGGGAGCTGGCCCACCCCGACGCGGCCCACCGCCGGGCGGTGCTGCGCGACCTCTTCTACACCGACGCGTGGCCGCACCGGCCCGAGGACAGCGTGCTGTTCGGCGACCGGGCGATGAGCGCCGACGAGACCCGGGCCCACCTGCGGGCCAGCGCCCGGCACGACGCCTGGGACCTGCTGCCGCGGATCACCGCGCCGACCCTGGTGCTGCACGGCACCGACGACCGGATGGTGCCGACCGCCAACGCGCCGCTGCTCGCCGAGCGGATCCCGGGGGCGCTGCTGCACCTGCACGAGGGTGGCCGGCACGGGTTCTTCGAGGAGTCCGCGACCGACATCACGCCGCTGGTCCGGGAGTTCCTGGAATAGGTGCCCGCGGGGGCCAGGTTGGAGGATGAGTCCGCCCGACTCCGAGCCGAAAGCGATCATGACGACGACCGCGCCCGCCACCAGCACCGACTCGACCCCGGAGCTCGGTGGCCGAAGGTTCGTGCTCGCCGTGCTCGCGCTCGCCGTCGGCGGCTTCGCGATCGGCACCACCGAGTTCGTGACCATGGGGCTGCTCCCGCAGATCGCCGAGGGCATCGGGGTCTCGGAGCCGAAGGCCGGCCACGTGATCTCGGCGTACGCGCTCGGGGTCGTCGTCGGCGTGCCGATCCTGTCGTTCTTCGCCGCGCGACTGCCGCGACGCGGCCTGCTGGTCGGCCTGATGGGCGCGTACGGCGCGTTCAACCTGCTCAGCGCGGCCGCCAGCGGGTACGGCCTGCTCACCCTGGCCCGGTTCCTCGACGGGCTGCCGCACGGCGCCTACTTCGGCGTCGCCAGCCTGGTCGCCGCCAGCCTGGCCGAGCCGCGGCACCGCGGCCGTGCGGTGGCCAGCGTGATGCTCGGTCTCTCCTTCGCCAACGTGGTCGGCGTCCCGGCCGCGACCTGGGTCGGCCAGGCCATGGGCTGGCGCGCGGCGTACGTGATGACCTCGGTCATCGCGCTGCTGACGATGGTCCTGGTGCTGCTGTTCGTGCCGTCGGTGCCGGGCGACAAGGAGGCCACCGGTCGCCAGGAGGCGCGTGACTTCTTCAGCCGCAAGCAGGTCTGGCTGACCATGGCCGCCGGCGCGATCGGATTCGGCGGGCTGTTCGCCGTCTACTCCTACATCGCCACCACGGTCACCGACGTCGCCGGCCTCAGCGAGGGCGCGGTCCCGTTCTTCCTGCTGGCCTTCGGTCTCGGCATGGTCGGCGGCACCTGGCTCGCGGGCGAGCTCGCGGCCTGGTCGGTCTTCCGGTCGCTGCTGTGGTCGGGCGTCGGCTCGGCCGTGATCATGCTGGTCTTCTGGGCGGTCGCGCCGTACGGCTGGTGGCTGCTGCCGGTGGTCTTCTCGATCACCGCCATCGGCTCGATCCTGGTCACCAACCTGCAGCTGCGGCTGATGGACGTCGCCGGCGACGCGGTCACCCTCGGCGCGGCGATGAACCACGCGGCGCTGAACACCGCCAACGCGCTCGGCGCCTGGCTGGGCGGCCTGGTGATCGCGGCCGGCTACGGCTACCGCTCGCCCGCCCTCGTCGGCGCGGCCCTGTCGGTCCTCGGCATCGGCATCCTCCTCTGGTCGGCGGCCAGCCACCGCCGCGACCACGCCTGACCGCGACCCGTCACTCGATGTCGCCTTTTCGCGGCGTGTCGATCCGTGATCGACGGGTCGCTGAGCGGCGTACGGCGTCCGCTGGTCGAACCGTCACCGGCTGACCGACACGCCGCAGAAACAGGTCATCCAGTGACGGGTCGGCGGGAGGGCCAGTCGGCGGCGAGGACGTCGTAGAGCGCCAGGTCGGCGCGACCCTCGCGGACCAGGGCACCGAGCCGCTCGACGCCGTACTGCTGGAAGCCGTTGGCCTCGATGACGTGGCGCGACGCGGTGTTGCCGACGGCGGCGAAGCAGGTGACGCGGGGGACGCCGAGGGTGGCGATGACGTGGTCGGTCACGGCAGCCAGCGCCCGCGTGGTGACGCCGCGGCCGCGGGCGTCGGGGTGGGCCCAGTAGCCGATCTCGCACCCCACGCCCGGCCGGTGGTCGAACCAGCCGACGCTGCCGAGGATCCGGTCGTCGCCCGGCTCGGTGACCGCCCAGGTCTCGCCCCGGGCGTCGGCCAGCATCGCCGTGCGCGACTCGACGTACGCCTCGGCGTCCGCCCGCGTGTACGGCGACGCCAGCTGGCCGAGCCAGCGCTGGGTGCGCTCGTCGCTGCACGCCTCCTGGATCCGCGGGGCGTCGGCGGCGACGATCGGCCGCAGGCGTACGCCGTACGCCTCGACCACCGGGCAGGCCAGCCAGGTCGTCCGCGGCTCGCGCGGCTCCCCGCGGTGCAGGGTGCCGATCCAGACGTCGCGCAGCTCACCACGCTGCGGCGCCCACTGCCGCAGGGTCCCGTCGCAGGAGAAGCCGAGCCGCCACGCGACTCGACGAGAGGCCCAGTTGCCGGTGTGCGCCATCCACAGCACCGTCTCGAGCCGCTGCTCGGCGAAGCCCCACTCGAGCAGCAGCCGGAGCGCCCGCTCGACCACGCCGGTCCCGCGGACGGCGGGGTGCGAGCCGTAGGCGATCTCCGCCCGGGCGCTGCCCTGGTCGCGCAGCGAGACGGTGCCGGCGTATCGGCCGTCGTACTCGATCGCGAAGCCCCACTCCGAGCCGTCGGCCCAGCCCCGTGGCATGACCTCGCCGACGAACGTCGTGGCGTCGGTCATGTCGTAGGGCACCGGCACCGTCGTCCAGCGCTGCGAGAGTGGGTCCTGGGACTGCTCCCATGAGCCCTCGGCGTCCGCGGGGCGGTGCGCGCGGAGCGTGACGGCGCCGTCGGTGAGCGTCGGGGCGGTGCGCATGACCGCACCATCTCCCGGCCGGCTCGGACCGGGCAACTGCGTTAACGCAGCTGCACGAGGCGGCGTTGGTCCTCGGTCAGGCGACGCACGAGCAGGATCCAGGGCACCAGCGCCGTCAGCAGGCCGGCGGAGGCGATGACCGCCGCGACCGCCGAGCTGTCCGGCTGCGAGAACACCAGGTAGACGATCCAACCGGTCCACCACAGGCCCAGCGGGGTCGCCCGCCGCTCCCGGCGTCCGGCGTCCTGCACGTCGCGCACGAGCTGGTAGGGGAACCAGAAGCTCACCACGGGCACGACCCAGCCGAGCCACACCCACACCGGGCTCCGCGCGTGCGTCATCGGTGGCCCGATCTGGTCGACGTTCGAGCGGCAGACGTGCAGCCACCACGCGGTCACGACCCAGGCGGCGACCAGCGCCGGCGAGGTGAGCACGGCGGTCAGCCCCAGGGCCAGCAGCACCGGGATCCGGTCGTCCTCGACGTCGTTCGTCGTGAGCTGCAGCGCCGTCGTCGCCAGCTGCAGCAGGGTCAGGACGACGGCCAGCGTGATCGTCGCCGCGGCGAGCCCGGTCGGGGCACTCAGCCGCCCGGCGTACAGGGCGGGCAGCGGCTCGGCGTACGGCTGCGCCGGGTACGGCTCGCCGTACGGCGTCGGCGGCTGGTAAGGGTTGCTCACGGGGGGCTCCGGCGGTCGTGCTGGGACGGGGGAGGCGTCAGCGTAGGGGCCGTTCGCGACCCGGGGGGCGGGATCGGGGAGAATGCCTGCCATGTCCACCACCACCCAGCCGGACGTCGCCGTGCCCACGCAGGCGTCGGGCGGTGCCCGGCCGCGCGTGCTCTCCGGCATCCAGCCCACGGCCGACTCGTTCCACTTCGGCAACTACCTCGGCGCGCTGCGTCAGTGGGTGGACCTGCAGCGCGACCACGAGCCGTTCTTCTTCATCGCCGACCTGCACGCGATCACCGTCGAGCAGGACCCGAAGGTGCTCCGCGAGCGGACCCTGCGCGCGGCCGCCCAGCTGCTGGCGATGGGCATCGACCCCGCCCGCTCGTCGATCTTCATCCAGTCGCAGGTGCCGGCCCACCCGCAGCTGTCCTGGGTGCTGCAGTGCCTCACCGGCTTCGGCGAGGCCCGCCGGATGACCCAGTTCAAGGACAAGTCGGCCAAGGGCGGGGAGGGGGCCGCGAGCGTCGGCCTGTTCACCTACCCGATCCTGCAGGCGGCCGACATCCTGCTCTACCGGCCGCACTACGTCCCGGTCGGCGAGGACCAGCGCCAGCACCTCGAGCTCACCCGCGACGTCGCGCAGCGGTTCAACCACCGCTACAAGAAGACCTTCCGGCTGCCCGAGCCGTACATCCTCAAGGCCACGGCCAAGATCGCCGACCTGCAGGAGCCCACGGCCAAGATGTCGAAGTCGGCGTCCTCGCCGGCCGGCATCATCGAGATGCTCGACGACCCCAAGGTCAGCGCCAAGAAGATCCGCTCCGCGGTGACCGACTCCGAGGCCGAGGTCCGCTTCGACCCCGAGGCCAAGCCGGGCGTCTCCAACCTGCTGACGATCTTCTCCGCGCTCACCGGCACCGGCGTCCACGACCTCGCCGAGGAGTACGCCGGGAAGGGGTACGGCGACCTGAAGAAGGACCTCGCCGACGCGGTCGTGACCTTCGTGACGCCGTTCCGCGAGAAGACCCTGGAGCTGCTCGACGACCAGGCCCACCTGACCGCCGTGCTGAAGCAGGGTGCCGAGCGTGCGGGCGAGGTCGCCGAGGCGACGCTGCGCGACGTCTACCAGCGGGTCGGGTTCGTCGCCCCGGCTCAGTAGGGTCGGGGCATGCCGACCATCGGTGTGGCCGTGGCGATCCCCGAGCCCTGGGCCACCGAGCTCCAGGACTACCGCACGGCCGTGGGCGACCTCACGGCCACGATGATCCCCACCCACATCACCCTGGTGCCGCCGACCGAGCTCAGCGACGACGAGCTGCGCGCCGTCGAGGGACACCTGCAGGAGGTCGCGGACGACTTCGCCGGCTTCGCCGTGCACCTGCGCGGCACCGGCACCTTCCGGCCGGTCTCGCCGGTGGTCTTCGTGACCCTGGTGGAGGGGATCTCGCAGTGCGAGCAGCTGGCCTCCGCCGTACGACGGGGACCGCTCGACGTACCCCTGGACTTCCCGTACCACCCGCACGTCACCATCGCCCACCACCTCGACGACGACCGCCTCGACCGGGCCTTCCGCGAGCTCGCGGACTTCGAGTGCGAGTTCGCGGTGGGTGACTTCCACCTCTACGTGCATGACGAGGCGCTCGGCTGGCAACCCACCAGTGAGTTCACCCTGACCGAGCCCGACCCCCCTGCCACGAGGCGGTAGCCCCCATGCCGGCGATCACGGACCGCATCACTGCGAAGGTCGCCGACGTACGCCGACGGCGTCCGGCCGTCGACCACGCGGTGCTCATGCAGGAGCACTACGGCTCGGTGAAGGCTGCCCAGCAGGCGGGTGCGGTCACCTACTTCGCGTTCCTGTCCTTCTTCCCGCTGCTGGCCCTGGCGGTCTTCGTGCTGGGCCGGCTCTCCAGCCTGTACGACGGTCCCGACCCCGACCTCGCCAACACCATCAACTCGGTGGTGCCCGGCATCGTCGGCAACGGCGAGGGCCAGATCTCGCTGGAGGACATCCGCACCTTCTCGGGCTGGACGGCCGTGGTCGGCGTCCTCGGCGTCCTGTACTCGGGCCTGGGCTGGATCTCCGCCCTGCGCGACGCCCTGCTGGTGGCCTTCGAGACGCCCGACAAGGAGCAGCCCGGGTTCGTGGCCGGCAAGCTGCGTGACCTGATCGCGCTCGTGGTCCTCGGCAGCGTGCTCCTGGTCGCGGTCGCGGTCACCGGCTTCGTGTCCCGCTTCTCGGGTGACGTGCTGAGCTGGATCGGGCTGAGCACCGAGCTGGGCTGGCTGGTGTGGGTGCTCAGCATCGTCCTCGGCCTGGGCGCCAACGCGGTGCTGTTCTTCCTGATGTTCCGGCTGTTGGCCGAGCCGCACGTGCCTCGCGGGTCGCTGTGGTCGGGTGCGCTGCTGGGGGGTGTCGTCTTCGAGCTCCTCAAGCAGCTGTCCGGCGTCCTGCTCGCCACCACGAAGGGCAACCCGGCCTTCCAGGCCTTCGGGATCGCGCTCGTCCTCGTGGTGTGGATGAACTACACCTCGCGGGTGATCCTGTACGCCGCCGCCTGGGCCTACACGACGCCGGAGGCGCGCGAGGCCCGCTGGGTCGAACCCCCCGAGCCGGTGCAGGGCCCCCGGATGCCGTCGCTCGACGAGGTGGAGAATGAGGACGACGGCCGGCCGACCGGCCGGGCGGCCTTCGCCGCCGGCGCCGTCGCGGGGGCCGCGGCCGCCGCCGTGGTCCACAAGGTCAGGGAGAACGATTCGTGAAGCTCGAACGCCGGCACGCCTGGCTGCTCGTCGGGGTGGCGGTGTGGAACTTCGTCACCTACGCCACCTTCACCCGCAACCTCTGGAACGCCCACTCCTCGGGCGAGGACCGGCCCACCGGCTACTGGGTCGCCCACACCGTGCTGATCGTCGTCAACGTGATCATCGGGGTCGTCCTCGGCCGCCTGGGTCTCAAGGCCCTCCGCACCCCCCGCTGACCCCCGGAGACCGCCGAGTCAACAGAAAGGGCCGAGTCAGCACTACTAGTGCTGACTCGGCCCTCGCTTTCTGCTGACTCGGCGCCCGCGGTGGGGCTATCGGCCCTGCTTCATGGCGGTGCGCAGGTCCTTGTTGAGCTGGGAGATCACGTCGAGCGGGATCTCCTTCGGGCACGCGGCGGTGCACTCGCCGATGTTGGTGCAGCCGCCGAAGCCCTCGGCGTCGTGCTGGGCGACCATGTCGACCACGCGGGTGTAGCGCTCCGGCTGGCCCTGTGGGAGCTCGCCGAGGTGGGTGATCTTGGCACCCATGAACAGCGAGGCGGAGCCGTTGGGGCAGGCCGCCACGCAGGCGCCGCAGCCGATGCAGGTCGCGACGTTGAACGCCCGCATCGCCTTGTCGCGGGGCGCGGGGACCGAGTTGGCCTCGGGGGCCGAGCCGGTGTTGGCGGAGATGTAGCCGCCCGACTGGATGATCCGGTCGAAGGCCGAGCGGTCGGTAACCAGGTCCTTCAGGACCGGGAACGCGTCGGCACGCCACGGCTCGACGGTGATCGTGTCGCCGTCCTTGAACGACCGCATGTGCAGCTGGCAGGTCGTGGTGACCTCGGGGCCGTGCGCCTGACCGTTGATCATCAGGCTGCAGGTGCCGCAGATGCCCTCGCGACAGTCGGAGTCGAAGGCCACCGGGTCCTCGCCGGCCGCGTTCAGCTGCTCGTTGAGGACGTCGAGCATCTCCAGGAAGCTCATGTCCTCGGAGATGCCGGCCAGCTGGTAGGTGTGCAGGGCACCGTGGGTGACGGCGTCGGGCTGTCGCCAGATGTTGAGAGTCAGGTCCATTACTTGTAGCTCCGCTGCTTCATCTCGATGGCGGTGTAGATCAGGTCTTCCTTGTGCAGCACCGGGTCGCCGCCCTCGCCGCCCCACTCCCAGGCCGCGACGTACGCGAACTCCTCGTCGTGGCGCAGCGCCTCGCCGTCCTCGGTCTGCGACTCCGCGCGGAAGTGGCCACCGCAGGACTCGCGCCGGTTCAGCGCGTCGATGCACATCAGCTCGCCGAGCTCGATGAAGTCGGCGACGCGGCCGGCCTTCTCCAGGCTCTGGTTGAGGCTGTCGGCCGTGCCGAGCACCTTCAGGTCGGACCAGAAGGCCGCCTTCAGCTCGCGGATCATGTCGATGGCCTTGCGCAGGCCGTCCTCGGAGCGCTCCATGCCGCAGTACTCCCACATGATGTGGCCGAGCTCCTTGTGGAAGGAGTCGGCGCTGCGGGTGCCGTTGATGGAGAGGAACTTGGTGACCCGCTCCTCGACCTGCGTGCGGGCCTCGACGACGGCCGGGTGGTCCTCGGTGATCTTCTCGAACGGGCCGTCGGCGAGGTAGTCGCGGATGGTGTTCGGGAGCACGAAGTAGCCGTCGGCCAGACCCTGCATCAGCGCCGAGGCGCCGAGGCGGTTGGCGCCGTGGTCGGAGAAGTTGGCCTCGCCGGTCACGAACAGGCCGGGGATGCTCGACTGCAGGTGGTAGTCGACCCACAGGCCGCCCATGACGTAGTGCACCGCGGGGTAGATCCGCATCGGCGTCTCGTACGGGTTCTCGCCGGTGATCCGGGCGTACATGTCGAAGAGGTTGTCGTACTTCTCCCGGATGCCGTCCTCGCCCAGGCGGGCGATGGCGTCGGCGAAGTCGAGGTAGACCCCGCGGCGGAAGTCGCCGACCATCGGGCCGACGCCGCGGCCCTCGTCGCAGACGTTCTTGGCCTGGCGGGACGCGATGTCGCGGGGGACCAGGTTGCCGAAGGACGGGTAGATCCGCTCCAGGTAGTAGTCGCGGTCCTCCTCGGGGATGTCCCGCGGGTCCTTGTCGCAGTCCTCCTTGTTCTTCGGCACCCAGATGCGGCCGTCGTTGCGCAGCGACTCCGACATCAGCGTCAACTTCGACTGGTGGTCGCCGGAGACGGGGATGCAGGTCGGGTGGATCTGCGTGTAGCAGGGGTTGGCCATGTAGGCGCCCTTGCGGTGCGCGCGCCACGCAGCGGTGACGTTGGACCCCATCGCGTTGGTGGAGAGGAAGAAGACGTTGCCGTAGCCGCCGGTGGCGAGGACGACGACGTCCGCGAGGTGGGTCTCGATCTCGCCGGTGACCAGGTCGCGGGCGATGATCCCGCGGGCCTTGCCGTCGACCACGATGACCTCGAGCATCTCGTGGCGGGTGTACTCGGTGACCGTGCCGGCCGCGACCTGGCGCTCCATGGCCTGGTAGGCGCCGATCAGCAGCTGCTGTCCCGTCTGGCCGCGGGCGTAGAACGTGCGGGAGACCTGCACACCGCCGAAGGAGCGGTTGTCGAGGAGGCCGCCGTACTCACGGGCGAAGGGGACGCCCTGGGCCACGCACTGGTCGATGATGTCGGCGCTGACCTCGGCCAGCCGGTAGACGTTCGACTCGCGCGAGCGGTAGTCGCCGCCCTTGACGGTGTCGTAGAAGAGACGGAACGTCGAGTCGCCGTCCTCCTTGTAGTTCTTGGCCGCGTTGATGCCGCCCTGGGCGGCGATCGAGTGGGCCCGGCGCGGGGAGTCCTGGTAGCAGAAGGACTTCACGTTGTAGCCGGCCTCGCCCATCGTGGCGGCGGCCGCGCCGCCGGCGAGGCCGGTGCCGACGATGATCACGTCGAGCTTGCGACGGTTGGCCGGGTTGACCAGGCGGTTGTCGAACTTGCGCTGGGTCCAGCGCTGCCCGATCGGGCCGGTCGGCGCGACGGGGTCGACGAGCGGCTCGCCGGGCGTGTAGTAGCCGCGGGCGTCGTCGGAGATCTGCGTCGGCGCCGAGTTCAGGGGCGTGGTGTGCGACGGATCGGTGGCTGCCATGAGTGCGATCGCTTCCGTTTCCTAGGAGATGACGCCGAAGAGCGTGAAGATCGGGACCAACGAGAAGCCGCCGGCGACGACCACGGCGAGGATCCAGCCGGCCTCGCGCGCCCGGGCCCGGGACTTCGCCGTGTTGGTGAAGCCGAGCGTCTGGATGGCGCTGAACATGCCGTGGTGCAGGTGCATGGCCAGGGCGAGCATGGCGACGAGGTAGATCACCGTCATCCACCACACGTCGAAGGAGTCGACGAGCAGGCGGTACGGGTTGTCGCTGCCGGTGTCGCCGGTGCTGACGTCGACCTTGACGATCGTGAAGTGGAGCAGGTGCCACACGATGAAGAGCAGCAGCGTCAGGCCGCCCCAGCGCATCGTCCGCGAGGACAGCGACGACCGGATGTTCTTCTTGACGGCGTACTTCTGGGTGCGGGCCTTGCTGGCGCGGCGCCACAGCGCGACGGCCGAGGCCACGTGCACGACCAGGGCGAGCAGCAGCACGACGCGGAAGATCCAGAGAGCACCGGCGTGCGGGAGGATCGGCTCGCCGATCTCGCGGATGTGGTGCGCGTACTCGTTGAACGCCTCCTCACCCGAGAAAGCCTTCAGGTTGCCGTACATGTGCGCCAGCACGTAGCCGATGAAGATCAGTCCGCTGACGGCCATGGCCAGCTTCAGGGCGATCGTGGAGCGGGTCGAGCGCGCTCCCTTGACGAGTGTCGGGGTTGCCACGAGCGACCACGCTACCGCCCAGCGTGCGCGCGGGGACGGGCAGGCGGTGTGACAAACACCGCTACGAAACCTCTCGGGTGGCAAAACTTAGGGAAGCCTAACCATGGTTCGGGTGGCCTGCCAAGCCGAGCGCCCGGTCCCGTCAGCCCAGCGCGCTCGCCAGCTCGCGCCGCGAGCTGATCCCGAGCTTGGTGTAGACCCGACCCAAGTGGTTCTCGACGGTCTTCGGCGAGACGAACAGCTCGTGCGCGATGTCGCGGTTGCTGTGCCCGACGACGGCGAGGCCGGCGACCCGGCGCTCGCTCGCCGTCAGCGAGTCGGGGCCCGGGGCGACGACGCGGCGTGGCCGGTCGCCGAGCGCCTCCAGTGCGGCGCCGCAGCGCTGGCGCACCCACGGCGAGCCGCAGGCCGCGGCCAGCTCGGTGGCCGGGCCGAGCAGCTCGCGCGACTCGGTACGACGACCCAGCGCCCGCCAGGTCTCGGCGAGGTCGACCATCGCCTTGGCATGCTCCAACCGGTCGGCCGCGCCCCCGAGGACGGCGACCGCCTCCGCGAGCAGCCCCGCCCGCGCGGCCGCGTCCTCCTCGAAGCGGGCCGCGACGCGGATGGCGGCGCCCACGTCCGTGGGACTGCCCCAGCGACGGGCGAGCGCGGCCTGCTCGGCCAGCCGGGCCCGGGCGCTCGCCGCGTCGCCGAGGCGCCAGTGGGCGATCGCGGCGGGCAGCCGCCAGGCCAGCGCGGCCGGGTCGACGTCGGCGTCGGCGGCCTCGCGGCGCAGCCGATCGAGCTGTTGGAGAGCGGCGTGCGGGTCGCCGGAGGCGAGGCTGACCCGGGCCCGCAGCTCGTGCAGCCAGATCGCCGGCATCACGCGCAACCCGCCGGTGTGGTCGTCGTACGACGCGAGCAGGGTGCGGACCGCCTCGAGGTCGCGGCGCTCGAGGGCGGCGTACCCGCCGAGGTTGGCCGCGGTGGCCCGCAGCGAGACCACCTCGGGCGACGGCGGCTCGTGCTCGACGGCGGCCAGGATCGCGTCGGCCTCCGCCTCGGTGGTCCGCACGTCGCCGGAGCGCCAGGCCGCGAGGCAGGCCGCGTTGGCGACCATCGCGAAGTCGACGGGCGAGCCGCCGCGGACCACCCGCAGCCGCGCGCGGTCGATCTCGGCGCGGGCCTCGGGAAGGGCATCGGCGGAGATGAACGACATCATCGCCAGCACCCAGCCGACGAGGCCGCCGCCGCGGGCGGCGTCGTCGAAGAGCGCCCCGTGGCGGAGCGCCCGACGGGCGAACTCGGCCGTCGCCAGGTGCGGGTCGTTGCGGTAGCGGCCGCGCTGGGCGAGCAGCGCGAGCAGGGTCCGCTCCTCGGGGGTGTCGCCCGCGAGGTCGGTGAACCCGGCCAGGTGCCGGTCGGCGACCCGGCGCTGGGCGGGGACGAAGGACCGGGTGACCCCGAGCCGGGCCTCGAGCACCAGCCGGGCCGGCTCGTCCTCGACCGGCGGCCAGTCGGCGAGCGCCCGCTCCAACTCCTCGGTCGCGGCCGCCGGGCCGTCGGCGTCGAGGGTGCCCCGGCTGGCGGTGGCCAGCAGGTCGGCGCGCTCGCGGGGGTCGGCGACCGCTGCGGCGGCGGCGAGCAGGTGGTCGCGCGCGGCCACGGCGTCGCCCGCCAGCAGCAGCGCCCGGCCGAGCCGCTCGCGCAGCACCGGGTCGCCGGGTCGCTCGTGGAGCGCGCGCTCCAGGCAGGCGATCGCCGTACGGGTGTCGCCCGCGGCGAGGGAGCCGGCGGCCGCTCGGGCCAGCAGGTCCGGCCCGTCGGGAAGGGTGCCGGCCGGCGCGGCGAGCAGGTGCGTGGCCAGCTGGGCCGGCGGGGCCTGGCGCGCGTGCAACTCGACCGCGGCCCGGGCGTGCATGGCCGCGGCGGTGAGCGGGCCGAGCGCGGCGACCGTCGCCTCGCGGATCACGGGGTGCACGAAGACGAGGCCCTCGGCGCCCTCCACCACCACGTTGTCGCGGACCAGCGAGGCCACCGCCTGCGGCAGCGCGTCGTCGGGGACGGCGGCCACCCGGCCCGCCAGCCAGGGACTCGCGCCGGTGCCGAGCACCGCGGCCGCCCCGGCGACCGCGAGCGCCTCCTCGCTGAGCCGGCTGAGCATCGCGCGCGAGACGGTGCTGGGCCCGAGGCCGGCCACGACCGCGGCGGCCGCCGGGTCGGTGACGTCGTGTCCGCTGCTCACCAGCTCGTCGAGCAGCGCGCCGGTCAGGAACGGGTTGCCCCCGCACGCCGCGTGCATCGCCGCGACGACGGGCGGGCACGGCGAGACGCCAGCGGGGGTGCTGAAGGCCGCCACCGCGGCCGGCGTCAGGGGTCCGGGCAGCAGCCGTTCGGCCTGGCGCGACACGGTCAGCTCGGTGAGCGGGCCGGTGCCGCCCGACGGCGGGCGGGTCGCGACCACCAGGGCGATGGGCAGGTCGGCCACCCGGCGGGACAGGTAGCTGAGGAAGCGCAGCGACGGCTGGTCGGACCACTGCGCGTCGTCCACGGTGATGAGGAGAGGGCGGGTGGCGGACAGGTCGACGGCCACCCACCACAGGGCGTGCAGGGTGCGGGCCACCTCGGCGTCGGTGGCGCCCGGCCCGTCGGGCGCGACGTCGAGGGCGCGCAGCGCGGCGCCGGCCGGCCCGGCCAGGATCGCGTCGCGGACCTCGCCGGAGTAGCGGGAGACCGACCGCTCCACCATCTGGCGTACGACGCCCCACGCGACCGCGGTCTCGGCCTCGTCGCCGGTCGCCTGCAGCCGCCCGAACCCGCGCGCCCGGGCCAGCTCGCGCGCCGCGCGCACCAGCCGGGTCTTGCCGATCCCGGCCTCGCCCTCGATCACCACCACCTGACCGGACCCGGTGGCGGCGGACGCCAGCGCCGCGGCGAGCCGGTCGAGCTCGCTCTCACGCTCGAGGATGTCCGCGGCGGAGCTCATCGCGCCCCGGTCCTCGCGTCGTCCCGCACGCGCGAAGCATAGGGCGCGACTACCGGGTCGTGGGGCGAATCTCCCGGCCGCTGAAGACGCCGTAGTGCCGCTCCACCAGCTCGTCGACGGCCTGCCGCCAGTCCCGGGTGGCCAGCTCGCGGGCCCGGGCGCCGAGCAGCGCGCGCTGCCGGTCGGCGGTCACCGCCCGGACCGCGCGGACCAGGCCGTGCGGGTCCTCGGGGTCGTAGAGCAGCCCGGTCTCCAGCGGACGTACGACGTCGCGCGCGCCGCCGGCCCGCGGCGCCACCACGGGGACCCCGCTCGCCGCGGCCTCGCGCAGCGCGTGGCAGCAGGTCTCCTCGGTGCCGGGGTGGACCAGCACGTCGAGGGTGGCCAGCGCGACCGTGAGGTCGCCCGTCTCCAGCGCACCGGTCAGCTTGGCCTGCGGCATCCGCGACCGGAGCCAGTCGCGCTGCGGGCCGGCGCCGATGACGACCGGCCGGATCCCGGCGACCGCGTTCAGCTCCGGCAGCCGTCGTACGCCGTGGCGGCGGTGGAGGCCGCCGACGTACCCGACGGTGACGAGGGGGCCCTGCTTCGAGCGGGACCGCGACCAGGACCCGTGCAGCCAGGCGTCGCGCAGCGCGGGCGTGAACGCGTCGGTGTCGACGCCGGGCTCCCAGAGCACCGCCTCGACGCCGAGCGCGGCGACCCGGTCGACCATCCAGGGCGCGGTGACGAGGACCCGCCCGGCGCGGTCGGCGACCTTGGCCCGCCAGTAGTCGGCGGTCAGGTCGGGGACCGGCGCCTGCTGGACGACGACGCTGGGGATGCCCAGCCGGGCGGCGTGCTTGAGCGCCTTGCGGCCGACGGTGCCGGGGCTGGTCACGTGCACGACGTCCGGGCGGTACGACGCCAGCGCGTCCCGCACCTGCCCGCCGGGCTTGTCGAGCGGCCGTAGACGGACCACCTCGCTGCGCCGGTAGCAGGACAGCCCCGGACCGGGCGCGATGATCCGCACGTCGTGGCCGGTGTCGATGAGCCGGTCGGCGACCGCCTTCACCGTCGTCGTGGCGCCGTCCACGGCCGGGTAGAACGTCTCGGTGACGAGCGCGATCCTCATGGGCCCACCCTCGCCCCGCCGTCCGTCGGCCCGGTGGCGTGCGGGTGGACGTCGCGTGAATCCGCCCGGCGTGCCCGCGTCGGCCGGGCACCCCCGAGAAGTAACCTGACTCGACTTGTGCTGATTGATCGAGCGACCTTCGAATGACGGGGTGGGACGGGTGAGAGGGTGGCCCGCACGGACGCCGCGGACGCCTCGCGCGCTGCTGGCGACGCTGGCCGTGGGGGCGCTGGCGGTGACGGGGATCGGGTCGGACGCGGCCTCCACGCCGACGCCGGCGGTCGAGCGGCCCGACGGCCGCACCAACATCCTGCTGATCACGGCCGACGACCTCGCGGTCCGCGACCTGGCCTTCATGCCGAAGACGCTCGAGCTCCTGCAGGAGGGCGGGGTCGCGTTCGGTGACGCCCTCGCGCCGACGCCGATCTGCGTGCCGGCGCGGGCGTCGCTGCTGACCGGGCAGTACGCCCACAACCACGGTGCCGTGACCATCACCGGGCACGGGGGTGGCTACGCCAGCTTCGACGACACCGACACCGTGCCCGTCGCCCTGCAGAAGGTCGGCTACGACACCCTCTTCGCGGGCAAGTACATCAACGGCTACGGCAAGGTGAACCCGCTGACCGGGGCCGACACCGAGCACGACCTCCCACCGGGCTGGACCGACTGGCGCGCGACGATCGACCCGTCGACGTACCGCTTCGACCGGCGGCGGATGAACATCAACGGCGAGGTCCGGCGGGTGCCCGGCTACGCCACGAAGGTGATGACCGAGCAGACCCAGGACATGATCACCGACGACCGGGACGGGAGGCCGTGGTTCGCCTGGGTCAACTACGTCGCCCCGCACGTCGGCGGCCCGGAGGGCCCGGGCGACCCGCGGACCATCCACCCGAAGGACACCCGCGCCGCGTTCAAGACGACGGTCCCGGCCGACGAGGACCGCGGCTACTACCAGCGGGTCAGCATCCCGAACCTGCCGTACTCGTTCCCCGACGACACCGACGATCTGGCGAAGGCCAACAAGCCGTCCCACCGGCGGTTCACCAAGGTGGAGAAGCGGGCCCTGCGCACCGTCTACCAGCGGCGGATCGAGGCCGCCCGCGGCATCGATCGCGGGGTCGCGGCGCTCGTCGACACGCTGGCGGAGACGGGCCAGCTCGACCGGACGCTCGTCGTCTTCACCTCCGACAACGGATTCACGGTCGACGCCCACAACCTCAACGGCAAGCTCTACCCCTGGGACGACTCGCTGCGCATCCCGGTCCTGATGCGTGGTCCGGACCTCCCGCAGGGCCACGAGGTGAGCACGGCGGTCACCAACCCCGACCTCGCCGCCACCTTCCTCGGGGTCGCCGGGGCCGAGGTGAACCATCCCCTGGACGGCGTCGACATCCTGCCGTGGATCAAGGTGCCGGCCCAGGTCCGGGCGATCCCGATCGAGGGCTGGCCGGGCGGCGACGGCAGCCGCCGGCTCTACATGGGGGTGCGGCTGGGCGCCTGGACCTACGTCCGCTTCCGCGGCGGTGAGGAGGAGCTCTACGACCGGGCCACCGACGAGTACGAGATGCGCAACCTCGCTCACGACCCGGCGTCGAAGCCGGTGCTGCTGGCGTTGAAGCGGCTCGCGGTGCGCTATCGGGACTGCATGGGAGCGCAGTGCCCGCAGGAGTTCTACCCGGCTGCCTGGGCCGCCGACCCGACGAGGTTCCCGGGGTGAACGTCGACGCCCGCTGGCGCGCCTTCGCCTACGACCCCCGCCTTCCCGAGCACGCCCGGCTGCGCAGCTCCGACGCCGACCGCGACCTGGTCCGCGCCCTGCTCCGCGAGGCGTACGCCGAGGGCCGGCTGACCGAGTCCGACCTGGAGTCGAGATCGGCCGATCTGACGCCGGAGCTCACCCTCGGCGGGCTGCTGGAGCTGGTCTCCGACCTGCTCCCGACCGGTCGACCCGAGCCCGACCCGCTGGCCGCCGGGGGCATGGACCCCCGGGTTGCCCGGGCGATGGCCATGGCCGGCTTCCGGGGCCAGCTGATGAAGGACCTGGCCGTCTTCCTCGGTCCCGGCGCGGCCTGCGTGCTGGTCTGGTGGCTCGACGGCCGCGGGCTGTTCTGGCCGGTCTGGATCCTCGTCTACACCGGCATCCCGCTGCTGCTCACCCTGGTCCGGGCGCGCACGCGGATCGCGCTGCGTGAGCGAGAGCTGATGGCTGGTCCGCCACCGCGCTAACCCCGACCGAGGGTCTGCGCCGGCGGGTCGCCGCGGCGGATCGCGTCGGCGACCTCGTGGATCCGCACGCCGCTGGCCTGCCAGTCGCCGGCCTCCTGCTCCCAGAAGGGACGGAAGCCGCGCCGTACCTCGACCGTCCAGTGGCGGCCCAGCAGCACCCGGCCGAGGATCGCGAACGGCAGGACCAGCAGGAGCAGCAGCAGCTCCAGCCCGGCGACCAGGACGAGCAGGAGGAAGGGGAGCAGCAGGACGAGGAGGACGAGGCCGATGACCAGGCTGACCGGGTCGTCGCCGAGCGAGGTGCCGCCGGGGAGGTCCGGCAACGCGTCGAGGCTGCCCTTCAGCCGGCGTCGCCACGGGACCCACCGCCGGGTCACCCGCCAGGTCTGGCCCTGCGGGTCGCGCACCTTCACGCGGCGCAGGCTATCGGTCGAAAAGGTCACACTTCGTGGCCCCGGTCACGCGACGCTCCTAAGGTGCCGACCATGACCGAGGTGGAAGGTGGGCTGCCCGAGCCCGAGGAGCTGGAGCCCGAGCAGGGCTCGCTCGACCTGGCGGCGCCCGAGGACCGGCACACCCGTGAGGAGTGGGAGGCGGCCACCGCCGCGGTGCTTCGCAAGTCCCGGCGGATCGGTGACGACGACCCGGACGCGGTCGTCTGGGACAAGCTGACCCGGACGACCCTCGACGGCATCGCCGTCACCCCGCTCGGCACCCCCGACCTGCTCGACGGCCTGGTCACCAGTGGCCGGCCGACCCGCGTCGGCGCCTGGGACGTCCGGGCCCACCTCGGGGCCGGTGACGCCAAGGCGGCCAACGAGGCCGCGCTGGTCGACCTCGACGGCGGCGTGACCTCCCTGTGGGTCGGCACCGACGGCACCGATCTCGCGGCCCTCCTCGAGGGCGTGCTGCTCGACCTCGCGCCGGTCGTGCTCGACGCGCCGGCCGATCCGCTGGCCGCCGCCCGCGCCTTCCTCGAGTACGTCGGCGACCGCGAGCTCGCGACCGGCACCAGCCTCGGGGTGGACGCGACGGCCGCCGACGAGGTCCTCGTCGCGGCGGCCGGCCTGGCCCGCGACGCGGGCGTCCTCGCGTTCGTCGTCGACGCGACCGCCGTCCACGACCGCGGCGCCTCCGACGTCCAGGAGCTGGCCCACGCGCTGGCGGTGGCCGCCCGGCTGCTGCGGGTCCTCGAGGGCGCCGGGATCCCGGTCACCGAGACCGCGTCGCTGGTGGAGTTCCGCTACGCCGCGACCGACGAGCAGTTCCCGACGATCGCCAAGCTGCGCGCCGCTCGTCGGCTCTGGGCCCGGGTCCTCGAGCTGAGCGGCGGCGAGGGCGGGCAGCGCCAGCACGCCGTCACCAGCCGGCCGATGATGACCCGCTACGACCCCTACGTGAACATGCTCCGCACCACGGTCGCCGCCTTCGCCGCCGGCGTCGGGGGAGCGGACGCGGTGACGGTGCTGCCGTTCGACAGCCCGCTCGGCCGTCCGGAGGGCTTCGGCCGCCGGATCGCCCGCAACACCTCGCACCTGCTGGTCGACGAGTCCCACGTGGCCAAGGTCGCCGACCCCGCCGGCGGCTCGTACGCCGTGGAGAAGCTCACCGACGACCTGGCCGTCGCCGCGTGGGAGCTCTTCGGGCGGCTCGAGGACGGGGCCGACCTGGACGCCGAGATCGCCGCCACCGTCGAGCGCCGCGAGGCCGAGGTCGCGAAGCTCAGGCGCCCGCTCACCGGACTCTCGGAGTTCCCGAACCTGGCCGAGACGCTGCCGCAGCGCGCGGCCGACGACGCCTGGACCGACGTCCGTCCGTACGGCGCCAGCTACGAGGCGATGCGCGACACCCCGCCGGACGCCCACGTCTTCCTCGCGACGCTCGGCCCGATCGCCCAGCACACCGCGCGGGCCACCTTCGCGACCAACCTCCTCGCCGCGGGCGGGGTCGCGGTCGACGTCGCCGGGCCGACGAAGGACGCCGACGAGCTGGTCGCGGCGTACGACGGGCAGCGGGTGGTCTGCCTCGCCGGACCCGACGGCGCCTACGCCGCGTGGGGCCCGGCCGCCGCCGAGGCGCTCCGGGCCGCCGGGGCGTCGTACGTCATCGTCGCGGGCAAGCCGATCGACGGCACCGACGACTCCTGCGCGATGGGCGTCGACGCCCTCGCGTTCCTCACCCGAGTCCGGGAGCACCTGGCATGAGCATTCCGAAGTCCTTCAGTGGCCTCGACCTGGCCGGCGCCATCGCGCCGACCGGCGAGGTGCCCGGCGAGACCTGGACGTCCCCCGAGGGCATCCCGATCAAGCCGTCGTACGACGCCGCCGACCTCGCCGGTCTCGACGCGCTCGACACCTGGCCCGGGCTCAGCCCGTTCCTGCGGGGGCCGTACCCGACGATGTACACGACCCAGCCCTGGACCGTCCGGCAGTACGCCGGGTTCTCCACCGCGGAGGAGTCGAACGCCTTCTACCGCCGCAACCTGGCGGCCGGCCAGAAGGGGCTGTCGGTCGCGTTCGACCTGGCGACCCACCGCGGCTACGACTCCGACCACCCGCGGGTGCGCGGCGACGTCGGCATGGCCGGCGTGGCCATCGACTCGATCTACGACGCCCGGACCCTCTTCGACGGCATCCCGCTCGACGAGATGTCGGTCTCGATGACCATGAACGGCGCGGTGCTGCCGGTGCTCGCGCTCTACATCGCGGCCGCCGAGGAGCAGGGGGTGAAGCCGGAGCAGCTCGCGGGGACGATCCAGAACGACATCCTCAAGGAGTTCATGGTCCGCAACACCTACATCTACCCGCCGGCGCCGTCGATGCGGATCATCTCCGACATCTTCAGCTTCACCTCGGCGCGGATGCCGCGGTTCAACTCGATCTCGATCTCCGGCTACCACATCCAGGAGGCCGGGGCGACGGCCGACCTGGAGCTGGCCTACACCCTGGCCGACGGCGTCGAGTACATCCGCGCGGGCCTCGAGACCGGCATGACGATCGACCAGTTCGCGCCGCGGCTCAGCTTCTTCTGGGCGATCGGCATGAACTTCTACATGGAGATCGCCAAGATGCGCGCGGCGCGGGCGCTGTGGAGCCGGCTGGTGCGCCAGTTCGAGCCGCAGAACCCCAAGTCGCTCAGCCTGCGCACGCACAGCCAGACCTCCGGCTGGTCGCTCACCGCCCAGGACGTCTTCAACAACGTCGGCCGCACCTGCATCGAGGCGATGGCCTCGACCCAGGGCCACACCCAGTCGCTGCACACCAACGCCCTCGACGAGGCGATCGCGCTCCCGACGGACTTCTCCGCCCGGATCGCCCGCAACACCCAGCTCCTGCTGCAGCAGGAGAGCGGGACGACCGGGACCATCGACCCGTGGGCCGGCAGCTACTACGTCGAGCGGCTCACCCACGACCTCGCCGAGAAGGCCTGGGCCCACATCCAGGAGGCCGAGCAGGCCGGCGGCATGGCCCGGGCCATCGAGCAGGGCATCCCCAAGATGCGCATCGAGGAGGCGGCCGCCCGCACCCAGGCGCGGATCGACTCGGGGGCCCAGAAGGTCATCGGGGTCAACACCTTCCGGCTGGCGGCCGAGGACAAGCTCGACGTGCTGCGCGTCGACAACGACGACGTCTACCGCCAGCAGATCGCCAAGCTGGAGCGGCTGCGGGCCGAGCGCGACGACGACGACGTACGACGGGCGCTGGAGGCGCTGACCAACAGCGCCGAGCGGGGCGCGTCGAAGGGCTCGCTCGACGGCAACCTGCTCGCGCTGGCCGTGGACGCGGCCCGCGCCAAGGCCACCGTCGGCGAGATCTCGGACGCGCTGGAGAAGGTCTACGGCCGGCACCAGGCCGTGATCCGTACGATCAGCGGCGTGTACCGCGACACCGCCGGCGAGGGCGACGGCACCCTGGTGCAGCAGGTGCTGGACGCCACCGAGGAGTTCGAGGAGGCCGAGGGCCGCCGACCCCGCATCCTGGTCGCCAAGATGGGCCAGGACGGCCACGACCGCGGCCAGAAGGTCGTCGTCTCCGCGTTCGCCGACCTCGGCTTCGACGTCGACGTGGGGCCGCTGTTCTCGACGCCGGAGGAGGTCGCCCAGCAGGCGGTCGACGCCGACGTGCACATCGTCGGCGTCAGCTCGCTCGCGGCCGGCCACCTCGCGCTGCTGCCGGCGCTGAAGGAGGCGCTCGCCGAGCAGGGCCGTCCCGACATCATGATCGTGATCGGCGGCGTCATCCCGCCCGACGACGTCCCCACCCTGCGCGAGATGGGGGCCGCCGCGGTGTTCCTGCCCGGCACGGTCATCGCGGAGTCGGCCCTCGACCTGCTGGCCGCGCTGCGCGAGGAGCTCGAGCACTGATCGCGGGCTCGTTCACCTGATCGACAGACGTCGTACGTCTCCCCTGGGGGCGGTCGTCCCCCGGAGGTCCCCTCCGGTTAACCGACCCTCCTTAACTTCCATGGCGGTTCTCGGCCACATCCCCCCGCCAAGGAAGCGACTGCATGCCCCTCTCGTACCGGCGTGTCCCACGCGCGCCACGTCTCGTGTCCACCGCCCTCGCCGCCGCCCTCGCGGTGGCCGGCCTCGCCGCGACGTCGCCGGCCGCCACGGCAGCCGCCGTCGACCCGGCGACCGACTTCACCGAGCTCGTCAACCCGTTCATGGCCACCCAGGGCGACCACGGGCAGAACCTGCCGGGCGCCCAGGTGCCCCACGGCCTGGCCAAGCCCAACCCGATGACCGCGCCCGGGCGCACCCACTCGGGCTACGACTACGCGCAGGGCAACATCCGGGGCTTCACGCTCACGAACCTCGACGGCGTCGGCGGCTCCGGGGCGGGCGGCGACCTGCTGGTCGTCCCGACGTACAACACCTACACCTCGCGGCCGGCGGCCAGCACCTACGCGCTGCCGTTCACGCACGAGGACGAGACGGCCGAGCCCGGGTTCTACCAGGTCGGCCTGCAGTCGCCGCGCGGCACCATCGACGCCGAGCTGACCGCCACGGTCCGCAGCGGTCTGGAGAGGTTCACCTTCCCGCAGGCCGGCCGGGCCTCGCTCGTGCTGGACCTCCAGAACAACTTCACCGGCCGGCTCGGGTCCGAGCTCGCCGTGACGACCCTCGAGGATGGCCGTGCCGAGCTGTCCGGCAGCGTCACCGGCACCTTCAACGGCTACGACTACAAGCTCTACTACACCGCGGTCACCAGCGCGCCCGTCGCCAGCGTGCAGACCTGGGGCGAGGGAGCCGCGTTCGGGCCCACGAAGCGCCGTACCGGTGTCGACGCCGGCGCCGTGATGACCTTCGACGTGGACGCCGGCGAGGCCGTGCAGCTCACCACCACCCTGTCGCCGATCAGCGTCGCCCAGGCCCGCCGGGACCAGGCCGCCGAGCTGGCCGGCAAGTCGTTCGCCGACGTCCGCGAGGACGCGCACGACGTGTGGCAGGAGACCCTGGGCAAGGTCGCGGTCACCTCCGACGCCACCAGCGATCCTGACGGCGACCTGGCCGCGATCTTCTACACGAGCCTCTACCGGATGCTGGCGACGCCGACCAACGCGACCAGCACCGACGACACCTACCGCGGCGTCGACGGAGCGGTGCACCGCGCCGACGGCTACACGCACTACGACGGGTGGGGCACCTGGGACGACTTCCGGAAGTTCCCGGTGCTCGCCACCATGTACCCGGACGTGTACGGCGACCTCGTGCAGTCGCTCGTCGACCTCTACGCCGACGCGGCCACCGTGGGCAACGCGACGCTGAGCAGCCGGATGATGGCCGTTCCGACCGTCCGCTTCGAGCGCTCCGCGATCGTCATCGCCGACGCGATCTCCAAGGGTGTGCACCTGGACCGGCTCGCGAAGGCCTTCCCGGCCGTGGTCGCCAACTCCACCACCTACAACGCGACCAACCGCGCCCTCGGCTACCTCGCCGACGACCCGGGCACCACCGTCGCCGCGTCGTACGACGACTACGCGCTCTCGGTCATCGCGACCGAGCTCGGCCTGAGCGCCGACGCCGCGTCGTACGCCGCCCGCGCCGCCAACTACAAGAACGTCCTGAAGCCGGCCGCGTGGAAGGCCTTCGACGGCACCGACGTCGCCGTGCTGTCCTCGCGCAACGCCAGCCGTGAGTGGGCCTCGGACGACCTGGAGCAGTTCCAGGCCGCGCGTCTCTACCAGGGCACGCTCTGGCAGTTCCACTGGTACCCCTCGCAGGACATGGCCGGCCTGATCACCGCCATGGGCGGCACCGCCGCCGCGCGGCAGGCGCTCAGCCACTACTTCGGCGAGCAGGCGCCCGACGACGGCACCAGGATGCTGAAGTCGAACGCCAACGAGGTCGACCTGCAGACGCCGTACCTCTTCAACTACCTCGGCCAGCCGGCCAAGACCCAGAAGTGGGTGCGCGACCTCTACACCAAGGAGACCTGGCAGCAGTACATCGCCACCGGCGGCACGGACGGCAACACGCCGCCGTCGAGCAACGGCAAGCTGACCCCTCCGATCAGGACCAAGGTCTTCAAGAACGAGCCGCAGGGCTTCCTGCCGACCATGGACGACGACACCGGTGCCATGTCGGCGACGTTCGTCGCGGCGGCGCTCGGCCTCTACCCGGTCACCGCCGGCTCCTCGCAGTACCAGGTCGGCTCGCCGTTCTTCCCGCGCGTCGACATCTCCCACGCCGACGGCACGTCGTTCAGCATCACGGCCGGCCAGGTCTCCCCGGACAACTACTACATCCAGGGCGCCGAGCTCAACGGCCGGACCCACGGCGACACCTGGGTCGACTACGCCGACATCGTCGGCGACGGCTCGTTCGACCTGACGATGGGCGCCGCCGCCTCGACGTGGGGCACCGGCAGCCGGCCGGCGTTCTCGATGAGCACCGCCGGGACGGGGACGCCGGCGACGGCGAGCATCACCTCGGACCGGGTGGCGCTGACCGCGGACGCGGACGGCAAGGTCGACGGCACCATCACGATGACCCTGCAGGGCGCGGCCTTCGCCGGCACCACCGGCACCGACCTCGCCGCGGCCGGACTCGTCCGGGTCGTGGGGCTGCCGGCCGGCGTCACCGCGACGGTCACCAGGTCCAGCGCCACCACGCTGGCCGTCCGGGTCACCGGCACCCTGGAGCGGCTGGCCCGGTCGCGGTTCGCCGTACGACTGACCGACGGGGCGCTCACCGGCGTCCCGGCGGCCGCGGTCACCGGCAGGGGCCTCTCCACGCGGGACCCCTTCGCCCTCCGGGTCACCGACCACTGGCGTGCTCAGCTGCAGGAGACCTACGCCGAGGCGCGCCTGGTCGTCGCGGGCAACTACGAGGGCTCGACGTACGCCGCCCTCGCGACCGCGCGCGACTCCGCCCGCACGGTCCTCGCCCGCACGGAGGCGACGGATGACGAGCTCGACGCGGCCGACGCGGCGCTCACCGCGGCCCTCGACGGGCTGGTCCTGAGCCAGGGCGGATTCCGCCGGCTCGAGGCCGAGAAGCAGGACGAGTGGTCGGGCGGCTCGCTCGGCAACGAGACCACCGGCATCGGAGGCGTCCGCCCCGGCTCGTGGATCGCGTTCAACGGGGTCACCTTCGGCGAGGGCCAGGTCCCCGACCAGCTCCAGGTGCGGTACTCCGGCGCCTCGGCCGACGGCTACGCCAACGCCGCCGTCGAGGTGCGCCTCGGGTCGCCCACGGGTCACCTGGTGGCGACGGTGCCGACCCCGCCGACCGCCTCCACCTTCGGCACCTACGTCACCGCCACCGCGGACCTGACCGACGTCGAGGCCCTGCTCGCCGCGAGCCCGGCGAAGGTCTACTTCGTCTTCACCGGCTCCAACCCCACCGCCGGTGACACCGCGCTGCACTGGGTCGGCAACTTCGACTTCATGCAGTTCGCCGACTCCGGTGCCGTCGAGGAGGAGCCGGTCGACAACAACGTCGTCCTGACCCCCGAGGGCCGGGCCGGGTGGGGTGGCGACGGCGTCAGCGTCGGCAGCAACACCATGAAGACCGAGACGGCCTCCGCCGGCGCGGGTGGGTTCACCGCCATCGCCAACACCCACCACGGTGACTGGGTGCGCTGGGCCGGCGTGGCCTTCCCCGAGGCCCCGACCAAGCTGTCGATGCGCTACATCAACAACTCCAACCGGGTCGCGCCGGACGCCAACCTCGACGTCTATCTGGACTCGATGACCGGCACCCCGCTGGTCAACGTGCCGCTGCCGGCCACCGGCTCGGACTGGAACTCCAGCGGTGTCGCCGAGGTGAGCCTGCCGGCCGGCCTCACCGGCACGCACGACGTCTTCATCGTCCTGCGCGGCACCTACACCGAGGCCCGGCCCTACATCGGCAACCTCGGCGGCCTCACCTTCGACGTCCCGGACGCCCCGTCCGGCGACGGCCTGGTCGTCGAGTTCGAGAACCGGAGCCGGTGGGCTGGCACCGAGCTGAAGACCGAGAACTTCAGCTGGAACGACGGCACCTCCGGCGTCAACGTCGGGGGCACCCGCGACGGCGACGTCCTGGAGTACGACGACCTGCGGTTCGCCAAGACGGCCACCTCGGTCTCGGTCCACTACGTCAACAACTCCAGCCGGGTCGGCAACAACTCCCGGATCGAGCTCTACCTCGGCTCGCGCACGGGCGCCCCGCTGGTGACCGTCCCGCTCCCGGTGACCGGCGCCAACTGGTCGTCCGCCGGGACCACCACCGTGTCGCTGCCGACCGCGGTCAGCGGCACGCACGACGTCATCGCGGTGCTCCGCACGGACGTCCCCGACGCGAACCACCCGTTCGTGTCGAACCTCGACTCGCTCACGTTCAACTACGGCGTGGACAAGTCGGCCCTGCGCGCGCTCCAGGAGGCGCACCGATCCGAGCTGACCAACGGCGCGCGCTACGTCGGCGTGGACTTCGCGGCCTTCACCCGGGCGATGGAGTCGGCGGGGGAGGTGCTGGTCAACGAGACGGCGATCGCCTCCGAGGTCAAGGCCGCCCTGCGGGACCTGCGGCTCGCCGTGGGCCAGCTGGCGCCTCGGGTCCGGCGGTCGCTGATGGTGGGCGTCGCCGACGTCCAGGCCATGGACCTGACCCGGTACTCGCCGGCGACGGTCGGCGTCCTCCGCTCGGCGCTGGCCGATTCCACGGCCCTGCTGGCGGCCGGCACCGCCACCGACGAGCAGTACGCCGGCCAGGGCGCCACCCTGCAGGCCGCGGTCGACGGCCTGGAGCTGCGGGCCTCGGCGGCGCCCGACGTCCCGCAGGCGGTGTCGGCGACGGTGTCGCTGCGCAACGTCACCGTGTCGTGGGCCGCCCCGGCCTACGACGGCAACTCCCCGCTCACCGGCTACACCGTGCAGCTGGAGGGTGGGGAGCCGGTCTCGGTGGACGCCGCGACGACGTCGTACACCTTCACCGGGCTGGACCGCGGCAGGTCGTACCGGGCGAGCGTCAAGGCGGTCAACGCCCTCGGCGCCTCGCCGGCCAGCGACTACAGCGCCTACGTCCCGGTCGCCAGCGTCCGGCCCACGGCACCCGCCCGACCCGGCGTCTCGGTGACCGGTCAGTCGGTCACGGTCAGCTGGGACGCGCCGGACGACGGCGGCTCGACCATCACCGGCTACACGGTGCGGCTGAGCAACGGCGCCGAGGCCCGGGTGGCCGGGGGCACGAGCAGCCACACGTTCCCGGGCCTGGCGGCCGGGGACTACACGGCGACGGTCTCGGCGACCAACGTGAACGGCACGTCGAACGTCTCGACGCCGTCCGCGCGGGCCACCGTCCTCGCCGCGCCGACCGTCACCCGGGCGACGGCCACGGCCCCGGCCTGGTCGCAGGTCCAGGTGCGATGGACGGCGACCGGTCCGCAGCGGTTCGTCCTCCAGGTGTCGCTGAGTCGTGCCGGACGCGTCGTCGCGAGCCGTCAGGTGTGGTCCGACACCACCGGCGTGACCTTCGCCGGTCTGGCGGCGGGCACGTCGTACCAGGTCCGGGTGGGGGTGGTCGGCGGCACCGCGGCGGCCACCACCACGGTCCGGACGCCTGCCCGGCCGCGGGTCAAGGCGGCGACGGTGACGATCACGGGCCAGGCGAAGGTCCGTCGCACCCTCGCCGTCAACATGCGTCGCACCTCCTGGAGTGCGGGCACCCGGTTCACCTACCAGTGGCGGGTCAACGGGAAGGTCGTGAGCACCGCGGCCCGACTGCGGCTGAAGCCGGCCTTCGCGGGCAAGCGGGTCACCGTCCGGGTCACCGGCACTCGCGGTGACTGGACGCCCACCACGGTGACGAGCAAGGCGGTCCGGGTCCGCCGCTGACCCGTCCGTCCCGCAGCACCCGGCGCCCCGGTCCTCCTGGACCGGGGCGCCGTTCGCGTCCGGCGGTACTGTGCCCGACGTGCCCGCCGTCACCGTGCCCGATCTGCTCGAGGGAGTCGCCGCCGGCCACCGGGCTGCGGTCTCGCGGGCGATCACCCTCGTCGAGTCCGCGAACCCGGCCCACCGCGAGCGGGCCCGCGAGCTGCTGACCGCCCTGCCCGTCCCGGAGACCTCGGCCGTCCGGGTCGGGATCTCGGGCGTGCCCGGCGTCGGCAAGTCGACCTTCATCGAGGCGCTCGGCCGTCGGCTCACGGCTGCCGGCCACCGGGTCGGCGTGCTGGCGGTCGACCCGTCCAGCGTGCGCACCGGCGGCTCCGTCCTCGGCGACAAGACCCGGATGCCGCGGCTCTCGGTCGACCCCGGCGCCTTCATCCGGCCCTCGCCCAGCGCCGGCACGCTCGGCGGGGTCGCGCGGGCGACGGTGCAGGCCATGTCGGTCCTCGAAGCGGCGTCCTACGACGTGGTGCTGGTCGAGACGGTCGGCGTCGGTCAGTCCGAGGTGACCGTGGCGGGCATGGTCGACACCTTCCTGTTCCTCACCCTGGCCCGCACCGGCGACCAGCTGCAGGGCATCAAGAAGGGGATCCTCGAGATCGCCGACGTGATCGCGGTGAACAAGGCCGACGGGGACCGCGAGCAGGAGGCCCGCGGCGCGGCCCGCGAGCTGGCCGGCGCGCTGCGCCTGGTCCGCGGCCACGGCGAGTGGGCGCCGCCGGTCGTCACCTGCTCCGGGCTGACCGACGTCGGCGTCGACGACCTGTGGGAGCGGGTGCAGGCCCACCGCGACCACCTCGGCGTCGACGGCCTCGCCCACAAGCGGGCCGGGCAGCAGCTCGACTTCACCTGGGCCCTGGTCCGCGACGAGCTCGACCAGCGGCTGCGGCACTCGCCGGGCGTGCGCGCGGTCCGGGACCGGATCCGGGCCGAGGTGCTCGCAGGCGACCTGCCCGCCCCGGTCGCGGCCGACCGCCTGCTGGCGGCGTACGACGCCGTCGAGTGACGCCAGATGGCTGCCCGGAGCCGTCCGAGCGAGCCATCCGGCGTCACTCGACGACGACCGGCGGGCTAACCTCCTGGGGATGCCCGCGGACGATTCCCTCCCCTCGCTCCTCGCCGGCGTCGTGGACAAGCACGACGCCGAGCTGGTCGGACTGCGCCGTGACCTGCACGCCCACCCCGAGCTCTCGTGGGACGAGGTGCGCACGACCCGGTTGATCGCCCGACGTCTCGAGGACACCGGCTGGCGGCTGACCCCCTTGCCGCGCACCGGCGTCGTCGCCGAGCTCGGCTCCGGCGGCCGGGTGGTGGCCCTGCGGGCCGACATCGACGCGCTGCCCGTCCAGGACGCGACCGACGACCCGTGGCGCAGCACCGTCGCGGGCGTCGCGCACGCCTGCGGGCACGACGTCCACACGACGGCGCTGGTCGGTGCGGCGCTCGCGCTGGCCGAGGCCCACGACCGCGGCCGGCTCGCGGGCCGGGTGCGGCTGTTCTTCCAGCCCGCCGAGGAGGTCATGCCCGGCGGCGCCGTCCACCTGATGGGGCTGGGCGTCCTCGACGACGTCGACCGGATCTTCGCCCTGCACTGCGACCCGGGCGTCGACGTGGGCCAGGTCGGGCTGCGCCTCGGCCCGCTCACCAGCGCCGCCGACCGGGTCGAGGTCCGCCTCGAGGGCCGGGGCGGGCACACCTCCCGACCGCACCTCACCGGCGACCTCACCTTCGCGCTGGCCAAGGTCACGACCGAGCTGCCGGCCGTCCTGTCGCGGCGGATGGACCCCCGGGCCGGCGTCAGCGTCGTCTGGGGCGTCGTCAGCGCCGGGGCCGCCCCCAACGTGATCCCCGACCAGGGCCTGCTGGCCGGCACGGTGCGGATCCTCGACGCCATCGCCTGGGCCGACTGCGAGAAGCTGGTCCGCGAGGTCGTCCACGAGATCGTCCGTCCGTACGGCGTGACCGCGCACGTCGACTACCAGCGCGGGGTCCCGCCGGTGGTCAACGAGCCGGTCTCCAACCGGATCCTGGCGCAGGCCGTCCGCGACGTCCTGGGGGACGACGGGCACGTGGTGGCGCCGCAGAGCCTCGGCGGCGAGGACTTCGGGTGGTACCTCGACCAGGTCCCGGGCGCCATGATGCGCTTGGGCACCCGCACCCCGGGCGGCCCGACGTACGACCTCCACCAGGGTGACCTGCGCATCGACGAGCGCGCGATCGGGATCGGGGCCCGGCTGATGGCCGGGGCGGCCGCCCGGGCGCTCACCGAGCCGCCCGCCTGAGGCGGGCGGCCCGGCCTAGGCCTTGCGGTAGGGCACGCCGTCGGCGGCGGGTGCCCGGGAGTGCCCGACCAGCCCGGCCACCGCGAAGATCGTCACGACGTACGGCAGCATCAGCATGAACTGGCTCGGCACCGGCGAGCCGATCACCGAGAGCACGCTCTGCAGGTTGGACGCGAACCCGAACAGCAGCGCGGCCAGGGTCGCGCGGATCGGGTCCCACTTGCCGAAGATGACCGCGGCCAGCGCGATGTAGCCCGCTCCACCCGTCATCTCGCGGTTGAACTGGGACACCGACACGAGGGTGTAGGTGGCCCCTCCGGCGCCGGCGATCAGGCCGGCGAGCAGCACGGTGCGGTAGCGGGTGAGGTTGACCTTGATGCCGACGGTGTCGGCGGCCTTCGGGTGCTCGCCCACGGCGCGCACGCGCAGACCCCAGCGGGTCCGGTAGAGGGCCCAGGTGACGATCGCGACCGCGGCGTACATGAGGTAGACGAGGATCGTCTGGCGGAACAGGATCGGGCCGATGACCGGGATCTCGCCCAGCAGCGGGATCGGCATCCGCTCGAACCGCGGCGGGCTGTTGAGGTCGGCGGAGTTCGGGGCGAGCACCTGGCTGAACATGAAGCTGGTGAGGCCGATGACCAGCACGTTGAGCACCACGCCCACGATCACCTGGTCGACGTAGTAGGTGATGGCGAAGACGCCCAGCACCAGCGCGACCAGCGCGCCGGCCAGCATCGCGGCGAGCAGGCCGGCCCAGGGCGACCCGGTGATCGAGCCGACCAGGGCGGCACCGAAGGCTCCGAAGAGCAGCTGCCCGTCGATGGCGATGTTGACGACGCCGGCGCGCTCGCCCAGCACGCCGCCGAGGGCGCCGAAGACGAGCGGGACGGCCAGGGCCAGCGCCCCGGCGAGCAGACCGATGACGGGCACGGTCTCGCCGGCCGCGGCCCAGCTCAGGAACGCGGTCATCGCGGCCACGCCGAAGAGGGCCACCAGCCACAGCGGGGTACGACGCCCCGCGCGGGCGGACCAGGCCGCGAAGGCCGCGGCCAGGACCATCAGCACGACCATCACCCAGGTGGTGGCGTCGGCGGGCACGGTGATCTCGGGGAGCTTGACCAGGTCGGTGTCGGTGGCCAGCCGGAACGTGGTGTCCTCGTGGCGGGGCTTGAACAGGACCAGGGCGGCGATCAGCACCGCGAAGACGCCGAACAGCACCGGGGTCTTGCCCAGGCCCGGCGGCGGGGCCGTGGGCTCGAGCGCGGTGACGGGCGGCTCGTCGGGACGGACGATCGGGTCGGTGCTCACGCCGTGGCCTCCTTCGCGGGCAGTCGGAAGATCGCCCGCACCAGCGGGGGAGCGGCGATGAACAAGACGATGAGGGACTGGACGATCAGCACGATGTCGACCGGGATGTTCTCCGAGGCCTGCATCGCGAAGCCGCCGGCCTTGAAGGCGCCGAAGAGGAGTCCGGCCGCGAGGATGCCGAGCGGCCGGGACCGGCCCAGCAGGGCGACCGTGATCGCGTCGAAGCCGATGCCGGCGTCCAGGTCGGTGGCGACGCCGCTGGTGACCGTCCCGAGGGCCTGGTTGACGCCGGCGAGGCCGACGAGGGCGCCCGCGATCAGCATCACCACGGTGTAGGTCCGGCCGACGTCGATGCCCGAGGCTCGGGCCGCGTCCGGGTTCTCACCGACCGCACGGAAGCGGAAGCCGGCCGCGGAGCGGTTCAGCAGCCACCACACGAAGGCCACGGCGAGCAGGGCCAGCACGAAGCCGAGGTGCAGGTTGAACTTGTCGCCGAGGATCTTCGGGAGGACCACGGAGTCGGGCATCGGCTCGGACTTCGGGTTGATCGTCCCGGGGGCCTGCAGGATCTCCTTGCGGGTGAGCGCGAAGAAGACGAGGTAGTAGCCGACGTAGTTGAGCATGATCGTCACGATCACCTCGTGGGCGCCGGTGCGGGCCTTCAGCAGGCCCGCGATGCCGGCCCACAGTGCACCGGCCAGCATGCCGGCCGCGATCGCGAGCGGCAGGTGGACGATCGCGGGCAGGTCGGCGTTGACGCCGACCCAGCCGGCGGCCGCGCCGGCGAGCAGCATCTGACCGCGGCCACCGATGTTGAACAGCCCGGCGCGGAAGGCGAGGCCGACGCCCAGGCCGGCGGTGATCAGCGGCGCCGAGAACTTCAGGGTCTCGGTGAGAGGCCGGATCTGCTGCTCGAAGGTGTCGACCCGGTTGTTCCAGATCGAGCCGCGCACCAGGGCGGAGTAAGCGCCGGTGATGGCCTCCTGGACCGCCTGGAAGAAGTCGCCGGGACGGGCGCCGATGTAGCTGGCCGTCTCGCGGACCTGGTCGTCGGTGAACAGGATCATGACCGACCCGACGATCACGGCGAGCAGGACGGAGAAGAACGCGACCGAGACCTGCCCGGCGGCGACCTCGCGCAGCGCCAGGTGCCAGCGGCTCGGCTCCGGCTTCTGCTCGGCGGGGGGCCGCTCCTCGGCGGTCTCCTGGACGGGGGGCTGCTCGGAGCTCACGCGACGCTCCCTTCCGGACGCTCGCCGGCCATCATCAGGCCGAGGACGTCACGCGGGGTGGTGGACGGGACGATGCCGACGATGCGGCCGCGGTAGAGCACCATGATCCTGTCGGAGAGGGCGGCGATCTCGTCGAGCTCGGTCGACACCAGGAGCACGGGGACGCCGGTGTCGCGGGCGGCGACGATCTGCTTGTGGATGAACTCGATGGAGCCGACGTCGACGCCGCGGGTCGGCTGGGCGGCGACGAGCAGCCGCAGGTCGCGGGAGAGCTCCCGGGCGACGACCACCTTCTGCTGGTTGCCACCGGACAGCTGACCGGCGAGGGTCTCGATGCCGGGCGCGCGGACGTCGTACTCGACGAGCTTCTCGTGGGCGAAGGACGCGAGGTCCTTCAACCGCAGCGAGCCGCCGCTCACGAACGGCTTGCCGTAGGTGCGGTTCAGCATCAGGTTCTCGGCGATCGTCATTCCCGAGACCAACCCGTCGACCTGGCGGTCCTCAGGGATGAACCCGACTCCGGCGTCGAGGACCTTGCGGACCGAGCGACCGACCAGCTCGACGCCGCCGAGCGCGATCGAGCCCGAGACGTGGCTCTGGAGGCCGAGGATCGCCTCGGTCAGCTCGGTCTGGCCGTTGCCCTGGACCCCGGCCACCCCGACGATCTCGCCGGCGTCGATCGTGAAGCTGATGCCGTCCACGGTGACGTGGCCCTCGGCGTCGGTGACCTTCAGATCGCTGACGACCAGGGTCGCGGGGCCGGGCTGCGCAGGCTCCTTGTGGACCGTGAGCTCGACCGGACGACCGACCATCAGGGCGGCGAGCTCGGCGTTGCTGGCGGCCGGGTCGGCCTCGCCCACGACGGCGCCGCGCCGGATGACGGTGATCCGGTCGGCCACCTCGCGCACCTCGCGGAGCTTGTGGGTGATGAAGACGATCGAGGTGCCGGACTCCTTGAGCTGGCGCATGATCGTCATCAGCTCGTCGGTCTCCTGCGGGGTCAGCACCGCGGTCGGCTCGTCGAAGACGAGGACGCGGGCGTCGCGGGAGAGGGCCTTGATGATCTCGACGCGCTGCTGCACGCCCACGGGGAGGTTCTCGACGAGCGCGTCGGGATCGACGTCGAAGCCGAACCGGTCGGAGATCTCCCGCACGCGGGCACGGGCGGAGTCGAGGTCGAGGGTGCCGAGGAACCCGGTGGCCTCGTTGCCGAGCATGACGTTCTCGGCGACCGAGAAGACGGGGATCAGCATGAAGTGCTGGTGGACCATGCCGATGCCGGCCGCGATCGCGTCGCCGGGACCGGAGAAGTGCTGAGCCTCGCCGTCGAGGAGGATCTCGCCCTCGTCGGCCTGGTAGAGGCCGTAGAGGACGTTCATCAACGTCGACTTGCCGGCGCCGTTCTCCCCGAGGAGGCAATGGATCTCGCCGGGCTCGACGGTGAGCGAGATCCGGTCGTTGGCGACCAGGGTGCCGAAGCGCTTGGTGATGCCGCGCAGGGCGAGTGTCATGCGAGGTCCCTAGGAGATGGGCGACGTGGCCGGGTGATCGGGAGGTGCGCGCCTCAGGCTAGCGACACCAAAGGGGGGCCGGCAGGTGCCGACCCCCCTCTGGTGCTCAGTCGGGGCTGTTCCTACGAGTGGTGCAGGGTCACTGGTTGAGGTACGAGGTGACCGGGATCGAGCCGTCGATGATGCCGGCCTTCACCTGCTCGAGCTCGTCCGCCAGGGTGTCGGAGATCTTGTCCTCGAAGTTGTGGAACGGCGCGATGCCGACGCCGTCGTTCTCGAGCGTGCCGACGTAGGCCTCGGGGTCGAACTCGTCGTTGCCGGCGGCCACGATCGCCTCGTAGGTCGAGACCTTCATGTTCTTCAGGATGGACGTGAGCACGACGTCCTGCGTCTTCGGGTCGGTCTCGAAGAAGTCCGCGTCGACGCCCATCAGGGCGACGTCCTTGCCGGAGTCGGCGATCGCGGTCAGGGCGCCCTGGTAGATCGGGCCGCCGACCGGGAGGATCACGTCGGCGTCCTGGTCGATGATGCCCTTGGCCGTGGTGGTCGCGGTCTCGTTGGCCTCGAAGCCACCCGTGAACAGGCCCTTCTCGCCGCCCTCGAAGCCGACGACCTTGACGTCCTTGCCCTTCTCGGCCGCGTAGTACTCCGCGCCCTGCTTGAAGCCGTCCATGAAGATCGTGACGGTCGGGAACGGCTGGCCGCCGTAGGTGCCGACGACGCCGGTCTTGGTGTAGTCGGCCGCGGCGTAGCCCGCGAGGAACGCGGCCTGGGCCGTGTCGTAGAGGAGCGGCTTGATGTTCTCCGCGTCCTTGGTGCCGTCGAAGTCGTTGTCGGCCGCGTCGTCGATGAGGATGTACTCGACGTCGGGGTTGGCCTTGGCCGACTCGACGGTCGCGGCGGAGAGGGCGAAGCCGACCGTCACGATGGCGTCGCAACCCTCGGCCACGAGGCTCTCGAGGTTGGGGGCGTAGTCGTTCTCGCTGTTCGACTCGACCTCCTTGTGCTCCGACCCGAGCTCCTCGGCGGCCTGGAGGACCCCTTCGTAGCTGAGCTGGTTGAACGACTTGTCGTCGAAGCCGCCGGCATCGGAGACGATGCACGGGAGGAAGTCGGTCTTCGCCGCGTCGTTGCTGCCCGAGGAGCCCGACTCGTCCGGCGCGTCACCACACGCCACCAGGGCGCTCGACGCGGCCAGGACGGCGATCCCGCCGACGATGGCCTTCCGCATCTTCTTCACTTCTGCCTCCAGATCCAGCCCCACACCACCGGGGGCGCACGGGGAGGCACGCTAGCGGCTGTCGGCCGCAGTTGCTCCTGCTTGAGGGCGTAGTGACGAAAGGTTTATCGACTTGGGATGAAACGGGGGGTGTGGGACTGTGCCGGATTGCCGTCGACGCCCCCGTGGTCCACCCTGGGGCCCGCGGACCGGCCGCGGACGAGAGGAGCAGACACATGAGCGAGCCGTCGGGCGGGTGGGAGGCGCTGCGCCAGCTCGCCGTCGAGGTCGCGGGTCACGCGTACGCGCCGTACAGCCGGTACGCCGTGGGCGCGGCCGCCCAGGTCGACGACGGCCGGATCGTCGTGGGCTGCAACGTCGAGAACGCGGCGTACGGCGTGACGCTGTGCGCGGAGTGCGGCCTGGTCTCCTCGCTGGTCGCCGGGGGCGGCGGGCGGCTGACCCACTTCGTCTGCGTGAACGGCGTCGGTGACGTGATCATGCCGTGCGGCCGTTGCCGGCAGCTGCTCTGGGAGCACGGCGGTGCGGACCTGCTCGTCCAGACCCCGGAGGGCGTCCTCGGCATGGACCACGTGCTGCCGCAGGCGTTCGGTCCCGATGACCTGACGCGCGGGACCCTCCCGCTAGCCTGACGCGGTGACTCTCCACGACGCGGTCGAGGTCATCCTCGCCAAGCGGGACGGCGGAACGCTGTCCGACAGCCAGATCGACTGGGTGATCGACGCCTACACCCGGGGCGAGGTCGCCGACGAGCAGATGTCGGCGCTGGCCATGGCCATCCTCCTCAACGGCATGGACCGGGCCGAGATCGCCCGCTGGACCGGCGCCATGATCGCGTCGGGGGAGCGGATGGACTTCGGGTCCCTGTCGCGGCCGACCGCCGACAAGCACTCCACCGGTGGGGTGGGCGACAAGATCACCCTGCCCCTGGCGCCGCTGGTCGCGGCCTGCGGGGTCGCCGTACCCCAGCTGTCGGGCCGGGGCCTCGGCCACACCGGCGGCACCCTCGACAAGCTCGAGGCGATCCCCGGTTGGCGGGCGGCGCTGTCGAACGACGAGATGCTCGCCCAGCTGGAGTCGGTCGGTGCGGTCATCTGCGCGGCCGGCGACGGCCTGGCGCCCGCCGACAAGAAGCTCTACGCCCTGCGCGACGTCACCGGCACCGTCGAGGCGATCCCGCTCATCGCGTCCTCGATCATGTCGAAGAAGATCGCGGAGGGCACCGGCGCGCTCGTGCTCGACGTGAAGGTCGGCACCGGCGCGTTCATGAAGGACCTCGACAAGGCCCGCGAGCTGGCCGAGACGATGGTCGCGCTCGGCTCCGACGCCGGCGTCCGCACGGTCGCGCTGCTCACCGACATGTCGACGCCGCTCGGCCTGACCGCCGGCAACGCGATCGAGGTCGCCGAGTCGGTCGAGGTGCTCGCCGGCGGCGGCCCCGCCGACGTGGTCGAGCTGACCCTGGCCCTGGCCCGCGAGATGCTCGCCGGCGCGGGCGTCACCGACGTCGACCCGGCCGACGTGCTGGCCTCCGGCCGCGCGATGGACGCGTGGCGCGCCATGATCTCCGCCCAGGGCGGTGACCCGTCCGCGAAGCTCCCGGTCGCCCGCGAGTCGCACGTGGTCGCGGCGCCGTCCACCGGCGTGCTGACCCGGCTCGACGCGATGGCCGTCGGCCTGGCCGCCTGGCGCCTCGGCGCCGGCCGCGCCCGCAAGGAGGACCCGGTGCAGGCCGGTGCCGGCGTCGTCTGGCACGCCCGCCCCGGCGACCAGGTCACCGAGGGTCAGCCGCTGCTCACCCTGCTCACCGACGAGCCCGCTCGCTTCGACCGGGCCCTCGCCTCCCTCGAGGGCGGGTACGACGTCGCGCCCGCGGGCACGCCGTACCCGCCGACCCCGCTGGTCCTCGACCGCATCACCTGACCCGAACCGCCGACGCGGCGAATCGCCGACGCGGCGATGAGGGGTCAGTCCCGGCCGGCCATGGCCATCGCCCAGCTGCCGACCGGGAGGCAGAAGCGGTCGGTCACCGGGGCCATCGTGGCGTCCTGCGCGCGGTTGCCCTTCGGGGTGGAGATGTCGAGGTAGACCCGGAGCTTGAAGCAGGCCTGCAGGCTCCGGTCGCCCGGGGCGTCGTGCCAGTACTCGAACTTCTTCCAGGTCGCTGCCGTGCCGGTGCTCGACACGTCGAACTTGTGGTAGGCGCGGTCGGGCTCGAGGGTGCGGGTGCGGGACACCCGGTCCTGGTCGCCCTCGCAGGTGGGAGCCACGCCTGCGCTGATCTGCCACGGGTAGCCGATCGCCACCGAGGGGTTCCACGAGCAGAGCCGGATCGTGAAGTTCGCGGCGCTGACCCGGCTCTGTGCGACCACCTGGGACGCCTTGCGGCGGGCAGCGCCCGTCTTGCAGTTCTTGTAGAACTTGACCTGGAGGACGGGCTTCTTCATCTTCGGGTCCTTGAAGCCCCAGATCTTCTGGTTCTTGTCGACCGCGACCCGCACCGTCCAGCTCGCCCGGTAGGTCCAGCGTGCGCACATCTTGACCCGCGGCAGGTAGCGCTGGCCCCCGTCGAGCTGCCCCTTGGACTTCGTCCGCCAGAACACGTTCGGGTCCTTGCCCCTGGCCGAGGCCTGCTCGGACGACGGCTCGGGCTGAGCGGTCGAGGCCGGGGGTGCGGCGAGCGGGACTGAGAGAAGGACGGCGGCGAGGACGGTCCCAGCGATGCGGGGCAGGTGCATGACGGTCTCCCGAGAGGTGCGTGTCGAGTGGTGGGTGACTACCCGCCAGCCGATCGGCCAAACGATGGTCCGCCCGGGACCCGGAGCGGTCAGTCCTCCAGGAGGAGGACGACGGTCTCGGCGACGCAGGCGGGCTTGGCCTCGCCCTCGATCTCGACGGTGTAGCGGATGATCAGCTGCTTGCCCGCGGGCAGGTCGGTGACCTCGCCGAACGCGGCGTGGCCGCGGACCCGCTTGCCGACCAGCAGCGGGTTCGGGAAGCGGACCTTGTTGACGCCGTAGTTGAGCTTGGCGCCGGGGGTGTCGAGGCTGAAGATCTGGCCGCCGAGCCAGGGGACCAGCGACAGCGTGAGGTAGCCGTGGGCGATGGTGGCGCCGAACGGTCCGGCCTTCGCCTTCTCGACGTCGACGTGGATCCACTGGTGGTCGCCGGTGGCGTCGGCGAAGGTGTCGACGCGCTCCTGGTCGATGGTGACCCAGTCGGTGCTGCCGAGGTCCTGGCCGGCGGCTGCGGCGACGTCGTCGAAGCTGGTGAACACGCGCAAGGCAGGCTCCTGTCGAGTGAACTCGGGGCTGGTTCTGTGGTGGGATGGCGCCATGAGCAGCGCCGCCGCCGAACCTACCGGTCTCACGCGTGACACCGTCCTGCGAGCGCCGAAGGTGCTGCTGCACGACCACCTCGACGGCGGGCTGCGACCGCAGACGATCATCGATCTGGCGGCCGACTGCGGCCACGAGCTGCCGGCGACCGAGGCCGTCGCGCTCGGCACCTGGTTCGCCGAGTCGGCCGACTCGGGCTCACTGGAGCGCTACCTGGAGACCTTCGACCACACGGTCGCCGTCATGCAGTCCGGGCCGGCGATCACCCGGGTGGCCCGGGAGTGCGTCGAGGACCTGGCCGCCGACGGCGTCGTGTACGCCGAGGTCCGCTACGCGCCCGAGCAGCACGTCGAGGGCGGGCTGACCCTCGACGAGGTGGTCGCGGCCGTGCAGGAGGGCTTCGACGCCGGAGTCGCGGCCACGGGCGGGCGGATCGTCGTACGCCAGCTGCTGACGGCCATGCGCCACCAGGCCCGCTCGATGGAGATCGCCGAGCTGGCGATCGCCTGGCGCGACCGCGGCGTCGCGGGCTTCGACATCGCGGGGGCCGAGGCCGGCTACCCGCCCACCCGCCACCTCGACGCCTTCGAGTACCTCCAGCGCGAGAACTCCCACTTCACCATCCACGCCGGCGAGGCGTTCGGGCTGCCGTCGATCTGGCAGGCGATCCAGTGGTGCGGCGCCGACCGGCTCGGCCACGGCGTCCGCATCATCGACGACATCACCGTGCACGACGACGGGTCGGTGGAGCTGGGCCGGTTGGCGGCGTACGTCCGCGACCAGCGGATCCCGCTGGAGATGTGCCCGGCCTCCAACGTGCAGACCGGCGCGGCCGCCTCGATCGCCCAGCACCCGATCGGGCTGCTGAAGAAGCTGCGCTTCCGGGTGACCGTCAACACCGACAACCGGCTGATGAGCCAGACCTCGATGACCGCCGAGCTGTGGGACCTCGTCCAGGCCTTCGGGTACGGCGTGCGCGACCTCGAGTGGTTCACGGTCAACGCGATGAAGTCGGCGTTCCTGCCGTTCGACGAGCGGCTCGACCTGATCGAGCGGGTCATCAAGCCGGCGTACGCCGAGCTCGCGGCCGAGCGGTCCGCGGGTCGGGACTGACCCGTGACCGTCCACGCGGGACCCTCGGTCGTCCTGCTGGTCGGCGCGCTGGCGCTGCTCGCCGGTGCGGCGGCGGTGGCGGCCCGCGGCCTCCGGCAGCGCCGTACGGCGGTGCAGGTGGCCGGGCGCGCGGTGACCGCGCGGGCGGAGGTGCTGGAGCTCTCCGCGAAGGACGTCAGCGTCGGGGGTGACCCGACGACGCTCTACTACCCGACGGTCCGGTTCACGCCGGAGGGCGGCGAGCCGGTCGAGGCCGAGTGCCTCACCGGGGTCGAGCCGCCCCCGCCGCACGCGGGCGACCCGGTCGAGGTCCGCTACGACCCGGAGCACCCGACCCACGTCGAGCTGGCCGACGTCGACCCGCAGGCCTCCGCCGGGCGGAGCTCGTTCGTCGTCGCCCGGCTGCTGGTCACGGTCGCGCTGGCGCTACCGGTCGCGTGGCTGCTGCTGGCGCTGCTCGTCTGGGAGTGACCGGGCCAGTTCGCGGCTGGCGGCGTACGCCTCCTCGTTGGTGACCGGCACGCAGCCGAGCGCGACCGCGTGCCCCACGACCCGGCGCTGGGCGCGCATCAGGGCGAGGCCGCGGCGCACCAGCACGAGCGGCGGCTTGCGGTGCTCGCGCAGGTCGCGGGTGAGCCGGCGCCAGAAGGTGAGCAGCGGGTGGCGCCGCACGCAGTACGCCGCCGCGAGGATCCCGGCCTCGCGCGCGTGCGGGACGATCTCCTGCGCGAAGATCCCCTCGGCCACGAACAGTGGGCCGCCCGCGAGGTCGAGCGTCCGCGACCCGCAGCGACCGCTCTGGGAGATGTCGTAGATCGGGACCTCGGCGCGGCCGGTGCGGCACAGCTCGTCGAGCGCCGCCATGGCGTCGTCGAGCAGCCAGGACGCGGGGTCGTCCCAGTCGACGAGCCCGGCGTTCGCGCCCTCGGCGATCAGGGGGAGCGTGGGGTCGCCGACGTCCTTGTAGAAGTCGTCGAGCCGGAGCACCGGCAGCCCGATCCGCTCGGCGAGGCGGGACTTGCCGGTGCCGGACGGACCGGCCAGGACGATCACCCGCGCGTGCACCGGGTCATTCTGCCGCAGCCGTCCGGTGCCGCCGAGCTCAGGTGAGGTCACCGGGCGGCGACGTCAGTACGACGCGTCGGCGGGACCGTCGCCGGCGAGCAGGGATCGGCTGCCTGAGACGCCGAGACGCGACGCGCCGGCGGCGATCATGGCCCGGGCCTGCTCCAGGGTGCGGACGCCACCGGACGCCTTCACCTGCACGTCGGGCCCGACGGTCCGGGCCATCAGTCGCACCGCGTGCTCGGAGGCGCCGCCGGCCGGGTGGAAGCCGGTCGAGGTCTTCACGAAGTCGGCCCCGGCCTCGGCCGAGGCCCGGCACACGCCGACGATCTGCTCGTCGTCGAGTGCGGCCGACTCGATGATCACCTTCAGGACGGTGGGGGCCGGTGCGGCTTCGCGGACCGCGGCGACGTCGGCGCGGACGTCGTCGTACCGACCCTCGCGGGCGGCGCCGACGTCGATGACCATGTCGATCTCGTCGGCACCGTCACGGACCGCTCCGGCCGCCTCGGAGGCCTTCACCGCCGAGGTGTGCTTGCCGCTCGGGAACCCGCACACGGCGGCCACCTTCAGGTCGCTGCCCGCCGGGAGGTCCAGCGGCAGCATCGAGGGGGAGACGCACACGGAGTAGGTGCCGAGCTCGACCGCCTCGGCGACCAGCGCTGCCACGTCGGTGCGGGTGGCCTCCGGCTTCAGCAGGGTGTGGTCGATCATCCGGGCGACCTCGGCGGGCGTGGGGGTGGTGTTCACGCACGCCAGGATAGGGTCACCGGGTTCCGCAGTCGTACCCGCGAGGGGGTCAGGTGCCGTCCGAGACGGTCGAGAGGTTCCGCCCGACCAGTGGGCAGGTGTTCGGCTGGATCGGCATGGTGCTCGCCGCGGGCGCCGTGGTGCTCGGACTCCTGTCCGGAGCCGCATCGGTGGCGGCCGGCGCGCTGGCGCTCGGCGTGCTCGACTGGGCCGCGATGCTCAAGCCCCGTGTCCTGGTCGAGGGGCGCTGGCTGGTGCTGCGCAACATGTTCGACACCGTCCGGGTGCCGCTGGCGGCGATCGAGGAGCTGGCGATCCGGCAGGTCCTGGCCGTGCGCGCCGGCGAGCGGCGCTACGTCTCGCCCGCGCTCGGCCGGTCCTTCCGCCAGGTGATGAGGAGCAACCGACAGGCGCCCGAGCCGCAGCCGACCGGGGCCGCCGCGCCGTCGTACCCCGACTTCGTGGAGCAGCGGCTGCGCCACCTGGCCGAGGAGGCCCGCACGCTCGAGGGCGTGGGCCGCTACTCCGACGAGCAGGTCGCGCTGGCCGCCCAGGTCCGCCGCGAGCCCGCCTGGCTCGAAATCGGCCTGTTCGCGGCGGCCGTCGTCGCGTTCGTCGTGACGCTGGTCGTCTAGTGCGGCACTAGATCCCGGCCGCGGCCCGGATGTCGCCGCGGACCGCGTCGAGGCGACCGGCGGCGGCGATCCGGGCGGCGTCCACGCCGTCCTCGGGGTGCACCGGCACGACCACCTCGAGGTAGCACTTCAGCTTGGGCTCCGTCCCGCTCGGGCGTACGACGACCCGAGCGCCCTCGGCCAGCACGTAGCGCAGCCCGTCGGTCGGCGGCAGGTCGGCGCTGCCGAGCGACAGGTCGTCGACCCGCTCGACCACGAGACCGCCGAGCGTCGCGGGCGGGACGGCGCGCAGCCGCTCCATGGCCGCGCCGATCTCGGCGAGATCGGTGACCCGGTCCGAGAGTTGGTCGGTGGCGTGCAGGCCGTGCGCGAGCGCGAGGTCGTCGAGCACGTCGACGAGGGTGCGGCCCTCGGCCTTCGCGGCGGCGGCCAGCTCGCAGAGCAGCAGCAGCGCGGAGACGCCGTCCTTGTCGCGCACGTGCTCGGGGTCGACGCAGTAGCCGAGCGCCTCCTCGTAGCCGTAGGCCAGGCCCTCGACCCGGCCGATCCACTTGAAGCCGGTCAGCGTCTCGACGTAGGGGCGGCCGGCGGCGCGGGCCATGGTGCCGAGCAGGCTGGAGGAGACGATCGTGGTGGCGAAGGTGCCCTCCTTGCCGGCCTCGAGCAGCGCGTGGGCCAGCAGCGCGCCGACCTCGTCGCCGCGGAGCATCCGCCAGCCGTGCGGGCCGGGGACGGCCGCGGCGCAGCGGTCGGCGTCGGGGTCGTTGGCGACGACCAGGTCGGCGCCGTGCTTCTCGGCCAGGGCCATGGCCAGGTCCATCGCCCCCGGCTCCTCGGGGTTGGGGAACGCGACCGTCGGGAACGCCGGGTCGGGGTGCTCCTGCTCGGCCACGACGCGCGGCGCGGAGAAGCCCGCGGTCTCCAGGACCTGGACGACGGAGGTGCCGCCGACGCCGTGCAGCGGCGTGTAGACGATGTCCAGGTCGCGCGGGCCGTCGCCCGCGAGGCCGGCGACGGTGTCGTAGTAGGTGTCGACGATGGTCTCGTCGAGCACCTTCCCGCCGGTCCCGCGGGGCACGTCGGCCAGCGGGCCGACCGCCGCGATCCGCTCGGCGATGCCCGAGTCGGCCGGCGGCACGATCTGGCTGCCGTCGCCGAGGTAGACCTTGTAGCCGTTGTCCTGCGGCGGGTTGTGGCTGGCGGTGACCATCACGCCGGCCGCGCAGCCGAGCTCGCGGATCGCGAAGGCCAGCAGCGGCGTCGGCAGCGGGCGCGGCATCAGCAGCGCGGGGATCCCGGCGCCGGTCATCACCTCCGCGGTGTCGCGGGCGAAGACGTCGGAGTTGTGGCGGGCGTCGTACCCGATGACGACGGGGCCGCGCGCGCCGGTGTCGCGGAGGTACGACGCCAGCCCGGCTGCCGCCCGCGTGACCACGACCCGGTTCATCCGGTTCGGGCCCGCACCGAGCGCGCCGCGCAGCCCGGCCGTGCCGAACTCGAGCGTGCCGTCGAACCGGTCGGCCAGGTCGGTCGGGTCGCCGCCCGCCTCGACGGCGGCCACGACCTGCTCCAGCTCGGCGCGGGTCTGCTCGTCGGGGTCCTCCGCGATCCAGGCGCGGGCGGACGCGAGCAGGTCGTCGAGGGTGACGGCGGTGGTCATGGGGGCACGATACGAGGGTGTCCGCCCTGCCACCGCCTCGAGACACCGACCGGCCCCTCGGCCACCTGGTGCGCGAGCTCGCCGGCCACCTGGGCGAGCCGGACGCGGTCGCGGTCTGCGTCGACCTGCTGGGCGGCGCGGACCCGTCGTCGTACCTCCGGGAGGTGGTCTACCTCAGCGGGCTTCGGGTCGGTCCGGGCGAGCGCGACGCGTGCTGGTTCCGGGCCTGGGGAGCGCGCGGCCTGCTGCACGTGTGGACCGACGACGCCGTCCCGGCGGTGCTGGCAGGGCTCGACGACGAGCACTGGCGGCCGGCCGAGCACTGCCTGAGGGTGGCGTCGCGGCGCGAGCTCGGCCAGGCCGGCCCGGCCGCGGTCGGGTTCCTCGACCACGAGCTGCCGCGGATGCGGGCGCAGGCGGTGCGGTTCCTCGGGATCGCCGGGGACACCGAGCACGTCGAGGCGGTCCGGGACGCGCTCGGCGACCCGGACCCGGGGGTGCGGCAGGCGGCCGGGCGCGCGCTCGACCGGCTGGGCGACCGGCTGGACCTCGCGTGAGGGCGTCGTACGCCTTCGCCGACGCGTGGCACCTCGACGCGGCGCCGGAGGCGGTGCGGGACGTGCTGGTCGACCTGGAGCGCTACCCGGAGTGGTGGCCCCAGGTCCGCGCGGTCGCGTCGCTCGGCCCGGACGAGGCCCGGGTGGTCTGCCGCTCGGCGCTGCCCTACGCGCTCGACCTGGTGCTGCGCGCGGTCAGCCGCGAGCTGCCGGTCCTCGAGGTGGCGGTCGCCGGCGATCTGAGCGGGACGGTCCGCTTCCGCCTGGCCCCGTCGTACGGCGGGACGCTGCTGCGCCTCGAGCAGGAGGTCAGCGTGTCCGGGCTGCTCGGGACCCTGTCCCCGCTGGTCCGTCCGGTGCTGACGTGGAACCACGACCGGATGATGCGCGGCTGCGTGGCGGGCCTGCGGCGCCGGCTCGGGCCGTCACGCCCAGCACGATGAGCAGCTGGGCCAGGGCGTAGGTCGTCATCACCGCCGCGCTGCCGACCCCCTGCGGGACGTCCCACGGGCCGAAGGCACCGAGCGCGATCAGGCCGTCGGACACCGCGAACACCGCGCCGCCCGCCCACACGAGCGGGTGCACCCCCGTGGCCAGCAGGGCCATCGCGAGCAGGCAGCCGCCGTACCCGACGACGGCGGGCGCGAGCACGCCCGCGTTCGGCAGGGTGAGGGCGAGCAGCGCAGCCACGGGCAGGAGGTACGCCGCCAGCCACCCGCGGCGGCGCGCCAGCAGGCTGCGGCCCGCGTCGGGCCGGAACGCCACCACGTAGACCACCTGCGCGACCAGGAACAGCCCGACCATGGCCAGGAACGCGGGGTCGCCGTCCAGGAACCGCGGCACGGTGTCGCCGAGCCAGGAGAAGCCGAGGGCGAGCAGGGTGAGGCGGACGAGACGGCCGGTGGCCCCGGTCAGGGCCAGGGAGACTGCCAGCAGGGGCATCAGGGCGGCCTGGGTCGCGGTGGCCGCGGTCCTCACCTCCGCGAGCTGGCACCCGACGTGGACCACGGCGACGGCGCCGTACGCCGAGAGGGCCGCTGCTGCTCGCCGTTCCATGGCACCGCACCGTAGTGCCCGCGTGCGCCGAGTCGGCGTGAATCGAGGTCCCCCGCTGCGCTCCTCCCCTCGATTCACGCCGACTCGGCGATATCGACGCTCCGGTCGCTGCGCGACCTACGCGTCGATGCTCGACATGTCTCCGTAGCGCTCGCCCACCACCGCGTCGCGCGGGACGGCGTCGGTGAGGCGCTGGAGGTCGTCGGCGGAGAGCTCGACGTCGGCGGCGCCGGCGTTCTCCTCCAGGTACCTCACGCGCTTGGTGCCGGGGATCGGCGCGACGTCCTCGCCCTGGGCGAGCACCCACGCGAGGGCGAGCTGGCCGGGCGTGCAGCCCTTCTCCTCGGCGATCGCGCGGACGGCGTCCACCAGCCGCAGGTTGGCCTGCAGCCCCTCGCCGTTGAGGCGGGGGAAGTACGCCGAGCGCCGCGAGTCGCCCTCCTCGAGGGTCGACTCGGAGGTGATGGCGCCGGTCAGGATGCCGCGGCCGAGCGGCGAGTAGGGGACCAGGCCGATGCCGAGCTCGCGGAGCGTCGGCAGGATCTCGTCCTCGAGGTCGCGGGTGAACAGCGAGTACTCCGTCTGCAGCGCGGTGATCGGGTGCACCGCGTGGGCCCGACGGATGGTCGCCGCGGACGCCTCGGAGAGCCCCAGGTGGCGGACCTTGCCGGCGGTCACGAGCTCGGCCATCGCGCCGACGGTCTCCTCGATCGGGACCTTCGGGTCGACGCGGTGCTGGTAGTAGAGGTCGACGTGGTCGACCCCGAGCCGCTGAAGCGAGGCGTCGCAGGCCGAGCGGACGTACGCCGGGCTGCTGTCGTAGGCCCGCTCGCGGCCCGGCCCGGCGACGATCCCGAACTTGGTGGCCAGCTGGACCTCGTCGCGACGGCCGGCGATGGCCCGCCCGACCAGTCGCTCGTTGGTGTGCGGTCCGTACATGTCGGAGGTGTCGAGGAAGGTCACCCCGAGATCGAGGGCCCGGCGGATGGTGGCCAGGCCGCCCTCCTCGTCGGGCGTGCCGTAGAAGGCCGACATGCCCATGCAGCCGAGCCCGAGGGCGGAGACGGTGAGGGGCGAGGTGGTTCCGAGGGTGCGCTGGTCGATGCTCATGGCTCCACTCAAACGCTTGGAGCGCGCTCCAGGTCAAGCCCGCGCCGTGCGAGGCCGTCCTCGTAGATGCCGATCTTCATGTCGATGGCGCCGAGGTGGCGCTGGACCTCGGCCAGGTCGCGCAGGACCTGCTGGCGGTGGGTGCGCAGCAGCTCCAGCCGCTCGGCCTCGTTCCCCTCGCCGGCCCGCACCAGGTCGGCGTACCGCCGCACGTCGCGGATCGGCATCCCGGTGGACCGCAGGCGGGTGATCATCTCGATCCAGCGCAGCGCGGCGTCGTCGTACTGCCGGTGCCCGGAGGGCGAGCGGCCCACGGCGCGCACCATCAGCCCGTCGCGCTCGTAGTAGCGCAGCGTGTCGGGCGTCAGGCCGGTCTGCTCGGCCGCCTCGGCGATGGTCAGGCTCATCCGGCCAGTGTCGCGCCTGGAGTGCGCTCCAGGTCAAGCGCTACCGCGACCGGTCGAACGCCGGCCGGTCGTACGTCGAGGTCGCGAACGGTCCGCCGACGTGGGCGTTGTCCCAGTCGTCCTCGGGGGAGGGGGCGACGAAGGGGGCGAAGTCCTCGGCGTCGTCCTGCGGCTCGTAGCCGAGGGCGCGGCCGGGCTCCAGGTCCCACCAGCCGCGGGTGTTCGCGGAGACGCCGTAGAGGACGGCGAAGCCGGGGGCGGTCGCGGTGAGCGCCGCCTCGACCATCAGGACGCAGTCCTCGGGGGAGAGCCAGGTGGAGAGCTGGCGGACCGTCTCGGGGCGGGGGCCGAAGGAGCCGATCCGGCAGGCGATCGCGTCCAGGCCGTGGCGGTCGGCGTACAGGCTGAGCAGGGCCTCGGCGGCGACCTTGCCGACGCCGTAGAACGTGTCGGGGCGCGGTCGGGCGTCGACGGTCAGCAGCTCGCGGCGGGGGGTGCGGCCGACGGCGTGGTTGGAGGAGGCGAGGACCAGGCGTCGTACGTCGTGCTCGACCATCGCGTCCAGGATCGCCGCCGTGGTGAGCACGTGCGACGCGAGCGCGTCGGGCAGCGAGCTCTCGTCGGGGTGCCCGGCCAGGTGGACGACGGCGTCGGGGTGCTCCTCGGCGAAGACCGCCGCGACCGCCTCGGGGTCGCGGCAGTCGAGCGTGTGGAACCGGGTCTCGTTGCCGTCCGGCTCGGGGACCCGGTCGAGCGAGACGACCTCGTGCCCGCGGGCGGCGAGGGCGACGGTGACGACCCGGCCGATGCTGCCGGCGGCGCCCGTGACGAGCACCCTCATGGGAGGGGGACGCTCAGGTCAGCGGCGGTATCCATCGATGCTCTGTCCCAACTCGGTGAAGACGGCCTGGTTCAGCCGGAACGCTACCTTCACCTCGTCGACCACCCGCAGCTTGTCCTCGGCCGACAGGACGAGACCGTCGAGCCGGGCGCGGTAGGCGTCCTTGTAGGGCTTGGGCTTGGGGATCTCGGCGAAGTCGTAGAACGCGATGCCGGCGCCGCCGAGGTCGTAGGTGCGGTCGAGGATCCGGCCGATGGCCTGGCCGCCCGACAGGTCGCCGAGGTAGCGGGTGTAGTGGTGCGCGACCAGGGCCGGACCCCAGGCGGCGACCGACTCCAGGCGCTCGCGGTACGCCGCGGTCGCGGTCGAGTCGGTGGTGCGGGGGCCGCCGGGCGACCAGTGGTCGAGGTCGGCGTCGATCGCAGCCAGGCGCTCGAGGGCGGTGTCGTGGACGGCGGCGACGGCCGGGTCGTCGAGGCGCGAGCGGATCGCGGTCTCGAGGGCGTCGTACACGCCGCGGTAGCGGAGGAGGTAGTCGGCGTACGCCTGCTCGACGAGCTTGCCGCCCATCAGCTCGGTCATGAACGACGAGTGCTCGGCGGCCTCGTGCTCGGCCATCGAGCCCTCGCGCATGGCGGTGGAGAGCGAGTCGTCGACGGAGGTGTGGTCGAGCACGGTCATGGGGCGGCCTTTCGGGCGGGCGGGGGCGCCGAGACTTACGGACACATTGTCGACAAGATCTTGACCACTTGTCAACAAGATGGAGTAGGTAAGGCTTGCCTAACTAGTGTACGACGCCCGCCCGGCATCCGTCAGCAGTGCGCGCACGATGAACCGCTCGACCTGCTCGGGGGGCACGTGCCGCGGCGCGAGGCAGGCGTGCACGAGCGACATCGCGCTCGTCGGGTCGGGCACCTCGAAGGCCCCGGCGGCCACTCCGGCGGCCAGCAGCTCCCGCAGCACGTCCTCGACCGCGACCACGTGCTCGCGGATCGCCTGCACCGACTCGCGGGAAAGCATCCCGACCAGCTGCATCCCGAGCCCCATGTGGAACTGCTGACCGGCGGCCAGCTGGTGACGCACGTAGACCCGGAGTCGCTCGACCGGGTCGTCGGCGGTGTCGAGCGCGGTGCGGAGCTCGGCGAGGTAGCGCTCGGTCTCGTGGGTCGCGAACGCGACGACCACCGCCTCCTTGTCGGGGAAGTGGTGGTAGATCGTGGTCCGGCCCAGCTCGGCGCGCTCGGCGATCTGGGCCATCGTGATGGCGTCGAAGCTCCGCTCGCTCATCAGCGTCGCGAAGGCGTCGTAGACCCGCTGACGCACCCGGTCCCGGTGCTCCGCGACGGTCTCGGCGTTGATCTTCGGCACCTGCGCACTCTAGTGCGGAACGCACGCGGCGCCCCTTCCCACGAAGGGGAGGGACGCCGCGTGGTGGTGCGGACGGGTCAGGAGACCCGGAGGGTCGCCGTCTTGGTGGAGGCCTTCACGTTCGCCGTGGCGGCGTAGGTGAGGACCACGCGGTAGCGACCCTTGGCCAGCTTCGGCAGGGTGGCCGTGGCGACGCCCCGGGCGTTCAGCCGGGCCGACACGGTGCGGACGGCCTTGCCCTTCGCGTTGCGCAGGACCAGCTTCACCTTGCCCGTGGCCGAGCCGGCCGGGGTGGTGGTGATGGTGGCCCGGACCTTGCCGGCCCGCGTGCGGGTCGGCTTCTTGGTCACCTGGAGCTTGGCCCGGCTGGTCGCCTTCGCGACCGTGGCGCTGCCGGTCGCCGTGGCGGCCGCGACGTTGCCGTTGCCGGCGTACGACGCGGTCAGCGCGTGCCGTCCGGCCGCCAGCTCACCCAGCGAGAAGGTGGCCCGGCCGGACTGCAGGTCGGTCTTGCCGACCACGCGGCCGGCCCGCGAGAGCGTGACCTCGCCGGTGGCGCCGGTGCCCGCGACGGTCACGATCGCGGTGGACACCTGGCCGTAGGTGCGCGCGGGCACGGAGAGGGTCACGGTGGCCGTGCCCGGGGCGACGACCAGGGTCGTCCTGCCGGTGCCCTCGGTGGTGTTGGCGTCGCCCGTGTAGGTGGCGGTCAGCTCGTGGTCCCCGGCCCCGAGCGCGGTGCCGAGGTCGAAGGTGGCCTTGCCGTCCTCCAGGACCGCGGTGCCGAGCTCGGTCGTGCCCTCGGCGAGGGTGACCGAACCGGTGTTGTCGCCGTCACCGGTGACCTCGACCGTGGCCGTCGCGACCGCGCCGAATGACACCGAGGGCGCCGTGACGGTGACGGTGGGGGTGGCCTGGGCGAAGGTGACGGGGGTGTAGGTCTCGTACGCCGCGACGGTGCCGCCGCTGCCGCCGTAGGTGTAGATGCCGTAGTTGACCAGGGTTGCGGCGGTGGCGACGGCGTCGATGGCCGCCTTGTCGACGGTGAGGGTGGCGGTGAAGCTGCCGTCGGGCTTGAGTTCGACGGCGCCGCCGTCGGGGCCGCCGATGGTGGCCATGTCCTCGGCGAGGACGGCCCACTTCTGCGAGCTGTTGACCCGGGTGGCGGTGGCGGCTCCGGCCGACGGCTTCCAGTTCTCGGCGAACTTGCCGAACACGACGTAGGAGCCGGAGGGCTTGCCGGCCAGGGGCGGGCGGGTGCCGGTGGCGGCCGCCGGGTTGAACCCGGTGCCGGTCACGGTCACCGTCTGCGCGCCGTTCGGCACGAACGTCGAGCGGGACACCTCGACCGCCGGGTTGGCCACGACGAACGTGCCGGCGCCGGTCCGGGTCGAGAAGTTGCTGTCCCCGGCGTACGACGCGGACAGCGGGTAGGTGCCGACCGGGCGGCTGGCGCCGAGGTCGAAGGTCGCCTTGCCGGTGCCGTCGAGCGGCTGGGTGCCGACGACGGTGTCGCCCTGCGAGAGGGTGACGTTGCCGGTGGCCGCCACGCCGGTCGTGCTCGACACGGTGACCGTGGCCGACGCGGCGACCCCCGGACGCGCCGGCGGCGCCGTGACGGTGACGGTGGGGGTGGCCTGGGCGAAGGTGACGGGGGTGTAGGTCTCGTACGCCGCGACGGTGCCGCCGCTGCCGCCGTAGGTGTAGATGCCGTAGTTGACCAGGGTTGCGGCGGTGGCGACGGCGTCGATGGCCGCCTTGTCGACGGTGAGGGTGGCGGTGAAGCTGCCGTCGGGCTTGAGTTCGACGGCGCCGCCGTCGGGGCCGCCGATGGTGGCCATGTCCTCGGCGAGGACGGCCCACTTCTGCGAGCTGTTGACCCGGGTGGCGGTGGCGGCTCCGGCCGACGGCTTCCAGTTCTCGGCGAACTTGCCGAACACGACGTAGGAGCCGGAGGGCTTGCCGGCCAGGGGCGGGCGGGTGCCGGTGGCGGCGGCCGGGTTGAACCCGGTGCCGGTCACGGTCACCGTCTGCGCGCCGTTCGGCACGAACGTCGAGCGGGAGAGGGTCACCGACGGCGCGGCGACGATCAGGGAGCCGGTGCCGGTGGCGGTCAGGAAGTTGGCGTCCCCGGCGTACGACGCGGACAGCGGGTAGGTGCCGACCGGGCGGCTGGCGCCGAGGTCGAAGGTCGCCTTGCCGGTGCCGTCGAGCGGCTGGGTGCCGACGACGGTGTCGCCCTGCGAGAGGGTGACGTTGCCGGTGGCCGCCACGCCGGTCGTGCTCGACACGGTGACCGTGGCCGCGGCCGGGAGGCCCTGGGCGACCGACGGCGCCGAGACGGCGACGGCCGGGGTGGCCTGGGCGAAGGTGACCGGGGTGTAGGTCTCGAAGGCCGGGGCGCTCGCGCCGCTGCCGCCGTAGGTGTAGATGCCGTAGTTGACCAGCTGGCTGGCCGTGGCGGTGGCGTCGAGCGCCGGCTTGTTCACCGTCAGGGTGGTCGTGAACGTGCCGTCGGGCTTGAGCTCGACCGCGCCGCTGTTGGCGCCACCGATGGTCGCCATGTCAGCCGCGGCGACCGCCCACTTCTGCGAGCCGACGGCCCGGTTGGCCGACGGGGCGGCCGCGGTCCCGAGGGACGGCTTCCAGACCTCGGCGAACTTGCCGAAGACGACGTACGTGCCGGCCGGGCGGCCGGACAGCGGCGGCCGGGTGCCCGTGGACAGCGACGGCGTGAAGCCGCTACCGGTCACGGTCACCTCCTGGGCGCCGCTCGGAAGCAGCGTGGTCCTGCTGACCTGCACCGAGGCCTTGTGCTCGCTGAAGCCCACGCTCAACGGGTTCGCGACCTTGCGCGGGTCGGCGCTGCCACCGGTGGAGTACCAGTACGGGCCCTGGCCGAGGACCTGCTGGAAGTCCACGAAGGCCTGCGGGAAGGAGCCCCAGTTCGCGCCCGAGGTGACCTGGGGACTGCTGCTCGCGGGTGCGGTGTAGGGGACCTCGCGGTACGCCGGGGTCGCGGTCAGACCGGTCGAGGTCACGTCCACGCCGCTGAGCGTGGCGAGGGCGACCGTCGCCTCGGGGACCGCCTCCCACTTCGTGGGGTCGTCCATCGACGTCGCGTAGCCGCCGAGCGTCGCGGTGACGGTGCCCGCGCCGCCGGTGAGGGTGAGCTTCGGGTCGGACAGGGTGAAGTAGGTCATGCCCGAGTAGAAGAGGACGGTCGCGTCGCCGTCCCAGGTGATCGTGGCGTTGTCGGTGGCCGGGTCGAGGGTGCCGACGCCGTTCCTCACGACCAGGCGGGTCTCCGCGAGGATCGTCTGCGACGCGCCCGACGTGGTCTGGCCGGCGCTGTTGGTGCGGGTGCCCTGGAAGGTCGTGGGGCCGTAGCTCCCGTCGGCCGCCTTGTCCTCGATGGTGACGTTGCCGTCGGTGTTCTTCCACCCGGCGGCGGCGCCGTTGTTCCAGGTCGCGCCGTTGTCGGCGGACTTCAGGGTCGCGCCTCCGGCGCCGGGGTTGCCGATCCTGCCGGCCGACATCAGGTTCCAGGTGCCGGGGGCGAAGGCGCCCGCGTTGACCTCGTTGTTGATGTCCCAGGTGAAGGTGGCGTTGGTGACCTGGGCCGGCGCGGCCGAGGCGGCGGGTGCTCCCGCGACGCCCAGGGCGACCAGGCCGGAGGCGGCGACGGCGGTCGAGAGGAGACCCGCCAGTCCGCGCCTCGCTCGGCTACGCACAGGGGTGCCCCCTGCGGCATTGGTGGTCATGACTTTCCTTTCACACGACTGCTGAGGGTGCTGACGGTGGAGATGGCGGCTGCTCCGAGCAGCAGCAGCGAGCCGGTCCACCACTCCCATGGGTGGCCGGAGCTGGTCGCCCGGGCGGCCGCAGGGGCCGTCTGGGCGGTGACCACCGGGATCGCGGGGAGCCGGGGGTCGAAGGTCGGGGGCGCCGCGGCGACGGCCGCGGCGGCGGGTGGCGCGGCGGCGGCCGGCTGCACGGGCAGCGCGGGACCGGCCGGCTGCGCCGGGGTGGTCGGGGTGGGCGTGCTGGTCGGGGGCGTCGGCGCGACCGACTGGGTCGGGTCGTCGTCGGGGTCGTCGGCGCTCCCGGTCGGCGTCGGCTTGACCGGGGGCTTGACGGGGTCGGAGGCGGAGTAGCTGACCGTCAGCGGGAGCGCCACCTTGTGGGCGTCCGCGCTGCCGCCGGAGGAGTACCAGTACGCCGCGGAGCCCAGCCGCTGCATGGCCGCGAGGAAGGACGCCGGGAAGGCTCCCCAGTCGTCGCCGGAACGGACCTGGGACACCCCGTCGCCCGGGGCGTTGTAGGCGACGCCGCGGTAGGTGGGCGTGATCGAGAAGCCGCCCTCGCCGGGGAGCACGAGACCGGCGGTGGGCAGGTCGGCCAGCACGACCTGCTGGCCGGCGACCTTGACCCACTTGGTCATGTCGTCCATGTCGGTGGCGTAGCCGCTGACGGTGCCGAGCAGCTGGGCCTTGTCCTTCGTGATCGACAGGACGGGGTCGGCGACGTAGAAGAACGTCATGCCGGAGTAGTAGAGGACGGTGAACGAGCCCTTCCACCGCACCGTGGCGGTCCCCGCGACGGGGTCGACCTCGCCGGTGCCGCCGTCGATGACGACCTGGTGGTCGGAGAACGTGCTGCCGCTGGTGGTCAGCCGGTTGCCGGCCGCGTCGGTCGACGTGCCGGCGTACGTCGCGGCGGTGTAGCTGCCGTCGGACCGCCGCTTCTCGAGCCGGACCTTCCCCGACTTCGCCGACCAGCCGGCGCGCTTGCCGTTGTTCCAGGTCGCGCCGCCGTCGGCGCTGCGGAGGGTCTTGCCGCCCTCGCCGGGGTTGGCGAGCTCGCCGGCCGAGAGGAGGTTGAAGGTGCCGGGCGCGAAGGCGGCGTTGTTGCTCTCGTTGTTGATGCCCCAGCGCAGCTGGGCGTCGTCGACGGTGACGGGGCCCTCAGGAGTCGTGCTCGGGGAGGCGGTGACCGTGGTCGTCACCGTGGCGGTCGCGGTGGGCCCGTCGGTCGGCGTCGGCTCGCCGGTGGTCGGATTCCCGGTGGGCGACCCGGTCGAGGTCGGGTCGGCGGCGCGGGCGGGTGCCCCCACGCCTGCGGAGCCGAGCAGCACGGCCGAGGGAAGGGCCAGGGCGGCCAGCAGCGCCCCGGCCAGCGCGGGGCGCAGCCGGCGGGTCACGGGGTCGCTCCCGCGACCGGGCTGGTGGCTCGTGGGCCGGGTCGGCGGCGGCGCAGCCGGACCAGGGCCACGGCGAGCGCGACCAGGAAGACGAGGACGGCGAGGCCGAGGAACACCCGGGCGGCGACCTCGGAGTCGTCGTCCTCGGTGGCGGCCGCGACGGGCTCGGCCGCGCCGGCCTGCACGGGGAACATCTCGCTCGGCTGGGCACCGGACGCGGCGCCGACCAGCCGGAGCTCGTGGGTGCCGGTGCCGAGGTCGAGCGGCAGCTGCATCAGGCCTGCGACCTCGCCGGACGCCCCGGCGACCACCGGCCCGAGAGCCACCACGCCGTCGTCGAGGATCGCCAGCACCTGCTCACCGGGCGTGAAGCCCTGACCGGTGAAGGCCAGCGCGTGACCGGCCACGGCGGTCGCCCGGTCGGCGGTCACCGCGGGCGCCCCGGCGGCCCGCCGGGTCGGGGCGGCCGTCGGCTCGGCGGCCGTGGTCGGGGCCGCCGTGGTCGGGCTGCCGGCGGTGGGCTGGGCGGTGGGCTGGGCCGTGGGGGAGGCGGACTCGGTGGGCGCGGCGCCGCCGTACACGTCGCCGAATCGGACGGGGGTGAAGGTCTCGTTGGCGGGGTTCTTCACGCCGTGGGCGCCGATGGTGATCACGCCGCAGGTGACCTCGCGGCAGTCGACCTCGGAGGCGTTGCCGTCGCGGTCGACGCTGGTGAACACGGGTCCCGGCACGGTGAGCTCGAGGCTGAACCCGCCGCGGGCGCTGAGGACGGCGTTCGCCTCGGACGCGGTGGAGCTGCCGGGGAAGGCGACGAACTTCAGGTAGCCCTGGTTCTCGGCGGCGTTCTCGGCGTCGGGGATGTAGCGGTAGTCCTCGCCGGTGAGCCCGCCCTTCGACGGCTTCCACGACCCGCTCCGCGGATCCTCGACCCAGCCGAACATCAGGTAGACGCCACCGAAGCCGCCCTTGACCACCTGGAACCCGGAGCCGGTGATCGTCAGCTTGGTCTGGTACGTCGAGTCCGCGCTCGCGCCACCGCGGTCGTTCTTCACGGTGATCCGGGACGCGGCCTCGGCGGGTGCAGGGGCGAGAGCCAGGGTCAGGGCGCCGGCCGTCAGGGCGGCGGCGAGCAGCGTAGCGAGCAGGCTGCGGGGTCGGCGGGTCATGCGTCCTCCTCGCGGATGTGGTCGCGGGTGTTCTCGCGGGTCGCCCGGCGGTCGGCCAGCACCAGCAGGTCGCCGGTGACGGGGTGCGCGACGACCTCGATGGGGTAGTCGTAGACGCTGCTCAGCAGCGGGCCGGTGAGCACGTCGGCAGGTGCGCCCTCGCCGGCGACCCGGCCGCGCTCGAGCAGCACCAGCCGGTCGGACCAGGCCGCCGCCAGGCTCAGGTCGTGGAGTACGACGACCACCGCGGCGCCGGCGTCCGCCTCGCGCCGGGCCCGCTGCAGCACGGTCTCCTGGTGGCCGATGTCGAGGGCCGCGGTCGGCTCGTCGAGCATCAGCACGCCGGTGCGCTGGGCCAGGATCCGGGCGAACGACGTCCGGCCCTTCTCGCCGCCCGAGAGGATCCCGAAGGACCGGTCGGCCAGCGCGGTGGTGTCGGTGGCGGCCATCGACTCGGCCACGATCGCGTCGTCCTGGTCCTCCTCCGGGCGGCCCCGCCACGGCGAGCGCCCCATCCGGACCACCTCCGCGACCGGGAACGGGAAGGAGATCCGGTGCTCCTGGGTGAGGACGGCGCGCTCGCGGGCCAGGTCGCGCAGCCGCCAGTCGGCCAGCGGCCGGCCGAGCACCTCGACCTTGCCGGCGGTCGGGTCCAGGTCGCCCGCGAGGACCGCCAGGAGGGTGGACTTGCCGGCGCCGTTGGGCCCGGCCAGCGCCACCACCTCGCCGTGGCGGACGTCGATGTCGACGCCGTCGAGGACCGGGTTCGAGCCGTAGCGGACCGTGATGCCGCGGCCGACGAGGGCGGGGGAGGTCATGCCCAGCCCCCCGCCGTACGACGGGTCCGGCGCAGCAGCCAGAAGAAGAACGGCCCGCCGACCAGCGAGGTCAGCATGCCGATCGGCAGGTCGGCGTACTCGACGAGGGTGCGGGCGCCGAGGTCGGCGACGACCAGGACCAGCGCACCGGCCAGCATCGAGGCGGGCAGCAGGACGCGGTGGCCGGGGCCGGTCACCATCCGGATCAGGTGGGGGACCACCAGCCCGACGAAGGCGACGATGCCGCAGAAGCTGACGGCGGCGGCGGTGAGCAGCGCGACGACGACGATGAGCATGACCCGGAACCGCTCGACGTTGACTCCGAGGTGGCGGGCCGGGCGCTCGCCCAGGGCGAGCAGGTCGAGGTTGCGGGCGCAGAGCAGCGAGATCACGATGCCGACCGCGGCGAGCGGGGCGACGACGCCGACGTACTGCCAGCGGCTGCCGTTGAGGCTGCCGAGCTGCCAGAAGACGATCTGCTCGCGGGCCTGGGTGTCGCCGAGGAACATCAGCAGCGCGAGCAGCGCTCCGGCGACGGCGTTCACCGCGATGCCGGTGAGGACCAGGGTCACGACCTCGGTGCGGCCGTCGGCGCGGGCGAGGACGTAGACGGTCAGGGTGGTGACCAGACCGCCGACGAACGCGCAGACCGCGAGGGTCCAGTCGCCGGCGAAGGTCAGGCTGAAGACGATGGCGCACGCGGCGGCGACCGCGGCGCCGGAGGAGACCCCGACGACGCTCGGCTCGGCCAACGGGTTGCCGAAGATGCCCTGCATGAGGGCGCCTGCCACGGCCAGCGCGGCACCGACCACGATCGCCATGGCGACCCGCGGGAACCGGACCGACCAGAGCGTCGCGTCGCCGCGCGGGTGGGTGGGCATCGGGCCCCAGTCGAGCCCGAAGTGGTGGAAGAACGAGCCGGCCACCTGGGCCAGCGGGATCTGCAGCTGGCCGGAGCCGGCCGCGGCCAGCGACGCCACGACGAGCGCGACGCCCAGGGAGACGAACAGGACGGTGGCCCGTCCGACCCGGGCCCGCGGCGGGCGGGGGACCGCGGTTGCGGTTCCCGCCTCCGGGGGCGCGGAGACCGTCACAGGGCGTCCGGCGCGTAGAACGCCACGGCCAGGGCGTTGAGGACGTCGGAGGTGCGCGGGCCGAAGCTCAGGATCTGGTCGTCGTTCATCGCGATGACCCGCTCGTTCTCGCCGGCGGGGGTCTCGGCCAGGGCCGGGAAGCGCTCCAGCAGCCCGTCGACGCCGCCGACGGAGTCCAGGCCCTTGCTCATCATCAGGATCGCGTCGGGCTGGGCGGAGATCAGGCCCTCGTCGTTGACCGGGCGCATGCCCTTCCAGCCGATCTCCTTCGACACGTCGTACGCCCCGACGGCCTCGATGAGGGAGTCGGCGCCGGAGTCCTCGCCGAACATGTAGTAGACGCCGGCCTGGCCGCGGACGTAGAGGAAGATCGTGCGGAGCTTGCCGGTGACGTCCTGGGGCGCGACCTTCGCGATCTCCGCCGAGGTGGCGGCGGCGTCGGCCGCGATCCGGGCGCCGAGCTCCTTGCCCTGGGCCGGGACGCCGAGGGCGTCGGCCACCTCCTGGGTCAGCGACTCGAGGTCGTCGAGGCTGCGGTGGGCGTCGGTGACGACGACGGGTACGCCGGCGTCGCGCAGCTGCAGGATGACGTCCCACGGACCGAGCGAGGTGTCGGTCAGCACCACCGTCGGGTCGAGCGCCAGGATCGCCTCGGCGTTGAGCTCGTGGCCGTTCTGGGTGACCAGCGGGCGGTCGGCGATCTCGGGGAAGGACGACGAGACGTCGCGGCCGACCACGTTGTCGCCGAGGCCCAGCTCGTAGACGGTGTGCGCCAGGGTGCCGTAGATGTCGAGGGCCAGGATCCGGCTGACGTCGGTGACCTCGACCTTCGTGCCCTGGGCGTCGGTGACCTTCGTGGGAAGCGCGGGCTCCGGAGCGTCGTCGACCGGGTCGATCGCGGGGGCGCCGAGGTCGATGTCGACGACGCCCTTCCACGACCGCGGGTCGTCGACCGGGTCGACGTCGGCGAGCTGCGGGACGGCGGTGGTGGCGTCGTCCGCCTGGTCGCCGTCGCCGTCCGCGGACAGCACCGGACCGCAGCCCGACAGGACGAGGCAAGCAAGGACGAGACCGACGACCGGACGACCGGTCGCGCGACGGGGGCGACGCATCTGCACGAGCTCCTGACCTGGCGACGCCCATCGTCGCCCGGAGCAGCATACGCCCTCTTAATTAGGCATGCCTTACCTACCCCAGGTTTGCCTTACCTGGCCTGGACCAGGGTCAGGTCGGGGCGGTGACCATCGCGGTGACCATCGAGATCAGGTTGCGGATGAAGTCCTCGGTCGACAGCTGGGTCCGCCCGGGGCCCTCGCGGTCGCCGGCCCGGGCCCGGTCGGCGATCGAGCGCAGCAGGAAGGTGGTCGCCAGCGCCATCCGCTCGTCGCGGATCTGCGCCGGCATCTCCGGCAGCCGCTGGTGGAGCAGCTCGTAGACCTCGTAGCCGCCGGACCGGCCGAGCGCCTCCTGGACGGCGGTCTCGGCGCCGCCGGCCTCCTCGTCGACCAGCTGCGCGACGATCTGGAGGAAGCAGCGCCCCCGCCACCCGGTCTCGGCGAGCTCGACCGACGGTCGTACGACGGCCTCGAAGACGCTGGCCAGGTCGTCGTCGGGCGTGCCCTGCGCGACGGCGAGGAGCTCGCGCTCGCGGGGGCCGAGGAACTCGGCCTCGCGCTCGAGCACGGCGACGAGCATCCCCTCGCGGGAGCCGAAGTGGTAGTGCACCGCACCGCGGTTGCGCTGACCGGCCTGCCTCGTGATCTCGAGGAGCGAGGCGTTGTGGACGCCGTGCTCGGCGAACGCGCGTGTCGCCGCGTCGATGAGGAGCTGCCGAGTGTCGCTGGCCGTCATCTGGTTCCCCTTTGTCAGATCCCCGGGACGACCCGGCTCAGCAGGTCGCCCATGCGCGATGCCGCCGCCCGTCCCGCCGCGAGGACCTCGGTGTGGTCCAGGGGCGCATCGCTGATGCCGGCGGCCAGGTTGGTGACCAGGCTGATGCCCAGCACCTCCATGCCCGCCTCGCGTGCAGCGATCGCCTCCAGGGTCGTGCTCATCCCGACCAGGTGTCCACCGATGATCCCGGCCATCCGAACCTCGGCCGGGGTCTCGTAGTGCGGCCCGGGGAACTGCACGTAGACGCCCTCGTCGAGGGAGGGGTCGACCTCGCGGCACAGGGCGCGCAGGCGGGGGGAGTAGAGGTCGGTGAGATCGACGAAGCGGGCCCCCACGATGGGCGAGCGGCCGGTCAGGTTGATGTGGTCGCTGATCAGCACCGGGGTGCCGGGCGTCCAGCTCTCCTTCAGCCCGCCGCAGCCGTTGGTCAGCACGATGCTGCGGCAGCCGGCCGCAGCCGCCGTACGCACGCCGTGGACGACCGCCTCGACGCCCTTGCCCTCGTAGTAGTGGGTGCGGCTCAGGAAGACCAGCAGCTGCTTGTCGCCCGCCGTGATCGACCGGATCTTGCCCGAGTGGCCCGCCACGGCGGCCGCCGAGAACCCGGGCAGGTCGGTCGTGTCGATCTCGGCCGTCGCCGTCCCGAGGGCGTCGACCGCCGGCAGCCAGCCCGACCCCAGGACCAGGGCCACGTCGTGGTTGGGCACCCCCGTCAGCTCCGCCAGGGTCGCGGCGGCCTGCTCGGCCAGGGCATAGGGATCAGGCGTGTCCGTCACGCGCCGGACTCTAGTCCTGTCGGGCCCTGGAAGCGCGTCAAGGCGGTCAGGACGCGGCGTGGCGTGGGGGGGTGTCCTACTTACCCGGATCTCCGGGTAAGTAGGACCTTCCCGGCCGATGCATCCCCCGGCAACGTCCGGGAAAGGCCGGGAGGCTCGGGCGCGATCGCCGCGGCGAGCGCGAACAGCGGGCCACGAGTCGCGCACAGGACGGCCTGCGGAACCACCTCTCCACAGGCCGTACGACGGGCCGCGTCGCCCCCCGTCGCCGCGGGCAGAGCGGTCGCATGATGATCCCCAAGCGTGACCCCGACGACCCGCGGAACGGTCCGGTGATCCTCCGCCAGCAGCTGCTCAAGGCCGGATGGAACGACCGGGCCATCCGCCGCCGGATCCACAGCGGCCAGTGGACCCGGATTCGCAACGGCGCCTTCATCCCCACCGAGCAGTGGAAGCAGCTCGACGACGCCGGCCGGCACGGACTGCGGGCGCGCGCGGTCCAGCAGCAGGCCAAGACCGAGGTGGTCCTTTCGCACGTCTCCGGCTTGCCGGAGTACGACGCACCCACCTGGGGTCTTGACTTGTCCGAGGTGCACGTGACGCGGCCGGACGGCAAGGCCGGTCGGCACGAGGCCGGCGTGCAGCAGCACTGCGGGACGGTCGAGAAGGAGGACGTCGTCACCCGCAACGGTGTCCAGGTCATGACGGCGACCCGCCTCGTGCTCGAGGTGACGACGTTCGGGGACGCGGAGGCGAGTCTGGTGGTGGCCAACCACCTGCTCCATGTCGAGGCGACGACCCCCCAGATGCTGAGAGCGCGCTACGAGTCGATGACCCAGTGGCCGAACACCCTCATCACCGACCTGGTCCTGCGCCTTGCCGACCCGCGGATCGAGACGCCCGGGGAGAGCCGGACCTTCTATCTGATCTTCCGGCAGGGTCTCCCTCGTCCCCAGCCCCAGTACGTCGTCACCGACGCCGCGGGCGATTTCGTGGCTCGCGTCGACTTCGCGTGGCCCGAGCTCGGCGTCTGGCTGGAGTTCGACGGCCAGGTGAAGTACGAGAAGCTGCTGAAGCCGGGCCAGCGGGCCAGCGACGTCGTCCTGCAGGAGAAGGAGCGCGAGAAGGCCATCCGCCGCGCCACGGGCTGGCGTTGCATCCGCATCACCTGGGCCGACCTGGCCCACCCCGAGCTCACCGCGGCTCGCATCCGGGCCGAGCTGTTCCCGGACGAGGTCGCCGCCTGAGCGGAGGGCTTCCTGGCCTTTCCCTGACGTTCCTGGGGGAAGGTTCGGCCGGGAACGTCCTACTTACCCTGATCACCGGGTAACTAGGACGACCGCCCCCTACAGCCCCGTCGACCGACAAGGCCGCCGACGAAGCGCGGCGACATAGTCGTCCGGCGCATCCGCGGCTTCGGCGGCGTCGGCCAGCACGCCGAGGTGGAGGGCGGAGGGCAGGCCGCCCTCGTAGGCGTCGAGCACGTAGGTCCAGGCGACGACCTCGCCGGTCATCGTGGCGACCCGGACCTTGGTCTTGCGGTAGAGGCCGGAGTCGGCGGACTCCCAGCCGTCGAGGAGCGTCTCGTCCTCGCGGGTGACGTCGTACACGCCGACGAAGACCTGCTCGAAGGGGTCCTGGACGATCGTGGGGAGAGCGCCGTCCCAGCCGTGCTCCTCGCCGCCGAAGGTCAGCCGCCAGCCCTCCAGCCAGCCCGTCGTCTGCAGCGGGGAGTGCGGGCAGCGCTCGCCCATCCGAGCGGGGTCCAGGTTGGTCCCGTAGGCGGCGTAGAGCGTCACGGGGGAGAGGCTACTGGCGCTGTCACGTCCAGGAGCCTCCCGACTGGGGGTGACCTGCGCGACAGCACTACTCTGGAGGCCGTGACCACCCACTTCGATGTCCTCGTCCTCGGTGCCGGTCCCGGCGGCTACGTCGCCGCGATCCGCGCCTCCCAGCTCGGCAAGACCGTCGCGGTTGTCGAGGACAAGTACTGGGGAGGTGTCTGCCTCAACGTCGGCTGCATCCCCTCCAAGGCGCTCCTGAAGAACGCCGAGCTCGCGCACACGCTCACCCACGAGAAGGCCAAGTTCGGCATCGAGGGCGACGCGACGATGTCCTTCGGCCCGACCCACGCGCGCTCCCGCCAGGTGAGCGCCGGGATCGTCAAGGGTGTCCACTTCCTGATGAAGAAGAACAAGGTCACCGAGATCGACGGGTGGGGCACGCTCACCGGTCCGAAGGGGATCGACGTCAAGGACAAGGACGGCGGCACGACGTCGTACACCTTCGACGACCTGATCATCGCCACCGGCGCCCAGGTCCGGATGCTGCCGGGCATGAAGAAGAGCGCCAACGTGGTGACCTACGAGGAGCAGATCCTCGACGAGAACCTCCCCGGCTCGCTCATCATCGGCGGCTCGGGCGCGATCGGCGTCGAGTTCGCCTACGTCATGGCGAACTTCGGGGTCGACGTGACCATCGTCGAGTTCCTCGACCGGATGGTGCCGACCGAGGACGCGGCCGTGTCCAAGGAGCTGCTGAAGCACTACAAGAAGCTCGGCGTGAAGGTCCTCCTCTCGACCAAGGTCGAGAACGTCGAGGACACCGGCTCGGGCGTCCGGGTCACCGTCAGCAAGGACGGCAAGGAGGAGGTCCTCGAGGCCGACAAGATGCTCGCCGCCTTCGGCTTCGCCCCGCGCGTGGAGGGCTACGGCCTCGACGCGGCCGGCGTCCAGCTGACCGAGCGCGGCGCGATCGCCATCGACGACTTCGGCCGCACCAACGTCGACGGCGTCTACGCCATCGGCGACGTCACCGGCAAGCTGATGCTGGCCCACGTCGCCGAGGCGATGGGCATCGTCGCCGCCGAGACCCTCGCCGGCGCCGAGACCATGCCGGTCGAGTACGACTTCGTTCCGCGCGCGACGTACTGCCAGCCGCAGATCGCGTCCTTCGGCTACACCGAGGCCCAGGCCGAGGAGAAGGGGTACGACGTCAAGACGGCCACCTTCCCCTTCTCGGCCAACGGCAAGGCGCAGGGCCTGGGCGAGGCCGTCGGCTTCGTCAAGATCGTCGCCGACGCCGAGCACAACGAGATCGTCGGCGCCCACCTGATCGGTCCGGACGTGACCGAGCTGCTGCCGGTCCTGACGCTGGCCCAGAAGTGGGACCTGACGGCCGACGAGGTCGCCCGCAACGTCTTCGCCCACCCGACGCTCGGCGAGTCGGTGAAGGAAGCCATCCACGGCATCGCCGGCCACATGATCAACCTGTAGAGGCCAGCCGGCACCGAGCGCAGCGAGGTGCCGACGTCGGCCGAAGAGGACGCGGCGCATCGAGACCTGGCAACACGAGAGGCAACCTGAAATGAGCACGGACCGCGTCGTCATCGTCGGCGGCGGCCCCGGCGGCTACGAGGCCGCCCACGTGGCCGCCCAGCTCGGGGCCGAGGTGACCATCGTCGACTCCGACGGGGTCGGCGGCTCGGCCGTGCTCACCGACTGCGTGCCCAGCAAGACGCTGATCGCCACCGCCGAGGTGATGAGCGAGCTCGCCGGCTCCGCGGAGCTCGGGGTCAGCTTCCTCGACAACGAGGGCGACGCGGCCCACTCGATCAAGGTCGACCTGGCCCGGGTGAACGCCCGGGTCAAGCAGCTCGCGGCCGACCAGTCCTCCGACATCGCGCGCCGGCTGGAGCGCGACGGCGTACGCCTGGTCAGCGGCCGGGGCCGGCTCGACGGCGCCGGCCGGGTCGTGGCGACGCTCGCCGACGGCGGCGAGGAGACGATCGAGGCGGACGCCGTCCTGGTCGCCACCGGTGCCGCGCCGCGCACCCTGCCGACGGCGCAGCCGGACGGCGAGCGGATCCTCACCTGGGAGCAGGTCTACGACCTGACCGAGGTGCCGACGTCGATGATCGTGGTCGGCTCGGGCGTCACCGGCGCCGAGTTCGCCAGCGCCTACATGAACCTCGGCATCCCCGTCACCCTCGTCTCCAGCCGTGACCGGGTGCTGCCCGGCGAGGACGCCGACGCGGCCGGGGTTCTCGAGGAGGTCCTGAAGCGGCGCGGCATGAACGTGCTGTCGAAGTCGCGGATGGAGTCGGTCACCCGCTCCGGCGACACCGTGACGGTGACCCTGACCGACGGTCGCACCGTCGAGGGCTCCCACTGCATCCTCGCGCTCGGGTCGGTGCCGAACACCGCCGACATGGGCCTGGAGGAGGCGGGGGTGATCCTCAAGGACGGCGGCTTCGTCAACGTCGACCGGGTCTCCCGTACGTCGGCGCGCGGCGTCTACTCCGCCGGCGACTGCACGGGCGTCCTGATGCTCGCCTCGGTCGCCGCCATGCAGGGCCGGATCGCCATGTGGCACTTCCTCGGCGACACCGTGCACCCGCTGGACCTGAAGAAGGTCTCCTCCAACGTCTTCACCGCCCCCGAGATCGCCACCGTCGGCTGGTCGCAGCAGGCCGTCGACTCCGGCGAGATGCAGGCCGAGGTGGTCATGCTGCCGCTGTCGGGCAACCCGCGCGCCAAGATGCAGGGCGTCCGCGACGGATTCGTGAAGCTCTTCTGCCGGCCCGGCACCGGCATCGTCGTCGGTGGGGTGGTCGTCGGCCCGCGGGCGAGCGAGCTGATCCACCCGCTCTCGCTGGCCGTCGCCGAGTCGCTCACCGCCGACCAGCTGGCGCAGGCGTTCACGGTCTACCCGTCGATGAGCGGCTCGATCGCCGAGGCCGCCCGCCGTCTGCACCGCTTCTGACCCCCGCCGACCCGTCACTGGATGCCACTTTCCTGCGGCGTGTCGGTCGCAGATCGACGGCTCGATGCGGCGTACTCGTGGACGGGGGCGTGATCGACCCGTCGATCGCTGACCGACACGCCGCAGAATCCCGACATTGAGTGACGGGTCGGCGTCAGAGGCGGGACTCCACGACGGCGACGGCGGCGTCGAGCCCGCCGGCTCTGTGCATGTCGTCGGCGAGCGACCGCGACCGGGTCCGTACGGCGGGCGCCGAGATCGCGTCGAGCGCGGTGCGCAGCTCCTCGACGGTGACCGCCTCGCTGTCGATCCGGACGGCGACGCCGGCGGCCACCAGCCGGTCGGCGTTCTCGAACTGGTCGGCGTCCTGGGGTGCCGCGATCATCGGCGTGCCGGTGACCAGCCCCTCGCTCGACCCGCCCATGCCGGCGTGGGTCAGGAACGCGTCGGCGCGGCCGAGCACCTCCAGCTGGGGGACCCACGGGTGGGTCTCCACGGTGGCCGGGAGCGGGCCGAGGTCGGCGGGATCGACCGTCGAGCCGATCTGCAGCACGACGTGCCAGCCGGGGCGGTCGCCGTACGCCTGGACGCAGCGGCGGTAGAAGTCGGGCCGGTCGGTGAACGCCGAGCCGAGCGAGACCAGCAGCACCTGGACGTCGTCGCCCGGCGGCGTCCACGCGCCACTGGGTACGACGGGCCGCACGAGCGGGCCCACGAAGGTGTGGACCTCGCGGTCGACCCGGTCGAGGTGCGGCTGCATCAGCGGCGAGATCAGCACGACGGACCGGTCCGGGCGGCCGAGGTAGGACAGCGGATCGGTGGTGACGCCCTGGGCGGCGAACCAAGTCCGCTCCCGCTCGCGCAGCGCCCGGCCGCGCGGGTCGGCCTCGATGCCGGAGAGGAAGTCCGCCAGGTCGTCCTCGTAGCCGTCCCAGCCGACGTACGCCGGCGAGAGCTGCAGCGCCGGGACGCCCCACTTGTCGGCCAGGATCCGCGCGGTGATCCCGGCGATGTCGTAGAGGAACAGGTCGGGCCGGTCGTGCTCGTAGTGGGCGCGGACCTGGGGCAGCATCGCCTCGTACTCGGCCTGGAAGCGGGTCAGGTGGTCGACGACGTCGCCCTCCCAGGCGTCGAGGGTGGAGGAGTAGGGCCGCAGCTCGGCGCCGGTCGCCTCGATCGCCGCGCACAGCCGAGGACCGTGCGGGTGGGTCGGGTCGCTCACGTAGGTCACCCGGTGCCCGCGTGCGACCAGCCCGCGGACCAGCTCCAGGCTCGGATGCACGTGGCCGGGATAGGGGATCGACACCATCGCGACGTGGGCCATCGCAGCTCCTTCCGAAGTGAAACGAAACGGATCGTTTCGCATGGCCGACGCTAGCATCCGGTGCGTGCCGTCCGCCACCCGTCGCTCCGAGCAGTCACGCCGCGCCGCGCTCGACGCCGCCCTGGCGCTGGTCACCGAGCTGCCCTACCCGCGGATCACCGTCGACGCGATCGCGGCCCGCGCCGGGGTCAGCAAGGCGACGATCTACCGCTGGTGGTCGGCCAAGGGCGCGCTGGTCGTCGAGGCGCTCGCCCAGCAGAGCGCGGACCGGCCGGAGGAGCACCTGGTGCTGCCCGACACCGGCGACCTCGAGGCCGACCTGGCGTCGGTGCTGCGGGCGATCGTCGACGAGATGGCCGACCCGTCGTACGACGCGCTGATGCGCGCGCTGTCCATCGAGAGCCTGCAGGACCCGGCCCTGCCCGACCAGGTGCGCGAGCAGATCTTCGGCCTCCAGCTCGAGTACGTCGAGCGCCGGTTCGCCGCCGCCCGCGCGGCCGGCCAGCTGCGTGACGACGTCGGCACGCTGGAGGCCTTCGAGCTGTTCGTCGCGCCGGTCTTCCACCGCTGGCAGGGCGCGACCGGCCCGCTGACCCACGCCTACGCCGACGGTGTCGCCGCCCGCGCGGTGCGGGCGCTGCGTCCCGACTAGAGCGTCCGGCTAGAACCCCTGTCCGGAGCCGCCGATGTTGTCCATCTGCGCCTGGAAGTGGACGAAGCGCTGGTTGGACGAGGCGGCGTGGCCGCTGTCGTGGACCTGCGAGACCGCCGACCCGGCCCGCCACCAGGGCACCAGCTGCCCGCCGACCATCACCATCCGCAGCTGCGGGAGGTGGCCGTCCGCCAGCCGCTGCCGGTCGGCCCGGCAGACCGGCACCGGCCGCTCCACGCCGCCCGGCGGCGTCCACGGCACCTCGGCCACCGCGGGTCCGTGCTGGGCGTTGAAGAAGCACGGGCCGTGCCGCTCCGGCAGCGGTACGCCGTCGCGGCGGGCCAGCACGCGGGCCACGGCGTACCGGCCGTCGTCGAGGATCGTGTCCACCGCGTCGAAGCCGGCCTCGTCCTCGGCCTGGGCCAGCCGGGCCTTGGCACGCTCGTAGTCGTCGAGCGCGGTCTGGTAGTCGCGGCGCAGGTCCTCGTCGAGCTCGGTGGTGAGGGTCTCGACGTGCAGGTCGCCGAGCTGCTCGCCGAAGACGGTGACGTCCTCGCGCAGCATCCGGCGCCGTACCCGCACCGCCTCGGCGGCGAGCAGGCGGCGTCCACGTCGGTCGGATCCGGGCCAGCGCATGCGGCACCCTACGACGGCAGCGGGGTCAGCGGCGCAGGAGTCGTACGACGAGCCCGATCGGCATGAGCGTCAGCAGCCCGACGATCGTGCCGAGCAGGAACCCGGTCAGGTCCGCGACGGGCGCGACCAGGACGCTGCCCCACAGGTCGCCGTCGTCGGGGGCGCCGGTGAGCGGGGCGAGGGCCACGCCGACCAGGCTCACGACCAGGGCCAGCGGCATCCAGACGAACCAGGGGATGCCGGACGACGGGCGCGCGTCGTCCGGCTGCGCGGTCAGCCGGACGCCGCCCTGGCGCTGGGCGAGGAGCAGCCACGCGACGGCGTACCCGAGGCCGAGGAGCGCGCCGGCGGCGAGGTGGCCGACCATCCACTGACCGAAGGTCAGCCAGGCGTCCGAGGACTCGTCGTCGACCCGCCCGGTGAGCAGCAGCTGGGCGAGGAACAGGGCGGCGAGGTAGGTCCAGACCTGGACGCGCAGCAGCCGCGAGGCGGCGCGGGGACTGTCGAGGTAGGCGCCGACGGCGCCGGCCGGGATGTACACCGGCTCAGCCCAGGCTCGAGAGGATCCGCTGCATCCGCGCCGCCTCGGCCGCCTGCCCGGCGACCACGTCGGCGGCGATCTCGGCGACCCGCTGGTCGCTGCCGCCGGCCAGCACGTCCTCGGCCATGGCGATCGCGCCCTCGTGGTGGCGGACCATCCCCGCCAGGAACAGCCGGTCGAAGGCGGCCCCGTCGGCGTCGGCCAGCGCCGCCATCTCGTCGTCGCTCAGCAGCCCGACCATCGGGTTGTGCCCGTGGTCTCCGTGGTCGTAGTCGTGGGGGTCCTCCTCCGGCGACGGTACGTCGATGCCGCGCTCGGACAGCCAGCCCGCCATCAGCCAGATCTCCGGCCCCTGAGCCGCGTCGATCCGGTCCGCGACCGCGCGGACCTGCCGGTCCGCGGCCCGGGTCGCGGCCAGCTCGGCCATCTCCAGCGCCTGGCCGTGGTGCGGGATCATCATCTGCAGGTAGGACACGTCGTCGTGGTTCCACTCGGAGCCCGCGGCCCCCTCGTCGGGGGCGAGCGTCTGCGACGGCTCCCCGGGTCCGCCGGGCTGGACCTGGTCGACGTCCGAGGACGGGAGGTCCTCCGTGGTGGGCCGGGGCGACGGGGCGGTGCCGTGGGTGTGCCCGGCCTGGCCGGGCAGCTCGGCGTGGCCGGCCGGGGGAGTCGTGGTCGCGTCCGAGCAGCCCGCGACGGCGCCGTACCCCGCGAGGAGCAGGGCGGCGAGGAGCGGGCGGACGGCGTGCACGCCCCCAGCACATCACGGAATCCGTCGTACCCTGCTCCCCTCACCACTCGCGCTCTCGGAAGGCTCGCGCCCGTGACGACCTCGTCCCGCACCCGTGTGTCCCTCGGCCTACTGGCCGCCGCCCTGGCCCTCGCGCTGGGCTTCGGACTGCTGTCCGGCCCCGGTGCGTCGGGGGAGGGCGCGAGCGGTGCCGCCCGGCCCTGCACCAAGGCCGAGCTGGCCGAGCTGCGCGCCGTGGGCGACAACTTCGTCGGCCGCTGCCTGCTCCCCGGGCGGGACTGGACGGGCCTCGAGCGCGTCGAGGCCGCCGCCGACCAGGGCGAGGTCGACCGCTCGGCCAACGTCCGGCAGATCGCGCGGGTGCCGCTGAAGGGCGCGTTCGCCGCGGAGGACGCCTTCGGCACCGACCTGGCGTTCCAGGGCCGCTACGCCTTCGGCGGCAACTACCAGGGCTTCGCCGTGTACGACGTCCGCCGGCCGTCCAAGCCGCGCCGGGTCGCGCAGGTGGTCTGCCCCGGCGGCCAGAACGACGTGTCGGTGCACCGCAACCTGCTGGTGCTCAGCGTCGACTCCAGCCGCAGCGACGACTCCTGCCGCAGCGAGGCCCAGTCCGCGTCGATCAAGTCGTCGTGGGAGGGGATCCGGGTCTTCGACATCTCGAACCCGCGCAAGCCGCGCTACGTCGCCGCAGTCGAGACCGACTGCGGCTCGCACACCCACACGCTGGCGCCGGCCAGGAACGGCACGTCGGTCTTCGTCTACGTGTCGTCGTACGGCCCGGCCTCGGACCTGCCCGACTGCAGGCCGCCGCACGACCGGATCAGCGTGGTCAAGGTGCCGGTGCGGAAGCCGGAGCGGGCCCGCGTCGTCGCGAAGCCGAGGCTCTTCCCCGACGGCGGCAACCCGGGCAGCGGCGTCCCACTCCTGGGGGTCAGCGAGACCAGCGGCTGCCACGACATCACGGCGTACCCGGCCAAGGACCTGGCCGCCGGTGCCTGCATGGGCGACGGGATCCTGCTCGACATCAAGCAGCGCGCGCGGCCGCGGGTGATCCACCGGGTCACCGACGACGCCAACTTCGCGTTCTGGCACTCGGCGACCTTCAACAACCGCGGCACCAAGGTGGTCTTCACCGACGAGCTCGGCGGCGGCTCGCTGCCGACCTGCAACCCGCTGACCGGGCCGACCCGCGGCGCCGACGGGATCTACGACATCGTGAAGCGCAAGCTGGTGTTCCGCAGCTACTTCAAGATCCCGCGCACCCAGGGCGCGACCGAGAACTGCGTGGCCCACAACGGCTCGCTGATCCCGGTGAAGGGCCGCGACGTGATGGTCCAGGCGTGGTACCAGGGCGGCTTCTCCGTCTTCGACTTCACCGACTCGACCAAGCCGACCGAGATCGCGCACTTCGACCGCGGGGCGATCTCCGAGACCGAGATGACGCTCGGCGGCGCGTGGTCGACGTACTGGTACAACGGGCGGATCTACTCCAACGACATCACCCGCGGGCTCGAGGTCTTCCGCCTCGACGACCCCCGGACGCGCAGCGCGCTGAAGGTCAGGATGCGGGGGCTGAACGCGCAGTCGCAGGCGCGCTACCGGGGCTGATCGAGACGGTCCTCCACGGTCGGGCGAACTACAGATCTGTAGTTCGCCCGACCGCGTTGCGGGGCGCGTGGGACGCGTGATGCCATGGGTTTTCACATCTGTCACGGAGGCACCAAGCGTGCTCTTCCGTCCCATCTCTCGCGGAGAACTCACCCCCACATGCGCCTGCGCCCGACCGTCCTCCCGGCCCTCGCGGCGACCCTCCTGGGGGCCTCGCTGCTCGCCCCGACGCCGGCTCACGCCACCGACCGCTGGGCCGTGCCCGCCGACGCCACGGTGACGATCACCGGCCACGGCTACGGCCACGGCCACGGCATGTCGCAGTACGGCGCGCAGGGCGCCGCCAAGCGTGGCCTCTCCCACGACCGGATCCTGGCCTTCTACTACCCGGGCCTGAAGCCGGGTCGCGTCGGCGGCCGGGTCAGCGTGCAGATCTCCGCCGACACCACCGACGACCTGCTGGTCCGGGCGCGCTCGGGCCTCACGGTCAAGGACCTCCGCGCCAAGAGGAGCTGGACGCTGCCGGCCAACGGCGCCCGCTACTGGCGCGTGGCCACCTCGCGGGCCGGGGTCACCCGGGTCGCCTACAAGACCACCCGCTGGGTCCGCTGGCGCACGCTCCGCGGGGACGGCGAGATCGCCGCCGGCGGCCGACCGGTCACCCTGGTCACGCCGTCCGGCGACCGCCCCTACCGCGGCCGCCTGCGGCACGCCTCGGTCGCCGGCGGCGGCCACGAGACGGTCAACATCGTCTCGCTGGAGGGCTACCTGCGCGGCGTCGTACCGCTGGAGATGCCGGCGACCTGGAGCCCGGCCGCCGTCCGTGCCCAGGCGGTCGCGGCCCGCACCTACGCCGCCTACGAGCGCGCCCACCCCCGCTCGCGGCACGCCCAGATCTGCGACACCACGTCCTGCCAGGTGTACGGCGGGTACGCCGCCGAGCACCCCGCCTCCAACGCGGCCATCGCCGCGACCCGCGGCCAGGCGCTGCTCGACGGGGGCAAGCCCGCCTTCACCCAGTTCTCCTCCAGCAGCGGCGGCTGGACCTCCGCCGGCTCGGTGCCCTACCTGACCGCCGTCGAGGACCCGTACGACGGCTGGTCCGGCAACCCTGTCCACGCCTGGAACGTCCGCTTCCCCGCCGCCCGGCTCGAGAAGGCCTGGCCGCGGATCGGCACGCTGCAGGCCATCCGGGTCACCGCGCGCGACGGCAACGGCGACTGGGGCGGGCGGGTCCGGTCGCTGACGCTCGGCGGCAGTGCCGGGTCGGTCACGGTCAGCGGCGACACGTTCCGCAGCGTGCTGGGGCTGCGGTCGACGTACCTGACGTTCAGGGTGTCCTGAGGGCGGTCGGGTCCGCTTCCGTGCCGATCGCCTGCGGCGGCGCGACCGAGCCGAGAGGATGGGCGCTCGCCCACCCCAGGTTCGGAGAATGATGCGCCCCCACCGGCTCGTGCTGTCCCTCTCGACGCTGCTCGCGTCGCGCGCCCTCGTCTCCACGACGACCCCCGCCGCCCACGCTGAGGTCTGGTCGCACCGTGACGCGTCCGGCGACGTGGTGCGGGTGGTCCAGGGCGGGGGGAACAGCTCCGAGTCGGCGGCCCCGGAGGACCGGGACGCCGACGTACGGCGGGTGGACATCGCCCACACGTCCCGGACGGTCCGCGTGGCCGTCCGGGTCCGCGACATGACGCGTGGTGGTCAGTTCGGCCGCCTCCACCTGAGGATGCCCGGTGGCGTCGAGGTCATGGCCGAGGTCGCCCGCGAGGGGCGGGACACCACGTTCCTCCTGATGCCCGTGAGCGAGGACGAGATGGCGGGTTGTGCCGATGCCTCAGGCCGGTTCCGCCCGAAGCGGAACCTGATGGTCGTCCGGATCGCCCGCTCCTGCCTCGGCGACCCACGCTGGGTCCGCGTCGGCGTGGCCTACGGGACCTTGGAGGGGAGCCGGGCCAGGTCGCGCGTGTTCCACGTCGACGACGGGCTGCGCGATCGCGGCTACTCGGTGGCTCGTCTGCCGGGCTGGAGCCCGCGGGTCGCGGTCGGCTGACGCTGCCCGGCTCGATCGGCAGGTAGCGCTCAGACCGGCGGTCGCGGGGGGTCACTCCTCGGTGGTCCGCAGGGCCGCCCGCGCGGCGATGCCGGCGAAGACCACGAGGATCGCCAGTACGCCGGCCAGCGCCGCGATCGCGACCCCCGGCGCGGCCATCGGATACGCGACGCACTCGTAGTCGTACTCGTAGTCGTCCGTGCACTCGACGGCCTTCCGCTGCACCGCCATCGTCACGCCCGCGATCGCCGCCACGCCGGCCAGGAGCAACCCGAGCCAGGTGGCCCACCAGACCAGGTCGACGTTCCGCTCGGCCTGCTCGGCCGGGGTGCGCTGGACGGGCGGCGCCACGCCGGCCATCCAGTCGTCCTCGCGGCTCTCGGTGGTCATGCGGGCGAACGCTAATCGAGATCCGTGGCGGGGGAGGCGGAATCGAGTCGGTCGGCCTGCGCGGCATCACGGCTGCGCCGTCGTCCGGAGAAAGTGACGGGCCGGATCGCTGTCGGGGCCTCGTATCCGCGCACCGCGCGTCACTTTTTCTCGCGCAGCTCAACCCTCGTGGGCGCGGCAGATCGACGCGCACGACCTGGATGCACCCAACCGCTCATAAGGAGGCATCTCAGCCCCCTTGTGACGCCCACCACTCCATGACAGGATCGCTTCCTGAAACCTTTCAATCTCGGAGGAGCTCTCGGTGCTTCAACCCCCTTCGCAGGCGGCGACCCCGCCTCACCACTCCCATCCCGCCCGCCGGATCGCGGCGTCGTCGGTGGCCCTGGCCCTCGGCGTGACGCTGTGCGCAGCGACGACGGCGACCCCCGCGCACGCCGCGGACGGGACCGCACCGTCGGCGCCGACCCGACTCACCGTCGAGGACCAGCCGCACCCGCTCGAGGTCGACGGGACACCCCGCTTCGGGTGGCTGCCGCAGGACGTCGACGGCAACGAGGTGCAGACGGCGTACGAGATCGAGGTCCGCGGCGACGACGACCAGGTCGTCTGGGACTCCGGCAAGGTCGACTCCGACCAGCAGGCCTACGTCGACTACGACGGCGCCGACCTGGACCCCGGTACGGCGTACGACTGGACGGTCCGCACCTGGGACCGCGGCGGCCAGGTCTCGCCCTGGGCGCCGGAGGCGACGTTCGAGACCGGCCTCGAGGACGGTGACTGGGGCGGCGCGCAGTGGATCCGCCGCCAGCCCGGCTCCCTCACCGGTGCGCTTCAGGTGCAGGACGGGCAGGGGCGCCACACCGGCGCGGGCATCACGGTCGCCAAGGCCGGCCGCGACTGGACCGACTACACCCTCGACGTCGACATCACCCCGCGCCGCAACAGCGCCGGCATCGTGCTGCGCGCCCCCGACGCCGCCAACGGCTACATGGTCGCGCTGGTGCCCGGCACCGGCGTACGCCACCACCTGCTGCAGGGCGGCACGCTGCCCAACACCTCCGGCGCCCGGGTGACCTTCCCGGCCACGGTCGCGGTCGACACGACGTACCACCTGACCGTCCGGGTCGTCGGCGACACGATCACCTACCTCCTCGACGGCACGGAGCTCGGCCAGGTCACCCGGACCAACTGGGCCACCGGCACCGTCGGCTTCCGTACGGCGAGCGGCGAGACCGCCGACTACGACAACCTGGTCGTCACCGGCCCCGACGACGAGACGCTCTTCTCCGAGGACTTCTCCAGCGACCTCGCGAAGTGGGAGCGCAGCGCGGGGCAGGAGCCAGACGAGTTCACCTTCGCGCGCAAGCAGGTGACGCTGCCCGCCGGCACGATCACTCGCGCGCGGAGCTGGTTCGCCGCCGACGACACCTACGAGCTGTGGGTCAACGGCACCCGCGCCGACCGCGGCAGCAACCTCGGCTACCAGGGCAGCGCCACGCTGCAGGCCGAGCAGTACTACCAGACCGCCGACCTCACCGTCCTGCTCCGCCCGGGCCGCCAGACGGTCTTCGGCGTCGTCTCCCGCTGGTCGGGCAGCGGCCAGGGCCGCGCCGCCGGCACGCCCGGGCTGCTGGGCCGCGTCGTCGTCGAGTACGCCGACGGCTCCGAGTACGTCGTCACCACCGACGGCACCTGGCGCACGCGGCCGGGCGACTTCGTCGGTGTCGGCACCCGCAACGGCGAGGGTCTCAACATCACCCACCAGGACGCGCGGCTCACTGTGGCCGCCGGCGCCTGGAAGCGCCCCGGGTACGACGACTCGACGTGGGGCGCGCCGATCGTGATCGGGGAGCACCCGGTCGCGAACACGTTCAACCACCTCTCGGGCCGCCAGACCCGCGTCACCGAGACCGTCGTACGGCCTGAGCGGATCCTGATCGCCCAGGACGGCACCCCGGTCGCCGACTTCGGCAAGGTCATCCCGGCCCGCCCGGCGGTGCACTTCGAGGACGGCCTGGCCGGACGCACGATCCCGGTCCGCGCCAGCTTCCTGCTGGAGGAGAACGGCCGCGTCTCCACGTCGGGCGTCGCGACGCAGGGGACCGACATGCGCTTCCTCTACACCCAGGTCGACGGCGAGCAGGACTTCCAGGCCTTCGACCACCTCGCCTACCGCTACCTGGAGATCCCGGGCGCGGGGGAGGACATCACCGTCGACGACGTCAGCGCCACCGTGCTGCACACCCGGCTCCCGGGCGAGGCGGCGACGTTCGAGAGCGACGACCCCACCCTGAACGCGGTGTGGGACCTGATGGACCGCTCGCTGGTCTACTCGGTCCAGGACACCTTCGTCGACACCCCGACGCGGGAGCAGGGTCAGTTCCTCCTCGACACCGCGAACATCTCCTACGGCCTGATGGCGACCCAGAACGAGCGGGTCGCGACCCGGGTCGCGATGCGGGAGTTCCTGGCCAGCCAGGAGCGCTACTGGAGCGGCGCCGAGGTCGACAAGGGCCGCTACAACGCCGTCTACCCGAATGGCGACGGCAAGCGCGACATCCCGGACTTCACCGCGCTGGTGCCCGACTGGGTCTGGCGCTACTACCAGGAGACCGGCGACCGCGACCTGCTCGCCGAGGCGTACCCCGCCATGGCCGAGACGGCCGGCTACATCCGCCGCCACGTCGCGACCAGCGGCGCGACGCAGGGCCTGGTCACCGAGCTCACCGGCGGCTCGGGCCAGTACCTCTACGGCATCGTCGACTGGCCGGCCTCCGGTCGCTTCGACTACGACATGACCGCCACCGCCCGCACGACGGTCAACGCCCTCGGCGTCAACGTGCTCCGCACCGCCGCCCTGATGGCGGAGGAGCTCGGCGAGCCCGGGGCCGAGGCGTACGACGCCGACGCCGACGCGATCGCCGACCGGATGAACGCGGTGCTCCGCCAGAGCGACGGCAGCTACCACGACGGCATCCGCGCCGACGGCACGTCGAGCCCGCACGCCGGCCAGCACGCGACGTCGTACGCCATCGCGTTCGGCATCGCCCCCGGGGCCGACCGTCCGGAGCTGGCGAAGCGGATCGGCGCGATGGGCATGAAGCAGGGCCCGATGACGTCGCACTGGCTGCTGAAGGCCCTCGGTGACGGGGGAGCGGAGCGCGAGCTGCGGAGCCTGCTCACCAACGCCGACGACCTCGGCTGGGCCAAGACACTGAAGGACGGCGGCACGTTCACGCCCGAGGCGTGGGTCGCCGAGGGCTCGGCCAACAGCCTGTCGCACGGCTGGGGCTCCCAGGCGATCGTCGACATCCAGCAGGACGTGCTCGGCGTGGACCTGACCGGAGCCGGCGCCAGCGACGTCGCCCTCCGCATCCCCGACACCGGCCTCACCCACGCCGCGGGCACCCGCCCCACCCAGCGCGGCCCGGTCAGCACCGACTGGACCCGCCGTGGCAGCGACGTCACCCTCACCGCCGGCCTCCCGGTCAACGTCGAGGGCGTCGTCTCCCTCCCGGTCGTCGCCGGCCGGACGTACGCCGTCCGCGGTCCGAGGGGCGCCACGGCAACGCCGCTGGAGACCGTCGACGGCCAGCAGCGCTGGTCCGTCGGGTCGGGCACCTGGACGTTCAGCAACGTCCGCGCGACCCCGCCCACCCCGCCGAACCCGCCTTCGGCCGGCCGGGTCTCCTCCACCACCAAGCTGACGGCGGAGCGTCGGAAGAACCGGGTCCTGCTGGTCGCGCGCGTCCGTGCTGAGGACGGGGCGCGGGTCAAGGGCGGCACGGTCGTCTTCCGCTCCAGCAAGGGTCGCCTCGGCGCCGCCACGGTCAAAGCTCAGGGCCGGGCTCGGATCTGGGTGCCGCGTCAGGTTCGGCCCGGGCGGATCGCTGTGCGGGCGCTCTTCCAGGGGACGAAGGGGGTCAAGCCCTCCCGCTCGGCGCGGGTGATCGTGCGGGTACGACGCTGAGATGCCTCTGGTGAAAGCGGCCGGTCCGGGTGCCCGTGAGGGTGCCCTGGCCGGCCGCTTCGTCATGGTTCCTCGCCGAGCCCGCCGGCGTCAGCTCTCCCGGGCAGGACCCGCGTGCAACGCGCTGACGGCGGGGAGAGACACAGGGACGGAGCGTGTGCGGTGTCGGCTTGTCCGACGGTCCGGCTTGCGACGACTGGTCAGAGGTCAGCGACCCGCGGCGCGACCTCGGCGCCGAGGAGTTCGATGCCGCGCAGCAGGTCGGCGTGGGCCAAGCGCGGGTTGGTCATCTGGAGCGCGACCCGATCAACCCCGCCGAGCTGGTCCGCGACGCGGCCGAGCTTGGTGACGATCTCGTCGGGGCTGCCCAGGAAGAACGCGCCGTCAGGTCCGCTGGTGGCGTCGAACTGGGCCCGGTTGGGCGGCGCGAAGCCGCGCTCGCGGGAGGCCGAGGTGAACATCTCGTGCCAGCCCGGGTAGATCGTGTCAGCGGCGTGGCGACGGCTCTCGCCGACGTAGCCGAAGACGTGGAGGCCGACGCGCAGGGTCTCGGGCGCGTGACCGGCCTGCGCGCCCGCCCGGCGATAGAGGTCGACCAGCGGTGCGAACTGGCGCGGCTCGCCGCCGATGATCGCGACCATCAGCGGCAAACCGAGCAATCCGGCGCGCACGAACGACTCGGGCGTCCCGCCGACCCCGACCCAGATCGGCAGCCGGTCCTGCGCTGGTCGCGGGTAGACGCCCTGACCGGTGAGGGGGGCGCGGTGCTGTCCCGACCAGGTCACCTTCGGTGAGTCTCGGATCTGCAGGAGCAGGTCGAGCTTCTCGGCGAACAGCGAGTCGTAGTCGGCCAGGTCGAGACCGAAGAGCGGGAACGACTCGGTGAACGAGCCGCGGCCGACCACCAGGTCGGTCCGGCCGCCCGAGATCAGGTCGAGCGTCGCGAACTGTTGGAAGAGCCGCACCGGGTCGGCGGCGCTCAGCACCGCTACCGCGCTGCCGAGCCGGATCGACGTCGTACGCGCGGCGGCCGCGGCGAGGATGACCGGCGGTGCGGAGTCGTAGTACTCCTCGCGGTGGTGCTCGCCGATGCCGAACGAGTAGAGGCCGGACCGGTCGGCGAGCTCGATCTCTTCCAGCAGGTGGGCCATCCGTTCCGCGGGGCCGACGACGCGACCAGTGGACGGGTCAGTGACCCGTGAGACGAAGCTGTCAACGCCGACGTGCACGGGAACCTCCGAGGGTGGGTGGTGGGTGCGGGCTGAACGCGTCCCGCTCGCCACCCATTCCATCCCGTCCGTCGACGGGTCACGCGCGGCTTGTCTCTTCAACGCTACGAGTCGGTGAGCGATGCCGGCTCGGTGACGCACCCGGTCCTCGTCAAGATCGCGTCAGCCCCGAGTCCTCTCGGCGTGTGCAGGTGCTTCGAACGCGCCGACTCGCGGGGGTAGGGCGCGGGTCTCGTCAGCGCGCGCGACCAGCGGCAGCTTCCCTGATCGACCGCCGGCGTGGAGCGGACCGACAGACCTCGGTAATCGCGGACGTTTCGACGACGCCGGGAGGCGGAGGTTAGACCCGCCGACCGGCGGCAGGCGGGAGCTATTCGAGCAGCCGGAGTACTGACCGCAGCCAGCTGTCCTTCTTCTTCTTCTCGCTGCGCGCACTGATGAGGTCAGCCATGTCGTACTGGTAGGGCGTCGAGGCCTCGATTAGGCGTGCGACCGAAGCCGGCGGCCACTGGTCACGGCGCGCCTCCCAAGCAGCACCACGGCGGAGACGACTGCACCGATCCCACTCTTCACCCGCGGGAAGCACGTTCGCCAGGAGATACCAGCCTTCTGGGTCGAATCCTGGGTCCAGAAGGGCGAAATGGAGGAACTCGAATGTCATCTGCCAGCCCTGCGTCCGCACCTTCGCGGAGTTGCTCTGCAAGGCGCTTGCCAGAGCGACGGAGTAGGTACGCTCGATGACGTTCCTGGGAGCGTCTAGCTCCGGCAGATGCGAGATGAGGTTCGCCCAGTCCTTCGCGGGCGCACGCCTCCACAGCCCGACCCCCAAGTCGGCGGCCAAAGCGAGCGCTACGAGTTCGCCCGAGCTTTGCAGAGACCCCTCCGGTGGAGAGCCGAGAGCGGCTGAGCCGATACGCGCCAGCACAGCGCGCAGGACCTCCGCGCCGGCGACGAGGTCTGAAGACGGCCTTGTGCCGACCCATCCGAGAAGGTCCCACCATCGTGCCGGGTTCGCGCTGGCGACCGCGGCAAGGGGTTCAATCGCCCGAAACTCGAGCAGCGAGGTGAGTACGGCAATGACGGTGTCGCGATTCTGCAGTTCGAGGATGTCGAGCAAGAGTGCGGCATCGCCCTCCGCCCAAACTGCTGGCTGGCCCAGAAGCTCAGGTCGGCGTGCCACAACCAGTGCGCCAAGTTCGGGAAGCGCGTTCGCGAGGGCAACGGCAGCAGTAATGTCGACCGCATTCGCCACATCTGCGACTACAGGCTCGAGTGCTTCAAGAGGAAGGGCTTCGAGATCCATGCGGCCGACCTCCTCGGCTCCGCCGGGTGACATCGCCAGTTGGGCCAGTCGACTCCCGAAGTCGAGGCCTCTGAGGTCCAACGACGGCGACGCGGCAAGCGCGGCGGTCAGACGCGATGCTTCGTCGACCGGCCAGCCTCCGTACCTAGAATGATCAGCCGGTCCGAAGAGAGCTGCCTTCAAAAGGCTGTGGCTCTCCGGCAGCGGATAGGCGTGTCGTACTGCGAGAGCGGTCTTGATGATGTCTGGATTCGGTTGCGCCAGGCGGTCGTAGAGGTCGGCCAGCCTGCGTAGTTCGCTGCGCCCGGTCCGGCTCTCAGTGCCACCGAGTCGCAGGAACAGTCGGAAGTTCTCGTCCGGCTGAATCAGGTCGCGGACCAACCAGTCGACCCATCTACCGACGTCGCGCGAGCCTTGATCCGCGAGCGGATTAGCTGCAGTTGACCTCGACAACTTTTCGACCAACTCAAGGTCGTACGTGGCGCTGGCGGCGCGTTGCCGCGTTCGCGATGAGAACGTCCGCCTCAGGCGCGGCCATTGCTGCTCGGTCATCGCCAGCAAGAGAGACTCGAAGTTCTCGACTTGGTTGACGCGGAACTGGATCGGATCGTTGGTTGAGTAGGTGGCGTGGATGATCTGACGCAGGATTTCGATGTCTGCGTTCACCGGGCCGACGCGCTGATCACCTGCAATGTCTAGCGCGACCTGATACGCAGAGAGTTCCGCGTTCGAGAGCGCGCCGGCCGCCGGATGTGGCCTCCGAAACGCTTTTGTGATGGCGCCGAACCCGGTCATCTTACTGAGGTCGGAATGCTCGACAAACAACACATGTGACCAAACGCTGCCCGGGCGGTTCCAGTCATCCGCGCGCCATGTGCGGACGAACGCCTGTGCATTCTCGGTCTCGAGCGGCTGCACAGTGAGGTACGTCGTCACCGCACCCTCGAAGGCCGCGTCTGTCAGTGTCCGGAGCGCGCGCTGGGTCTCGGAGCTCAACGACCTCGACGACACAAGGAGGCGGTGTCCCTCGTTGTAGCCGAAGAGAGCCTGTTCAGTCCTAATCTTCATGGTCATGGCCTAGCGCCCAGAGTAGCGGCGCGAGGAGACTTTCATTTTCGCCTTCAGGCCCCCGCACAAAGGCGCGTCGAAGGAGCGGGATCGACTCCAGGTCAGGGGGCGGCGGATACACACCACCCTGACCGCTGACGCCGAAGGCTCGGCTCTCGATACGGTCCGCGTTCACGGCAACGTATTGAGCGAGCAAGGGCAGATTCTGCTCGACCCACGCCGTCGGCTTGATGTCGGCAGGCAATGCGGCGTCAAACGCAGACAGGACGATGCTGAGCCGGAAGACGCCATCGTGCACGCGGCGCAGGGCCTGGAGAAGGTCAACCAGTGCGAGCTGCGTAGGACCTTCTCCGATCTCCTCAGAGTGAGGTTGGGTGGGATCCCAATCCTCGTCACCCAGGGCCTCGGCGTCAGCCTGGTGTTCTGCCACCGTCTGGCCGGCCTCGTGGTAGTCGACGTTGGTGAACAAGACGAAGCCCGTGCAACCGTGAACCGCGTCGACGAGCTGTCTGTCCCACGAACGGTCGACGTGGACGCTTTGCCAGGTTTCGCCGGAAAGATCGGGGATCTCCACACGCGCCGAAGCGTGCTCGGAGAACCGCAGAGACAGATTCATCCCTTCGGTTTCGCCCACGGTCGTGTGGTCCGCCTGCCTGAACTCTTGAAGCGCACCAAGAATCCGGTTGAGGTAGGCACGATCGTCGTCGTGCGCGTCAAGGTCGACACCACAGTTCAGGTCGTTGACGATCGTGCCATAAGCCAGGGCTAGGTAGGTGGTCTTGCCCGTATACGGGAGGCCTACGAACAGGGCACTCACGGCGTCGGGATCCGGGCTCTCCGTCATACGGTCTCTCCTGGTGGCGTTTCAAGAGCCCGCCAGAAGTGGCGCCCTTCGCCGTTCTGAGCAGGGGCGCGTCGCTCGGCCCCGGCGCTGGCTGGTGGAGTTTCGTTGGTCGGGGCTACGAAGTCGAGGAGCTCCTCGAGGCCTTCGATGTCAGGTCCAGGTCGGACCGTCGCAGTCATCACGGCGACCTCGCGTCCACACGATGCGGCCAGCTCGTCGAGCAGGGCGCGCGCAGCGGAGCGACTTTCGTCGGTGCCGACCTTGTCCCACTTGGTGCACAGGAGCGCGATGGGGCATCCCGCGGGAACTCCGCCCGGTCCTGTCAGGGCCATGAGGAGCAGCCGCGCTCTGTGGATGGTCGAGTCCCGCAGACGTGGGTTGTTGAGGCGTTCGCCGTTGACAGCGACCACACACCGGTCGGCGCGACCCGCGATCGGTACTTCGGAGGCAATACCGCCGTGCTCGATGAGATTCTCGAAGTACTCGCCCTTGCCGTCAGAGGCCAGGACTTCGTGCCGGTTGCCGTCGCGCGCCAAGGTGAGGTGTAGGAACCGCATCTCCTCATCGGCGGTGCGTTCGGTCGTTGGGGTTCCCGCACCGGAGGACGCGAGCGACGGGTGCAGACGGATGTGAAAGGCCCGCAGCGTCTCCGATCCGCCGAAGGACCAGCCGTTGAACGGTCCAGCAAGGAACCTCGCAAACAGCTCGGCGACCAGGGTCGTCTTGCCCACGTCGGCCTCGCCGGCGACCAGCACCATCGTGACTCGGTGCTTGGCCATCAGGCCACCTGCCTCACCAAGGGTCAGTGCCTCCTCTCCGGGAACGAGTACAGGTGGCTCGGTCCTCAGAACCGGTCGCTCGAGATCCGGATCCTCGTCCTCTGTCAACCCCTCAGAAGTCTCACCGGTTTCGGGATCCGCCTCGTCCGACCTTCCGGCCCCGTCGCCTGGGCCAGCGGTCTCGGTAGCGTGCGGGCAGATGGTCGCGGACTCAAAGCCGTCGAGGCAAGCGCCCCCGGAGGCGATCTCGCACCCGGCCTCTGAGCACGTGAACTGCGGGAAGACCTGCGCCTCAGTCATCTTCGCCCTGCTGTGCGTGTTCGTTCAGAATCTGGCGAGCCAGGGCAGACGCACTAACAACATGTCCTTCAGGCAGATCGAGGGAGGCCGCGAGTGCCTCAGTGACCACCGTGGTGTTGCCGCTGAACTGCACCATGAAGGCGATGCCGGTTGCCAAGGGGCGGAAGACCTCACGGGCGTTATCGGGTGTGGGGGCCGTCCATCCGGTTTCCTGGAGGGCTGCGACGGCCTCGGTCAGGGTGAACGTATCCGTGCCGGCCGCGATCACCTGGTCCAGCACCGTTAGCGTTCCAGCGGTCGGCGGATGGGGCCCGACGATCGTCGTCACCTCGGTCGTGGCCATAACCGTTCGTCGCAGCGCAGGCAGGTCTGTCCACACCTCGCCGGTTGTCGAGGAGGTACCGGACCGGGCCCACCACAGTGCGTCGACCTCCTCGTCAAGCAGGTCGAGGCGTTCGTTGAACTGTCCGACGACCGCGTCGATACGATCGACGACCCGTCCGACCCAGTTGTGGACGTCGTTCAGGGTGGCAGCGAGCTTGTCGGTTTCGTCGAGCTCGGCCCCGGCCTCCGCTGACCGCTTTCGGGGAGCTCTGATAGTCGCATCGAGAACCACACGTTCGCGGACCTTGCGGGCGCTTGCTTCTGTGGTAGCGCGAACCCTCTCAGGCAGCGCGGCGAGCACGGGCGTCCAGCCGAGGAAGAGCAGCGACTCGCAGCGGCTAGCTATGGCGGCCGACGCGGCGCTCTCCTCTTCGAGCAGATGAATCAGGGCCGCGGCAGACAGGTGAGCGATCAGCTCGGTCTTGCCCTCCGGCGCGTAGGTCGAGGTTGCTGCCGCAAGACTGGTCTCCAGAGTCCGAACCTGGGCAGGGTCAGCCTTCCCGAACGCTGCTCGGGCGAGATCCTCGATGTAGGCATCCTCGGCGACCGCAAGTGCGGTCACCCATGAACGAGCAAGCTCAATGGTGCCCTCGTTCACGATCGGCAGGACCGGCTGCAGCCACGCAGCGAGCATCGTGGAAGCGGGCTCGTGGGTCGTCATGCTGTCACCTTTGCTTGCAGTTGATCGACCAGGCCCCGTTCCCCCACACGCCTCAGGATTAGCCGGGCCAGGTCCTTGTGTGCCCCGGGTGCGAGGTCGGTCTCGTCGAGCACCTCAAGGGCGAGGCCGATGGCGAGGCGTTTAGTCGGCGGAAGCGCCCCAAACTGCCTCGCGAGTTCGCGGCGGTTGATCTCGGCGGTCGGCGAGGGCCCGGGAGCCAGGTCCGACGTTGCGGCGTCACCGATCGGCGACGCGCTGGCCGCTGCGATGGGCTGCGGTTCTGCCGCCGGCGGCACCGTCGGTGCGACCCCGGTCGCGTCGGCCTTCGGGACCGCCGGGGTACGGCCCACGACGAAGTCCTGCGCGCCGTCGGGGTGTTCGATGAATCGGGTCTCCGACATCGACCAGTACCGGGGCTCGACGTGGATTGCGAGGTCGCCGTCAGCGTTGAAACTGAGTGTCAGTAGTAGGTACGCCGGTACATAAGGGTCCTTCTCACCGTCGGCGCGACGTTCCGGCCCGACAGCGCCGCCAGACAGTTGGAGCGATCCACGGTCGACTTCTTGCGAAGACATGTATCTGTGCTCGTGACCGAAGATCCACACGTGTCCGCGCCGCAGGTAGGGAGCGACCACCTCCCAGTCCCTGATCCAGTTCGGCGGGTGGTGAGCGATGACGATGTGAACTGGGTTGTTCTCGCGAGAGAGCTGACACTGCAGGAGACCGAGCGCGAGCTGTCGCCTACCGTCGGCGTCCCGGAAATCATCGTCCTGGTCGTCGCTGTTCAAGGAGGAGTTCAGCCCGGTGATGTGGACCGGCTGCCCGTCCAGAAACAACGTGCTGTCCTCGACCCAGTGTGGCTTGGGTGGTTCGCTGTGACACATGTACGGTCGTGCGAACTCGTTATACGCGCGCAACGGTTCAAAATACGCCTCGGCGGTCGGATCCGCGGTCACGCGCTTGCGCAGGTACTCGTCGACGTAGTTGGCGGAAGGTAGGTCCCTGAGCTGCTCGCGGAACACCTGTGCGGGCATGCTTGCCCTGAGGACATTGCGGTCCACGTCGTGGTTCCCGGGTACCGTCCACACCCGGTCCTTACCGATGCCGCCGCAGGCGGCCACCAGGGTCGTGAGCCATTCCTCGGCGGTCGCGTACTCGTCGGGGTGCCCACCAAAAGCGATATCACCCCCCACGAGCACCGCGTCGACCTGGCCGCCGCTGGCGACCCGTGCGGCGAGGTCGCGAACGAGTTCGCCACGTTGGTCCAGGTTGGGGTCCCAGCCGTAGGCATCCTTGTGAAAGTGGATGTCACTTACGTGGAGGATGCGAAGGACCACTGCAGCTCGATTCGGGGAAGTGGGGGACGGCGACACCACGGTAAGGGTTGCCGCGACGTGTTGAAGCACATTCTGGGCGAGAGACCGCCCCTCTCGGGTAGCCCATAGTGGGCGAAGTGACGCACAAGCAGCAGCCATCAGGACCTGGCCGAAACGCAGCGACGCCCCGACCTGAGGGTCGAGGCGCCGTCGCGATGAGTTCGAGTTAGCCGAGGACGAGCACCAGATCCCCGCCATCAACCGCCTGCGTGCCAGACAGAGCGACGCGCTCCACAACGCCCTCAACAGGCGCGGTGATCGCCGCCTCCATCTTCATCGCCTCGATCGTGGCAACAGTGTCACCAGCAGCGACCTTGTCGCCCTCGGCGACCACGATGGTGACGACCCCCTGGAACGGCGCAGCGACGTGCCCGGGCTTGGACGTGTCGGCCTTCTCGGCGGCGGCGACCTCGGCGGCGATGTTGGTGTCGCGGACGCTGACGGGGCGCATCTGGCCGTTGAGGAGGGTCATGACAGTGCGGAAGCCGCGCTCGTCGGGCTCGCTGATCGACTGGAGGCCGAGGAGGAGGGTCTTGCCCTCGTCGAGCTCGACCTCGTGCTCGTCGCCGCGGCGCAGGCCGTAGAGGTAGTCGACGGTCGGGAGGACGGAGACGTCGCCGTACGCGGAGCGGGCCTCGAGGAACGACTTCGTGGGGCCGGGGAAGAGCAGCTGGTTGAGCGTACGGCGGCGCGTCTCGGACGACCCGGCGAGGCCCTCGGCCGCCTCGGGCGCGAGCTCCTCGGCCGGGGCAGTCCACGTCCGGCCCTCGAGCGCGCGCGAGCGGAACGGCTCGGGCCAGCCGCCGGGCGGGTCACCGAGCTCGCCGTTGAGGAAGCCGATGACGGAGTCGGGGATGTCGTAGGCCTGGGGGTTCTCGGCGAACTCGGCCGGGTCGGCGCCGACGGCGACCAGCGAGAGGGCCAGGTCGCCGATGACCTTCGAGGACGGGGTGACCTTCGGGACGTTGCCGAGGATGTCGTTCGCGGCGGCGTACATGTCCTCGATCTGCTCGAACTTCTCGCCGAGGCCGAGGGCGATCGCCTGCTGGCGCAGGTTGGAGAGCTGACCGCCGGGGATCTCGTGGCGGTAGACGCGGCCGGTCGGGGAGGCCAGGCCGGACTCGAAGGGCGCGTAGACGCGTCGGACGGCTTCCCAGTACGGCTCCAGGGCGTTCACGGCGGCGAGGTCGAGGCCGGTCTCGCGGTCGCCGTGGTCGGTCGCCGAGACGAGCGCCGACAGCGGGGGCTGGGACGTCGTACCGGCCATGGAGGCGGTGGCGGCGTCGACGGCGTCGACGCCGGCCTCGATGGCGGCGGTGAGGGTGGCCAGCTGGCCGCCGGTGGTGTCGTGGGTGTGCAGGTGCACCGGCAGGTCGAACTCGGAGCGCAGCGCGGTGACCAGGGTGCGGGCGGCGGGCGCGCGGAGCAGGCCGGCCATGTCCTTGATGCACAGCACGTGGGCGCCGGCCTCGACGATCCGCTCCGCCAGCTTCAGGTAGTAGTCGAGCGTGTAGAGCTTCTCGCCCGGGTCGGACAGGTCGCCGGTGTAGCAGAGCGCGACCTCGGCCAGCGTGGTGTTCGTGGCCCGCACCGCCTCGATCGCGGGGCGCATCTGCTCGACGTCGTTGAGGGCGTCGAAGATCCGGAACACGTCGAGCCCGGTGGCCGCGGCCTCCTCGACGAAGGCGTCGGTGACCTTCGTCGGGTACGGCGTATAGCCCACCGTGTTGCGCCCGCGCAGCAGCATCTGCAGCTGGATGTTGGGCACCGCCTGCCGCAGCGCGGCCAGCCGCTCCCACGGGTCCTCGGAGAGGAAGCGCAGCGCGACGTCGTACGTCGCCCCGCCCCAGGCCTCCAGCGACCACAGCTGCGGCAGCGTGCGCGCGACGTACGGCGCCACGGCGACCAGGTCCTTGGTGCGGACCCGGGTGGCCAGCAGCGACTGGTGGGCGTCGCGGAAGGTCGTGTCGGTGACGGCGACGTCGGTCTGCGCGCGCAGCCGGCGGGCGAACTCCTCGGGACCGAGCTCCAGCAGCAGCTGGCGGGTGCCGTCGGGCGCGGGGACGTCGAGCGAGACGGCGGGCAGCTTCGAGGTCGGGTCGATGCTGACCGGCGCTGGGCCGTGCGGCTGGTTGACCGTGACCTCGGCGAGGTAGGTCAGCAGCTTGCTGCCGCGGTCGCCCGAGCCGCGCGCCTGGAGCAGCTGCGGGTGGGTCTCGATGAACGCGGTCGTCACGTTCCCGGACGCGAAGTCGGGGTCGTCGAGCACGGCCTGCAGGAACGGGATGTTGGTGGAGACGCCGCGGATCCGGAACTCGGCCACCGCGCGGCGGGCCTTCTCGACGGCCTTGTCGAAGGTGCGGCCGCGACAGGTCAGCTTGGCCAGCATCGAGTCGAAGTGGGCCGAGACCTCGGCGCCGGTGTAGACCGTGCCGCCGTCGAGGCGGACCCCGCCGCCGCCGGGGGAGCGGTACGTCGTGATCACGCCGGTGTCCGGGCGGAAGTTGTTGGCCGGGTCCTCGGTGGTGATCCGGCACTGCAGCGCGGCGCCGCGCAGCACGATGCCGTCCTGCGAGAGGCCCAGGTCGTCGAGGGTCTCGCCGGCGGCGATCCGCAGCTGCGACTGCACGAGGTCGACGTCGGTGACCTCCTCGGTCACCGTGTGCTCGACCTGGATGCGGGGGTTCATCTCGATGAAGACGTAGTTGCCGGCCGGGTCGAGGAGGAACTCGACCGTGCCCGCGTTGCGGTAGCCGATCTCGCGGGCGAACCGTACGGCGTCCGCGCAGATGCGGTCGCGTAGCTCCGGGTCGAGGTTGGGCGCGGGGGCGATCTCGACGACCTTCTGGTGCCGCCGCTGGACCGAGCAGTCGCGCTCGTAGAGGTGGATCACGTTGCCGGCGCCGTCGGCCAGGATCTGCACCTCGATGTGGCGCGGGTCGACGACGGCCTGCTCGACGAAGACGGTCGGGTCGCCGAAGGCGGCCTCGCCCTCGCGCATGCAGGTCTCGATCGCCTCGCGCAGCGCCTTCGGCTCGTCGACGCGGCGCATGCCGCGACCGCCGCCGCCGGCCACCGCCTTCACGAAGAGCGGGTAGGGGATGTCGCTGTCCTCGATCGCCGCCACCAGCGCGTCGACGTCGGTGCCCGGCTCGACCGACTTCAGGGTCGGGACGCCGGCCGCCTTGGCTGCCGCGATCGCCCGGGCCTTGTTGCCGGTCAGCTCCAGCACCTCGGCGCTCGGGCCGACGAAGGTGATGCCGGCGTTCGCGCACGCCTCGGCCAGGCCGGGGTTCTCCGACAGGAAGCCGTAGCCGGGGTAGACCGCGTCCGCGCCCGCCCGTACGGCGGTCGCCACGATCGACTCCGCGTCGAGGTAGTTGCGCACCGGGTGGCCGCGCTCGCCGATCTCGTAGGCCTCGTCGGCCTTCAGCCGGTGCTCGGACCAGCGGTCCTCGTAGGGGAAGACCGCCACCGTCCGCGCGCCCAGCTCGTACGCCGCCCGGAACGCCCGGACCGCGATCTCGCCACGGTTCGCCACCAGCACCTTGGAGAACATGGGCGCCACGATATGCGGACGCTCGGGGGTTACCGCCCGGTGTTGTGCTCCGTCTCACGTGACGTGCAACCGGCCGCTCGTGCGGGGTGGGGCGGTGAGCTGTCCACCGTCTCCGCGCGAGGTTCGGTGGACGGCTCACCGCCGCCCCGGCGCGCCCGCAGGAAACGCCGGCGGGGCGGTGGCGGATCCACCATGCGACGGGTCGATTCGGTGGACAGCTCACCGCCGCCCCGGGGGACCGGAGCCCTCAGTCGGCGAACGACCCGACCAGCCCGGGGATCGCCTCGTCGGCGAGCCGCACCGCGACCGGCAGGGGTACGTCGGGCAGCGTGACCGCCTGGCGTCCGCCCGCGGTGGTGGCGACCAGGGTGGTCAGGCCGGCGCGGCGCTGGAACCAGGTGTCGCGGAAGGTCCAGCCGATGACGTGGTCGGTGCCGAGCACCTCGCGGCGCCGGGTCAGGCTGCCGGAGCGGGCGACCAACCGGCCGTCGCTCAGCGCGTGGCCGAGGGAGCGGGCGCGGTCGGCCGCCAGCAGCGCCGCGACCGGCAGCGCCAGCAGCGGCGGGACCAGGACCCAGGCCGGTGCCGCGTCGGCCACGACCCCGACCGCCGCGAGGAGCGCGAAGACCAGCACCGGACCGAGCGCGCGGGTCCAGCGTCGTCGTACGGCGAGGGGACCGTGGGGGACCAGCGGGCCGGCGACCGGGGCGGAAGACCCCAGCACGCGGGCGGCGACCCCCGCGACGACGTCGTACGGCGCGGGCGGGACCAGCGCCGAGCTGCCCCGCTCGCTGCGGTCGACGCCGGTGACGATCGCGCCGAGCCGGGCGCCGCCGGCCAGCCGCAGGCCGATCGGCTCGCCGAGCGAGACGCCGGCGACCCGGACGTCGTCGAGGGTCGTCTCGCGGGTCGTGAACAGCCCGCGCGAGAGGTGCCAGGAGCGCTGGCTGTGGCGGAGGGTGAGGTCCCAGTTGCTGACCAGGTAGCTGCCGACCGCGAGCAACGACATGGCCACCAGGGCGATGACCGCCACGACCGGGACGGCGATCCAGACGGAGGCCCGCGCGGCCCCGTCGGCGAGGTCGTCGAGGTCGACCAGCCGGGGACCGCCGACGGTGTTCCAGCCCTGGACCGCGAGACCGACGACACCGCCGCCGAGCACCAGGCCGGTGCTGGTGAGCGGGGCGAAGCGCGCCCAGCGCGGGTCGAGGCGAAGGGTGTCGACGACGGGCGTCGGGTCGTCCGCGGCAGCGGCCGGCGCCTCGCGCAGCAGCTCCGCCCGCAGCCGCCGGGCGACCTCGACCGGCAGCCCGTCCAGGTCGAGCGCGCCGTCGTCGTCGCCGGTCCCGGAGCCGATCCGCACCGTGGTCAGCCCGAGCAGCCGGTGGGTCAGCGGCGAGGTGAGGTCGACGGTGCGGACCCGGTCGACCGGCGTCGAGAGGACGTGCCGGCTCAGCAGCCCGCGCCGCAGCTCGACCCGGCCCTGGTCGATGCGGAAGCTGGTGGTCAGGTAGCGCAGCAGGCCGAGCGCGATCGGGACCAGCACGGGCAGGTAGTGCCAGGCCGCGCCGCCGGACGCCGTACCGGCGAGGAAGAGGGCGATCAGCGCCGGCAGGAACTTCACCACCTCGCGGATCGGGTGGACCAGCAGCATCCGGCGGTCCAGACGCTGCCAGTCGCTCACGTCGCGTCCCCCTCGACGGCATCCGCCTTCAGGGTCAGCTCGTCGACCAGCTGCCGGGCCCGGACGGCGTCGAGGCCGGCGATCTCCAGGGCCCCGGCGGCCGAGGCGGTGGTGACGGTGACGGTCGCCAGCCCGAGCAGCCGGGCCAGCGCGCCCTCGGCGTGGTCGACGGTCTGGATCCGCGACATCGGCGCGATCCGCCGCTCGCGCGCCCACCACCCGGTCTGCGTGTAGACGGCCGTGTCGGTGACCTCCCACCGGTGCACGAGGTAGCGCCACTGCGGCACCACCACGACGTACGACGCCAGCGCGACGCCGATCAGCACCCACGCCCACCAGGGCAGGTCCAGCGGCGACACCCACTCGACGACCACCAGCGCGCCGGCCGCGACCACGACCTGCGCCAGGGCTCCGCCCGCCCACAGCCAGCGGGCCCGCGGGCTCACCTGCTGCGCGGGCTCACGGAGGTTCACGGCACGACCCTACGGGTCGTCCGGAGGCCGGCGGAGCCGGTTCAGCGCAGCCGGTGCAGCGCGCCCACCAGGTCGCCGCCGAGGGCGCCGTACGCCGTGGACGCCCAGGGCTCGACGCCGGAGTCGACGTAGAGGACGGCCTTGCCCCCGCGGTCGACCCGGAGCGCGTCGGGAGCGCGCCCGGCCTTGAGGTCGGCCCGGCAGTCCGGGCAGAGCGGTACGTCGCCGGTGTGGCCGTCCTGCACCAGCCGGGTGCGCTTGCGGGTCGGGGGAGCGTGCAGCGGGTTGAGGTAGCAGCCGGCGACGGGACGGTAGGGCTTCCCGGCCGTGGCCGCGTCCAGGGCCGCACGGCCGCGGCGGACCAGGACCACCGCACCGACCGCGTCGAGCACGCCGAGGTCGCTGCCGCCGGTGTCGAGCACCCGGGCCGCGGCGTCGTAGTGGTCGAGGGCGGCCTGCCAGGCCTGGCTGTCGTCACCGGGGTCGAGGTCGTGGGTGCGGATCGCGTCGCCGAGGACCAGCAGGCCCGAGCGGGCCTCCTGCTCCAGCCGGTCGGCCTGCGCCTCGCGGACCTGCGCCACCACCGAGCTCGGGAGCGCGAAGGCCCGCGGGCGGCGCCGGCGGCGCAGGGCGCCCACGACCGCGGCCACCACCACCAGCCCCAGCGCGACGCCCACGAGCGTGCCGCCCACCGGGTCGTCACCCCGGCCGTCGCCCGACGACGGGGTGGAGGTGCTGGACCTGGAGGCGACCTCGTCCTCGTAGGCCTGGGGAAGGGCGTCGTCGGTGAGCAGCTCCGCCGCCTCGACCAGGTAGGCGCCGAGGTCGTCGACCCGCCCGTCGTCGTCGGTGTGCCGGGCACGAGCGACGGCGAGCGCCTGCCAGGGGTCGACCTCGGTGCCCCACGCGCGGTCGGTGAGGTTGAGACGGTCGAGGCCGCCGTAGAACTGGGGCGCGAGGTAGAGCCCGTCGGCGTCGTACCGGTCGTGCAGCTGGGTCAGCAGCTCGGCCGGCTCGCCCGCGAAGTCGTCGAGGTCGGGCTGCACGACGACGTACGTCGGGGTCGGCACCTCGGCGACCGCCGACTCCAGCTCGGCCAGCTCCTCGGCCGACACCTCGGCCGCGGCCTCGGGGGCCACCCAGACCCCGGTCTCCTCCAGAGAGGCCCAGATCTGGGCCAGCAGGTCCTCGCTCACGTCCATCCCCCCACCATCCGGAACCGGCGGCCGAGCGCGAGCCGCACCAGGCCGATCACGAGGAGCAGGACCGGAATGGCCAGCCCGCCGTAGAGCAGGCCGGCGGCGATCGCGCCCCCGGTCCCACCCCAGTAGGACCAGTCGCTCACCGGCCCCTCGCTCGACGCCGCGACCGCGGTGACGATCTCGCTCAGCCGCCGCTCCGGGTCGCCGTTGAAGTCGGAGGGGATGTCGCCCTCCAACGGGCCCTCCAGGTTGTCGTCCACGACGCCGTCGCCGGGACCGGTGTAGAGGACGAAGACGCCCTCGTCGTCGGCCACCCGCTGGAGCTGGCCGACCGCGTCCCAGATGCCGCGGTAGCCGGCGTCGTTGCTGTCCTCCCAGACGGCGACCCGGACCGGGACCTCGGAGCCGGCGGCCAGCTCCTCGAGCCGGGCCGCGGCGTCCGGGGGGAGCAGGTCGTGGGCGTCGGCGGCGACATAGACGTGCTCGCCGGCCGCGAACGCGTCGGCCGCTCGCTGGACCCGGTCGCCGATCACGGTCGGCTCCGGCGTGCGGACGTCGACGAGGAGGGCGTGCGCGCCGAGTCCGGCGGCGGCGGCCAGGGCGGCCAGCAGCAACGCGAGGACCAGGTCGCGGACCCGCCCGATCACCGCTGACGCTCCGCGACCAGGCGCCACAGGTCGGGGTCGAGCGAGCCGAGGCCGGTCGCGGCCCAGATCGAGTCGGCGCGCCAGTAGGGCCGCTTGCCGTCGTCGGTGGTCAGCGAGGCCGGCGATACGTCGGCCGCCACCGCCTCGGCACAGGCGTCGCAGGCCGGAAGCGAGACGTCGGAGACGACCACCCGCCGCTCGGTCGGCCCGTGCCGCGGGTCGAAGTAGCAGCGCACCGGGATCTCGTCGCCCCGCAGCCGGGCCGCGCCCTGCTCGGCCAGCACCAGGGCGGCCACCACCTCGATCCTCGACTCGGAGTCGACCAGGTCCTCGGCCGCCTCCAGGCTGCCGTGCACCTCGTCGGTCACCGGTTGCAGGCTGCCGTCGACCTCGCGGCGCAGCGCGGTCAGCGCCTTGCGGGCCTGCTTGCGCGTGGTGTCGATCCGGGGTTGCGGCCGGGTCCGGGGCTGGGGGAGCGGGTCGTCCGCACGGGCCCGTCGGGGCCGGGGCGCGGAGGTGGCCCCGCCCGCCCAGGCCGTGCGGGCCCGCAGCAGCCGCCAGCCGACGACGAGCGCCACCAGGGCGAAGGCGACGGCGAAGACCAGCGGCGTCTCCGGCTCGCCGCGGGCGTCGTCGAGCTCATACGACATCGGCTCGTCGCCGTACGCCGCGACCCACGGGCCGCTGTCCATCAGGTCGTCGACCTCGCCCGGTGTGAGGGACAGGTCGTCGTCGGCCGCCACGCTCAGCAGCACCGCAGCCTCGCCGGCGGCGGGGACGAACTCGCCCTCCGGCAGGTCGTTCCGAGCTGCCTGCACCGCGTCGTACCGGCCGAGGCTGATGCTCGTCGCGTCCAGCGGCACGTCGTACGTCGCGACCGCGGTGAGCGTGTCCTGGGTGGCGACGACGTAGAGGCCCGGCTCGCCGAGCTCCTGGTGGATCAGCCGGAGCAGGGTGTCGCCCGCGTCGCTGGCGTTGGACGGGAGGTCGGCGTCGGGCGTCTGGACGAGGGCGACGTACGCCGGCACGCCCTGGTCGGCCAGATCCTCGACCAGCCCGCTCAGCGCGTCGTCGACCTCGTCGGTGCGGCCGTTGCCGAGCAGCTCGTGGACCAGGACCGGGTCGTCACGCAGCGCCGCCGCGATCGCCTCGACGGTGTCGGCGTCTGTCACGCCCTCGGTCCTACCCGACAGGTGCCGGGTCCACACCGCTGAGTCAGCGGCAAGGGAGGGTCGAGTCAGCACCAGTAGTGCTGACTCGGCCCGCAACTGCTGCTGACTCGGCGGGGAGGGAGGTCAGTCCTGGCTTCGACGCGCGCTCACTTGATCTCGCAGATGACGGCACCGTTGGTCACGGTCGCCCCGACCTCGGCGGTGAGGCCGGTGACCGTGCCGGCCTTGTGGGCCTTGAGCGGCTGCTCCATCTTCATGGCCTCCATGACGACGATGACGTCGCCCTCGGCGACCTCCTGGCCCTCCTCGACCGCGATCTTCACGATCGTGCCCTGCATCGGGCTGGTGACCGCGTCGCCGGAGGCGGCGGCCGCCTTGCCCCCGGACTTCCGCTTCGCCTTCTTGGGACCGGCAGCGGGGCCGGCCGCGAGGCCGCCCAGCCCGGCGGGGATGACGACCTCGAGACGCTTGCCGCCGACCTCGACGACGACCGTCTGTCGCTCGCCGGCCTCCTCGGCCTCCGCCGCGTCGCCGGAGAACGGCTCGATCCGGTTGTCGAAGTCGGTCTCGATCCACTGCGTGTAGACGGTGAACTCGCCCTCGCCGGACGGCGTCGAGGCGCCGACGTACGCCGGGTCGGTGACGACCGCGCGGTGGAACGGGATGACCGTGGGCATGCCGTCGACGACGAACTCGCCGAGCGCGCGGCGGCTGCGCTCCAGCGCCTGGGTGCGGTCGCGGCCGGTGACGATGAGCTTGGCGATGAGGGAGTCGAACGAGCCGGGGATGGTCTCGCCGTTCTCGTAGCCGCCGTCGAGGCGGACGCCCGGGCCGCTGGGCGGGCTCCAGGCGGAGAGGGTGCCGGGGGCGGGCATGAAGTTGCGGCCGCCGTCCTCGGCGTTGATGCGGAACTCGATCGAGTGGCCGCGGATCTCCGGGTCGTCGTACCCGAGCTCCTCGCCGGCGGCGATCCGGAACATCTCCCGGACCAGGTCGATGCCGGTGACCTCCTCGGAGACGCAGTGCTCGACCTGGAGGCGGGTGTTGACCTCGAGGAAGGAGATGGTGCCGTCCTGGGCGACCAGGAACTCGCAGGTGCCGGCGCCGTAGTAGCCGGCCTCCTTCAGGATCCGCTTGGAGGACTCGTAGAGCTCGGTCAGCTGCGCGTCGGTGAGGAACGGCGCGGGGGCCTCCTCGACCAGCTTCTGGTTGCGGCGCTGCAGCGAGCAGTCGCGGGTGGAGACCACGACGACGTTGCCGTGCTGGTCGGCGAGGCACTGGGTCTCGACGTGGCGCGGCTTGTCGAGGAACTTCTCGACCAGGCACTCGCCGCGGCCGAAGGCGGTGACCGCCTCGCGGACGGCCGACTCGTAGGCGTCGGGGATCTCCTCGAGCGTGCGGGCGACCTTCAGGCCGCGGCCGCCGCCGCCGAAGACGGCCTTGATCGCGACGGGGAGCCCGTTGGCCTTCGCGAACTCGACGACCTCGTCGGCGTCCTTGACCGGGTCCTTGGTGCCGGGGGCCAGCGGGGCGTTCGCCTTGTCGGCGATGTGCTTGGCCTTGGCCTTGTCGCCCAGCGCCTCGATGGCCGCGGGCGGCGGGCCGATCCAGGTCAGCCCGGCGTCGAGGACGGCCTGGGCGAAGTCGGCGTTCTCGGCGAGGAAGCCGTAGCCGGGGTGCACCGAGTCGGCGCCCGTCCTCTCGGCGACGGCGATGATCTTGGCGATGTCGAGGTAGGACTCCGCGGGCGTCGCGCCGCCCAGCGAGTGGGCCTCGTCGGCCAGCCGCACGAAGAGCGCGTCGCGGTCGGGCTCGGCGTACACGGCGACGGAGCCGATGCCGGCGTCCTTGCAGGCCCGGATCACGCGGACCGCGATCTCGCCGCGGTTGGCGATGAGGACCTTCTGCAGAGGCTTGGTTCCCGGCACGGTGACACTCCTGGTTCGAGTACGGCACTTCGAGTCGCGGGCAGGCTACTCCGCCCGACAGCGGAGGCTAGCCCGGTCTGGGGAGTGGCCGCCGTCACGGATCTCACACATCGCGACCCGGAACCTGTGCACGGGCCTGGGCGAATTCCTCAGACCGGGGCGCCGCGGGCCGAAGTACCCCGGGCACGGTGAGGCGGAATGTGCCCGCTCCGGCGTGCGCGCGATCCCTCCCCGCGTTTCCGGAGACCCCTGAGGAGTACCACCCTGATGCCCGCTTCCGCTTCGTCCGACGCCGACCGCCCGTTCTCCGAGGAGTCCGGGCTGGTCACCGCCCTCGACCGCTCGCTCGCCGTGATCGAGCTGGCCATCGACGGCACCGTGATCACCGCCAACCAGAACTTCCTCGACATCGTGGGCTACACGCTGCGCGAGATCCAGGGCCAGCACCACCGCCTGCTCTGCCCCGGCGACTACGCCGAGAGCAGCGAGTACGCCGACTTCTGGGACCGCCTCCGGGCCGGGCACTTCGAGGCGGGTGAGTTCCTGCGGGTCGCCAAGGGTGGCCGCGAGGTGTGGCTGCAGGCGACGTACAACCCGATCCTCGACGAGGACGGGGTGACCACGAAGGTCGTGAAGTTCGCCCAGGACATCACCGAGGCCAAGCGCCAGAACGCCGACTTCCTCGGCAAGGTCGACGCCATCGAGCGCGCCCAGGCCGTCATCGAGTTCGACCTCGAGGGCACGATCCTCAACGCCAACCGCAACTTCCTCGACGTCGTCGGCTACGCGCTGCCCGACATCCAGGGCAAGCACCACCGGATGTTCGTCGACGCCGAGCTCGCCGCCAGCCAGGAGTACGCCGAGTTCTGGGAGCGGCTCGGCGCCGGCCAGTTCGAGGCCGGCGAGTACCGGCGCCTCGGCAAGGGCGGCCGCGAGGTGTGGCTGCAGGCGACGTACAACCCGATCCTGGACGCCAAGGGCGCCCCCATGAAGGTGGTCAAGTTCGCCACCGACGTGACCGCCTCCAAGCTCGCCAACGCCGAGATCCGGGCCCGCGTCAACGCGGTCGACCGGGCCCAGGCCGTCATCGAGTTCGACCTCGACGGCCTGGTCCTCGACGCCAACGAGAACTTCCTGCGCACCATCGGCTACTCGCTGCGCGAGATCGTCGGCCAGCACCACAGCACCTTCTGCGACGCCGAGTACACCCGCTCCACCGAGTACCGCGACTTCTGGCTGCGGCTCGGCAAGGGCGAGGTCATCGCCGGCCGGTTCCACCGCAAGGGCAAGTACGACCGCGACGTCTACATCCAGGCCACCTACAACCCGGTGCTGGACCTGTCCGGCAAGCCGGTCAAGGTCATCAAGTACGCCTACGACGTGACCGCGGAGGTCGAGCGGGAGCACCGCATCGACAGCGGCACCCAGGAGATGACCTCCTCGGTCCGCGACCTCGCGACCTCGATCGTCGAGATCGCCTCCGAGTCGCGCACCGCGACCGAGCTGGCGGCCGAGACGCACGGCAACGCCGAGCAGGGCGTCGAGGCGCTGCGCGCGTCCATCGAGGCCATCTCGCTCATCCAGAAGTCGTCGACGTCGATCAGCGACATCGTGAAGGTGATCGGCGAGATCGCCAGCCAGACCAACCTGCTCGCGTTCAACGCCTCCATCGAGGCCGCCCGTGCCGGCGAGCACGGCGTCGGGTTCTCGATCGTCGCCGGCGAGGTCCGCAAGCTCGCCGAGCGCTCCTTCGAGGCCGCCCAGCAGATCGGCCGGCTCATCGACGAGTCGGCGGACCGCGTCAACCAGGGCTCCGAGGTCTCCAAGCGGGCCGAGGCCGCCTTCGAGCGGATCGTCACCAGCGTGTCGCGCACCAACGAGGCGATCCGCACCATCTCCGCCTCGACCCGGGTCCAGCAGGAGGCCTCGGAGCACGTCAATAGCCTCATCGACCAGCTCTCGTCGGCCACGGCGAACGCCGCGCCGGTCATCCGGTGACCGACGGTGCCTGACTCGGTGCCTGATCCGGCCTCCGACGCGGACGTCTACGGGCTGCTCCGGCTCGGCGGGATCGACGTCGCGCTGCCGCTCTCGGCGCTGCGCGAGGTCGTGCCGCGGCCGGCGACCCTGACCGACCTGCCGGTCGTCGCGCCCGGCCTGGTCGGGGCGATGGGGCTGCGCTCCCTGGTGCTGCCGGTGGTCGACCTCCGACCGCTCCTCGAGCGTCCCGACGACGTGCTGCCCGACCAGGTGGTCGTGGTCGTCGCGTACGGCGGGCGCGTGGTCGGCCTGGTCGCCGACGAGGTGCGCGGGGTGACCCGGGTCCCGCACGAGGACCGCCTGCCCCTGAGCGCCGCGGACGGCCGGCTCCTGGTGACCCACGCCTTCCAGCACGAGGACGGCGCCACCCCGATCAGCATCCTCGATGCCGAGGTGCTGCTCAGCCTTCCCGGCGTCCCGACCGTGGCCGAGCAGGCCGCGGGCGAGCCGGTCGTCGACACCGCGGCGGCCACGGGTCCGGCCGGCACTCGCAGCATCACCCTGGTCCGCTGCGGCCCGCAGGTGCTGGCCCTCGAGGTGGGCGACATCCACACCACGATCCCGCTGGCCGAGGTCGACCCGTCGCTGCTGACCGGCGGCGCCTGCGTCGGCCAGACCGTCTACTCCGGCCGCGAGGTCGCGGTCGTCGACCCGCTCACCCTGCTCGGGCTCCCGCCCCTGCCCGAGGAGGACCTGGGGGCCGGCGTCGTCCTCGAGGTCGGCCGCGGGCTGGTCGTGCTGGCCGTCTCCGAGCTCGTCGAGCTCCGCGGCACCGGTGCGGGCATCCTGCCCGTCCCGGGGTACGGCGCGCTGCGGCCCGAGCTGCTGCTCGGCATGGTCGAGCTCGACGAGGCGGCCTGCCTGGTCCTCGACGGTGCCGCGCTCCGCTCCGACCCGCAGCTGCTGTCCCTCGCCGCCGTGAACACCGACGTGAACCCCGCGGCGGGTGCGGTCGGGACGGGGCCCGCGGTCGCGGGCGAGGTCGCATCGGGGCGCGGGCCGTCGTACGTCACCTTCACCGCGGGGATCTCCCTCGCCTCGCCGCTGACGCAGGTGAGCGAGATCCTGCCGTTCCCGCAGGCGCTGACCCCGACGGCGGCCGACCAGGTGCTGGGCCTGACCGTGCACCGTGGCCGCGTCGTCCCGGTGGTCTGCCTGTCCACCCTGCTCGGCCACCCGCCGCTGTCCCGAGCCGCGTCGTCGTGCCTGCTCCTCGTCGAGGTCGACGACGAGCCGCTCGCGTTCGCCGTCGATGCCCTCGGTGGCATCGAGCCGCTGACCTGGACCGACCCGGCCTCGACCGAGCGTCCCCTGCTGGTCGACGTCGCCCGCGCGGCCCACGACGCCCCGCTGGTGCAGGTGGCCGGCTCCGACAAGCTGGTCCCCGATCTCGACCTCCCGGCCATCGCCCGGTCGGTCCGGGGATCCACCCAGGAGGATGAGATGTTGAGGGAAACCTCGTCAGGATCGCCCGAACTGCTCAGCGGTTCCGAGCGGGAGCCGATGGTCGCGGCATGACTTCCCCCCTCGACTGCTCGGAGTCGAGCGCGACTGCGCCGAGAAAGCTGCGCAGCCACGCCTACGAGGCGCCGACCTCCGACGACGTACGTGCCGCCCTGCGCGCCGACACCACCATCGACACCGAGCGGCTGTGGGCCCGGGTCTGCGCCGAGGCGGGCGTGTCCGCCGTCGAGTCGCTCTCCCCGCTCCAGCTGGACCGGGTCATCGCCCTGCTCTCCCTGGAGGAGGGGCGCGTCGGCCTGATCGGGCGTGCGATGGGGGTCCGGGTCTCGGTCTACCGCGAGCTCGGGCTCCGCGGCGCCGACGCCCCCGCCCCGCGCTTCGACTGGGCCCGGGTCGCCATGAACACCCTGCTCCGCGGGCGGGTGTCGCTGGAGGCGCGGATCCAGGAGCTGGTCTCCCTCGACCCGTTCGCCCCCGAGGTGCGCCCGCACCTCGACCAGGCGGCCAGTCGCGTCGCGCGGCGCCTCGGCAGCGTCATGGGTGGGATCACGATCGTCCTCGACGACGCGCAGTGCGTCGTCGGCAGCAGCGGCAGCTCCGGCACCTGGATGGACGACGCCGGCGGCGCGCCGATCGAGTGGTCGTTCTGCTCGGTCCCCGTGCGCACCCGCGAGCCCTACGTCGTCAACGACCTCGGCGCGGACGTCATGCACCGGATCAACCCGACCGTCCTCCACGACGGCGTGCGGGCGTACGCCGGCGCCCCGCTGATCACCTCGGCCGGCGAGGTGCTCGGCGCCTGCTGCGTGCTCGACGTCCGCCCGCGCAACTTCACCGACGAGGACGTCGCCGTGCTCGTCGAGGAGGCCGCGAACGTGGTGGCCGAGCTGGAGCGGCGACGGGCCGATAAGGAAGACCGCGCGTCCGCGATCGGTGGTTGAGGAGGTTGCGCAGCAACCGTCTCGAAACCCGGTGACTCGGTAGTCGGGCCCGTCCGAGCCGCTACCCCGCCGCCGGCACCGCGGGGGAGTCGCCGGCGTACCAGCGCTCGGTCTGGCGCCGGAAGGCCCGCTCCCCGCGCGCGGCGACCACGTCGCGGCCGCCGGGCAGCCGCCCGACCAGCTGACTCCAGAACAGGTTGGCCGCGACCCGGCCCACGCCGTACCAGGGCGGGCGCCGGGGGAGGCCGAGGTCGCGCATCGCGGCCGGGCCCAGCAGCCAGGTGCCGGCGGACAGGGCCCGCTCGCGCTCCCAGACCCGCCGGGCCCGCGGCACCGGCGCCTGGTCGGCCATGTGCACGAGGGCGTGGGCGAGGGCGCGGCTGCTCGCGTTCGGCCCCGGGTCGTGGGACAGGAAGTGGTAGAGCAGTCGGCGGCCCTGCCGCTCGGTCCGCGGGAGCCACTCCTCGTCGACGCCCATCAACCACCCGACGTACGACCACAGATGCATCACCGCCGCGGCGTCGGTGCGCGAGACCCGGACGCCGAGCAGCCGCAGGTGCAGCAGGAAGCTGGTGGAGAAGACGCCGAGCGTCGACGCCTGGTCGTACTGGTTGATCGGGACGCCGTGCCAGGCGGTGTCCCAGGTCGGGTCCTGCGCGAGGTGCTGGTTCACGAATGCGTGCATCACCCGGACGTGCAGGGCCAGCCGGTGGCCCTCGGCGCCGGGCTCCAGCCCGCCGGGTGCGGTCACCGCCCGCCACCAGGTGGTGGTCTCGCCGATCCGCCGCAGCGCCTCGTCGCCGGTCAGCCGGCCGGTCCGCACCAGCGGCTCCACGGCCGCCGAGGTGCGGTAGCCGCCGAGCAGCGATCCGTAGGCGAGCACCAGGCCGGCGTCCGCGCCGTAGGTGCGGCAGGCGCGCGCCCCGCGCGCCAGGAGGTCGTCGTCCACCCAGGCGGGCCGGCGACCGGCCAGCTCGAGCAGGTCGCGCAGCGACCCGGGGGAGTCGGCGCGGCCGGTGGCGAGCGCCGCGTGCACCTCGCGCATGGTCAGGCTGCGCTCCTCGCGCACCGCCCGTACGACGGCCGCGGCCGGTTCGTCGCAGCGCAGCAGCCCGGCCTGCAGGGCCACGACCTCGGCGGGGGTCGGCGCGGCGCCGGGGCCGGCGGTCAGGCGGAGCGGTCGGGCCGCGCGCTCCGACCAGGGCTTGGCGGAGCCGAACCGGGCGGGGGGCTGGGTCATGCGGCCGACGATAAGGTGAGCAAATGCTCAGGTTCTACTCGCGTTTCGGGGCGTCCCGGTGAGGGGCGCCCGTCGTACCCCGTCGCAGGCGCGGTCGCACGAGATGGTCGAGCGGGTCCTCGCGGCCGCCGCCCGGGTCCTCGAGGAGCGCGGGTACGCCGGGCTCAGCACCAACCGGGTCGCCGCGGCGGCCGGCGTCAGCGTGGGCTCGCTCTACCGCTACTTCCACGACAAGGACGACCTGGTCGAGGAGCTGCGCCGCCGCAGCGCCGACGACGTGATGGCCGACCTCTCGCAGGGCATGGCCGACGCGGTCACGATGCCGACCCGCGACGCGATCCGGCACGTGCTGGCCGTCCTGGTGGCCGCCCTGCAGCGGCACCGGGCCGTCACCCGTGCCCTGCTCCACGAGGTGCCGCTGGGCGCGCACGGCAACGTGCTGCCGGAGGTCGAGCGACAGCTGGCGCACTTCACCCGGATGTTCGTCGCGAGCCACGCGCCCGACCTCGACCGGGTCGAGGCGGAGGCCCGCATCCACCTGGCGATGGGCATCGCGCTCACCACCTGCCTGCGGATCGCGCTCGACCCGCCGGCCGGCGTCTCCGAGGACCGGCTGGTCGACCTGACGGCCGAGCTCCTCACGCTCGGACTGACCGTTGGTTAACAAACGCTAACCTCGCGGGCTAGCATGCCGGGATGACGACCTTCGAGCTGTCCCGCGAGCACGAGGAGTTCCGCCGCAGCGTGCGCGACTTCGCCGAGGCCGAGATCGCGCCGTACGCCGCCCAGTGGGACCGCGACCACCACTTCCCGGTCGACGTCGTGCGCCAGATGGGCAAGCTCGGGCTCTTCGGGCTCACCGCCCCCGAGGAGTACGGCGGCGCCGGCGAGGACGGTGACTTCACCAGCCTGTGCGTGGCGATCGAGGAGATCGGCCGGGTCGACCAGTCGATGGGCATCACCCTCGAGGCGGCGGTCGGGCTCGGCATCACCCCGCTGCTGGAGTACGGCACCGAGGAGCAGCGGGCGACCTGGCTGCCCGACCTCGTCGCGGGCGAGCGGCTCGCGGGCTTCGGGCTCACCGAGCCGGGTGCGGGGTCCGACGCCGGCGCGACCCGCACGAAGGCGGTGCTCGCCGACGGGGAGTGGGTCGTCGACGGGGCCAAGCAGTTCATCACCAACTCGGGCTCCGACATCACCTCGCTCGTGACCGTCACGGCCCGCACCGGCGAGCGCGAGGACGGCCGCGCCGAGATCAGCGCGATCATCGTGCCGGCAGGGACGCCCGGCTTCACCGCGGGCCCGCCGTACGACAAGCTCGGCTGGCACGCCTCCGACACCCACCCGCTGTCCTTCGAGGGCGTGCGCGTGCCGGAGGCCAACCTGCTCGGGGAGCGGGGGCGGGGCTACGCCCAGTTCCTGGCCACCCTCGACGACGGGCGGGTCGCGATCGCCGCGCTGGCCGTCGGCTGCCTCCAGGCCTGCCTCGACCTGACCCTGCAGTACGCCGGCGAGCGGCAGACCTTCGGCGGCCCGATCGGTCGCAAGCAGGGCGTGGCCTTCCAGGTCGCCGACCTGCAGGTGATGCTCGAGACGAGCCGGCTGCTCACCTACAAGGCGGCCGCCATGAAGGACGCGGGGGCGCCCGTGAAGCAGTTCAAGCAGGCGGCCGCGATCGCGAAGCTGCACGCCACCGAGGCGGCGGTGAGCGGCACCCGGATCGCCACCCAGGTCTTCGGCGGCTACGGCTTCATGGAGGAGTACGCCGTCGCCCGCTTCTACCGCGACGCCAAGGTCCTGGAGATCGGGGAGGGCACCTCCGAGGTGCAGCGGATGCTGATCGCGCGCGGACTCGGCCTGCCCGTCGAGTGAGCACGGGCCGCTGCGGGCACTGAGAGCCATGCCCCGTGACCGTGTGCTCGCCCTGATCCAGGCCGGAGGGGCCGGCGGCCGGATGGACGTGCTGACCCGGGAGCGGGCCAAGCCGGCCCTGCCGCTCGCCGGCGTCTTCCAGCTGGTCGACGTCCCGCTCTCCAACCTCGCCCACAGCGGCGTCACCGACGTCTGGCTCTCCCTGCAGTTCCAGGGCTCGACGCTCGAGGAGCAGGTCGCCAACGGCCGGCCCTGGGACCTCGACCGCAACCACGGCGGGCTGCGGCTGCTGATGCCGCAGCAGGGCTCGGGGAGCCTCGACGAGGACGGGTTCGCGCAGGGCAACGCCGACGAGCTGTACCGGATCCGCGACCAGATCGCGGCCGCGGCGCCCGACGTCCTGCTCGTGATGAGCGCCGACCACGTCTACCGCCTCGACTACAACGACGTAGTGGCCACACACCTCGCCGCCGGCGCCGAGTGCACGGTCGTGACCACCCGGGCGCCGGAGGGCGACGATCCCGCCGACCACGCCGTCGTCCAGGTGGACGACGACGGCCGGGTGACCGGCTTCGCCTACAAGCCCGACGACCCGGACGGCGACCTGGTCGCCGCCGAGGTGATGGCCTACGACCCGCGGGTGCTGGTCGAGGTGCTCGACGCGCTGCACGTCGAGCTGTCGGCGGACAGCCCCGCGGGCGACACCGGGCTCGGCGACTTCGGCGACCACCTGCTGCCGCGGCTGCTCGAGCGCGGCCGCGTGGTCGCGCACCGGTACGACGGCTACTGGCGCGACGTCGGCCAGCCGCACCTCTACCTGCGGGCACACCGTGAGCTGCTGCTCGACGACCACGGCGTGCTGGGCGTGCCGGGCTGGCCGATCCTGACCCGGCAGCCCCAGCGCAGCCCGGCCCGGGTCCTCGGCGGCGCGGTCGTCGACGACGCGATGGTCTGCCCCGGCGCCACCGTCGGCGGGACGGTACGACGCAGCGTGCTCGGCCCCGGCGTGGTCGTGGAGGAGGGGGCGACCGTGCTGGACTCCGTGGTCGCCGCCGACACGGTCGTGGGGGCGGGCGCGACGGTGGCGTGGGCGATCGTCGACACCGGCTGCGTGATCGAGGTGGACGCGGTCGTCGGCGACCCCGCCGTACCCGCGCTGGACGACCCGGACGCGGTGACGATCCTGGGACGCGACTCGACGGTCGGCGCCGGCGTACGCCTGGCGGCCGGGAGTCGGCTCGAGCCGGGCAGCACCGTGTGAGTGGGGTCACGTCGGGTTAACGGGGCGAAGACCCGACTCGGAGGTGTCCCTGTGGTCCCGTCCTTCCTCGCCCGTGAGCGGACCGTCGCCGGTCCCGGCTACAGCCGGTGGCTGATCCCGCCCGCCGCGCTCGCCGTCCACCTGTGCATCGGCCAGGTGTACGCCACCAGCGTCTACAAGACCGCCCTGGTGAAGCACTTCGACAGCACCCTGACCGCGGTCGGCGTCGTCTTCTCGATCGCCGTCGTGATGCTCGGTCTCTCGGCGGCGGTCGCCGGCACCTGGGTGGACCGCAACGGGCCGCGCGCGGCGATGTTCGTCTCCGCGTGCTTCTGGGTGACCGGCTTCCTGGTCGCGGCCCTCGGCATCGCCTCCGAGCAGCTCTGGCTGGTCTACCTCGGGTACGGCGTGATCGGCGGCATCGGACTCGGCATCGGCTACATCTCGCCGGTCTCGACGCTGATCAAGTGGTTCCCCGACCGGCCCGGCCTCGCGACCGGCATGGCGATCATGGGCTTCGGCGGCGGTGCCCTGATCGCCAGTCCGCTGAGCGGCCGGCTGCTCTCGCTCTACGACGACGCCTACGACTCGACCGACCCGACCTCGGTCGCCGACGGCCACGCGGTGATGCTGCTCTTCCTGACCCTGGGCGCGGTCTACCTGGTCTTCATGATGTTCGGCGCGTTCACCGTGCGGGTGCCGGCCGACGACTGGAAGCCGGACGGCTGGGAGCCCTCGCAGGTCGCACAGAAGGACCTGGTGACCACGGCCAGCGTGACCGCGAACAACGCGATCCGCACGCCCCAGTTCTGGCTGCTGTGGGTCGTGCTGTTCTGCAACGTCACCGCCGGCATCGGCATCCTGGAGCAGGCCGCCCCGATGATCCAGGACTTCTTCCGCGAGGACGGGACGTCGAGCGTGAGCGCCGCCGCCGCCGGCGGCTTCGTGGGGCTGCTGTCGATCGCCAACATGGCCGGCCGGTTCGTGTGGTCCTCGACCTCCGACGTGGTCGGCCGCAAGCCGATCTACGTCCTCTACCTCGGCGCCGGGCTGGTCGCCTACGTCCTGCTGGCGACCCTCGGGGCGAGCTCGACGGTGCTGTTCGTGCTGTTCGCGGCGATCATCCTGTCCTTCTACGGCGGCGGGTTCGCCACCGTCCCGGCGTACCTCCGGGACCTGTTCGGCACCCTCCAGGTGGGCGCCATCCACGGTCGGCTGCTGACCGCCTGGTCGGCGGCGGGGGTGGCCGGACCGCTCATCGTCAACCAGATCCTCGACACCCAGGGCACGCCCGGGGAGCTCACCGCCGACGCCTACCGGCCGGCCCTGTTCGTCATGGTCGGGCTGCTCGCGGTGGGCTCGGTCGCCAACCTGCTGGTCCGACCGGTGAGCGAGCGGTTCCACGAACCGTCGGCCGATCGGGACCTCGAGAGGAGCACGTCATGACCGCCCGCATCGTCGTCGCCTGGGCCCTGGTGGGGGTCCCGCTCGTGTACGGCGTGGTCGAGACCCTGCGGAAGGCCGCCACGCTGTTCACCGGCTGATCACGGCTCTCAGGAGCGCGACGGTTAGCATTTGCCCGTGTCCAGCCGGTGGCAGCGCCTCCTCGCCGAAGCGGGCCGGTTCCTCGCCGTCGGCGGACTGGCCACGCTGGTGGCGCTGTTCCTGTTCAACGTGCTGGTCCACGGGCTCTTCCCGGGCGTCCCCGCGCTGCTGGGCGACCAGCCCATCCCGGCGTACGTCCTGGCCAACAGCGTGGGCATGGTCGTCAGCTACCACGGCAGCCGCACCTACGCGTTCCGCGACCGGCCGTCGACGCACGCCGACGGCGGCCTGACCGCCTTCGTGCTCATCAACGTGGTCACGATGCTGCTCCCGATCGCCTGCCTGACGATCAGCCGCGACGTGCTCGGTCTCGACGACCCGGTCTCCGACAACATCGCGGCCAACGTGATCGGCCTGGTGCTCGGTCTGGCCGCGCGGTTCTACCTCTTCCGGACCTTCGTCTTCCGCCGGCCGATCAACCTCAACGACCTCTACCTGCCGGACGCGCTGCCGGACGGCCACGAGCCGCCGGTCGACGGCGAGGGTCGGGTGCTGCCCGGCGGGCCGGTCAGCGAGCCGACGACCACAGACTCGTCCAGGGGTGTCCCAGCTCCGCCGTCAGCTCCCTGAGCAGCGGCAGGCTGACCCCGACCACGTTGTGGTGGTCGCCCTCGATCCCCGTGACGAACGCCCCGGCGAGGCCGTCGATCGTGAACGCCCCGGCCACCCACAACGGCTCGCCGGTGGCGACGTACGCCTCGATCTCGGCGTCGGTGACGTCGGCGAAGTGGACGGTGGTCGACGCGGTCGCCGCGGCGGTCCGGCCGGTCGCGGTGTCGGTCAGGCAGTGACCGGTGCGCAGCACCCCGCTGCGCCCCCGCATCGCCCGCCACCGCCGGGTCGCCTCGGCGGCGTCCGCCGGCTTCCCCAGCGCCTCGCCGTCCAGCTCCAGCACCGAGTCGCAGCCCAGCACCAGCGCCCCGGCCGGGACGTCGTCGCGCCCCACGACCGCCCCGCACTTGAGCCGGGCCAGCCCGAGCGCGAGCTCGCCCGGCGCCAGTCCCACCAGCTGCGACTCGTCCACCCCGGAGACGATCACCACCGGCTCGACCCCGGCCGAGCGGAGCGTGGCGAGACGGGCGGGGGAGGCCGAGGCCAGCACGAGCGTGGTCACGGGCCGAGGGTACGGCGGGTGCTGGCCCCTCACGTCAGGAACTCGAGGGCGTCGCCGAAGGCGCAGGCCGCGAGGGCGGCGATCTGCGGGTCCTCGTCGACGTGCTCGGGGGCGCGCATCGCGATCATGACGTTGATGAGCATGCCGTGGGCGACGAAGTCGCGGACGTCGTCGTCGCTCCAGCCGGTCCGACGGACCGTCTCGAAGATCCGGGCCATGCAGGCGCGGGCGGAGCGGGCGATCTCCTCGTGCCCGCCACTGGAGAAGCCGTGCATCATCACCTGGAGCAGGTCCCGGTCGGCGAGCAGGGCGGTGTAGGCGAGGCCGAGCCGCTCGCGGGCGTCCTCGGCGGTCGGGTCGAAGGTGGGGTCGTCGACGACCTCGGCGAAGGCGTCGCGGATGCGGAGCGTCGAGCGCTCGAAGACCTCCAGGAACAGCTCCAGCTTGGTGCCGAAGATGCGGACGACGTACGGCTGCGAGACGCCCGCCTCGCGGGCCACCTTGTCGGTGCTGGTGCCGGCGTACCCGCCCTGCGCGAACGCCCGGGTGGCCGCCTGCAGGACGAGCTCGCGGCGGTCGTCGGCGCTCATCCGGGTGTTCATGGTTGACAGATTATCACTCGATTACTTAGCGTCGCGTCGTATGTAATCATTCAATGCCTTCCAAGGGTGAGGAGCCCACCGATGACCACCACCGTCACCGCCCCCGACCGTGGGGCCGACCGGCCGGTCGCCCCCGCCCGCCGCCGGGTCCCCGTCTGGGTCGCCGTCGTCGCGGCCTCGCTGCCGATGTTCATGGCCACCCTCGACAACCTGGTGATGACGACCGCGCTGCCCGTCGTCCGCGCCGACCTGGACGCGAGCGTGAGCCAGCTGTCGTGGTTCCTGAACGCCTACACGCTCACCTTCGCGACGTTCATGCTCCCGGCCGCGACCCTCGGCGACCGGCTCGGCCGGCGCCGGGTGATGCTCGCCGGCATCGCCGTCTTCACGCTCGCCTCGGTGGCCAGCGCGCTCAGCACCAGCAGCGAGGCGCTGATCGCCGCCCGCGCGGTCCAGGGCCTCGGCGCCGCGGCGATCATGCCGCTGTCGCTGACCCTGCTCGCCTCGGCGGTGCCGCCCGCGATGCGCGCCGTCGCGATCGGCATCTGGGGCGGCGTGTCCGGCCTCGGTGTCGCGCTCGGCCCGGTCGTCGGGGGAGCGGTGGTCGAGGGCGTCAGCTGGCAGGCCATCTTCTGGCTGAACGTGCCGGTCGCGGTGGTCGCCGTGCCCCTGCTGCTGATGGCGGTCCCGGAGTCGCGCGGCGCCTGGCAGCGCCTCGACCCGGTCGGCACGCTGCTGCTCGGCGGCGCGGTCCTGCTCGGCATCTGGGGGATCGTCCACGGCAACGAGGACGGCTGGTCCGACCCGGCCGTGCTCGGCCCGCTGGTCGTCGCGGCGCTGCTCGTCCCGTCGTACCTCGTCTGGGCCCGCGGGCGTGCGCACGCCGTGCTGCCGCTGCGGCTGTTCGAGAGCCGTGGGTTCTCGGTGGCCAACGCCATCGGCCTGACCTTCACGATCGGCATGTTCGGCGCGGTCTTCCTGCTCTCCCAGTACCTCCAGGTCGTCGAGGGCTACAGCCCGCTCGAGGCCGGCCTGCGGACCCTGCCGTGGACCGCGGCGCCGATGGTCGTCGCCCCCATCGCCGGCGCGATCTCGGCCCGGACCGGCCTACGCTCGCTGCTCGTGACCGGCCTGGCGCTGCAGACGGCCTCGCTGGTCTGGTTCGCCTGGCTGACCGAGAACGGCCAGCCGTACGCCGACTTCGTCGTCCCGCTCGCCATGGCCGGGATCGGCATGGGCCTGACCTTCGCGCCGAGCGCCACCGCGGTCCTCGAGGGCCTGCCCGACGGCGACTTCGCGATCGCCAGCTCGGCCAACTCCACGATCCGCGAGTTCGGCGTCGCGCTCGGCGTCGCGCTGCTCACCGCGGTCTTCCTCGGGTACGGCGGCGAGATCTCCCCGACGGGGTACGACGGCGCCGTCGGTCCGGCCCTGCTCACCGGTGCGGGAGCGGTCGCGGTCGCGCTGGTGGCCGCCCTGTTCGCCCCCGGGCGGACGCGGGCCTGACGGGCGGTCTGGTCCACCCCGGCATGATGGAGGGGTGGACCGGACCGACCGCCGACCCTCCCGACTGCCCCGACTCCTCGCCGGGGCAGTGGTGCTCGTGCTCGTCGCCGGGGTCGCCCTGGTGACCGCCGCCCGCTCCCAGCACTGGGGACCCTTCGCATCGGACCCGCAGCTCGACAACCCGTTCCTGGACCGGCCGCAGTACGTCGAGGCCGGCAGCAGCACCGACGAGGCCGCCCGCCAGGCGGCCGCCGACGGCGACGGGAACGCCGCCATCTACGAACGGCTCGCGAAGGTCCCGCAGGGCATCTGGCTGACCCCGGAAGACTTCCCGCGCGGCCAGGTCGGCGACCACGTGGCCGAGATCGTGAAGAAGGCCGACGACGAGGGCGACCTGCCGGTCTTCGTCGTCTACGGCATCCCCGACCGCGACTGCACCGGTGGCTTCTCGGCCGGTGGCCTGAGCAACGAGGACTACGGCCCGTGGGTCGACGAGATCGCGAGGGCCGCGGGTGGGGGAGACGCGGCGGTCGTCGTCCTGGAGCCCGACGCGCTCGCCTCGGCGATCGACTGCGACAACCGGTCCGAGCGGGTCGACCTGATCGCGGCGGCGGTCGACAGCCTCCGCGAGGCCGGCGTCACGACGTACGTCGACGGCGGCCACTCCTCGTGGATCCGCGCCGGGGACCTGGCGCCGCTGCTGAAGGAGGTCGGCGTCGACACCGTCCGCGGGTTCGCGACCAACGTCTCCAACTTCCAGACCGACGCCGACGAGCGCGCGTTCGCCGACGAGCTCGTCGAGCTGCTGGGCGGTGACGTCCACTACGTCATCGACCGGGGCCGCAACGGCAACGGAGCCTCCGACGAGTGGTGCAACCCGTCCGGCCGGGCCTTCGGCGACCAGCCCGGGTACGTCGACGACAGCACCCGGCTGGACGCCTACCTGTGGGTGAAGCCGCCCGGCGAGAGCGACGGCGAGTGCAACGGCGGTCCGGCCGCCGGTGGGTTCTGGGCGCAGCGGGTGCAGGAGCTGGCGGCCGCATCGGGCTGGTGAGGCTGACCACACGGGCGCACGACGTGACCCGCGTTGTTAGGCTCCAGCCATGGAAGCGGGCAACGAGTGGACCGCGGTAATCATCGAGGACGATCCGGACGTCCGTGACCTGATCGACATCGTGCTCACGCAGTCCGGGTTCAAGACGGTCGTTGCCGAGAACGGGCACCTGGGCGTGGAGGCGGTGCGGGCGAACAACCCGCTCATCACCACCCTCGACGTCAACATGCCCGGCATGGACGGCTTCGCGGTCGCCAAGCGGCTGCGCGAGTTCAGCAACACCTACCTCATCATGATCACCGCGCTCGGCGACGAGATCGACGTCGTCCAGGGCTTCGAGGCGGGGGCCGACGACTACCTCGTCAAGCCGTTCCGCCCGCGCGAGCTCCGGGCCCGCGCCGACTCCATGCTGCGCCGGCCGCGCTCGCGCGAGGACGTCCCGCACGGCGCCAACGACGCGCCCGCCCCGCCGCCCCCGCCGCCGGCCCCCACCCCCGAGCCGGAGCCCGAGGAGGAGTCCTGGGCCGCCGCGGCCGCCCGCGAGCTCTCCTCCGGGTCCGCCGGGACCTACTCCGGCGCCGGCAAGCGTCGGGCCGCGGAGCCCGAGGCCCCGGCCGCCGCGCCGGCCGCCCCCGCTGCGCCGCCCCCGGCCTACCAGCCGCCCGCGCCCCAGCAGCCGGCGTACGAGGCGCCGCCCGCCACCCAGCCCCCGGCCCCGCACCCGCCGGCCCAGCAGCCCCCGCAGCAGCCGGTCTATGAACCGCCGCCCCCGGCGTACCAGCCGCCGCCGCAGCAGCCCGTCTACGAGCCGCCGCCGGCCCAGCCCGCCTACCAGCCGCCGCCGACGCAGCCCGCCTACCAGCCGCCGCCGACCCAGCCGGTCCAGCCGGCCGCGCCGGCCTACCAGGCCCCGGCGCCCGCCCAGCCGGCCGTATCCGGGGGAGGGTGGCTGCGCTTCAACGGCCTCGCGGTCAACCCGGAGACCCGGATCGCGACCGTCAACGGCGCCGCCGTCGACCTGTCCCGCCCCGAGTTCGACCTGCTCGCCTCGCTGATGGAGACCGGTCGCCGCGTGCGCAGCAAGGCCGACCTGGTGCTGACCATGCGCGGCCAGCAGTACGTCACGTCGTACTTCGTCAACGAGGCCGACAAGCGCTCGGTCGAGGTCCACGTCGCCAACATCCGCCGCAAGCTCGGCGACGACGGCGCCACCGCCCGCTTCGTCGAGACCGTCAAGGGCGTCGGCTTCCGGATGGCCGAGACGCACTGATCGCGCGGGTCCGCCCGGGGTCCGCCCGGCTGTAACGCGATGTTCGCCGCACTCCGTACGCGCTGCAGCGCGTACCTAGTGCGGCGAACATCGCGTTACAGCAGCGGCGCGGGCCACCAGGTCTCCACAACCCGCCGCTAGGCATCGCTCGTCCACAGGGCGCGGCCGACCGCTCCACCGGCGGCCGGCGCCGTCCGAGGGTGGCGGCATGCACCCGCGCATCGCGGCCGCCTTCCGGGCGGCTCCCCACCTCGTCACGCGCTCGCTCGCGCTGGCGTGCCTGATGACGCCTCGGCAGGTAGACGACCTGGTCCGTCGGGGCCAGTGGGTCGCGGTGCGCCGGGGCGTGTACGCCGAGCGGACTCACGTGCAGTCGCTGGCGCATCGCGCCGACCGGCAGCGCCTGTACGACGACGCCGCCGCGCTGGCCACCTCCCTCGTGCACGTGCGCAGCCACGAGAGCGCGGCCGTGGTGTGGGGGATGGCCGTGCTGCTCGACAGTGCGCCGACCACCCACTTCACGGTGCCGCTCCCGTCCAGCGGCACCCGCATGCCCCAGCGCAGCCGTCACCGAGCGGGCGCCAAGCACCACCTCGCGCCGTACGACGACCGCGACCAGCCGGCGACGGTGGACGGCGTTCGCGTCCTGGGACGCGCCCGGACCGCGGCCGACATCGCCCGTGAGCACGGACTCGTCCCGGGCGTCGTGGCGGCCGATGCGGCCCCGCGAGACGGAGTGACTCCGGCCGAGCTGGCCGCCGCACCCGAACGGATGGTGTGCTGGCCGCACGTGAGCACGGTCCGTCAGGCCGTCGATCTTGCGGATCCGGGGTCCGAGTCGTCAGGTGAGACGTTGTCGAGGCTGATGGCCGAGCAGCTCGGGCGCGGCCGACCGCAGACCCAGTTCGGGCTCTCGCGGGACGGTCGGACAGCGTTCGTCGACCTCCGGCTGGGACGGCACCTCATCGAGTTCGACGGGAGGCTGAAGTACTACCGCGGCCTGTCCGACGGCCTCCTCCCGGAGGACGTCGTGTGGGAGGAGAAGAAGCGGCAGGACTGGCTCGGCGGCTTCGGGACCGGGATGAGCAGGCTGACCTGGTCGGACGTGTGGCCGTTCGGACAGCCGGACGTCCTCGCCCGGCTGCAGCGGGAGGCCGACGAGACCGACCGGCGCTTCGGCACCGACATCAGCGACCTGGCGCCGTACGTCGTCCAGCGACGCCGCCGTCCCGCGGCCTGAGGCCGCCCGGGGCCAGCGCACGACGCCCGCTCGGATCAGCCCGCGTTGACCGGGATGTCCGCCACCGCGGTCTCCTTGTCGGAGGCGAAGATGGCGATCGGCACCTTCTGCTCGATGGTGGTCTTGGTGAACTCCTTCGAGCCGGCGCTCGTCTCGTAGAAGACCGTGGCGCGGAAGGTGAGCTCGACGCCGCGGGTGTCGAGCGACATCTCGCGGATCTTCTGGTTGCGCAGCTCGAAGGCGCCCTTGGGCGAGGTGATGAGCATGCCGTACTTGGTCGAGACGGGCTCGGGGTCGAAGGTGATCTTCTTGGCCGCCGACTTCAGCTCGTAGGGACGCTCGGTGCCCTCGGAGCCGTCCTTGAGGATGGTCCGCGAGGTCACCCGGACCTGGTCGAGGTAGACCTTCCGCTTGGTCTTGAACGGGTCGCGGAGCTCGCGGTCGAGGTCGTAGGCGCTGAAGGTGAACGAGAAGAACTTGTTGCCGCGCGGGTACCACTCGTTCGTGCGGGGCGTGGCCTTCGTCGGGTAGATGTTGAAGACGAAGTCGATGCCGTTGACGTCCACGTGCGACTGGTAGGTGCCGTCGCGGGTGAACTGGGAGTCGAAGATCGCCTCGGTCGCCGAGGCGGACGGCGTCTCGGCGGGCACGGGGTCGTCGCCGCCGCCGGTGAGGTCGCTGATGGCCGAGCAGCTCGTGAGCAGGACCGAGAGGGCGACGGCAGCGACGGCGACCAGCGTACGGCGGGCGCGGTGCATGGGGGGTCTCCTGTGCGAGTGGGGGGTGAGGGGGCGGGCGGGGAGGGTCAGGCCTTGTAGCCGCGGTAGCGCTTGCTGGCCTTGATGATCATCCAGGCAGTCTGCAGCACGGTGATGACGCCGAGGACTGGCCAGCAGGCGGCCAGGACGTCGGACTTGGCGCCGATGGGCAGCTGGAACCAGATGACCATGAACACCAGGAAGAAGAACGTCGCGATGATGAAGGGGTACATCCACGCGATGCCCTTGCCGCGCTCGGCCTTGGCCTGGGCGGCCCAGTTGTCGGTCTGCTGGTTGCTGAAGAACTTGGTCCAGGCACGGGCGAAGTGGCCCATCCGGATCACCATGTAGAGCTCCGCCGGGAAGACCAGCAGCACGAACAGGTAGTCGCGCCGGTTGGCGAACTCCATCGAGTGCGCGACCCGGAAGTTCAGCCACACCGCGCACAGCGGCGGCAGCACCCACCACGGCGAGAACACGAACGCGCTGATCGACAGCGAGCAGGCGAGCAGCACCACGAACGCGAAGCGGGTGATGATGTTCTGCACCATCGACATGTGCTCGAACCAGCGCAGCCGCAGGTTGGGGTGGAACGGCTGGCCCTTGGTGTCACCGCGCTGGCCGGGCCACATCAGGTCGATCGCGCCGAAGTTCCACTTGACCTGCTGGGCGTCCAGCGAGCGCATGGTGTCCATGCCGCCGACGTGGGCGCGGGCCCGGGCGGAGATCTTGGTGAGGTAGCCGGCACTCTTGATCTGCAGCGAGAGCAGGGAGTCCTCGACCTCGGAGTCGCTGACCCACGGGGTGCGCTGGTGGCTGTCGCGCATGACGTCGCGCAGCGCCTGGGTGGAGAAGATGGAGAACTGCCCGCCGAGGACCGCCATGTTGCGGCCCTTCAGGAGGTTCTGCATGTTGAACGCGGAGAACTGGGCGCGCTGGCCGGCGATGAGGAACTTGGGGACGATCCCGTCCACCGCGCTGTCGTCGATCGAGTAGACCGCCGAGATGCCGCCGATCCGGTCGTCGCTGGCGATCTCGTCGACCAGGTGCTGGATCGCGTCCGGCTCCGGCGTGGTGTCGCCGTCGACGCCGAGCAGGAAGTCCATGTGCTCGACCAGCGAGTAGCCGTAGTTGAGCGCGCCGACCTTCTTGTCGGGGTTCTTGCCGATGTCGTGGACGTAGATGACGGTGCTCTGCTCGCCCGTCGGGGTCATCCGGGTGTGCGGGCCGGCGTAGTGGCTCGCGATCTCGACCGAGTCGTCGCTGGTGTTGTTGATGACCAGGTGCACGACGTCCGGGAGCCGGGTCTGCTGCAGCAGCGAGTCGAGCACGCCGGCGATCGTCTCGGCCTCGTTGTACGCCGGGATGATGCAGCCGACCGTGGGCCGCAGCGTCGGGAGCTCGTCGACGGCGTCGAGGAACTCGTCGGCGTACGCCGCCAGGTTCGGGTCCTGGGTGCGGACGTAGGGCTGCTCGACATCCGAGGGGGCGGAGGCCTGGTACCCGTCGGGCCCGCCGTGCTGAGCGTTCATGGGTCAATCCTGACGGCTGACCATCAAGAAGTGACAGGCGTTGTCTGAAGTTCTCCTCAAGACGCCCTTGAGGATGAGTCCGGCGGTCAGCCCGGGAGCCCGCTGGAGCGCCAGCCGCCCCGCCCGTGCGGGAGGGTACGACGCACCTGCCGCTCCGGGCTCGCCCAGGCGCGGACCGGACGGCGCGGCGCCGGCGCCGCGCCCCCGAGCGACGAGAGGACCGCGACGATCGCGGCCACCTCCTCGGGGGTGGCGTCGGCGTTGACGACCCGGAGCAGCGGGGCCTTCTCGTCCTGGCCCATCAGAGCGGGATGTTCCCGTGCTTCTTCGCGGGCAGGGTCTCGCGCTTGGTCTTCAGCAGCCGCAGCGCGCGGACGACCTCGACCCGGGTCTCGTGGGGGGTGATCACCGCGTCGACGTAGCCGCGCTCGGCCGCGATGTAGGGGTTGGCCAGCGTGGTCTCGTACTCGTCGATCAGCTCGGCCCGCTTCGCCTCGACGTCGCCGCCCTCGTCGGCGACCGCCTTCAGGGTCTTGCGGTGCACGATGTTGGCCGCGCCCTGGGCGCCCATGACCGCGATCTGCGCGGTCGGCCAGGCCAGGTTGATGTCGGCGCCGAGGTGCTTGGAGCCCATCACGTCGTACGCGCCGCCGTAGGCCTTGCGGGTGATGATCGTGACCAGCGGGACGGTGGCCTCGGCGTACGCGTAGATCAGCTTGGCGCCGCGGCGGATGATGCCGTTCCACTCCTGGTCGGTGCCGGGCAGGAAGCCGGGGACGTCGACGAAGGTCAGCACCGGGATGTTGAAGGCGTCGCAGAAGCGGACGAACCGGGCGGCCTTCTCGGAGGCGTCGATGTCGAGGGTGCCGGCGAACTGCATCGGCTGGTTGGCCACCACGCCGACCGGGTGGCCCTCGACCCGGCCGAAGCCGACCACGAGGTTGGGCGCGAACAGCTCCTGGACCTCCAGGAAGTCCTCGTCGTCGACGACCACGGTGATGACGTCGCGGATGTCGTAGGGCTGGTTCGGGCTGTCCGGGATGATGGTGTCGAGGGTCCGGTCCAGGTCCGAGAAGTCGGTGTCCGCGACCTCGTCGTACGACGGCAGCTCGTCGAGGTTGTTCTGCGGCAGGTAGGACAGCAGCGCCTTGACGTACTCGAGCGCGTCGGCCTCGTCGGAGGCCATGTAGTGGGCGTTGCCGGACTTGGTGTTGTGGGTCCGCGCGCCGCCGAGGTCCTCCATCGAGACGTCCTCGCCGGTGACGGTCTTGATGACGTCGGGGCCGGTGATGAACATCGCCGAGGTCTGGTCGACCATGATCGTGAAGTCGGTGACCGCGGGGGAGTAGACGTGCCCGCCGGCGCAGTTGCCCATGATCAGGCTGATCTGCGGGATGACGCCCGAGGCGTGCACGTTGCGGCGGAAGATCTCGCCGTACAGGCCGAGCGAGACGACGCCCTCCTGGATGCGGGCGCCGGCGCCCTCGTTGATGCCGATGATCGGGCAGCCGGTCTTGATGGCCAGGTCCATGACCTTGGTGATCTTCTCGCCGTAGACCTCACCCAGCGAGCCGCCGAAGACGGTGAAGTCCTGGGAGAAGACGCACACCTGGCGGCCGTCGATCGTGCCGTAGCCGGTGATCACGCCGTCGCCGTACGGGCGGTTCTTCTCGAGGCCGAACGCCACCGACCGGTGCCGGGCCAGCTCGTCGAGCTCGACGAAGGAGCCCTCGTCGAAGAGCATCTCGATCCGCTCGCGGGCGGTCTGGCGGCCCTTGGCGTGCTGCTTCTCGACCGCGGCCGCGGAGCCGGCGTGCACCGCCTCGTCGAGACGGCGGTCGAGGTCGGCCAGCTTGCCGGCCGTCGTGTGGAGGTCGAGGTCCTTCGGGACGTCGGTGCCTTCGCCTGGCTGTGCGCTCACTGGTGGTGTCTCCTCGCTGGCGTCCGTGCAGGGCCGTGGGTCAATGTAGTGCCCGTGAGCCCTGACCCGACGTGGCACATGTCACGCGACCGACCGTCCCTCGACCGCGCGCTGCTCGGCGCCCTCGCCCCCGACCGGGTGCCGGGGGTCAGCGTGGAGGTCGTCGACGAGCTGACGTCGACCAACGCCGAGGTGGTCGCCCGGGCCCGGGCCGGGGCGCCGGAGGGCCTGGTCGTCGTGGCCGAGCACCAGACCGCGGCCCGCGGCCGCCTCGACCGGGTGTGGGAGACGCCGCCGCGCTCCGCCCTGCTCTTCTCGGTGCTGCTGCGCCCGACCGCGCCCACCCGGTCGTGGCCCTGGCTGCCGCTCCTGACCGGGTACGCCGTCGACAAGGCCCTCAAGGCCCGCGGGTACGACGCCGGCGTGAAGTGGCCCAACGACGTGCTGATCGGCGAGAAGAAGGTCGCCGGCATCCTCGTCGAGCGGGTCGAGACCCCGGACGGGCCGGCGGCCGTGGTCGGGGTGGGGCTCAACGTGCTCCTCGACGCCGACGAGCTGCCGGTGCCGACCGCCACGTCCCTGGTCCTGGAGGGGGAGGAGACCCCCGACCGCAGCGACCTGCTGGTCGACCTGCTCAGCACGTTCCGCGAGGCGTACGACGCCTGGCAGGCCGGCGGCGACCTCGGGGGGATGCGGCTGCTGGAGTCCTACTCCGCGGCCTGCGTGACGCTCGGGCGCGACGTGCGGGTGGAGCTGCCGGGCGGCGAAGCCCTGGTCGGCCGGGCCGCCTCGATCGATCCCGGCGGCCGGCTGGTCGTGGACGGGCCCGACGGGGAGACGCCCGTCGGTGCGGGCGACGTCGTCCACGTACGACCTGTCGCTTGAGCGTCGTGTCATCCGGTCATTGGTGACATGATCCGTCCGTGCCCATCTCACCGAAGCTGCTCAACGAGGGCGAGAGCGTCGTCGTCAGCACGCGCACGCACCCCAAGGCCCTGCTGCTGCCGATCCTCGCGCTCGTGCTCTTCCTGGCACTCGGGGTCGCGATCATGGTGCTCATCGACCAGGAGGTCGTGACCCTCATCGGATGGATCGTCGCCGGGCTCGGCATCCTGCGCTACACGGTGTGGCCGTTCCTGGACTGGCTGACGTCGTACTACACGTTCACCGACCGGCGGCTGATCACCCGCACCGGCGTCCTCACCCGGCGCGGCCACGACATCCCGCTCTCGCGGGTCAGCGACATCGAGATCGAGCTGCACGTCATCGACCGCCTGCTCGGCTGCGGCACCCTGGTCATCAGCGACGCGAGCACCCACGGCCGGGTGGTCCTCCCGGACATCCCGCACGCCGAGGAGACCAAGCGGAAGGTGCACCTGCTGCTCCACGGCCAGGCCACGGAGGCCTCCTCGCGCGATGAAGGAATCTGACTCCGGCCCCGACGGTGTCGAGGGCCTCGAGCGCGCGATCCTGGGCGAGGAGCCCGTCTTCAACGCCGCCGAGGTGGCCGCCGAGACCGGCATCACCGTCGACCAGGCCCGCCGCCTGTGGCGGGCGCTGGGCTTCCCGGAGCACGGTGCGGCGACGGCCTTCAACAAGGCCGACACCGACGCCGTCCGCATCGTCAGCGGCCTGGTCGAGAGCGGCCTGATCGACTTCGACCTCGCGGTGACCCTGACCCGCGCGGTCGGCCAGACGATGGCCCGGCTCGCGGACTGGGAGACCACCGCGCTGCTGCACCGCGTCGAGGAGATGTCGACCGAGGACGACGACGGCGGCCACAGCGGCCGGGTCACCTCGGCGATGCGGATGCTCGAGGAGTTCTCGGCGCCGTTCGAGAAGCTGCTGGTCTACGTGTGGCGCCGGCACCTCGCCGCCTCCGTCGCCCGGATCGAGGCGCTCGGCGCCAACGAGGAGGACCTGCACACCACCCAGCTCAGCGTCGGGTTCGCCGACATCGTCAGCTTCACCGCGCTGTCGAACCAGATCGGCGAGGACCGGATCGGCGACCTCGTCGAGCTCTTCGAGTCGCGGTGCTCCGACGTCGTCGCCGCCCAGCGCGGCCGGGTGATCAAGAGCATCGGCGACTCGGTGCTCTTCGTGAACGACGACCCGATCCGGGCCTACGACACCGCTGAGGGGATCATCAACGTCATCGGCCGCGACCCGCGGATGCCCGACGTCCGGCTGGGGCTGGCGACCGGCTCGGTGGTGATGCGTCTCGGCGACGTCTTCGGCCCCCCGGTCAACATGGCCGCCCGGCTCACCGCCGTCGCCCGCCGCAACCGGATCATCATCGACGCGCGGACCGCTGAGCTGCTGCCGGACGAGGAGTTCGAGACCCGTCGGCTGCCGGCCCGCCCGGTCCGCGGGTTCGGCCTGGTGGAGCCGCTCGCCGTACGGCGTCACTGAGAGGCCTCCTTCCTCGTCCCACCGGTGGGAGAAGTGGCACGAAGAGGACAGTGTCATTTTGTCCCATCCGCTCTCACAGGCCCTCTGATGCTCCTACCTTGGTGCCGTGCTGGAGGTGCAGGACATCAGGATCGACCCCGCGACCCGTCGGGCCTGGAAGGGCGCCGACGAGGTCGCGCTGTCGCGCAAGGAGTTCGACCTGCTGCACGCCCTCGTCGCCCGGGCCGGAGAGATCGTCACCCGCGACGAGCTGATGCGCGACGTGTGGCACACGACGTTCTGGACCTCCTCGAAGACCATCGACGTCCACCTGGGGTGGGTGCGCCGCAAGCTCGGCGACGACAGCCGGCACCCGCACCTGATCACCACCATCCGCGGCAAGGGCCTGCGGTTCGAGACGGAAGCCCCCGCCACTAGAGTCTGAGGGTGCCCGACCACGCTCCCACCCTCGCCGTCATCGGCGGCGGCCAGCTGGCCCGGATGATGGCGCAGCCGGCGATCGCGCTGGGTCTGCCGCTCCGCCTCCTCGCCGAGGCCGAGGGCGTCTCCGCCGCCCAGGTCATCCCCGACCAGCAGGTCGGCGACTACCGCGACCTGGCCACCCTGCGCGCGGTCACCGCCGGCTGCGCCGTGGTCACCTTCGACCACGAGCACGTCCCGACCGACCACCTGCACGCCCTCGAGGCCGACGGGATCGCCGTCCGCCCCGGGCCCGACGCGCTGGTCCACGCCCAGGACAAGGGCGTGATGCGCGAGCGGCTGGCCGAGCTGGGCGTGCCCTGCCCACGCAACGCGATCGTCGCGTCGGTGGCCGACGTCGAGGCGTTCGGCCTGCCGTGCGTCGTCAAGACCACCCGCGGGGGGTACGACGGCAAGGGCGTCTGGGTCGTCCGGTCCGCCGACGAGGCCGCCGAGCCGCTCCGGATCGCCGCGGAGGCCGGCGTACGCCTGCTGGCCGAGGAGCTGGTCGACTTCCGCCGCGAGCTCTCCGCGCTGGTCGCGCGATCGCCCAGCGGGCAGGCGGCGGCGTACCCGGTCGTGCAGAGCACGCAGCGCGACGGCATCTGCCACGAGGTCGTCGCCCCCGCGCCCGACCTCGACCCGGAGCTGGCCGGGCAGGCCCAGGAGATCGCGCTGCGGGTCGCCGGCGCCCTCGACGTCACCGGCATCCTCGCGGTCGAGCTGTTCGAGACCGCCGACGGGCGGATCCTCGTCAACGAGCTCGCGATGCGCCCCCACAACACCGGCCACTGGAGCCAGGACGGCGCGGTCACCTCGCAGTTCGAGAACCACCTCCGCGCCGTGCTCGACCTGCCGCTCGGCTCGCCGGCGCCGCGGGCGCGGTGGACGGTGATGGTGAACATCCTGGGCGGCGACCACCCCGAGGTCGGCCGTCTGTACGACGGGTTCCCGCACGCGATGGCCCGGGATCCGCACCTGCGGGTGCACCTCTACGGCAAGGACCTGCGGCCGGGCCGCAAGGTCGGCCACGTGAACGCCTACGGCGACGACCTCGACGACTGCCTGGAGCGGGCGCGGCACGCCGCCGCCTGGTTCCGCGGCGACCTCGGCAACGAAAGCGAATGAGATGACCACTGCTGCACCCCGGGTCGGCATCGTGATGGGCTCCGACTCCGACTGGCCGGTGATGAAGCTGGCCGCGGAGGCGCTGGGCGAGTTCGATGTCGCCCACGAGGCCGACGTCGTCTCCGCGCACCGGATGCCGGAGGAGATGCTGGCCTACGGCAAGGAGGCCGCCGGTCGCGGGCTGTCGGTGATCATCGCCGGCGCCGGGGGAGCGGCCCACCTGCCCGGGATGCTCGCCGCCGTCACGCCGCTGCCGGTGATCGGGGTGCCGGTGCCGTTGAAGTACCTCGACGGGATGGACTCGCTGCTCTCCATCGTGCAGATGCCCGCCGGCGTCCCGGTCGCGACCGTCGCCGTCGGCGGCGCCCGCAACGCCGGCCTGCTGGCCGTGCGGATCCTGGCCGCCACCGACCCGGCGCTGCAGCAGCGGATGGTCGACTTCCAGGCGTCGTTGAAGCAGCAGGCGCAGGAGAAGGGCGCGGCCGTGCGGAACGACGTCGCGCCGCGTCGCCTGGGCTTCTGACGCCGATGGCCCGGACGGCCCGGCTCGTCGGGCTCGACGTCGCGCGCTGCGTGGCGCTGCTGGGCATGGCCGCCACGCACGTCCTCGACGAGCGCGGCGCCGACGGCGGGCTGACCTTCGGGCAGTGGCTGGCCGGCGGACGGGCCTCCGCGCTGTTCGCGGTGCTGGCCGGGGTGACGCTGGCCCTGACCACCGGCGGCCGGACGCCGGTCGCCGGCCGCGAGCGGGCCGCGCGGACGGCGGGGATCGTCGTACGGGCGCTGCTGGTGGCGGTGCTGGGGATGGGGCTCGCCCTGGTCGACTCGGGGCTGGCGGTGATCCTGACCTACTACGGCGTGCTGTTCTGCGTCGGCGCGCTGTTCGTGGGGCTGCGGACCCGGACGCTGCTGCTGCTCGCCGCGGCCTGGGTCGTGGTGGTGCCGGTCCTCTCGCGTGCGGTGCGCCCGCACCTGCCCGAGCGCGGCTACGACAGCCCGGCCTTCGAGCAGCTCGCGCACCCTGGGCACCTGGTGTCGGAGCTGCTGCTGACCGGCTACTACCCGGTGCTGCCGTGGCTGGCCTACCTCCTCGTCGGGATGGCGCTGGGGCGCGCCGACCTCGGCTCGGCCCGGGTGGCCGCGTGGGCCGCCGGCAGCGGCCTGGTGCTGGCCGTCGTCGCCACCCAGGCCTCGCACCTGCTCACCGACCGCTGGCCGGCGACCGACGGGCTGCCCGAGCTGGTCGAGACGGGCATGTTCGGCAACGTGCCCGCCGACGGACCCTGGTCCTGGCTCCTCGTGGTCGCCCCGCACAGCTCGACGCCGTTCGACCTGGCGCAGACCATCGGGTCCTCGCTGTTCGTGATCGGCGTGGCGCTGCTCGTCGTGGAGCGGCTGCCGGCCCTGCCGCACGAGGCGGTGCGGGTGCTGTTCGGCGCCGGCACCATGACGCTCACCCTCTACAGCCTGCACGTGCTCATGCGCACCGAGCGGGTCTGGCCGAGCGAGGAGCCCTCGTCGTACGTCTGGCACGTGCTGGTGCTGCTCGGCATCGGTGCGGTGTACGCCGCCCTGCGTCGCCGCGGTCCGCTCGAGCGGGTGGTCACCCTCGCCTCGGCGGCCGCCGCCGGTCGCCTCCGCCGCTGACCCGTCACTGAATGTCCGGTTCCTACGGCGTGTCGGGCGCGGATCGACGGGTCAGCGCCGGCGCCACTCGATCGCGGGACAGGTGTCCATGACCATCGGTACGCCGGCCGCGGTCGTCCGGTCGAACGCCTCCTCGTCGATGACGCCGAGCTGCAGCCAGACCCCCTTGGCCCCGATCGCCACCGCCTGGTCGGCGAACTCGCCGGCCGCCTCGGAGCGGCGGAAGACGTCGACCACGTCGACCTGGAACGGGATCTCGGCCAGGCTCGCGTAGCCCTGTTCGCCCAGCACCGTCGGTGCGTCCGGGTGGACGGGGACGATCCGCTTGCCGCGGTCCTGGAGCAGCTGGGCGATGCCGTACGCCGTGCGGGTCGGGTCGCCGGAGAGGCCGACCACGGCCCAGGTCTCGCAGTCGTCGAGCATGAAGCGGACGGCCTCGGGGTCCTGCCAGTCGGTCATGGCTCCATCGAAGCACCGGGGGCAAGGACCCGTCGCAGCTGCGGCAGGACGGCGTCGAGGTCCCGGTCGGTCCGGAGTACGACGATGCCCGCGGTCGGGTCGCCCGACGCGGGTGCGAAGAGGCTGAGCACCTCGGTCATCGCGGCGTCGAAGTCGGCCTCGGGCGTCTCGGTCCGGCCGCGGAGCCACTGGCGCAGCACGTGGTTGTGACCGGTGACGACCGCGTCGGCGAGGAGCTCGGCCCGCAGGTCGGCCCGCGCGCCCTCGCCGTACCCCTCGTGGAACCAGGGGCGGACGAAGCCGAGGAAGACCCGCTGGTACTGCCGCTGACCGGCGATCTCACGCGCCCGCAGCGCGGGCACCCGGCGGGTCAGCCGGTAGCGGGTGCGCGCCAGGTCGCCCTCGGCGAGGTAGTGCAGGAGCACCAAGCGGGCCGCCTCGGCGACGGCGGCCGGCTCGGAGCCGGGGCGGGCGGCGTCGAGGCGGGCCTGCACGGAGGCGAGGAGACCGTCGTGGTCGGGGAAGACCACCTCCTCCTTGCTGCCGAAGGCGCGGAAGAACGTCGTCCGGCCGGTGCCGGCGCGCGCGGCGATGTCGTCGACCGTCGTCTCGTCGAAGCCGCGCTCGTCGAACAGCTCGAACGCGGCCTGCGAGAGCCGTTCGCGCACCGTCATGAGACCTCCTCCGTCGGGACCGATGGTACTGAGTGCCATGATTGCGGTATCAAGTGGCCGAGCTGAGGAGCAGATCATGGTGGAGCGCGTCGGGGTCGTGGGCTGCGGCCTGATGGGAGCGGGCATCGCGGAGGTGTCCGCCCGGGCGGGGCTCGACGTCGTCGTGGTCGAGTCCAGCGAGGCCGCGGCGAGCGCCGGACGCACCCGGCTGGAGAAGTCCCTGGCCCGCGCCGAGGCCAAGGGCAAGATCGCGAACGGCGAGAGCGCGGCCGACGTCCTGGCCCGGATCCGGGTCGCCACCTCGCTCGGCGAGCTGGTGGACCGCGACCTGGTGGTCGAGGCGATCGTGGAGGACGAGGCCGCCAAGGTCGAGCTCTTCAAGAAGCTGGACCGGATCGTCGCCGCGCCGGACGCCATCCTGGCCTCCAACACCTCCTCCATCCCGATCATGAAGCTGGGCGTGGTCACCACCCGCCCGCAGCAGGTCATGGGCATCCACTTCTTCAACCCGGTGCCGGTGCTGCAGCTGGTCGAGCTGGTCCCCAGCCTGCTGACCGGCTCCGACACCACCGAGCGCGCCCGCTCCTTCGTCGAGGGCACCCTCGGCAAGCAGGCGATCGACTGCCAGGACCGTGCGGGCTTCGTGGTCAACGCGCTGCTGGTGCCGTTCATCCTCTCGGCGATCCGGATGTACGAGTCCGGCTTCGCCTCCGCCGAGGACATCGACCGCGGCCTGGTGCTCGGTGCCGCGCACCCCCAGGGCCCGCTCGCGCTCGCCGACCTGATCGGTCTCGACACCACCAAGGCCGTCGCCGAGTCGCTCTACGAGGAGTTCAAGGAGCCGCTGTACGCCGCCCCGCCGCTCCTCAACCGGATGGTCGACGCCGGCCTGCTGGGCCGCAAGACCGGCCGCGGCTTCTACACCTACTGATCGAGGACCCACCCAGATGAGCAACGACTTCCCCCTCTACGGCCTCTCCGAGGAGCACCAGGCGATCCGCGAGGCCGTGCGCGCCGTGGCCGAGGCCAAGATCGCGCCGTACGCCGCCGACGTCGACGAGCAGGCCCGCTTCCCGCACGAGGCCGCCGACGCGCTGCGCGCCGTCGACTTCCACGCCCCCCACGTCCCCGAGGAGTACGGCGGCGCCGGGGCCGACGCGCTCGCGACCTGCCTGGTGATCGAGGAGGTGGCCCGCGTCGACGTGTCCGCCTCGCTGATCCCGGCGGTCAACAAGCTCGGCTCGCTGCCGGTGATGATCGGCGGGTCCCCGGAGCTGAAGCAGAAGTACCTCACCAAGCTCGCCGCCGGCGAGGGGCTCTTCTCGTACTGCCTCTCCGAGCCCGACGCCGGCTCGGACGCCGCGTCCATGAAGACGCGAGCCGTCCGCGACGGCGACGACTGGGTCCTCAACGGCACCAAGCGCTGGATCACCAACGCCGGCGTCTCGGACTACTACACCGTCCTGGCCGTCACGGACCCGGACGCCCGGACCAAGGGCATCAGCGCGTTCGTCGTCGAGAAGTCCGACGAGGGCGTCTCGTTCGGCGCCCCGGAGAAGAAGCTCGGCATCAAGGGCTCCCCGACCCGCGAGGTCTACCTCGACAACGTCCGGATCCCCGGCGACCGGATCATCGGCGAGGAGGGCAAGGGCTTCGCCTACGCCATGCAGACCCTCGACCACACCCGCGTCACCATCGCCGCCCAGGCGGTCGGCGTCGCCCAGGGCGCGCTCGACTACGCCCTCGACTACGCGAAGGAGCGCCAGCAGTTCGGGAAGCCGATCAGCGACTTCCAGGGCCTGCAGTTCCTGCTCGCCGACATGGGCATGAAGGTCGAGGCGGCCCGCCAGATGACGTACGCCGCCGCCGGCCGCTCCGAGCGTGGCGACCAGGACCTGACCTTCTTCGGTGCCGCCGCCAAGTGCTTCGCCTCCGACGTCGCCATGGAGGTCGCCACCAACGCGGTCCAGGTGCTCGGCGGCTACGGCTTCACCCGCGACTACCCGGTCGAGCGGATGATGCGCGACGCCAAGATCACCCAGATCTACGAGGGCACCAACCAGGTGCAGCGGATCGTGATGGCCCGGCAGCTGCTGGCGGGGGTCCAGAGCGAGCTCTGAGGTCGCGGCGCCTCGTACACCGACGGACACAAGTCGCCCGGCGGTCCCGGCGCTGAGCGTGGGGCGATGCGATCGGGCGGACTTGTGTCCGTCCGGGTACGACGCCGCCCGGGTCGACGCGCCGGGTCGGTTTGGGTGGGTCCTCTACGGTCGATGATCGTGTGCCGAGGCCGTCGGCCGGGCACACGCGCGCCGATCAGGTGCGCAGCCGCGCTCGCAGCGCGGGACCGATACCCGGACCGGTTCCGGGTTCCCCCACCACGAGGTTCTCACTCTTGCGATTCCGTACTGCCCCCGTTTCCCGCACCGTCGCCCTCGCCGCGGCTGCCGCCACCGCGGCGTCGCTGAGCGTCGGCCCGTCGTACGCCGCCGAACCGGCCGCCCCGCGTGCCGCCCAGCAGGTCCAGGTCAAGGACGGCCTGCAGGCCCGCCGGACGGTCGCGAGCACCGCCACCCGACCGGTCGGGGTGCTGCACGCCGCCGGGGTCAAGGTGACGCCGCACGACCGGGTGCGCCTGATCCGCGACGGCCGGGTCGTGCGCGGCAAGGCCAAGCTCCCCGTCCGCAGCGGCGACGTCGTCCGGGTCATCCGGGTCTCGCGCGAGGTCGGCACCCGCCGGGTGAGCATCGACAAGGGCCGCGTCGTCCGGACCAGCAGCGAGCTCAAGCCGGGCAAGCGCCGCGTCGTGTCCCGCGGACGGGACGGGATCGGCAAGGTCCGCGTGGTCCGCTGGTCCCGCAACGGCCGCCCGGTCGACACCGACGTGGTGGCGCGCCGGGTCCTGAAGGCGCCGGCCCCGCGCCGCGTCGTCGTCGGCGCCCGCTTCGGCACCGTGCCCGGCACCGGGCACCTGAACTGGCGTGCCCTCGCGGACTGCGAGTCCTCGGGCAACCCGCGGGCGGTGAGCCCCGCGGGTTACGCCGGCCTCTACCAGTTCGATCGCGGCACCTGGCACAGCGTCGGGGGGAGCGGCACGGCCGACCAGGCCTCCTCCGCCGAGCAGACCCACCGCGCCCAGCTGCTCTACCGCGACCGTGGCCGTTCGCCGTGGCCGAACTGCGGTCGCCTGCTCTGAGTGCAGGCCCCCTCACTCCGGCGCGACGACCCTTCGCATCACGCAGTTGCCGAGTCCCTTGGGGCGGTCGTAGGCGAAGCCGACCCGCTCGTACATCGTGCGGGTGCCGTTGTAGAGGAACGACGAGGACGTCTTCCTCCCGGCGGCCCTCTTCTCGGCCAGGTCGTGCGGGTAGCCCTCGACGAGCCCGCCCCCGGCGGCCGCGATCAGTTCGACGGCGCCGCGCAGCGCGGCCTCGGCCAGGCCCTGCTTGCGGCGCTGGCGGTCGACCTGGATGCAGGTGATCCGGTAGTCGGCGGGCGGGCCGACGTGGGTGGCGTCGTACTCCTTGAGGTGGTGCAGGCGCGGCAGCTCCTCCGGAGGGCCGTACGTCGCCCACGCGACCGCCAGCCCGTCCTGCACCACGAGGGCGGCGTGCGCCTCGCCGGCTCGGACGAGCCGCTCCTTGGCCTCGCGCCCGGTCAGGTCCGGGTCGAGCTCGCGCCCGGCGCAGTCGGGGTGGAACCAGGTGCACCAGCAGCGGCTGAACAGGCTGCCGCCCTGCCGCTCGTTCAGGTCGGCGAAGAGCGGCCAGGTGTCCGGGCCGAGGGCCACGATGCGGGTGCCGTCCACCCGGCTACGGTAAGCCCGTGCGAGCCTTCCGAGACGCGGTCGAGACCCGGGACTTCGGCGCCATCGAGGCGCTCCTCTCCGACGACGTGGTGTTCGTCAGCCCGGTGGCGTTCACGCCGTACGCCGGCAAGGCGATGACGCTGGCCATCCTGCGCACGGTCGTCGACGTGTTCGAGGGCTTCCGCTACGTCCGCGAGATCGGAGGCGAGGGTGTCGACCACGCCCTGGTCTTCGAGGCGACCGTCGACGGCAAGCAGCTCACCGGCTGCGACTTCCTGCGCCTCGACGACGACGGCCGGATCGCCGAGCTGATGGTCATGGTGCGGCCGCTGAGCGCCGCCGCGGCGCTGGGGGAGCAGATGGGGGCGCAGTTCGACCTGGTGCGGGAGCGCGCGGCGTCGTACGACGCGGGGTGAGCGCCCGAGGAATGACGACGGCCCCGCACCGAGGATGCGGGGCCGTGCGGGTGGACGGAGCTCAGCGGTGCGCGGGCTTCTTGCGGCCCATCAGGCCCTCGACGACGCCGACGAGCAGGACCGCGGCGACGATCGCGACGATCGCTCCCACGATGTTGAGCTCCCAGACGTCACCGGTGCCGAGCGCGGAGGCGACGACGCCGCCGATCAGCGAGCCGAGGACGCCGAGGAGCAGGGTGCCGAGCCAGCCGAGGGACTGCCGACCCGGCTTGATGAGGCGCGCGAGCGCGCCGACGACGAGACCGAAGACGAGAAAACCGATGATGCCCATGAGCGGTTCGGTACCCGCCCGGCCCGTCTCGACCTCGGCCGCGTCAGGAGACGGTCGTCACGCGATGGTGCCGGTGTCGATGACGAACCGGTAGCGGACGTCCGAGGCCAGCACCCGCTCGTAGGCCTCGTTGACCTGGTCGGCGGCGATCACCTCGACCTCGGCGCCGAGCCCGTGCTCGGCGCAGAAGTCGAGCATCTCCTGGGTCAGCGCGATGCCTCCGATCATCGAGCCGGCGAACGACCGGCGACCGCTGATCAGCGACATCGCGTGCACCGGCAGCGGCTCGGCCGGGGCGCCGACGTTGACCAGGGTGCCGTCGACCGCGAGGAGGCGGAGGTAGGCGTTCACGTCGATGCTCGCGCTGACCGTGTTGATGATGAGGTCGAAGCGACCGGCGAGCTGGTCGAAGGTGGCCGGGTCGGAGGTGGCGAAGTAGTCGTCCGCCCCCAGCCGCAGCCCGTCCTCCTGCTTCTTCAGCGACTGCGACAGCACGGTGACCTCGGCGCCGAGGGCGTGGGCGATCTTGACGGCCATGTGGCCCAGTCCGCCCAGGCCGACGACGGCCACCTTCGTGCCGGGCCCGGCCTTCCAGTGCCGCAGCGGGGCGTACGTCGTGATGCCCGCGCAGAGCAGCGGCGCGGCGGCGGCCGGGTCCAGGCCGTCCGGGACGGACAGGACGTAGTCGGCGTCGACCACGACGTGGGTCGAGTAGCCGCCCTGGGTGGTGGTGCCGTCGCGGTCGGTGGCGGCGTAGGTGCCGACCATGCCGTCGAGGCAGTACTGCTCGTCGCCGTTGGTGCAGTTCACGCACTTGCCGCAGGAGTTGACCATGCAGCCGACGCCGACCCGGTCGCCGACGGCGTGCCGGGTGACGGCGGAGCCGACCTCGGCGACGACGCCGACGATCTCGTGCCCGGGTACGACGGGGAACGGCTGCGGGCCCCAGTCGCCGTTGACGGTGTGGATGTCGGAGTGGCAGATGCCGGCGTACCGGATCTCGATGAGGACGTCGTTCGCGCCGACCTCGCGGCGCTCGATGGTGGTGGGGGCCAGGGGCTGGCCGGCGGCGGGGGCCGCGTAGGCGTGGACGCGCATCAGGGTTCCTTCGGGTGGTGGTGGCAGGCGGCAGCAGCAGCCCGCGGACCGCGAGGGTCCGCCGGCAGGTCGCCCGGGGATCAGGTGGTGGTCAGGGGGTCCGGGTGTCCCGGAGCTCGTCGGCGAGGGCGCGGGCCTCGGCGGAGATCAGCTCCGCGCGGGCGCCGTCGCCGGCCTCGACGGCGTGCCAGTAGTCGATCTTGATCGCGACGTACCGCTGGCGCAGCGCGACCTGCTGCGCCTCGTGGGCCAGTCGGCGCTGCTGCTCCTCCAGCAGCTCGACCTGCTCGGCCGCCGCGGCGGGACCGATGCTGCCGTTGGCGACGTACTGGCGCATGTCGCCGACCGACATGCCGGTGGCGGCCAGACAGGCGATCCACATCAGCTGGTCGAGGTCGGCCTCGTCGTACACGCGGTGCCGGCTGCTCGCGCCGCGGCTGATCGGCGCGATCACGCCGATCTGCTCGTAGTAGCGCAGCGTGCTGGCCGGCAGCCCGGTCAGGGCCGCGGCCTCCTTGATCGTGTAGCCGCGCTCGGTCGTCGATGAGGTCACGTCATCGACGCTAAGAACTTCGAGCGCTCGAAGTCAAAGGTCTCCTGGGTCACACGGTCAGCGGAGCCCGGCGACGATCTCGTCGAGCGCCGCGGCCAGGTCGACCTGCGGGGTCCAGCCCCAGGCGTGCGCACGGTCGGCGACGATCCGGCCGGTCCACGCGGGCCGGTCGTCCCAGTCCATCGTGACCCCCAGGGCACCGGCCACGGCCTCGTAGTAGTCGCGGGCCGTGGCCGGTCCGGCGGCCACGTTGACCGCGGTGCACGCGCCCTCGACCGGGCCGGTGCTGCCGTCGGGCGACGGCGCGACCCGGCCCGACGCGACGTCGGCCGCGAAGGCGGCCAGGTCGTCGACGTGCACCCACGCGAAGCTCTGCTCCGGTACGGCGCGCCGCTGGCCCGAGTCGTCGCGCAGGGCCTCCGGGCGCAGCGTGTTCCAGACCGAGCTCTCACCGGCGCCGAGGATCGCCGGCGGCCGGAGCAGCACCCGTGTCGGCCCGTCGACCGTGGCCAGGGCGGCGTCGGTGTCCCGCTTGGTCACCGGGTAGTCGCCGGCGTCGTCGCCGACCAGGGCGGCGTCCTCGTTGACGTCGCCGACGCCGGGGGAGCGGTCGTAGACGGCTCCGGTGGAGACGTGCACCAGGCGCGCGACCCCGGCGTCCGCGGCGGCCCGCGCGAAGGTCGTCGTGCCCTCGACACCGATCCGACGCTGGGTCGCCAGGTCGCTGCCCATCGGGTGCACCGTGGTGACGGCGGCGTCCGCGCCGGCGACGACCTCGGCCGCGAAGCCGGCGTCGGTGAACTCGCCGACCTGCTCCTCGACCCCGGGCAGCGCGGGCGCCGTCCCGGCCCGTCGTACGACGGCGCGGACGCGGGCACCGCGCGCGGCCAGCGCCGCGCAGACCCGCGCCCCGACCAGGCCGTTCGCTCCGGTGACGACGACGACCGGGGTCCTGCTCTCGTGGCTCATGCGGCCAGCCTGGCACGGTCGTGGTGGGCTCCCACGACTCGTCGAGCGGGCACAGGGACCTCACCGGGAGTGCACAGGAACGGCGACCAGCCTCCTCCCATGAAGACGCGAAGGTCCCTCACCGCACTGTCCGCCTGGGTGCTCGTCGGCGCCCTCACCCTCGCCGGCTGTGGCAGCGTGGAGGAGTCCACCGGGTCCTCCTCCGCCGCCGGCTCGTCGAGCTCCACGAGCGCGGCCACGACCATCTCCGACGCGGCCGCCTCGGCCGCGACCACCGCCGACGCGACCACCACCGCCGGGACGATCTCCGACACCGCGGCCGCCGCCGAGGCCTTCCTGGCCACGCTGTCCGACGAGCAGCGGGAAGCCGTGGTCTACGACTACGACGACGAGACCCGGACGACCTCGTGGTCGAACTTCCCCGTCACCTTCGTGCAGCGGGCGGGACTCAACCTGGCCGACCTGACCGAGGAGCAGCAGGCGGCGGCGCTGGAGGTCCTCGAGGCGCTGCTCAGCGACGAGGGCTACGCGACGGTGACGGCCATCATCGGCGGCGACGAGTACCTCGCCGAGAACAGCAGCTCGACCGAGGACTCCCTGGGGCAGTACTACGTCGCCCTCTTCGGCGACCCCTCGACGACGGACGCCTGGGAGGTGCAGTTCGGCGGCCACCACCTCGGCATCAACGCCACCATGGACGGGACGGCCGACACCCTCACCTTCGCCCCGACCCACCTGGGGGTCCAGCCGGCCGTCTACACGAACGAGGACGGCGAGGAGGTCCAGCCCTTCGACGGCATCTACACCGACGCCTTCGCGTTCTTCGACAGCCTGACCGCGGAGCAGCAGGCGACGCTGACCTCGGGCGAGGTCACCATGTGCGCGCCCGGTGACACCTGCGACTTCGCCACCGGCTCCGGGCTCACCGGCGCGGACCTGAGCGACGAGCAGCGACAGCTGCTGCTCGAGCTGGTCGCGAACTGGGCCGGCCTGGCCGACGAGCAGACCACCGACACCACGCTGGCCGGGATCGAGGCCACCCTCGACGACACGGTCATCGCCTGGTCCGGGGAGACCAGCTACGACATGTCCACCGGCGACGGGATCAGCTTCTCGATCTCCGGTCCGGACGTCTACGTCGCCTTCCAGGCCCAGCAGGGGTCCGCCGGCGCGGACGTCGAGGGGGTCACCACCTCGGGGTGGGGCCACGTCCACACGATCTACCGCGACCCGTCCAACGACTACGCCGGCAGCGTCACGCAGCAGGCGGCTGCGGGGATGGGCGGCGGCGCCGGGGGTCCCGGTGACGGGGGTGCGCCGCCCGCCGACGCCGGGCAGTAGCGGCGCCGCGCGGCGCCCGCCGTACGGTTCTGCCGTGGACCTGCCGGGCGTGGACGACGTGGAGCGGGCCGCGACCCGCCTGGAGGAGGTGTCGGAGCCGACCCCGCTGCAGCGCAGCGCGCGGCTGTCGGCGCTGACGGGCCTCGAGGTCTGGCTCAAGCGCGAGGACCTCAACGAGGTGCGCTCCTACAAGGGGCGCGGCGCGTACACGCTCATCGCCTCCCTCACCGAGGAGGAGCGGGCGCGCGGGGTGACCTGCGCGAGCGCCGGCAACCACGCACAGGGGGTGGCCTTCGCCTGCGCGCGCACCGGTGTCCGGGCGCGGATCTTCCTGCCCCGCACGACGCCGCGGCAGAAGCGGCAGCGGATCGCCGCGCTCGGCGGCGACTGGGTCGACGTGGTCATCGGGGGCGACACGTACGACGACGCCGCGCTCGCCAGCGCGACCTGGGCCGCCGAGTCCGGCGCCACCCCGGTCCCGGCGTTCGACGACCCCCGGACCATCGCCGGCCAGGGCACCATCGCGACCGAGGTGCTCGACCAGCTCGGCACCGCCCCGGACGCCGTGGTGGTGCCCGTCGGCGGCGGCGGGCTGCTCGCGGGGATGCTCGTCGTGCTGGCCGAGCGTGCGGCCGCGACGCGCGTGCTCGGGGCGGAGCCGGCGGGGGCCGCGTCGATGGCGGCCGCGGTCATGGCGGGCGGGCCGGTCGAGCTGGAGAGCGTCGACTCGTTCGTCGACGGCGCCGCCGTACGACGCATCGGCGACCACCCCTACGAGGCCGTCCGCCGGCACGGACCGGACCTCACGACCGTCCCCGAGGGAATGGTCTGCGTGGAGATGCTCGACCTCTACCAGTCCGACGGGATCATCGCCGAGCCCGCCGGCGCGCTGGCCACCGCCGCCCTGCGCCAGGGCCTCGACCTGCCGCCCGGCTCGACCGTGGTCTGCGTGCTCTCCGGCGGCAACAACGACGTCAGCCGGTACGCCGAGGTGTGGGAGCGGGCCCTCGTGCACGAGGGCCTCAAGCACTACTTCCTGGTCGAGTTCCCGCAGGAGCCCGGCGCCCTGCGGCGCTTCCTCGACGAGGTGCTCGGACCCGACGACGACATCGTGCTCTTCGAGTACGTCAAGCGTTCCAACCGCGAGACCGGGCCCGCCCTGGTCGGCGTCGAGCTGCAGGACCGCGCCGACTACCGTCCGCTGCTCGACCGGATGGAGGCCTCGCCGCTGCGGGTCGAGCCGGTCTCGCCCGACAGCCCCCTCTTCCGCTTCGTGCAGTAGCGGCGGACGGCCTCCCTCAGGTCGCGATGTCCGGGTAGGGCAGGCCGAGGTGGGCGAGCCGGGCGGCGTAGTCGAGCTGCATGCCCAGCGGCTCGTCGAAGTCGCGCTCGAACATGGCGATCCACAGCGTCAGGGTGAGGAACGGGTGGGCGCCCAGCCCGAACAGCGCGACGTGGTCGTGGGTGGCGAGGGCGGTGCGCTCCTCGTCGGTGAAGGCGAGCCACGTGGTCCGCTCCGCGGTGATGCAGTTGAGGATCCGGTTGGCCTCCTCCACCTCCCACCACGCGACGGTGCCGACCGGGTCCTCGCGGTAGCGCTCGGTGAGCTCGGTGTCGCGGTCGACGGTGTAGAGGAACTTGTTGACGAGGTACTTGCTCATCTCGGGGTCCCCTCGGGATCGTGGAGCGCTCGTGGAGCGATGGCGTGGGGTGAGCTCACAGCAGTGCCCCCTTCGAGGCCAGCGGCGGTCCGACGAGCAGGTCCGGCTCGGGATACCAGGTGAAGTAGGCCTCCATGGTGTGGAAGAGGTCGAGGTTGTCGGCGTAGTCGGCCTTCGTGTGGCCCGCGATGCCCATCATCAGCATGAAGTCCATGAAGCCGTGGGTGGCGTTGCCGGGCGCGTGCAGGCTGTCGAGGGTCACGCTGGACAGGCAGCCGTCGATGTCGCCGTCGGCGATCCACCGCACGGCCTGCGCGTCGAACTCCGGGTCGGGACCGTGCGGGCCGAACTGGCGCGGGCCCCCGAGCTCGAGCGAGAGGTGGCCGGTGCCGATCACGGCGACGCGCAGGTGGCTGGGCCAGGCGTCGATGATCTCGCGGATCGTCTTCCCGAGCTGCACGAAGCGCTCGGGCCGGGGGAGGGGCGGCGCGAAGATGTTGGTGTAGATCGGCACGATCGGCAGGTCGTTCTGGGGGCGGACCGTGAAGATCGGGCAGGTGATCGAGTGGTCGACCCGCAGCTCGTTGGAGAAGGCCAGGTCGAAGCCCTTGTCGATGCCCTCGCGCAGCATGTAGGCCGAGAGCTCCTCGTCGCCCTTGAAGAGGAGCTTCGGGAGGCCGAACTCCCGCATCTCGTTCTCCCAGTTGCCGTCGTAGAACGGCGCCTTCCCGATCAGGAACTGCGGCATGTTGTCGAGCCACAGCTGGTGGAAGTGGTCGGAGCCGACCATGACGAGCACGTCGGGCCGGGCCCGGGTGAGGGTCTCGCGGTAGGCCTCGACCTTGCGCACCCACTCGGCCGCGAACGGCGGCGCCTCCTCGGCCGGCAGCTGGCTGGTCCGGTAGAAGAACGGGTGGTGGGTCGTGGCGAGGATCGCCACCAGCTTCGCCATCAGGCAGCCCTCTCGATCGGCGTGGAGTACGTCGTACATCTGTCCGCATCCCGGCGAACCTGCCGGGAAGTCTGTCGTCTGAGCGTCCGCTGTGCGACCATCGCGCCATGGCCGGCCGTGGAACAGGACCCGACTTCGTCGAGGCGCTCGCCCGCGGGCTGGACGTGCTCACCTGCTTCGACGCCCACCGGCGCGAGCTGACGCTGGCCGAGATCGCGACCGCGACGGGCCTGGCCCGGCCCACGGCGCGCCGGCTGCTGCTGACGCTCGACGAGCTCGGCTACGTCCGCTCCGGCGACGGTCGCTTCGCGCTGACGCCGCGGGTGCTGCGCCTCGGGGCTGCGTACGCCGCCTCGCTCGGCCTCTGGGAGATGGCCCGCCCCCACCTGGAGACGCTGGTCGCCCGCACCGGCGAGTCGTCGTCGATGACCCAGCTCGACGGCTCGGACATCGTCTACGTCGCCCGGGTGGCCGTGCCGAAGATCATCGCGCTGCGCGTCGACATCGGCACCCGCTTCCCGGCCGTCCCCACGTCGCAGGGCAAGGTGCTGCTCGCGGCGCTCGACGACGACGCGCGCGGTGCGGTCCTCGCCGAGCCGACCCGGTCCGGCCTCCCGGCCCCGGAGTACGACGCCGCGGCGCTGGCCGACGAGCTCCGCACCGTCCGGGCCCGCGGCTGGGCGCTGGCCGACGAGGAGCTCGCCCGCGGCATCCGCTCGGTCGCCGTCCCGGTGCGCGACGGCGACGGCGTGGTCCGCGCCGCCATGAACGTCACCGTGCACGCGGCCGAGACCAGCGTCGAGACGCTGACCGGCGACTACCTCCCGATGCTGCTGCACGCGGCCAGCGAGGTCGCCGCCGACTGGTCGCTGTGGCAGGGCCGACCGCAGGTCGGCTGAACGACGGGCCACGGCTCAGCGGGTGTGGGTCGAGGCGTCGGCGTACTCCGTGTAGGTGTACGGGTTGTCGAGCACCTTGGACTCGGGGATGTCGGGGCTCATGCCGCCGGCCCAGTCGGCCTCGCCGAGCTGGTCCTGCAGGTAGGACACGGTCTCCTCGATCGCCCGACGGGCCTTCGTGAGGTCGGCACCGACGAGCCGGTGCTCGTGCTTGACGACCCGGCCGTCGACCAGGACGGTGTGGACGTCGCCGCGCTGCGCCTGCAGGACCACGTGACCGTAGGGGTTGAGGATCGGGAACATCACCGGCGACGCGTCGTTCTTGATGAGCACGACGTCGGCCTTCTTGCCCGGTTCGAGACTGCCGATCCTCGCGTCGAGGCCGAGCGCCCTGGCGCCGCCGCGGGTGGCCCACTCGACGACGTCGGCGGAGCGCACGGCGAGGTGCGTGACCGTCTCGTTGCCGGCGTGGGCCTCGTGGTGCTCGCGGGTGCGGTCGGCGTTGAGGGTGCCGCGCATGGCCGAGAAGATGTCGGCGCTCATCCACACGCTGGTGTCCATCGACAGCGAGATCGGGATGCCGTGGCGGCGCAGCGACCAGCTCGAGGGGTAGCCCTGCCCGCAGCTCGCCTCGCTCTCGGCGGCCACCGAGGCGGAGCCGCCGGTCGCCGCGATCCGCTGGTAGGAGTCGTCGCTCAGCGTCGCCGCGTGGACGTAGACCGTCTCGGGGGTCATGAAGCCGTGCTCGTGCATCAGTCGGATGCCGTCGTCGTTGGTCGCCCCCCAGACGCCGGCGTGCGTCGTCACCGGGACGCCGAGGTCGCGGGCCACCTCGAAGGCCGCCTTCTCGGGGAAGGCCGGGTCGCCGGTGACGTCGAAGGCCAGTTGGAAGCCGAGCCGGTCGGAGCGGGTCATGCGGCGCTGGACGAAGTCGCGGAACTCCGGCGTCGCCGTCCACTCCCACGGGCCGGCCTGGATGTTGCCGTAGGCGAACACGAAGCGGCCCGGCACCTCCTCGAGGGCGTCGACCGCGGCGTCGGCGTGGTCGACGGTGTGCAGGTTGTGCGACCAGTCGACGGTGGTGGTCACCCCGGCCTCGAGGGCCTCGAGGCCGCTGAGCAGGTTGCCGGCGTAGATGTCCTGGGGGCGGAACTTGCGCCCGTGCTCGAGGTAGTTCCAGACGAAGTACTGCGTGAGGGTCCAGTCCGCGCCGTACCCCCGCACGGCGGTCTGCCACATGTGGCGATGGGTGTCGACCATGCCCGGCATCACGATGCCGCCGGTCGCGTCGATCTCGGCGGTGCCCTCGGGGACCGCGAGGGCCGGCCCGACCGCCTCGATGCGGTCGCCCACGACCAGCACGTCGGCATCGGTGAGCACGGTGCGCCGCTCGTCCATGGTCAGCACGGTGCCTCCGCGGAAGACGTACGCGGGCGCTGCGGTCAGGTCGGGCATGGGCATCTCGGCGTACCTCCGGACGGCGTGACGGACATCTGTCCGTTTTCGTGCCAGCGTGCTGTAACGCCGGTCACGTGTCAAGGGTCCGATCAGACCGCTTGACACCTGGCGCGAGCGCCGGAGACAGTGGCGGACACATGTCCGCAAAAGGGTGGGAGATTGCTGTGAACGCCGACGAGGTGACCGCCGGACCGCTGTCGGGAGTGCTGGTCGCCGACTTCTCCCGGGTGCTCGCCGGCCCCTACGCCACGATGCTCCTGGCCGACCTGGGGGCCGAGGTCGTCAAGGTCGAGGGCCCCGCCGGCGACGACACCCGGCACTGGGTCCCGCCGCGGCGCGGCGACACCGGCACCTACTACCTGGCGATCAACCGCAACAAGCGCTCGATCGTGCTCGACCTCAAGGACCCCGACGACCTCGCCGTCGCCCACGAGCTGTCCGCCCGGGCCGACGTCTTCATCCACAACTTCAAGCCCGGCGGCATGGATCGCTTCGAGCTCGGCTACGACCACGTCGCGGCGCGCAACCGGCGGAGCGTCTACTGCTCGATCAGCGGGTTCGGATCGACCGGCGGCGCCCACCTGCCCGGCTACGACCTGCTGGTCCAGGCCATGTCGGGCCTGATGAGCCTCACCGGCGACCCGGAGGGGTCGCCGTACCGCGCGGGGATCTCGGTCTTCGACGTGATGACCGGCCTCCATTCCGTCATCGGCATCCTGGCCGCGCTGCGGCATCGCGACGAGACCGGCGCCGGCCAGCACGTCGAGACCAACCTGCTCTCCACCGCGATGTCCTCGCTGGTCAACCAGACCTCGGCGTACGTCGCCGGCGGCGTGGTCCCGCAGCGCATGGGCAACGCCCACCTGAGCCTCTTCCCCTACGAGCCGCTGGCCACCGGCGACGGCGATCTGGTCATCGCCGCGGGCAACGACGGGCAGTACCGCCGTCTGGTGCAGGCGATGGGCCTGCCCGAGCTGGCCGACGACCCGCGCTTCGCCACGGTGGGCGACCGCAACGACCGGCGCGAGGAGCTGCGACCGCTGCTGCTCGAGCGGCTCGCCACGCGCACGGCCCAGGAGTGGTTCGAGGAGCTGAGCGCCGCCGGGATCCCGTGCGGGCCGATCAACGACGTCCGCGGCGGCGTCGAGCTGGCCGAGTCGCTGGGGCTCGATCCCGTCGTGACGATCGGCGACGTGCCGACCGTGCGCAACCCCATCCGGCTCAGCGCCTCGCCCGCCCGCTACGACCTGCCCCCGCCCGCCCTCGACGAGCACGGCGCCGAGGTCCGCGCCTGGCTCGGCTTCCCCCAGGAGACCGCATGAGCACCCCGTCCTTCCCCACCTCGCTGGGCACCTCCGAGGGCACCACGATCACGCTCCTCGGCCAGGACCTCGCCACCGACCTGATGGGCAAGGTGTCGTTCGGCGAGCTCGCCTACTGGCTCATCACGCTGGAGCGTCCGACCCCGCAGCAGGCGCGGCTCTTCGAGGCGGTGCTGCTCGGCCTGGCCGACCACGGCTTCACGCCGACCGCGATCGCGGCCCGGCTGACCTACCTGAGCGCGCCCGACTCGATCCAGGGCGCCCTCGCGGCCGGCCTGCTCGGTGGCGGCTCGCGGTTCCTCGGCGTCACCGAGGACACCGGCCGGTTCCTCGCCGACGTGCTCGCCGGCCTCGACCGGACGCCCACCGACGACGCGGGCTGGGACGAGGTCGCCGAGGCCGCCGTACGCGCCCAGCGAGAGGCGGGGCGCTTCGTGCCGGGCCTCGGCCACCCGGTCCACAAGGACGGCGACCCGCGCACCCCGCGGTTGATCCAGATCGCCCACGAGGAGGATCTGTACGGCGCCCACCTCGCCCTCTTCGAGGCGATCGGCCGCACGCACGAGCGGGTCCTCGGCAAGCGGCTGCCGCTCAACGGAGCCGGCGTCAGCGGCGCCGCCCTCGCCGATCTCGGCATCCGCCAGGAGCTGCTGCGCGGCACGGTGCTGCTCGCCCGCTGCGCCGGGCTGCTCGGGCACATCGCCGAGGAGATCCGCCGTCCGGTGGCCAACGACGTCTACATGAGCGTCGACCGCAACGCGGTCTACGTCGACCCGTCGCAGGAGTCGTGATGCGAGCCGCCCACGTCCACACGTGCGGCGAGCCGCCCCGGCCGGTCGAGGCGGCCGAGCCCGTCGCGGGCGAGGGCCAGGCGCTGGTCGCGGTGACCGCCGTGCCGATCACGCCGCTGGACCTGCTGTGCGCCAGCGGGACGTCGTACTTCGGGGAGCCGGCGACGCCGTACGTCCCGGGCGTGCAGGGGGTCGGCGTCGTCCGGGCGTCCGCCCGGCTGGCCGCGGGCACCCGGGTCTGGTTCCCGACCTCCGCCGGGATGGAGCCCGGCGACGGCGGGATGGCCGAGCTGGCCGTCGTCGCCGACGACGACCTGGTGCCGGTGCGCGGCGCGGTGCCCGACGAGCAGCTCGCGGCCCTCGGGCTGTCGGCCATCGCCGCCTGGACCGCGCTGCTGCTCCGCGGCGGCCTGCAGGCGGGGGAGCGGGTGCTGGTGCTCGGCTCCAGCGGCGTCGTCGGCACCGTCGCGCTGCAGGCCGCCCGGCTGCAGGGGGCCTCCGCGGTCTACGGCGCCGCCGTGGAGCCGGCCGCGCGGGCGCGCGCCCTCGAGCTCGGCGCCGACGGCTTCGTCCAGCTGGAGCGGGACGACGACGTGGAGGGGCTCGCGGCTCGCCTGCGGGAGGTCGTCGGCGAGGTCGACGTCGTGCTCGACCCGCTCTGCGGCGTCCCCGCCTCGGCGGCCGCGCTCTGTCTCGCGCCCCGCGGCCGGCTCGTGAACCTCGGCTCCAGTGCCGGCGCGACCGCGGCGTTCTCCTCGGCCCACCTGCGCAGCGGGTCGCGCGAGGTCCGCGGCTACACCAACAACGACCTGACCGCCGAGCAGCGCCGCGCGGCCCTGGCCGCCCTCGAGGAGCACGCGGAGGCGGGGCGGATCGTCGTCCCGCACGAGGTCTTCGCGCTCGCCGACGTCGCCGAGGCCTGGACCCGGCAGGCGCAGGGCGAGGTCCGGGGGCGGGCCGTCGTCCGTCTGGGCTGAACGCGGCGTAACGATCCCGCGGGGTCGCGACAGGTAGGGGGCGGACCGGTACGGTCGAGCGACCCAGAAGGCAGACCCCGCATGAAGCCCACCCCCGAGGACCTACGCCTCGACGTGACGCCGACCGACCCGCCGGACGACCTGGTGCACCGGCTGGCCGCGCTCGCTCGGGAGAGCACGCCGACGGCGAGCGTCCGCGGCCGCCGTACCGCCGCGGTGGTGGCGGGCCTGGTCGGGGCGGTCGGGCTCTCGGTCGGTGGTGCCTGGGCCACCGGTGCGGTCACGATTCCCGGGCTCCCGCAGCCACGGCAGGGGCCGCCCTCCGTCCCCGTGACGCCGACCCCGCAGCCCACGCCCGCGAGGCCGTCGCCCACGTCGGTCGTCCCGTCCTCCGGCCCCGACGCTCCGGAGACGTCCGCCCCCCTCCCCGGCCCGGGCTCGGACCCCACGTCCGGCCCAGGAGGTACGACGGGCTCCGACCCGCGTCCGTCGCCGCTGCCGTCGCAGGCGGCGGACCCGGCCACGACGCCTGCAGCCCCGTCGTCGACAGCGCACCCGACCAGGAAGCCGCACCCGACCAGGAAGCCGCACCCGACGAGGAAGCCGCGTCCGTCCCAGGCGGCCACGCCCGCGCAGCCGACCAAGCCGACCAAGCCGACCAAGCCGACCAAGCCGACCAAGCCGACCAAGCCGACCAAGCCGTCGGCGACGTCGACGGATGCGGACGTGGATGGCTGAGCGCGACGACGACCTCGTCGCGCGGGCGAAGACCGGCGACCCCGAGGCCTGGCGGGAGCTGCACCGGGCGCACGCAGGTCGGCTGGTGGCCTGGCTGTCGGCCCGGCCCAGCGGGGACAGCATGGTGGCGCCCGAGGACGTGGCGAGCGACGCCTGGCTGGTCGCGGCGACGAAGATCGCCGACTTCTCGGGGTCGGCCGACGACTTCGCGGGCTGGCTCTTCGGCATCGCCCGCAAGATCAGTGGGAGCACGAAGCGGCGCTCGGACCGCCGTCGTACCGATCCGACCGAGGTCGAGGACCACCTGCCGACGGTCCCCGACCCCACCCTGTCCCTGGAGGAGCGGGACTGGGTCCGCCACGCGATCGCGTCGCTGCCCCCGAGAGAGCGCGACGTGATCGGTCTCGTGGACGGACTCGGCTTCGACAACCACGGCGCCGCGACGGCGCTGGGGATCAGCGCCGTCGCGGTCCGGGTCGCCCGGCACCGCGGCCTCCGCCGGCTACGCAGCCGGCTGGCCGAGGTGCCGTAGCGATCACCGTCGGTCCCGAGGGAGGTGGGGCCGACGGGGCGAGGCGTCAGCTCGTGGGGACGGGCTGCTGCGCCTCACACCTGTCGAGCCGCGCCTCGGCCTTGGCCAGGCGCTGCTGCTGGGCCTTCTTCGCGGCGCGGGCGTCGCCGCGGTCCTCCTTGGCCTCGCGGAGCTCGGCCCGGGCGGCCCGCCGCTCGCGCGCGGTGTCGGCGGCGCGGACCTCGTGACGCGCCTTCGCGACCTTGTCCTGCTGTCGCTCGAACACCGCGGTGACCCGCTCGAGACCGGCGGTGGCCTTGTCGACCTGCTTCTGCTGCTGGGCGCAGGGGGCCTGGTGGGCGGCGGTCGCCGGGGCCGCGGTCAACGTGCCGAGCGAGCCGAGGGTCAGCGTCACGCCGGCAACGACGCCGGCGACCCGAGTGGAGACGTGCATAGGTGCTCCTGGTGGTGAGTGGTCCCGCGAACGGGCGTTCACTCGGGACCTGCCGCGCGCGCCCCGCCGCGTTACACGCGAATTAATGATATAAAGTCTCCTGAATTAGTCGGCTTAAGACGTGAGGGAGACCGTGTCCGCGATCGACCTGCACCAGCACCTGTGGCCCGAGCCGCTGCTGGAGCTGCTCCGACGGCGTACGCGAGCGCCGTACCTGCGGGGCTGGACGCTGCACACCGAGGGCGAGGCGCCGTACGACGTCCGCCCGGCCGACCACGACGTCGAGCGCCGGATCGACCTCGACCGCGCCGCCGGAACCGGCCTGGCCTGCGTGAGCCTCTCCGCCCCGCTGGGGCTGGAGTCGCTGCCGCGCGAGGAGGCCGGTGCGGCGCTCGACGCCTGGCACGCGGGCGCGGCGGCGCTGCCCGGGCACTTCGCCGCGTGGGCGTCGGTGCCGACGCACCAGCCCGACCTCGACGCGTTGGCCGCCCTGCTCGCCGGACCGTTCGTCGGCGTCCAGCTGGCCGCGACCCAGGTCGCGACCCCCAGCGGCTGGGACGCGGTCGGCGACGTGCTCGCGGTCGCCGAGGCGGCCGGCAAGCCGGTCTTCGTGCACCCCGGGCCGACCGCGGTCGACGAGGCTCCGGCCTGGTGGGCGCCGGTGGTCGGCTACGTCGCGCAGCTGCAGGCCGCCTGGTGGGGCTGGCACGCCGCAGGTGGCCGGGCGCAGCACCCGACGCTGCGGCTGGTCTTCGCCGCCGGGGCCGGCCTGGCGCCGCTCCAGCACGAGCGGCTGGCCGCCCGCGGAGGCGATGCCGGGGTCGTCGACCGCGACGTCTTCGTCGAGACCTCGTCGTACGGCGCCCAGGGGGTCGACGCCCTCATCCGGGTGCTGGGCATCGACGTGGTCGCCCTCGGCAGCGACCGCCCGTACGCCGCCCCGCTGCCCGCCCTCTTCGGCGAGGCCGCGACCCGGGCCATCCGGACCGACAACCCGCTCCGCGCACTGGGCGCGCGGAGCATCGATGCACGAGTGGAGGCAGTGGCATGACCGCGACCCTGGACGAGATCCGCACCGACATCCCCGCCCGGGCGGCGACGCCCCTGGAGGGCGACCTCTCCCTGGGGACCCTGCCGGGCCGGGACCTGGACCAGGACGAGCTGCGCTCGCTGGCGTCGTACCTCGCCCTCCACCCCGAGCAGTGGCGCCACCACCTGGCCTTCGACGCCGACAACCGCGTCTACGTCTCGCTCCACCGCGACGCCCACGTCGACGTCTGGCTGCTCTGCTGGACCCCGGAGAACGACACCGGCTTCCACGACCACGACGTGTCCTCCGGCGCCGTCGCCGTCGTCGAGGGCTCGCTCCTCGAGCACAACCTCGCGGTCGGCATCGAGACCATCGAGACCCTGGTCGAGGCCGGCCAGGTCTTCAGCTTCGGTCCCGACCACATCCACCGACTCACCGGCGCCGTGCACGGGGCGGTGTCGGTGCATGCCTACAGCCCGCCGCTGTGGCGGATGGGCCAGTACGCCGTCGGCTCCGACGGCCGGCTCCGCCGCCAGTCGGTGTCGTACGCCGAGGAGCTGCGGCCGATCGACTGACGGGGACGCGCCAGCGGACCCGTCCTGCTCGCGCAGGGAGATTCACTCACACGCTCGGAGACCGAGGGGGCCCGGCAGACCCTCCCTCGCTCAGGGGGCCGTGCCTAGCGTGGAGGACATGACCGTTCCCACCATCACCCTGAACAACGGCGTCGAGATGCCGGCCCTCGGCTTCGGCGTCTTCCAGACCCCGCCCGACGAGACCACCGCCGCGGTCGAGACCGCGCTGGAGGTCGGCTACCGGCACGTCGACACCGCCGCGGCGTACGGCAACGAGCGCGGCGTCGGGGAGGCGCTGCGACGCTCCGGCCTGGCCCGGGACGAGGTCTTCGTCGAGACCAAGGTCTGGATCAGCGACTACGGGTACGACGAGACGCTGCACGCGTTCGAGAAGAGCGCCGGCAAGCTCGGCCTCGAGCAGCTGGACCTGCTGATCCTGCACCAGGCCCTGCCCGGCGAGTTCGACCTCACCGTGGACGCCTACCGCGCGCTGGAGACCCTGGTCGCCGACGGCCGGGTCCGCGCGATCGGCGTCAGCAACTTCATGCCCGACCACCTTGCGCAGCTGCTGGAGCGCACCGACATCGTCCCGTCGATCAACCAGATCGAGGTGCACCCCTACTTCCGCCAGTCCGCCGTCCTGGAGGCCGACGAGGCCCACGGGATCGTGTCGCAGGCCTGGGCGCCGATCGGCGGCATCACCTTCTACCGCGACAGCGGCCACCGCAGCACGCTCGAGGACCCGGTGATCGGCGAGATCGCCGCCGCGCACGGGCGTACGCCGGCGCAGGTGATGCTGCGCTGGCACCTCCAGCAGGGCCGTCAGGTCATCCCCAAGTCGGTCACCCCGTCGCGGATCGCCGAGAACTTCGACGTGTTCGGCTTCGAGCTGAGCGGCGACCAGCTGGCCGCGATCGACGCGCTCGACACCGGCAAGCGCGGCGGCCCCGAGCCGGAGGACATCACCCGCGAGGCCTGGGGTCGCGAGATCCCGGAGGCCTGAGGCCGTCTCTCGACGCCTCAACCCCGGGCGGCGATGGCCAGGAGGTCGCGGACCGGACCGGCGGGCGGCGTCGTACCCCCGACCCAGACGGCGGTGAAGCGACGGCGCAGGTCGAGGCCCGTCGTGGGTACGGCGACCAGTTGGCCGGAGTCGAGGTCGCGCTCGACGGCGCGACGGCTGAGGAACGCGGGTGGGCTGCCGGCACGGACGCTGCCGACGACGGCCGCGTTGGTGGTCAGCTCGGCCTCGGGCGGCGCGAGCGTGACCCCGGCGCGGGCCAGGGCGTCCTCGACCACGCCGCGGGTGCCGGAGCCGCGCTCGCGGCTGGTCAGCGCCCGGCCCGCGACGGCCGCCGGGTCGAGCGGACGCCGGCGCCGGGCCCAGGGATCGTCGGGCGCGGCGACCAGGACCAGCTCGTCGTCGCCGACCTTGCGGGAGGCGAGCCCGGCCAGGTCGCCGGGCCCCTCGACGAAACCGAGCCCGGCCTCGCCGGAGCGGACCGCCCCCAGCACCGCCTCGGAGTTGGTCGCCTGCAGGCTCACGGTCACCGAGCGCTGCCGCCGCAGCCGGACCAGCCAGCGGGGGAGGAGGTACTCGGCGGTGGTCATGCTCGCGAAGACCCGCAGCTCCTCGGTGTGCTCGCGGCGCAGGGTCCGCAGGGCGACCTCCACCTCGTCGGCCTGCTCGAGCAGTCGGGTGCTCCACTCGACCAGCAGCCGGCCGGACGGGGTCAGGCTCGAGCCGCTCGTCGCCCGCTGGACCAGCACCAGGCCGGTCTGGGCCTCCATCGCCCGCAGCCGCTCGGAGGCGGACTGCTGCGAGATCCCCGCGAGCCGGCCTGCCGCCCCGATGCTGCCGTGCCGCGCGACGTCGGCCAGCAGGCGCAGGGACGGGAGATCGGGGAGCACGTGACGAGGATAACGCGCTCACAGGAGGATCCTGTGGGCTCACAGTGACGGCGGTCCTACCGGTCCTGGACGACGCCCGTCACGCTGGACGCATGAGGAACATTCGCGTTGCCGTGGTCGGTGCCGGACCGGCCGGCATCTACGCCGCCGACATCCTGACCAAGGAGCACCCCGAGGCCAGCGTCGACGTCATCGAGCGGCTGCCCGCGCCGTACGGCCTGGTCCGGTACGGCGTCGCGCCCGACCACCCGCGCATCAAGGAGATCGTCAAGGCGCTGCGCCGGGTGCTCTCGCGCGACAACATCCGGTTCCTCGGCAACGTCGAGTACGGCACCGACCTCAAGCTCGACGACCTCGAGCGGTTCTACGACGCCGTCATCTTCTCCACGGGCGCGATGGCCGACCGCCAGCTCGACATCCCCGGCGTCGACCTCCCCGGCAGCCACGGCGCCTCGTCGTTCGTGAGCTGGTACGCCGGCCACCCCGACGCGCCGTCGGAGTGGCCGCTGGAGGCCCGCTCGGTCGCCGTGATCGGGGCCGGCAACGTCGCCCTCGACGTCGCGCGGATGCTGGCCAAGCCGGCCGACGAGCAGCTGACCACCGAGATCGCCGACAACGTCTACCAGGGCCTGAAGCTCAACCAGGCCACCGACGTGCACGTCTTCGCCCGCCGCGGCCCGGCGCAGATCAAGTTCACGCCGATGGAGCTGCGCGAGCTCTCCCACTCGCCGAACGTGGACGTGATCGTGCACCCGGAGGGCTTCGAGATCGACGAGGCCTCGCAGACCGCGATCTCGTCGAACAAGGGCACCCGCCTGGTCGTCGACACGCTGCTGAAGTACGTCGAGGCCGAGCCCACCGGTGCCCCGCACCGCATCCACATCCACCTCTGCCAGGCGCCGGTCGAGATCTACGGCGACGGCCAGGTCGAGGGACTGCGCACCGAGATCACCGAGCTGGTCGGCGACGGCACCGCCCGCGGCACCGGCGAGTACGTCGACACCCCCGTCCAGGCGGTCTACCGCGCGGTCGGCTACTTCTCCAGCCAGCTCGCGGACCTGCCGTTCGACCACGTCAACGGCGTGCTGCCGCACGAGGCCGGGCGGGTCCTGGACCTCGACGGCGAGCACCTGCCGGGCACCTACGTGACCGGGTGGGTCAAGCGCGGGCCGGTCGGCCTGATCGGGCACACCAAGTCCGACGCCGCCGAGACCGTCGCCAGTCTGCTGGCCGACCTCGACACGCTCCGCACCGCGGAGACCACCGACCCGGCCGCCATCCTGGAACACCTCGCCGAGCGCGGCGTGGAGGTCATCGGCTGGGACGGCTGGGAGCGGCTCGACGCCCACGAGGTCGCCCTGGGCGAGGCCGCCGGTCGCGAGCGGATCAAGGTCGTGCCCCGCGACGAGATGCTGCGGGCCGCGCGCGGCTGAGGCAGACTGGGCCGGCGCCCCGCTCGACGGGCGCCGGGAGGCGCGATGGACACCGAGCAGGAGCTCCGGCTGGCTGCCGACGACCACGCCCGTGGGCTGCAGCAGGCGATCGGGGCCCGGGTCGTCGTCCTCTCCGTCTTCGCCGGGGAGGGCCGGCACTTCTTCGTCGGCTCCGCCGGGCTGCCTCCGCGCCTGCAGGGCCAGTGGGAGATCCCCGAGATGGAGATGCTCTGCCAGCACCTCGAGACCTCCGGCGGTCAGCTCATCGTCGACGACGTCCGGACCGAGAGCGACTTCGCCTCGCACCCGCTTCTGGCCGAGCTCGACGTGCACGCCTACGCGGGCTGGCACGTGCCCGACCGGGACGGGCGCCCGATCGGCATCCTCGCCGCCACGGCGGACCGGCCGCGGGTCTGGTCCTCGGCCGACCTGACGACCCTGATGGAGCGGGCGCACGCGTGCGGACCGGCCCTGGCGGCCGCTCTCGCGTCCGGGGTGGTCCGCTCGGACCGTGCCGGCTGACGCCGGCGGGCGACCAGGCTCCGGATTCTGCTGACTGGGACGGGCACCATCAGTCACACTCGTCCTCGGTGCTCTTCCGGGTGGGAGCGCCCGATGAGGGGACAGCGTGGACACGACTAGCGAGAACGACGCCTTCGAGGCCGGCGACGGATACACCCGGCGGCTGCGCGAAGCTCTGGGATCACGGCTCTCGCTGCTCTCGGTCTTCGTCGGTGACCGGCAGATCCTGCTCGGTGCCGACGGCCTGCCGGAGCAGCTCCAGGGCGTCCGGGAGATCCCGTTGGTCGCGGGCTTCTGCAAGCACGTCAAGGACACCGGCGCCCAGCTGATCGTCGACGACGTGCGCGACGAGACCGGGATCGCCACCCACCCGCTCGTCGTCGAGCTCGGCATCGAGGCCTACGCGGGCTGGCACGTCACCGACGAGTCCGGCCGTCCGGTCGCGGTGCTCTGCGCCATGGACGACCACCCGCGCGCCTGGAGCTCCGGCGAGCTGCTGACCCTGATGGAGCTGGCGCACGACTGCGGGTCGATCGTGCGTGGCTTCGCGGCCCGGGCCGAGCGCGGCTCGGCGGTCTGAGGAGGCCGGCATGGTCGGACGCGGGCGCGCGATCGCCGTACTGCTCTTCTCCGTGGTGCTGCTCGCCGGCACGGCCGTCGCCGGGATGTCGCTCTTCCAGCAGGAGCGGGCCGAGGGCGAGAGCCTGGCCCGCATCACCTGGAGCGAGTACGACGTCGTCCGCCGCGGCGTCGTCGTGCACGCGACCCTCTCGGCCTGCCAGACGATCTCCGACGTCGACCTCGTCGAGACGGCGGACCGGGTCGAGGTGACCCTGGACCTCACCGGCGAGGACACGTGCGCCGGCGAGTCCGTCGAGGTCGAGAAGGGCGTCCGGCTGGAGCGGCGGCTGCGCGACCGCGCGGTCTACGACGGCGGCTGCCTGGCCGACGGCGGCACCGACGAGCGCTGCCGCGCCGCCCAGCGCACGACGGCCGAGGGCTGACCCGCCGCGTCACCGCTGCGGCACCCGCGCCCCGACCGCCCCCAGGTCGACCACGGCGTCGGCGAGGTCGACCCCGACGTGGTCGTGGCTGATCCAGACGACGGCTCGTTCGTCGCGCGGGTCGAGCACCTCGTGGGCCAGCTCGACGGCGGTGGCGTGGTCGAGGTGGGCGGTGGGCTCGTCGAGGACCAGGACCGGGTGCTCGGCGAGTAGCGAACGGGCGACGGCGATCCGGGCCCGCTCGCCACCCGAGACCTGGGCGTGGCCGTCGCCGAGCCAGGTGTGCAGCCCGTCGGGGAGGTCGTCCAGCCAGGTGCCGAGGCGGGCCCGCCGCAGGGCGGCCTCGACGTCGGCGTCGCTCGCGTCGGGCCGGGCCAGGCGGACGTTCTCGACCAGGGTCGAGGCGAAGACGTGCGGGTCGTCGTCGACCAGACCCACGACCCGTCGGACGTCGTCGGGGTCCAGGCGGGTGGTCGCGACCCCGCCGAGCCGAACGTCGCCCGCGACCGGGTCGAGGAAGCGCAGCAGCAGGGCGGCCAGCGTCGACTTGCCCGAGCCCGACGGCCCCACGACCACGACCCGCTCGCCGCGGTCGACGCCGAGCGAGAGGTCGCGCAGCGCGATCCGGTCCGGCGTCCAGCCCGCGGTGACGCGGTCGAGGACCAGGTCGTGCCGGGCCGGCAGCGGGTCGCCGACGGTGGCCCGGACGGCCGGGCGGGTGCGTTCGAGGGTGTGGAGCCGGGCGGCGGCGGCCCGGGTGCGGACCGACAGCGCGCCGGCGTCGGCGAACGTGGTCAGCGTGTCGGCCAGCGCGAGCGGCACCAGGGCCAGCAGCGCGAGGACCGGGCCCGAGACCTGGCCGGTCGCGACCGCGGCGACGGCGGCGACGCCGATGCCGCAGACCACGAGGACGAGGGCCCGCGCCGCGCCCGACCAGGCGACCGCCCGGGCGGCGGTCCGGCCGAGCCGGTCGCTCAGCTCCGCGACCCGCGACACGGCGGTCGCCTCGGCCTGCCACATGACCAGCTCGGGGGCGACCTGCGCGGTCTCGACGGACGCCTCCGAGAGGTCGGCCCGCAGGCCGACCGCGGCACGCTCGGCCGCGCCGGCGCCGAGCCGGGCCAGGCCGTGGGCCAGCCCGCCCCCGACGAGACCGACCGCGGCCACGACCGCACCCGCGGCCGGCAGCAGGGCGGTCGAGACGACCGTCGCGCCGGCCACGACCAGTGCGCCCGACATCAGCGGGAGCCGGACCCGGAGCGCGTCGTCCACCACGCCGTCCACGTCGTCGACGACCGAGGCGAGCAGGTCGCCCCGCCGGCGCCCGAGCCGGCCGGGGACGAGCGGCACCAGGGCGTCGTACACCTCGACCCGGCGGCGGGCCAGCAGTCGGAGGGCGAGGTCGTGGGAGCGGAGCCGCTCGACGTAGCGGAGCACCGGGCGGGCCAGTCCGAAGGTGCGCACCCCGACGATGGCCACCATCAGGGTCAGCACCGGCGGGTGCGTGGACGCCTGGACGATCAGCCACCCGGCGGTCGCGGTGAGCGCGACGCCCGACAGGGAGGCCAGCGCGCCGAGGACGGTGCTGCCGAGCAGACCCCCGCGCGGCGGTCGGTCGGCGGCGGGCTCGGGGGAGCGGTGCGCAGTCCACCGTTCCGGTACGACGACCGGTGGCTGGCTCGCCGGCGACCGCGGTGTCGGCGCCGACAGCTCGATCACGTGGTCGGCCAGCGCGACCAGCGCGGGCCGGTGCGCCACGACCACGACCGCGCTGGTCCGGCCGAGCGCGACGACGGTGTCGGCGATGACCTGCTCGGTCAGCGCGTCCAGGTGGGCGGTCGGCTCGTCCAGGAAGACCCACGGCCGCCGGGCCAGCACGACCCGGGCCAGGGCCAGCCGGGCCCGCTCGCCGGCCGAGAGCGAGACGCCGTCCTCGCCGAGCGGCTGCCGGAGCGCCCAGGGCAGCGCCCGGACCCGCTCCTCGAGGGCGACCGCGCGCAGGGCGGCCCAGAGGTCGGCGTCCGTGGCCTCGGGTCGGGCCAGGCGCAGGTTGTCGGCCACGGTGCCGGCGACGAACACCGGCCGCTGCGAGACCCACGCGACCTGCGAGCGCCAGGCCTCGCCGGCGACGGGGACGCCGTCGACCAGCACCTGGCCGTCGGTGGGCGGGACCAGGCCGACCAGCGCGGCGAGCAGGGTCGACTTGCCGCAGCCCGACGGGCCGGTGACGACGGTGACCCCGCGCGCCGGGACGACGACGTCGACGCCGTCGAGGGCCGGCACGGTGCGGCCGGGGTGCCGGACGGTGAGGCCGGTCGCGACCAGCGCAGTGTCGACCGCGGCCGCCGTCCCGCTGCTCGCGACCGGGGTACCGGCCAGCAGCTCGTCGACCTGCTCGAACGTCGCCACGCCCTCGGCCGCGGCGTGGAACTCCGCCCCGACCCGGCGCAGCGGCCAGTACGCCTCGGGGGCGAGCAGCAGCACCAGCAGCGCCGTGTGCAGGTCGAGCCCACCCCCGGCGAGCCGGGTGCCCACGACGACGGCCACCAGCGCGACCGACAGGGTCGCGACCAGCTCGAGCACGGCCGAGGAGGCGAAGGCGACGCGCAGGGTGGCCATGCTGGCCCGGCGGTAGCGGTCGGTGACCCGGCCGATGGTGGCCGACTGGGCCCGGGCCCGGCGGTGGGCGACCAGCGTCGGCAGACCTCGTACGACGTCGAGGAAGTGGCCCGACAGCGACGCCATCGCCCGCCACTGCTCCTCGGCCCGGTCCCGGGTCGCGAGTCCGACCAGCGCGCCGAAGACCGGCACCAGCGGCAGGGTCAGCAGCACGACCAGCCCGCTCAGCGGGTCCAGCCAGGCGATCACGCCGAGGGTCAGCAGCGGGAGCACGGCGGCGAGGACGACCGCGGGGAGGTAGCGGGTGAGGTACGGCTCCGCGGCCGCCACGCCCCGGGTCAGCAGCACGGCGTCGGCCGAGCGGACCTCGCGGCGGCGGAGCACCGCGGCGACGACCTGGCGGCGCAGGTGGGTCCCGACGATCGCCGCCGACCGGGCGGCGAGCAGGTCGCCGACCCAGCCGGTCAGCGCGCGGGCGGCGAACACGGCGGCCACCGTGACGGCCCAGGTCGCGAGCTCCTCACGCCGTACGGCGGCGACCAGCAGCCCCGTGACCGCCCACGCCTGGACGATGACGAGCGCCGCCCCGAGCCCGCCCGCCACCAGCACCCCGGCGAGCGGCCGGGCGGCCGGGGCGAGCTGGCGGCGCAGCCGCGGATCCGTGGGCCTCATCGCGGACCGGCCGCCAGCACCGTCTCCGGGATGTGGTGCACGGCGATCCGCTTGCGGAAGACCCAGTAGGTCCAGGCCTGGTAGGCCAGCACCAGCGGCGTGAAGATCGCCGCCACCACGGTCATGATCCTCAGCGTGTACGCCGTCGCCGCGGCGTTGGTCGTCGTCAGCGACGTGCCGCCGGCCAGCGTCGAGGGCATGACGTCCGGGAAGAGCGCCAGGAACAGCCCGGCGACGCCGACCGCGATCGCCACGAAGGTGCCGAGGAAGGCCCAGCCCTCGCGGCCCGCCGCCGCGGCGGCGATCCCGCCGACCAGGGCCAGCGCCGCGACCAGGAAGGCCAGCGCCGAGGCGGCGTCGCCGGTCTTCAGCTGGGTCCACCCGAGGAAGGTGACAGCCACCACGGCAGCCACGACGCCGAGCTTCACCGCGAGCGTGCGAGCGGCGTACCGGATCGAGCCGTCGGTCTTCAGGGCGATGAACATGGCGCCGTGGGTGAGGAACAGCAGCAGCGTCATCGCCCCGCCCAGCAGGGCGTAGGGGGTGAGCAGGTCGAAGAAGCCGCCGGTGTACTCCAGGTCCGCGTCGATCGGCACGCCGCGCAGGATGTTGGCGAAGGCCACGCCCCACAGCAGGGCCGGCACCAGGGAGCCGACGAACAGCACGGCGTCCCAGCGCTTCTTCCACCGTGCGTCCTCGCGCTTGTGGCGGTACTCGAAGGCGAGCCCGCGCACGATCAGCGCGACCAGGATCAGCAGCAGGGGCAGGTAGAACCCGCTGAACAGGGTGGCGTACCACTCCGGGAAGGCGGCGAAGGTCGCGCCGCCGGCGACCAGCAGCCAGACCTCGTTCCCGTCCCAGACCGGGCCGATGGTGTTGATCAGGACCCGCCGCTCGCGGTCGGTGCGGCCGAGCACGGGGAGCAGCATGCCGACCCCGAAGTCGAAGCCCTCGAGGGCGAAGTAGCCCATCCACAGGATCGCGATGAGCGCGAACCAGACGGTGGTGAGTTCCATGTCGTGTCAGTCCTTCTCAGTACGCGAACGCGAGGGGCTGGTCGTCGTCCGCGTCGGTGCGGACCTTCGGCAGGTCGTCGACGCCGGTGATCGGCTCGACGCCCGTGGTGATGGCGGTCAGCAGGAGCCGGACCTCGATCACCGCCAGCACGCCGTACAGGAGCGTGAGGGTGATCAGGGAGATGAGCATCTCGCTGGCGCTGACCCCGGGCGAGACGGCCGAGGCGGTGGTCATCAGCCCGAAGACGGCCCACGGCTGACGGCCCATCTCGGTGAAGATCCAGCCCGCCGAGTTGGCCAGCAGCGGCATGAGGGGAAGCAGCAGGACCGCGGTGTAGAGCAGCCGGCCGCCGGGGATCCGGCCTCGCCGGGTCGCCCACAGCAGCCACAGCGCCACCGCCATCGCGGCGAAGCCGAGGCCCATCATGAAGCGGAAGCTCCAGTAGGTGACGGGCACGTACGGCGTGTAGTCGCCGGCCGAGTAGTACGCCGCGCCCGGGTCCTCGCCGTACGTCTCCTGGTACTGCTCGCGCAGCTCGTTGATGCCCTGGACCTCCCCGTCGAGGTCGCCGGTGGCGAGGAAGGAGAGCAGGTTCGGCACGGTGAGCGAGAACTTCTCGGTCTTCCCGTCCGGGGTGCCGATCGTGAAGACCGAGAACGGCGCGGGCTGCTCGGTCTCGTAGAGCGCCTCGGCGGCCGCCATCTTCATCGGCTGGACCTCGGTCATCACCTTGCCCTGGAAGTCGCCCACGACGACCACCCCGAGCCCGGTGACCAGCACGAAGGCGGCACCACCGCGGACCGCCTTGCGCCACATCCCGGCGTCCTCCGACGCGGGGTCGCTCTGGCGGCGGAGGTGCCAGAACGCGATGCCGACCACGAAGGCGGCCGCCGTCATGTACGCCGCCAGCACGACGTGCGGGAACGTCACCAGCTGGACCTTGTTGAACATCACCGCCGCGAAGTCGTTCATCTCCGCGCGCCCGGTGTCGGGGTTGAAGGCGAAGCCGACCGGGTGCTGCATCCAGGAGTTCGCGGCCAGGATGAACCAGGCCGAGAAGAGGGTGCCGAGGTGCACCAGCCACATGCACCCGGCGTGCAGCCTTCCGGGGAGCCGGTCCCAGCCGAAGATCCACAGGCCGAGGAAGGTCGACTCGAGGAAGAAGGCCAGCAGCCCCTCGATGGCCAGCGGGGCGCCGAAGACGTCCCCGACGAAGCGCGAGTAGTCGCTCCAGTTCATCCCGAACTGGAACTCCTGGACGATGCCGGTGACCACGCCGATGGCGAAGTTGATGAGGAAGAGCTTCCCGAAGAAGCGGGTCAGGCGGAGGTACGCCGTGTCGCGGGACCGCAGCCAGCGGGTCTCGTAGTACGCCACCATCGCCGAGAGACCGATGCTGATCGGGACGAACATGAAGTGGTAGACGGTGGTGATGCCGAACTGCCACCGGGCGATGTCGAGCGGGTCCACGAGCTCTCCTGAGCATGTCGGTCGGACTGGTACGACCACGCTAGGAAGCACGGGAGGACCGGGGGATCGGGCGGACGGCCCCGGCCCCGGGGACCAACGTCCCGACCTGTCCGGGACCCGTGCCGGGTCTCGATACGCGCGGTGGCGCTCGCTACTCGACCGGCGACGGGTGGTCGGGTGGGCGGTGGGTCTCGATACGCGCGGTGGCGCTCGCTACTCGACCGGCGACGGGTGGTCGGGTGGGCGGTGGGTCTCGATACGCG